>JBGCFN010000005.1:0-101604 GCA_045106935.1 Gammaproteobacteria bacterium | reverse complement strand
AAGTCCATCAATTTTTTTAGTTTTCTCTTATTGCTCTCAATCTCTGTCATAGTCATTAATTGAATTATCTTGTTACATTTGCCCCATAACTCTATGTTATTGCGAACATTAATTAATATTCAACGTACGGTTACTTCAGCCTTAGCTCCTACCAGCCAGTGGACTAAGGTTAGATCCAGCGGCTTTATAAGTCGCTGGATTGCTTTATGTTAATTATTTCATATAACAACTATATTACAATTAAATTTTTGTTTGTTACGCACAATGTGCTAGTGTATTTTCCTTTGTATATAGAGTTTAAACACTAATGGCCAACAAAATATTAACGGGTAACGACGAAGCTTCTCATTAACTATTACTTGTTCCCCAGTATGACGTTCAATTTTCCATGCAATATAATCAACCCCATTGACGAACGTCGTTGTGGCTTTCATTAGACGTAAAATTGACAATAATTTCCCAAGGAATTTTCTAGCTTTCCATTTTATCGTTGCGAAAATATTTTTATTGTTGATAGACAATTGAGTTAATTTCTCTGCATACAAACACTCGGTAATACCATCAAAATACTCCTTGCCATCTTGATATATCATCTCTGCACGTTGCTTACTTTCAGCTCTCAATTCAGATGAATACGTCAACTTTAAGCCTGTTATCCATAGTGTCTCACTAGAAATTTGTCCCTCGACATTTTTAATGACTGATTGCAAAAAAGTCGTAGCAGCTGTCCTTTGTGTATCCGCCACCCACTCACGTATATCATTGTTTTTCACATATATATACGACATTGGTTGAGAAAAACGCGCCCAAAAATATGGATGAAATGATTTTTCAACGGCATAAGATAATGCCGATTTACTCACGACAGCATACTTAGACCGATAGGTTTGATCGCCCAGAGTTACTTGCAAATAAAACACATTAGGCGGAAGTATTTTATTGGCAATTGAATACCAACGATTAGAATATGCAGAATGATAGTTATCAACAATCACATAAAAATCCAACATCGCATCTTTATATTCACTGGTTCGCATGCAGGACCCATAAAAAATAACGGCTAACAATGATTGTTTATATTCAGCCTTTAAAGTATCAACAAACTTCTCAAGCACCTCATCTTGTTGATAGTGCAGATTTGAATAGACATGCTGATATAATACATCGTTCATGTGGTTAGGAATGTAACGCTTCCCGCTGACTGTAATTCAACTTTCGTAGATTTTCCCGAGACACCAAACAACTCTCCATCTAAAGTAAAACCATCATCAAGAATCAAGGTCGTTTTAGTTGGGCACAGGCTACGATAGTAGTCTTCGTCAGTTTCCACTTCAGGATTTTTACCCCGCAAAATTCTCATAAATGCTTTAGTTGCCTTGGGTGCATTCTTTTTGATTAACGTTAATGAGAGCTTATTGTCAGACTTTCCTTGTCCCCAGTATGGATACACACCCATAAGCAATCGATTTAATGTCGTGGCAGTAATAATAGCAAAATCACCTGTCAATTCTGGTGCATGTTCAATGCTGACACTGGCACGTGTAGATGTCGTCATTTTATTACTCGTCAACCAATCAAAAATATAACGGATCATAGCCACTGTTGGGCCGACTTCACCACGCACACCCTTTGTATGTATCTTTTGACGACAATAAAGTATGCCGTTATAAATTGCACCCGCACCAAAAAACATCCCACATACTGTGACACCCTCATCAGGAAGCGTCATTTCAAGTACTGGAGCTGGCGTTTTATTCAAACAATTTATTCTACCTTGTGAATACATAGCCACTTTCTCAATCACGTCATTCAGACGGCCTTTACACCCCACATCACCATATGACATGCTGGTAGTTCCCGCTCGCAATAACACCAAGCAAGGTGTATACGATTGATTTTCGACTTTCTTCAAATAAGTAAGCACATGTAGTAGCGTTCCATCCCCACCATTAATAATCAATATTTTTGCATGTTGCTGCTGACACATGTCCAAAGCATCTAATAGACTATGTTCCTGATTAATCACAACATGCTTAATTTGAGAATATTTTTTTAGCGCTTTTTCAAATGCTTCAAACCCACCTCGCTTATTTTTTCCACTTCGTGGATTGCTAATCGCTACTACTTGGGCAGACTCTAGATTGTTGGCCGGCATCTTACGCTACTTTGTATTTCGTAAGAGAGGAGCTATCGTTTTTTGAGCAGGATATCCAGTGAACAGCCTTACTGCCAAAGAAGGTTGGCTTTGATCTGGATTGATATTTTGCACCCAAGACTCTAATGGGCCTCGCATCAACCTAATAATACATGCATAAACAAATCGACTACCTAGAACTATTGTTGAGATGACGGACCATGCGACTACCAACATGAATCCTAATTGAGGATCAGCAATAATCACGGCTATTGTCAGTAGAATAATGCATGGGTTTCGGCGTGCGGTAACTAAACGATGAAAAGAATCAATTGGCTTCCAGCAAAAAATACTTATGTCATTAAAAAACAGTTGGAACATTCCCTCGAAAATTCTACCGCCAATATAGGCGGCTAACATCACCCACACCCAATCCATAACAGGCAATGTAAAATTCATAAAAGTTATTTGGCTCACACCAATACCCATTGCCCAGCACCAATACCAGATAGGCGGATGAATAATATCAAGTCCATGGTCCATCAAATGACCCACTTTACTTGATTGCAATGTCACACGCGCTAATTTTCCATCCACCGTATCCAGAAATGTCATCAACCAGGCGGCACATAACCCCAACACCAACTCACCATAATAAAAAGCAAATCCACTCATAATAGTGAGCAACCAGCCAAATCCTGTCACCATATTAGGCGTTATATTCGCAGCAGCACATTTCCTTACAATACTTCTAGCTGGGAGTGGCCACCACCATTTCGTGACTAAATCTGTGATTCCCTTATATGATTTATCATACAAATAATTCTCTATAATGGTTTTATCCTGATCATTGATATGCACAACATGAGCTAAATCATATTTGCGTAAACGAGGGTCATACCCGCCTGTCAACTGTTGTGGTGTGAAATTAGGAATTGATTCTATATTGAATTGGGCTTGCTGATGAATGAGTAGCTTCAATGCTTGAGAAACCTTCCCGCCAGCCACCCAAATCGCCGATGGCATTTTCTGATCACAAGAAGAAAGTAACATTGCTTCGGGCTGTGCTACTAACTTCTGAATAACGTTAGCCTCATAAAGATAATCAGCTCGCAATAACAGAATATTTTGCTCAGGTGTAATTGAATTAATATCTGTAACTTCCGTAAAATCACTCGCTTTGGCTAATACTTTTCGAATACGCTCAGCTTGAGGCACTCCCCATAATGTAACATCGCATGTATTTATAATGTGATAAAGCATAATTGTATATAATGTCGAATCATTTATCTTAACACTGAAGATACTTTCGACTGATAAAACAATGACAAAATCATTTCAAAATATTCAACACAAAAGGCTAGCGCATTAAAAATCAATGAACGAAAGTAGCAAAACTGGCGGGCATGCTAATGAGTCTTTTCGATTTGTGCAACTTTCTGACTTGCACTTATCTACTATTCACAGACCTAACCCCTCTCAATTACTAAATAAACGCATCCTTGGTTATTTATCATGGTTACGCAAACGAAGGCACACTCATCAACGATGGATTTTAGACCTTGCAATTGAAGAAATTCGTCAGCTCAATGTTGATCACTACGCCATCACTGGTGACTTAACCCATATTGGTTTAAAAAGTGAATTCAAACAGGTCGTTAGTTGGCTACAAAGTATTGCAGCCCCAGATGACATCACACTTATCCCCGGCAATCATGATCTTTATGTAAATGAACAGTGGCAGCGTAGTTTTGCTTTGTGGGAACAATATATGCTTGGTGATAATAAAATATTAGAAGCCTCGTCTAAGCAAGCACTTACACAGCTTAACAATATTTATCCAATTGTACGCATACGCAAGCATGTGGCTTTTATAGGCTTATCCAGCGTCTTTGATGCTCCTTGGTTTCGCGCAACTGGCAAAATTCATTTAGATCAGCTCAATCGCTTAGAAGCATTACTCAGCAGTCAGGCGTTAGACAACTATTGCAAGGTATTACTTGTCCATCATCCATTGACAATGACCCATACCCCAGCACGAAAATGCTTACTCAATCGAGAAGAATTAACTAGTCTTTTAAAGCAACATACTGTTGATCTAGTGCTACATGGCCATGGGCACAATAGTTGTCTCGATTCACTTGAGCATTCAAATAATCATAAAACACCCATCATTGGCATGTCTTCCTCATCAAGTGTTCATCAATCAGAGAATTACAAAGCCGAATTCTTACTTTTTGATATCAACAAGACCACTGAAGGATGGAACATCAACAAACAAAGCTATAAGCTCGATATGGAACTCAAAAAGTTTATCCCGTCGAAAACAAGTTTGGCTTCCGCAAATTAATCAATATTAAAACTGCAAGTACGAAAATACTTGGCGTAGATGCGATCAGCATAGGAGGCCATTGTTGAAGTGAACCCATATGAGTGATCACCTGGGAGACGACATAGAAAGAAATTCCAGCTAGCACTCCCATAGTTATTCTCTTTCCCGTTGAAACAGTTCGTTGAGAGCCAAAAACAAATGGCATTCCCAGCAATATCATAATCGCTGCTGATATCGGTATCATCACTTTTTGCCAAAACAATAATTCATAGCGATAAGACTGTTCTCCACGTTGCTTTAACCCTTGAACAAACTGATATAAATCAGTTACCGATAATGCTTCAGGTTTAGAGACAATAATTCCTAGTTGAGCTGCACTTAAAAAAGACTGCCATTGCAGACTATCAACTTCATTTATCTGCAAACGCCCATCAACCAACTCCTTAATTATCACACCATGCAAAATCCAATCAGTCTCAGCCTGTTCAGATAATTCAACTTTATTAGCATGCAAATAACGCAACAATTCATGCTTGTGATTGAACTCAAATATTTCAACATCGATAGGAATGCGCCCATTTTCAACGTCTTTAACATGAATAAAACGGTGATTACTTTGCGCCCAGTACCCTGCCTCACTAACAAAATCACCTGCACCCTCTACTGCCAACGTTTTCTCGACATTTGCATGCTGTAATGTTGCTGGAATCACAAACTGAGCATTAATTAACACCAATGTCATTAATATCACTGCCGCAAATAAGACTGAGTTAATCACTCCACGCGGAGAAACACCTACAGTTTCAATCGCTACTAATTCTTGATGCGCAGCCAAAGAACCCAATGCAATAATAGAACCGACCAAACTAATAAAAGCAGCAAAATCTAATAACAATTTTGGCGCGTGCAATAACACATACTTGATAGCAATCACCCAACTATAACTACCAGTACCTACTTGATCTAACTCTTCTATCAACAAAATTATTGAAAAAAGCGATACAATAATTAATGCGAGCAGCAGGAACCCTCGTATCACACTGAGTCCTATATAGCGTTGCAATATAAACATAGTTAAATTATGAATAACGCTTCGCTAGCACAGCAGTCAAAACTATCAAACCTATCACCACACTCCACATTCCTGGAAGCACACTCAGAGCCCCCTGCTCCATCCATGTCTTCATTACAAGACTTCCTGCATGCACAACAAAGAAAAACAATATTCCAATAATCAGCTTCCCATATCGCCCCTGCCGGGGTGATGTTTTTGCTAATAAAATAGCAATAATTGCAAGAAAAAAAGCTTTAAAAGCTGAGGTTACTCGCCATTGAAACTCAGTCACTTCATATCGATCAGTCGAGCTTGCCAAATAATAAGTTGATGCAGCTTTTCGCTTAAATGATAGAGGCTCAATCTCTTCAGCCTCAGGCATCACAGTAAATTGGTTAAAGCTGACTAATGTATCTGAACTATCTTGTTGCAATCGATGCGCTGTTCCGTCTAAAAACACCATCACGGGTACTTGATCACTCTCTTGCTCTTGATGAAATCCTTTATCTGCATAAACAATTTGCACTGAATTTTCTTTAGGCTGATAAACGAAGATATCATTTTTAATATCAGTATCATTGTCTATACTTGAGACAAAATAAACCTGACCAGATTCCTTATTTTCATAAAAATAACCCTCTTCGAGGTGATCAAAATCATAGGTTTGCTGTGCTTGATGCTTAGCGCTATAACGCAAATCATAAGCCCATGGGCGCACAAAAATAGCCACAATAGCTGTTAACAAAACGATCGAAATAATTAACGGCATAAGCGTTCTGATTAAACCAAAAACACTCATGCCGGATGCATGCAATGCACTAATTTCTTGCTCAGAATAGAGTTTACCCAAACCCATGAGCAATGTTATGTAGAGCGCAAGTGGTAGAAACAGCTCAAATGCAGCAATTGTTTTCGATACGATCAACACCAGCAACAAATTTGAGGGAATCAAATTACTTGCCGCATCGCCCAATAATGCTAACGCGCTATAACTCACCATTAGCAGAAAAAGAACCGCACAAATTAATGCAAACGGCCTTAGTATTTCTCGAGTTATGTAAGTGGTTATGATCAAATTAGGTAAATCTATGATTGAATTGGTGTCACTCTACATTGACGTATAGTGTATAGTTACGCCCGGCTCGTCTAGCGCTAATTTTGTTATATCTAGACCCTTTACACTAACAGTATTTTTATCTAACACAATGAAAGCCATTATTTTATGCGCCGGCCAAGGACGCCGCTTACTACCCTACACGGAGTCATCACCCAAATGCTTATTATCACTAAATAATAAGCATTTTATTGAATGGCAGATTGATGCGCTACAAGAAGTTGGCATAAAGCAGATTGTCGCAGTCGTTGGGTATGCCGCACCGCGTATTGAGTCTATTCTAAATAAGCGATACGGCGATAATGTCAGTTTTGTTTACAACCCATTCTATGAGATTGCTGATAATCTAGCCAGTTGCTGGATGGCCCGCGACCATTTCAAAGATGACTTTATCATTCTAAATGGTGACACATTATTTGAACCCTCAGTCATTACCAAGCTATTAAACACGAATGACTTTCCAATCACCTTAGCAACAGACCAAAAAGACAGTTATGACGATGATGACATGAAAGTCATCACCAATGGTTCCCGCTTGATATCTGTTGGCAAAAAGCTACCCATGTCCGAGGTCAATGGTGAATCTATTGGTATCATGCATTTCAGTCCTCAAGGCGCCAATTTATTTAAAGATACTATTGAGAAGTTAATGTACTCTCCTGAATCTCTACAGAAATGGTACTTATCCATCATTGATAAGCTAGCTACACATGATCATGTCGGCACATGTTCCATACATGGTTTAGAGTGGACTGAAGTTGATTTTATCCAAGATCTTGAACAAGCACAGAAGCTTGCCGAAAAGTGGTCAGAATAAAGATATTATTTCAAGTACGCGGATAACACTTCATAGTCATGCGCAGAATCAACATCGATCGCTAGCTCTGGCACGGAGAAATTTTCAACTACAACGTTAGCGTCCACTTTCTTTGATAGCTTTGTTGCTACTTGCTCTAGACTTAAACGTCCAAGTTTATATCTCAGAATACTCAACCAATCTATTTTGCGAACAAGCTCAAGAGGTTTTTTACGACTGTCTTCAACACTTTGCCAATACTCAATAGCTTTCATACCCTGCGGCTTCAGCACCGCAAATAAATTTGCAAAACAAACTGCTTGTTCATTAAATTGATATTTTGTTTTTTTAAGTGGTGCCATTTTTTCACTTATCAACGAATAATCAATTGCACCAACA
Source organism: Gammaproteobacteria bacterium (assembly GCA_045106935.1). Taxonomy (GTDB): domain Bacteria; phylum Pseudomonadota; class Gammaproteobacteria; order UBA4575; family UBA4575; genus UBA1858. The sequence goes on along the minus strand of JBGCFN010000005.1, from coordinate 93,775 downwards.
ACAAAATCAGCATCGACATTCATTAACTGACGACAATAATTATCAATCATTAATGGCTCTAGCAATGGTAAATCACAAGTCACCACCAGCGTGGGATAGTGGCCACTGGCCAAGACTCCACGCAAAGCACTTGCACTTGGTCCTTTGTCCGGTGACAAGATCTTCACACCATATTGATTTAGCACATCATTGACATCAGGATGCTGATCTAAACATGATTGAGTTGGACCTAAGGTGAAAATTTTATCAATACTATCCGAGCGACTTAATGCGCCAACCACGCGCTCTATTAATGAGATGTTGTCAAAAGTTGCCGCTGCTTTACCATAAACACGAGCTGCTTTAGCCACAGGGTCTTTGTCGCCACGATCTCCAGCCAGTACAACAGCATTCCACGTCGTTGTCATATTTGCTCCGCCGGAAGAGATAATCTTTTTTCATATACTCGATATGTCTTATATTGAGTCGCGCCTAAGCTTTTAAGAATTTTATTAAGACGCATATTATCTTCCAACACCCATGATAGCTCATGCTGCTTAAAACCCACTTCAATCGCAAATTCTTTGAATTTTCCTATCAAGGTAAGTGCTAACGCTGAACCCTTCATTTGATTTTGATACTCTTGTTTAATCCCTAATAATGCGCCTCTGCCGGAATTTGGACGAGCAAATTTTAAGCGCCATAACAATTTAAAAATACCTGTAGGAAACAATCGCCCATTCAAGTCTTGAGTAATTTCATTAAAATTAGGTAGACCGACCACCATTCCAGCCGGCTCTCCCTCAAACTCAGCAATTTTAAAATGATCTGAAGAAATAAGTTGTAACAACTCTTTTCCAAGATGCATAAATTCATTTTCAGTAAAAGGAACAAATCCCCAATTGTTTGCCCATGAATCATTGAAAATATCTAACATGATTTTCATATCTGCTTGGATATTCTTTTTATTGACACTGCGCAAAACAATTCTATTTTCATAACGCTTAAGAATTCGTTGCATAGCAGGAGGATTTTCAAAATCCCATTGATTCAACCAAGCAAAAAGATCTTTTGCTTTCTCATAATGATTTTGTTCAAAAAGATTTTGATAATAACGTTTAGCATGCCCCATCATGATATATGGTTTTGTATCAAAACCTTTTATAAGCAGACCACTTTCCTGATTGATAGACAAACTAAAGGGCCCACGAATCAAATTACAACCGTGAGAAGCTATCCATTGCTCTGCCTGAGAAAACAATTCAGCGGCCACTTCAACATCATCCACACATTCAAACATTCCGAAATAACCCACTAACTCATGATCACTGAGAGATTTCAATTGATCAATCTGAGCACTAATCCGGCCGACGGCTTCTCCCTCTCGATAAGCAATCCAAAATCGTGCTTGCGCATGTTCAAAATACGGATGCTTGGGTGAAAGCAAATCCAAACGTTCTTGTATTAGTGGTGGAACCCAACAAGAATCATCTACATAGAGGCCCCATGGTACTTTTATAAATTTCTTAATAGATGCACGGTCAGTGACATCAAATGAATGAAGTGTTAGAGACACTTTATAATTCAAGTATTACTATGAATAAGTTCTAATAAAATTTATTTAGCAGACTTAGTCAGTTCTGCAACCCAAGGATATTTTTCTGCTTGATCATCATCGTAGCCCAAATTAAATACAGTAGGGCTTTTCTCCCATTTATCATCTTTGTCATAGTAAGTACCAAATAATTTATCCCAAAAATAATTAGTGATCCCATAATTACCGTGCTCATTTCGAAAATGATGCAATAGATGAAACCGCTTAATTGTTTTAAAAAACTTAATACTTGGTGTGTAATGCAAATGCTGAATACAATGACAAAACTCGTAGAACATGGTCACAACGACACCTGCCGCAATTGCAACAATACTTCCGACCCAACCATCAATTAACGCACCAATGGGCATTGTGCAGATAGCCACTGTTGGTAATGTGGTATGCAATGCACCAAACAACACTCGCAAATCATTTGGATCGCTGTGATGATCAAAATGGATCCGCTTCCACATTTTGGCAAATTTGGCAGACCGATATAGAAACTGGCTATGTAAAACATAGCGGTGCAATAAATACCAAATTAGCGGATATATAAATGCAACAATAATTGCTATCCATATATGGGCTACTGACCATAAGCCCTGAAAAGAAATAGCGATTATTGCCGTTAGCGCAATCATGAAATAAACCTGAATTGCTGGATATTGCATATATGCTTTTACCAAATCAGAGAAAGTCATATCCTCAAGATGATATTTTTTCCCTGCCCAAAAAAGACTTATTACATTCATTCAACTACCTAAAAAATTTGAGTTCATTAATCGCCGTCTGCCAATTATAATCAGCATCTTGGCACTAAACCAATCAAGCCTTTTGTTCGACCGAATACCACCGACAAACAAGCCTTGCGCACCTGCTGGCATACGATAATAAACAATGAATGACACGCTTATAAAATTCGGCTTCCCTGACTCAGTAATCAAAAGTTATCAATACTGGAGTGTGTTATTGCGCCCTGAACAAGTGACGTTAGGGTCTTTAATACTGGCTAGTCACAGTGATGAACATGCTTTTGGCAACCTTTCTAGTGCTGCATTAGCAGAATTGTCAACTATTACAAAAGATATCGAACTGAGCTTAACCAATTGTTTTAGTTATGATAAAATCAACTACTTAATGCTTATGATGGTTGATCCACATGTTCATTTTCATGTAATTCCTAGGTATAGTACCCCTCGTCAAGCATTGGCGATGACTATTGAGGACAATAAATGGCCTGGACCTCCCGATTTAAGCAGTCAAATCCCGCTAAATATGACTCAGAAAAGTACATTACTTGAACATCTAAAAATTCAATGGGTAAGTCACTAATTAATTTACGTTAACCATTAATACCAGACATCACTACAGTTAGTACTTTAGTATTAAAACTTTAGGGAACAATCACGTTGTAATCATAGTCAGATAGCATCAACTAAATAAGAGAAAAACTTGAAACTCTGAACAAAATACTTTAAAAGTTATGGTTTTAGAGTGAGTTCATAGTAATAAGTCTTGAATATTTAAATAAATTAGCAAGTTCGCTCATCTAAAACACATAATAATAATAAGATAGTTGGCACATAACAAAATATAAGTAATTGATAATATTGTAATTTTAGGAATCAAACTACAACATGACTGCCAGTGCTACGCCAACTAATAATAATATCCCACTAAGACCTGCCAATTTCAGCAATCTAGCCGAGACACTCGATTATGCTGCGCAGGGCGTAACCGGCTCCAATTTTTATGGCAGCCGTGCTCAGTTACTTCAATCGGTCCCCTACTCGCAATTGGCCCAAGAGGCAAAAGACTTAGCCAGAAAATTAATTGCAATGGATTTCAAGCACGGTGATCGCGTGGTGATTGTGGCAGAGACCCATCCTAATTTTTTACGCGGCTTCTTTGCTTGCCAATATGCAGGCCTAATTCCCGCTCCTGTGCCCGTGCCTATACAACTGGGTAGTCGAGCCGGTTATGTCCGAAAGACACGTGATTTGCTGATTAGCGCTCATGCCACGGCTGTTTTTGCCCCAGAATCCGTATTACCCCTTGTCAATGAAGCCTGTAAAGACATTGATATGAAGTTTGTCGGTGATATTGAGAGCTTTTCTGATCATGTCGCAGACGCTAGTATTGAGCTGTATGATGCAAAGCCAGAAGACACCGCTTATATACAGTTCACCTCTGGCAGTACCAAATTCCCCCGCGGCGTAGTTATTGAACAAAAAGCTGTGCTCAGCAATCTTGCTAGAATCATTTCTAACGGCATTAAAATCAACGCTGATGACCGTGCGATTTCATGGCTACCGTTTTATCATGATATGGGCCTAGTCGGCCTTGTGCTGTCACCTATTGCCTCTCAAACATCCGTTGATTACTTAGATACGCGTGATTTCGCAATGCGTCCGAGAAGATGGCTAGAAATCATGTCTAAGAATAAAGCAACCATCACATTTAGCCCTCCATTTGGCTATGAGTTGGTCGAAAGGCGATTACGTGAAAGCAAGAATCTAGATTATGACCTCAGTCATTGGAGAATTGCTGGGATTGGTGCTGAGACAATTCGCCCTGAGCCACTCGAGAAATTTTCAAAACTGCTCAGTAAGTGTGGATTCAAAGACACTGCTTTTTTGCCATGTTACGGCATGGCCGAATGTTCTCTCGCCATTAGTTTTGCCTCATTAGACAAACCAATTACGATTGAGACGGTAGACGGAGAGCAATTAGCAGAAAATAACATTGCTGCCGCTATTAGTTCTGATCACCCCAATCACCGTCAAGCAAAGTTTGTCGATTGTGGCCCATCACTGCCTGATCATGAGATTGAGATACGCAATAAAGAGGGTAAGCGCCTTGCCGAACGCGAAGTTGGCGTCATCTATGTTCAAGGTCCTAGCGTTATGTCTCATTATTTTGACAATAGTGAAGAAACAGAAAACTCACTGCGTGATGGCTGGCTAAATACAGGTGATATTGGATTCCTAGTTGATGGACGAGTTTTCATCACTGGTCGTGAAAAAGATTTAATTATCATCAATGGTCGAAACATTTGGCCACAAGACATCGAACACCTCGCTGAACAGCAACCTGAAATTCGTACGGGTGATGCACTGGCTTTTTCTGCACCAGGCTTTAATAGTGAATCTACAGTAGTTCTTGTGATGCAGTGTCGCGAACGAGACGAAAACAATCGTGCCGATATTATTCAGCGTGTTGAGACAGCTATTCTGGACGAGATTGGTGTACGCTGCTTTATTAAATTAGTCCCACCTCATACATTGCCTAGAACATCATCTGGCAAGTTATCTAGATCAGCTGCTAGACGTGACTACATGGAACAAAACAGTCTAACTGAAGCATTTATCTCTGATGCTAGCGCTCAAGTAAAAACCGCTATCTAAAAAACAGGCATGTCGACATGCCTCTAGTGTTCAACCTTATTTGTAATATTCATCATGACCAATACTAGTGTGGTTGCCATCACTGGTAGCACGGGATTTATTGGTTCACATATTTTAAAATTATTGTTAGCCAATAATTATCGTATAAAAATTCTTGTTCGATCTAGCAAAACCACAATCATTGATCATCCAAATATCGAAATCATCGTGGGAGATCTGCATAACCATGACTCTCTTAGCCAACTCACTGCTAATGCTGATTATGTTATTCACTGCGCAGGAAGAGTCCGAGGCGCCAGTGCAGCACCATTTATTCACGATAATGTTACTGGCACCGAAAATATTCTCTCAGCCTGCCGTCAAACGCGTGACTGCAAATTCGTTCTAATCTCTTCATTATCTGCACGCGAACCTACCATTTCAGATTACGCCAATAGTAAATACGAAAGCGAATTAGCATTAAAACAAAGCCAGTTAACTAGATGGACAATTATTCGTCCTCCCGCGGTTTATGGGCCGGGCGATAACGAACTAAAACCCATCTTTGATTGGATGAAACGAGGGATACTTTGGGTACCCGGATCAGCAAAGCAGCAATTTTCACTCATACATGTCAGCGATTTAAGCCAGCTAATAATCAATCAATTAGATCCGGCATCAGAGCCAAAACTCACTATTGAGCCCGATGATGGCAATCAATATAGTTGGCAGGAAATTAAGCGTATATGTGAGGAATTTTTCTGCAGGAAAATTAGAATTATCCGTCTACCAAATACCTTACTATCGCTTATAGCGCACTCTAATGTGCTATTCTCTAAGATATTAAATTACTCCCCGATGTTGACACCAGGTAAAGTAAGGGAGTTGCTGTACCTTAACTGGGTTTCAAAGAATGCATCAAATTCAAAGGACTGGCAGTCTAAAGTGGATTTAAAATTCGGACTTGGCACTTTATACTCTAACAATGATGTTAATTAGACCAATGCATATTCATGACTAAAGATGCAGACGCTATTTTAAGCGACGTTATCAAACTTCTAAGTGAGTTTATTAAACAAGACGTAGAAATAACTGAAACTCAACACTTAATGAGAGATCTAGAACTAGATTCAGTGATGGTGATGGAATTAATGATGGAGCTTGAAGATCATTTTGATATTTCCATTCCCCTTAATTCACTGCCTGATGTTAATACTGTGCATGATTTAGCAATAGAAATTTCAAAACTAAAAAATCAATAATTGCCCCAATACTACCAATGAGCCTGCTAAACCGCCTTCAAGAATTCACTCAGCAACATACCACGACAGACACAGAATCCATGGCACCTCTTGGCGCAGTGATCGAGCATCTGTACTCTGCAACTGAGGGCAGTGTTAAAGGCAGAAGAACAATTTTAGTTGGGACAAATAACTATCTTGGACTGACCTTCGACAATCAATGCATTAATGCCAATCATCAAGCGACTCGCACTTACGGCACAGGAACCACAGGTTCTAGGCTCGCCAATGGTTCATATGCCGGTCACCAAGAACTCGAACAAGAATTAGCTGCGTTTTATGGTGTTGACCATTCTATTGTTTTTTCAACCGGTTATACCGCCAATCTAGGTATGATATCTGCGTTAGTCAGTAAAGGTGACACCATCATGCTTGATGAACATTGTCATGCCTCTATTTACGATGGCTGCAAATTAAGTGGCGCCGATATTATCCACTTCAGACATAATAATGCTGAAGATCTCGATAAGCGTTTGCGTCGATTAGGAGACAAAGCATCAAAAACACTAATTATTGTTGAAGGCATCTACAGCATGCTTGGTGACCGTGGGAATTTAAAAGAAATAGTCACAGTGAAGCAGAAATATGACGCACTACTTCTTGTAGATGAAGCTCACTCTCTAGGTGTACTTGGTGAAAGCGGGCGTGGTTTATCTCAAGAGTGTGATGTCGAAGCGCATGTCGATTTTATTACAGGCACCTTTAGCAAAAGTTTAGCCGGCATTGGTGGCTATTGCGTAAGCCAACACCCTGAGCTAGAAGTGATACGTTACACAAGTCGCCCTTATATTTTCACAGCATCTCCCTCACCCGGCACGATTGCGTCCACCAGAGCAGCACTGGGAATTATCAAAAATAACCCAAAATTACGCGAACAATTATGGGAAAATGCCAATCGCTTATATAGCGGGCTAAAGTCTATGGGTTACGAACTAAGCCCCGAGGTTAGCCCTGTCATTGCAGTGAATGTAGGCGAACGAGCTGACGCCTTAGGTTTATGGAAAAAGTTATTTGATCGTGGCATCTACGTTAATCTAGTTATGCCACCAGCCACTCCTAACAGGAAGTGTTTATTGCGTTGCAGTGTCAGTGCTGCACACACAAGCGCGCAACTTGATGTTGTATTAGATGCATTTGCTAGTTTCCAATCGCCCGCACTAACTGAGCAGCTCGCTTAACTCTTCTATAATTATCTGTCTTATAGCAAGCAATTCATTCATGACCGAGAAAACTCAAACCTGGTTGGACACTCCCACAAATAATGCATCTTGTGCAATTATTGCTGAGGTTGCTCAAAATCATGATGGCAGTCTTGGCGTTGCACATGCTCATATAGATGCAGCTGCTAATGCTGGTGCCGATGCAATTAAATTTCAAACACACATTGCCGAGGAAGAAAGTACTTCAGCCGAGCCGTGGCGTACTAAATTCAGTTATCAAGATGAATCACGCATGGATTATTGGAAGCGCATGGAGTTTACAGTTCCGCAATGGCAAGAACTTAAGCGTCATGCCGATGATGTCGGGCTACATTTTTTAAGCTCACCATTCTCAAATAAAGCCGTAGAACTTTTAGAAAATATTGGGGTAGGCTCATGGAAAATTGCTTCGGGTGAAATTACCAATACTCCCCTACTTGATTGCGTCCTAGCGACAAATAAACCCATTATATTATCTACTGGATTAAGTGTGACTGAGGAAATTTCTGAAGCAGTCAACCACGTTCAAAAAGCAGGCAACCCATTAGCATTACTTCAATGTACTTCTCAGTATCCATGTAGTCCCGAAAGACTAGGTATTAATGTAATTAATCAATTCAGATCAAACTATCGTTGTGCTGTAGGCTTATCTGATCACTCTGGCACAATTTATTCTGGATTAGCTGCTGCTTCACAAGGCATACAAGTTTTAGAAGTTCATATTACCTTGAGCCGTGAAATGTTTGGGCCCGATGTCATTGCCTCCATTACTACACAAGAACTCAAATCTTTAATAGAAGGAATTCGTTTTATTGAAACGGTCATGAACCACCCAGTCGACAAGTCATCTGCAGACACAGAAGCAGAACCTTTACGCAAAATATTTATGAAAAGCCTTTACTCAAGTACGCTTATCAAGGCTGGTGAGATTATTACTCCCGATAAAATAACAACCAAGAAGCCTGGCACTGGTATTCCAGCCAATAGAATTGACAATATCTTAGGCAAAAAAGCAAAGCATGACATTGACATTAACACGATGATCCAATTAGAAAATGTGGAGTGATATAAGTGCGTAAAGTTTGTGTCGTCATTACAGCAAGACCCAGCTATGCCAGAATTCGTTCTTTACTACACGCTGTACGTGAACATAAAGATTTAGAATTACAACTGGTGGTTGCTGCCTCTGCCCTATTAGATAGATATGGCAGCGCTGACAAAGTCATCGAAAATGAAGGTTTTCATATAGATCGTCGCGTCTATATGATTCTTGAAGGTGAAAATCCTGTCACTTCTGCAAAATCTACAGGTCTTGGAGTCACAGAGCTGGCCACCGTTTTTGACAATTTAGCGCCCGATTTTGTAGTCACAATTGCTGACCGGTTTGAAACTATGGCAACGGCGATTGCAGCCAGTTATATGCACATTCCTTTAGTTCATATTCAAGGTGGCGAAGTCACCGGCTCAATTGATGAAAAAGTTAGACACGCCATCACCAAACTGGCTGATATCCACTGCGTCTCAAGTGAGCAGGCTCAAAAGCGTGTCATTAAAATGGGTGAAGACCCAGAACGAGTTTATAATACTGGCTGCCCTTCAATTGACTTAGCGATGCAAGCATGTGAGAACCAAGATGAAAGTCTTGATCATGTCGCAAAACAACTCGGTGGTGTAGGTGCCAATGTCGACCTTTCCAAGCCTTATATTATTGTCATGCAGCATCCAGTTACAACAGAATACAAACAGGCACGCCTACATATAGAACAAACATTGACAGCCATTCAAGAATGTCAGATACCCACTCTTTGGTTTTGGCCAAATGTTGATGCCGGTTCAGATGGCACTTCTAAAGGCATTCGCGCATTTAGAGAAAACAATAAAACAAACCACATACACTTTGTAAAAAACTTACCACCAGAAAATTTCATTCAATTGCTAAACCGTAGTCAGTGCATCGTCGGCAACTCAAGTGTAGGTATACGTGAAAGCACATTCATTGGCGCACCATCCGTCAATATTGGTAGTCGCCAAAATGGCAGAGATCGCGGAGCAAATGTAATAGACGTTAATTACAACCGTGAAGAAATAAAAACCGCGCTACTTGCTCAAATCAAACATGGCAAGTATCCATCTAACCCCTTGTATGGCAATGGCCAGGCCGGTACACGAATAGCTGAGACAATCGCCTCTGCCAGCATTAACACAGAAAAGACATTGCGGTATTAATATCGCATCTTAGTACTGTGACAAGCTCAGCAGAGACTTATTTCGGCGGCCCAGACAAAAATAAAAACCTGCTGCGCGATGTTTTAATTCAACATATTGAAGCAGTACCGAGTAACGGTAATATCAGCTGGGTCTGCTATTACTTAAACGACCCTGAAATTATCCAAGCATTAATCAATGCATCTAAACGTGGCGTACAGATAAACCTTACCATTGATGGACGACCACGCACACCGAGCATCAATCAATTATGTATTGATAAGTTTAATCTTACCTCTATAAACCTTATTATTGTAAAGAGGAAGCCTTTTTGGGAATATTTTGGTATCCATTGGCATCCACACTTACATAGCAAATTATTTTATTTCTCTCATCCAACTCCACGAGTATTGATTGGTTCATATAACCCAACTGCGGGAGATCAACATATTGATGCTACCTTGATTGATAAGATAGGAGATCACTCAATTAGTCATAATGTATTAGTTGCGATTGATGAAGAAAACTCAGTTAACTATCTACACAAGCATATACTGAAATTACAGCTTTATTGGCAGCGAATGTTTGCTAGGTTAGCAGTGACACACAACACTACTTTTCACTCACTAGAATGGGAAATTAATTTCTTACCAAGTCTACGCAAGCATCCAATTAATAAATTATTATCAAACAATGAGAGCAATGTACATGTAAAATGTGCAATATCTCACTTGAAAGGCCTGTGCACTTTAAAGCCAATAAAGGCCGCATTAAAGACTGGTAAAAAAATAGAATTGCTTTTAGAGTCCAGTCAACGCAGGGTACCGAACAAACATCTAGTATTCCTTGATAAACACGCTATAAAGTATTATCAACCTAAGCTAGACAAGAATTGTTTAATGCATAACAAGTTTATAATATACAAGTCAGATCAACAGCATTGCGTTATGTTTGGAAGCTTTAACTGGTCATCTCGATCGATGCTATTAAATAATGAGATCATTGCCTGTTCACACGACAAAAACACAATTTCAGCATTTGAAGCAAGATGGAATCAATTAATCAAATAATATCAAGATACTATTTCAGTGACTAATACTCAGACAATATTAATTCCCGTTGAAAACCAAGTAAGAGAGCTAGATCCAAAATTACTACTCTCGGTATGCGCTGCAAATGCAGGCTTAAAAAGTTACATTGGTTATCGCACTGAAATGGATATCATGATTACCAAGTTTCCACGCAGCATCTATCTTGCTAAAAGCTTTACTCAGCGCAGTGACAAAATGTTCCGTATTTTATCTAAGCTAGGTCATACAATTTGTGCATGGGATGAGGAAGCCTTAGTGCATTATGTTCCGGATATATATTTCAAGCGTAGATTATCAGCGACTGCTTTATCCTATGTATCTTATTTATTTGCATGGGGACAAGAAAACAAGGATTTATTTGAAGAATATCCATTACTGCCAAAAGATCTCACTATCTATAAAGTCGGAAATCCTCGCATTGATCTACTTCGCAAAGAATTTAAAAACTATTATGAAGACGAAATAAATAAAATCAAAAATCAGCATGGAGACTTTATTTTAATCAATACTAATTTTGGAAATGTGAATGCCCATTTAAATATTCACAATTTATTCACTACTAAAAAGAAAGATGGAAGTTATGGTGAGATGGGACGAGGCTCATTAGGAATGGGAAGAGAATTTGCCGAAGGAAGAGCCATATTCAAACAAACAATCTTTTCACAGTTTTTGGAATTAATCCCGCAGATAGCAAATGAGTTTAAACATATAAAAATAGTTATCCGTCCTCATCCAGTAGAAAATACCGATCCTTATCACAAGATCGCATCAAAATATGACAATGTGGAAGTAATACAAAAAGGCAACGTGATTCCATGGATCAGAGCGGCAACCGCATTAATACATAGTGGTTGTACTACAGGTATAGAAGCATATTTATCTAACAAAACTGCTATTGCCTTTTCACCAACAACACATCCAAGATATGGCTATTGCTCGAAAATTCCCGATCAACTTAGTAATCAGTGTGGATCAATTCCACAAGTCATAGACATGCTGCATAGATACATACGGAGTGATCAGCCAACAATTGACTCATCTGTATTAGACAAATACATTGAATATGATGCAGATAATTTATGCTGCACAAATATCGTTAACACCCTGTTAAATGTAAAAAATAATGACACTCACAATTCTACTTCCATTCAAAAATTACACGGGAGTCTACTAGCAACAAAAAGAAAATGGACAAAAAGAATTAAAGGCCTCTCACCAAATTCAAAATATAATAAGGCTTATCAAAATGTCAGATTTCCTGAGCTAAACGAAAAGGATTTACAAGCAAAAATAGATAGGTTTTCTTCTGTCCTTAATACTCGTTCCTCAATTAAAATTAAACAGGTATCAGCACATATTTTTCTTGTACAATAAGCCTATGAACTACTCAAACGATCAGCTAGCCAAGCATACTCAAGTCCTTGCGGAGAAGGTCTTCATTACTGATCGTTTACCACACTTTGACTTATTGTTGCGTGAAATTAGAAAGCTAGCACAAGAAATAGCACCTGAATCAACAGTTGTTTCACTAGAACGTGGACTCTTATATGGAGGACTGAGTTTGGTCGGCCCATATTTCCACCAACAAGAATTTATCTCGATTGATAGCAGCCCAAAAAGTGCCGATGATCGTGGGGCTTACAATAAAGACAAAGTGATAGACAAGAATTTTTTACGCGTGCCGATCACAAAACGTGCACCAATCGAAAATACAGGTCTAGAAGATAATATTGCAGACTTGGTCCTGGTGCCTAACTTAGTTCATCATATTGCCAACCAGCATGATTTATTTAGCGAAATGGCAAGAATCACCAAACCAAACGGCAAAGTATTTGTATTTGAACCGACCTTAAGAGAACTACACCAAATACCAGATGATTACCTACGCTATACACCTTATGGCATGTATGAAATTATGCGCTCTGTTGGCCTAGAACCAATTGATACTCAGTTAGATGGCGGCCCTTTCAGCGCGATAGGTTATTGTTGGCTTCAAGCATTAGAATATATGCCGGCAGAACAGCGTAAAAAATCTGAGAAATGGTTTTATGAAGAACATTGGCCACAACTCAAAGAATGGGATGAAAAATTCACAGACAATTTAGTTCGAGAACATACTAAATTTCCTGTTGGTTTCTCAATTCTTGCTGAAAAACGCTAACCGCTATCCTTAGAAAAACATGTCATTCAAGAACAAAAACATTCTTGCTGTCATTCCAGCACGCGGTGGAAGCAAAGGAATAATACGCAAAAATTTACGTAACATTCATGGCAATTCTTTAATTGCCCATGCAGCAAACTGTGTTAAACAACTAAACTGGATAGATGAAATTGTCCTAAGCTCGGATGATGCTGAAATATGCACTCATGCTCGCAATGAAAATATTGATGTCCCATTCACACGTCCCAAAGAATTATCGACCGACCATGCGAAGTCAATTGATATGTGGAAACATGCGTGGTTATATAGTGAAGATTATTACAATAAAAAATTTGATATTTCAGTGTTACTTGAACCAACCAGCCCAATGAGAACACCAGAAGATATTACAAATGCTGTAAGTTTACTAATAGAAAAAAACGCCTTCACCGTCGCAACTGTCAGCAAAACCCCCGGACATTACACACCACATAAAACATTACAACTTTCGGACAACGGCTTTATCAACCCCTACTTAGAAGGTGGAATTCAATATTCTATACGCCAACAGATACCTGATTATTACCATCGCAATGGCATTTGTTATGCCACCACACGAGAAAGCTTGATTGATCAAAATAACTTAATGGAGAAGCAGTGCATTCCTCTCATAATTGAACGCCCTGTAGTCAATATTGATGAAGAAATTGATTTAAAGCTTGCCGAAGTTTTACTCGAAGAGCTACATAAATAGTAATGAGTACATTTGATACTTTACTAATTCCTGTTGAGAGTCAGGTACGTGAGCTAGACGGCAAAATACTTCTTGCTTGTACAGCTGCAGAAAAAGGCTTTAACTCGATTATCGGGTCACGAGCATACATCCATCATCATTCATCGAAAGTTTATAATGCCGTCTACCTTGCTAAAAGCATGAGAAGATTCAGCATCAGAATGTTCAAGATCATGCACGGCCTAGGCCATAGAATTACCGCATGGGATGAAGAAGGCTTAGTGAGATTGCCTGACGATCAATATTATAGACATAGATTATCTCCAGTCGCATTTGATTATATTGATCACTTATTTGCATGGGGGAAAAATGATGCACAGGTATTTCAAAATTATTCCGCCTACAATAACCAGCCCATTCATATCACAGGCAACCCAAGAATCGATATTATTAGACCTGAATTACGAGGTTACTTTAATCCTGAAACAGAAAAAATTATCAATCAATATGGTGACTACATTCTAATCAATACAAATTTTGGGCAGGTAAATCATTTTATTTCTAGCGTAGGTATTGGTGAAGCCAATAGAGACAAAAATTTTAGTGGAAACTCAAATGACAACTTTATTGCAGATAGATTCAAACATAAACAAATACTATTCAATGAATTTAAAAAAATTATTCCTTTAATAGCTGATACATTTCCATCAATTAATATAATTGTCAGACCACACCCTTCAGAAAATATTAATAACTGGCAACAAATATTCAGTGACAATAAAAATATCAAAGTAGTCAATGAAGGTAATGTGATTCCTTGGATAATGGGATCAAAGGCATTAATTTCAAATGGATGCACAACTTCAATTGAAGCAACAATATTAGATAAACCAACACTTGGTTATTACCCTATCTCTAACGAAAAAATAGATGATAGTTTACCTAAAGCATTGTGTGACATAGCCACTAGCAGTCAATCCTTACTCGACAAAATTCAAACAACGCTTACAAGCGATACCAAACCAAAAGGCCACTGCCCCGTGCTATCAGAACATATTAGTAGCCAAGAGGGTGATTTAGCATCAGATATAATCACTAACACCTTATTTCAACAATATATTACAAGCGCACACACACATCGTGGGTCCTTAGCTCGCTTACCAAGCATAATACATAACAACACTCGTACGTTGGTGAAAAAAGTTAAAAGCAAAAATTCATCACATCGCAATAGTACTGCCTATCACAAGCATAGATTCCCACCAATCAGTATTGATTATATCCAAGAGCGAGTCACTCGCCTTCAAAATATTACTGGCCGTTTTAACGATGTAAATATATCCTCCATATCAAAAGATATATTTAAGTTACACAACTAAATCAAGCACTACACAAATCCAATATATCAATGGGAAAATTAAAAATAAAATTGCGTTTAGCTGGATCGTTTTCGTGTATAGATGATAAAAATCATAGCCATTATCATTATGATCTCGATAACTTAACACCAGGAATAAACTATCAAGACAAACATATTCTTAAACTATCTAAAGAGAAACAAGTCGACTGGGTAATCTCACGTATATGCGACCATGCCAGTGGCACATTACAGCCATGTCAAGATGAAAAATTAGCAGAATGCCCACTTCATGGTTGGAAGCTTGATTTAGAAAAACTCAAATATAACAATGTAAATGTTACTAAAGAAAAACTTGAATTTGAGGTGACAAACAACCAGGTTGTTATCCATCAACCAAAGACTCACTTGCAATTACCTGAAAATATTACTTCACAACAACAAGCACTTGATCTAAATATCCGTTTTTTATCGCATGCTAGCCTTCTATTTAATTGCGACACAATCAATATCATCACAGACCCATGGATACATGGCCCATGTTTTCTAAATGGATGGTGGCACGATCCAGCCCCGTGCAGCGACGCACTCGATCAACTATTTAATGCAGATCTTGTCTATATCTCTCACAACCATCCAGATCACATGCATGAAGAAACACTAATAAAACTTATACAGCATCGTCCTGACATACCAATTGTTATTCCCAAATTCAAAACAAAATCAGCAGAAACGCCACTAAGAAATCTAGGCTTCACTAACGTTATTCCACTAGCCTTCAATCAGATTCACAAACTAGATGAAAATGAAATTTATATATCAATTTTAAAATCTGGAGATTTCAGGGATGATAGCGGCTTATATCTTTGCTATGGAAAAAAACAAGCGCTTATCACAGTAGACTCCTCAGCACTCAATCACTATGTGCTTCCAACAGATATTGATTTCTTAGCCACCTCTTTTGCTGGCGGTGCTTCTAGCCATCCTTGGTGCTTTGATCATTACGATGAAAATGAGAAATCAAAAATTTCAGAAAACAGACTTCTTTCAGTTAAAAATTCGATCTATAAATATATAGACATCTGCAAACCAAAATCATATATGCCCTATGCAGGCTATTTTTCTGAAGCAGCGCCTAGAGATGAGTATATAAAAAATAATAATAATAAAAATTCACTAGAAGATATAGAAGAAGAAGTGAATCGTTTATACCCTAGCGTCATGACAATTAATCCTACCATCACCGATAAAATATCAATTGGCACTTCAATAACCACATTATCAAGCAATATAAATCGTCCCATCATTACTAAAGAAGAAATTAGCAAATACATAGATAGTGAAAGCATTCCCAAGGAAGAGTCATTCTTCAAGGCTACAAAAGACTATTTTTCAGCAAGTCAATTTCAAGATGATTTAGTCGTTTATATAATCCCATGTACGTCTGACTTTACCCCATTAGACAAAGGGCTTACTGTTGATTTTAGCCAACAGGCTAAAACTAAAATAATGAGTCATCGAGACATTCAATCAGAATACGATTCAGCATCATCAGACCACCGCCAGTTACTGATAAAAGTAAGGGCTACTTTGTTATGGCAAGCGATTAAAGACCATAAATCATGGGAAGAACTAAGCATCGGCTTTCATTGCAGGATCCATCGTAAGCCAGACGTATACAACTCAGATTTCTGGTATCATTTCTCCAATATTTATATCAAATAAACGCCATTCTACACTTCACATAAGAATCAATGAGCAGTGCTACAATAGTCATTCCCACGCTGAATGAACAGGATAATATTGACCCGCTTCTAGAAGGGTTGACTCAACTTAAAATTGAGAATTGCGATCTTGAAATTTTGTTTGTCGATGACCAGTCTAAAGACAATACGATAGAAAAAATTAATGCTTGGAGCCAGCGTTTCAACTGGATATCAGTACTGCAACGCACGGGCCATCCAGATTTAACACAAGCCATCTTAGATGGAGTAGCAACTAGTCATTCTGAGTATATCTTAGTAATGGATGCTGACTTAAGCCATCCCATAGATTGCATACCAGATTTACTCAAGCCAATCATTAACGGTACTCATGATGTCGTCGTGGGTAGTCGCTACACCAAAAATGGCGGCATCGCTAACTGGCCAGCACACAGACGATTCTTATCATGGTTTGGTGGATTACCTGCAAGAGTCCTGACTGATGTAAAAGATACTACATCAGGTTTTTTTGCTTGTAAAAAAACCTGTTTTTCCGATATTGACCAAAATGCTAGAGGCTATAAAGTACTATTGGAGTTACTTGCATCAGGCTTAGACAAATTTCGAGTCACTGAAACACCTATTGTATTTACAGATCGAGTGCTTGGTGAGTCTAAACTTTCAGGCAAACAACTCATTCAATATTTTCAGCGCTTGATTGAATTAAGCGGTGGAAGAGTTAGCGGTTCTACTACTGGCCGTTTTATGATGGTTGGTATTCTAGGTGTAGTAATAGATGCATTATTCTTCCAATTATTCTTAGGTAAAGGATGGAGCATTGCTAGCGCTCATATCAGCAGTTTTTTTATTGCTGCTACCTTCAACTATATTTTAAACTCAATTTGGTCATTTAAATACATACATAACTCATTTAATAGCTGGCTGAGTAAAGCAATAAAGTATATTTACTTTGGCTTGATTGCACTGACTATCCGTGGCGGAGTTCTCGCTATTCTGATCAATTTATTAAATTTCAGTCCTGGTTTTGCTATTTATCCCGCCATTATTGCAGCAGCTTTAGTAAACTATTTTGCTGCCTCATTTATTGTATTTCCTGCAAATACTTCTAATAGCTTTAAATATAGCTCTATCAATTGGCGAGTATTAGCTATTGCAATTACCGGCTTTATGTTGATATTGCGCTTTTTATACTTAGGCACAACTGAATTAATACCTGATGAAGCATATTACTGGAATTATAAAGAGCATTTAAGCTTAGGCTACTTAGATCATCCACCTATGGTCGCTTGGTTGATATGGCTTGCAACAAGCGTATTTGGTGACAATGAATTTGGTGTGAGATTTTTTTCATATATTAGTGGAATAGTCACTTTATATTTTGTATTTCGTCTCAGCTCAATGCTCTTTGATAAGACCTCTGCATATATTTCTCTCATACTGACTTCCGTTATTCCATTTGCAGCAGTCACTGGGTTTTTGGCGACAACTGATGCACTACAAATAGCTATATGGGCTGCATGTTTATACTTTATTGCAAAGATTACATTCGAAAAGTCGGCCGGTTCCTGGCTGAGCTTAGGCATTTGTATAGGAATCGGAATGCTTTCAAAGTACTCAATCGCGCTGTTTGCAATTAGCATTATTATTTTTATAAGCGTTAATCAAGCAACCAGACAATGGTGGAAGCAACCTATTTTATATATTGCTGGAGTAATTTCTCTATTGATATTTTCACCTACTCTCTATTGGAATGCACAAAATGAATGGAGCTCATTTTTATTTCAAACCACTCGCCGATTGGATCGAACTATAGAATTTTCGACTCATTACTTATTACTTCATTTAATGATTCTTCTCTCTCCATTAATATTATTATTCATCATTAATGCGTATAGAAACATAACTTCTCTACTGCAGGATAAAATCCAAAACAAATCAACCATCAAAACTTACAAACAGTTTTTTGTCATATTTACATTCATACCCTTATTGGTATATGTGTATTTTAGTTTCACTCATTACCCTCGATTCCATTGGACTGCACCAATCTGGTTAATTGCCATTCCATTAATATCATTTGCCTTAAGCCCGACTTCAAATTTTACAAACAAGAAGTTATTTACAAAATTAACTTTGCTGTCGACAGCCATTCTAGGTTTAATTTATGGTGCAATACTCCACTACGCAGCTTTAGGGCTACCAATAAATATAAATACTCAAGTCACAAACCATTATTTTTGGCAACAAACAGCATACGAATTAGACATGCTAGAGAAACAACTAGAGAATGAAACCGGTCAAAAACCACTCATTGTTGGTTTGAGCAAATGGTCAATCGCAAGCTCCTTACGTTTTTACGACGTTGACAAGCAAGTTGATAATATTTTATCTAGGAACGCCGTAGGCAGAACTGCCAGCATGTATGAACAATGGACGATTCCACATGAATGGCACGGTCATCCAGTGATATTTATAGCCTTTAATGAGATAGACCTAAACGCACCTGCATTGGTCAATTATTCTGACAAACTAAGGCCTATAGAAAGCCTCAATATTACCTTAAATAACAACAAGTTAAGGGAACTCAATTATAGAATTGCTGATCAATATCACACTAAATAGTAATCATCCATCAACATATTCCTGAGACTGCCGTTACAGTCTTGAGGATAATATGAAAAATAAAATTCGTACGCAGACCAATGAGATTTTTAATAAAATACTAAAATCTCTAAATAAACAATCAGCAGCTACCGATACCACCAAACTAGTAGATAGACGTTCAGAGTCACGCTATCATACTGTCAGTAAATAAAATTAAAGCCCTCCAGACAGTTTTTACAATTAGCTTGGAATTATGCTCAATCTAGCTAAAACAAAATGTAACATTTTAATTATCTGCATATTTGCAGCAATAAGCTCAATTTCATACGCTGATGGCAAGCAATTAGCATTTGATAGAACTAAAGGTAATTGTCTAGCATGTCATGCAATAGAGGGTGGAGAAAGCCCGGGAAATATTGGTCCTGCGCTTATAAACATGAAGCAGCGTTATCCAGATAAATCTCTATTACGACAAAGAATCTGGGACGAAACCCAATTTAACCCTATTACAGTGATGCCGCCATTTGGTAAACATCGCATATTAACAGAAGAAGAAATAGATCAAGTCGTTGACTTTATACACGCTCTATAGGTATTACTATGCTTAAAAGAACATTTCTAAAAAATACAAGCACCTTATTAGCCCTCCCTCTTTTCAGTGGAGTTAATTTTGCTTTTGCTGACTGGCAAAAAGAGTTATTTGACCATGCAAATGTTGATGACCTAATCAGCAAATTGACTAGTAATCAAACAGCAAATGCCAGTGATGCAATCCATATCAAGGCACCAGAAATTGCTGAAAATTGAGCTGTGGTTCCAATTACAGTTAACACAACAATCGACAACGTCAATATGATATCTATTTTAGTCGATAACAACCCTAGCCCTTTAACATCATCCTATGATATCAATCCGAAGATTGAAGCTTACGTCTCTACACGAGTAAAAATGGCCAAATCATCAAACATTATCGCGCTAGTATCTACATCTGATAATCAACACTTTACTGCTTCTAAAAGCATCAAAGTGACAATCGGTGGCTGTGGCGGATAAAAGCTTCAAACAGTATGCGAAATATTTTTTTTACATTTTGTCTATTAATTGCAGCATCCCTATCAATTACTGACATTACCAGAGCTGAGTCACCAGCATCTGAACATATTAAAGATCTTAATTTAATACAAAGTTATTTTAAAAAGCGTTTTCCTGAGGTGCCTTTCGAAGATTTCGCTAATGGCGTCTATGCATTAGACAGTACCGCAAGAGAGAACTGGGAAGCCCTGGAAGAATTCCCTCCATATGAGGTACATATTGACTCTGGTGAAGAGTATTGGCATAACAATAGTGCAATTTATAGCAAATGTTTTCCCTCTGGCCCTTCAATTAAACACAACTACCCTAGTTGGGATGACAAGCTAAATACAGTGATTACTCTGCCCTATGCAATTAATTTATGCAGACAATCTCATGAATTAGATGAACTAGATTATATGGGCATGGAGATGAATAGCTTGGTTGCATATATTGCCTACCAAAGCAGAGGAGAAATTATAAACATTAGAATACCTAATGAGAATGCATTAGAAGCCTATCAAAAAGGAAAAAAATTCTACTTTACAAGACGTGGGCAATTGAATTTCGCATGCTTTCATTGTCATTTCGATAATGCTGGAAAAAAATTGCGAACCGAGTCTCTTGGCCCAGCACTAGGTCAAACGACAGGATGGCCTACTTATCGCAATAAATGGGGGGCATTAGGACCATTACATAAAAGATATATCGGATGCAACAAACAAGTTCGAGCGGCACCATTTGAAGCTCAGAGCGAAATATATAGAAACTTAGAGTATTTTCATACACACATGAATAATGGACTAGCTATTAATGGTCCTGCAGTAAGAAGATAAAATTATGAATAAACATATTTATATTGTGATTTTATTACTAGTCTATTCTATATCTGTACATAGTAATGAAGAAAAATACCAAGAACTAATTGAACGCATCAATACAGTTAATGAATTAATACAAAAAGCTACACTTGCAAATAGTTTATGGCGAGACACCAAAGACTTGACATCAAAGGCTAGGAAACAAGCGGAGACTAATAATTTTGCGCAGGCAAATGAACTCATTACAGAAGCTGAATTCCAAGTTATACAAGGAATTCAGCAATCATCAGAACAACCTGATATCAATAACTTAATCCCATATTATCTTCAGCATTAAAGCGACAGTTGTTTAAACTTAGCAATAGCTACGTCTTTACCTACATAACTTTGTTCAGATTCAGCAGCTATCTTCAAATGTTGCTTAGCTTTTTCAGGACTATTACCATCTTCAGCATAGGCCATCCCCAAATGATAATGAAGTTCAGCTGCATTCGGTGCTAATTCAACAGCCCTAGCTAAATATTCAATTGCTTGATTAAATTTTCCAGCTCGGTAGTAGACCCAACCAACAGTGTCTAATGAAGCTGCATCATTAATTTTTTCAAGATCAGCAATAAGATTAAGTGCATTATTTATATCTTGATCATTTGCTTGATCGTCAACCAAAATCATTGATAAATTATTTTTTGCTAATGCGGACGTTGGAATTTCAGAGATAATTTTCTCATAAGTATTAATTGCCGAAGATCTATCACCTAGCTGATATTGATTTAACGCTAATTCAAGCCCTAATCGTTCAATGCCAACACCATTATCAAATCCACGTTGTAACACTTGAATTGATTTTTCTTTATTGCCTTTAGCTGAATGTACTAAGGAAAGACCTCGATACGGAACCCACCATTGTTTATTGAGTTTGATTGCAGTATTAAAACTATCTTCAGCTAAAGAATAATTTTCTATACTAATACCTACCTCACCTAAAAGATTGTAAGGCACCAAATACTCAGGATCTTTGCTAACAATGTCATTTAATAGATCAATTGCTTTATTAGGCTTACCTTCAGACAAATACAATCTAACCAACCCTGATAATGGTTCATTTGCACGCGGTTCTTTATCTAGTGCAGTTAAATACTCTTTTTCTGCAGCTAGATTGTTGTTTTCATTCTGCAACAACACTCCAGAAAGATAATACCCTAACGGATTATCTTTCAACGATGCTTTCATAGTTGCAGCAGTATGTTTAGCCCCCTCAAAGTCTTTGTTAGCAATCTGCAAATCAAATAATGTTTTAATTGTTTCTAGATCTTCTTCATTAGACTCTAACAGCTCATTAACAGTATTAATTGCAGATTCAAATTCATTATCCTTACCCTGAAGACGCGCATACAACAAGCCTAATGCCTTATCATGACTATCAATGTTGACAGCTTTCTGCAACAACTCTTTAGCCAAATCTTCTTGGTCATTTAATATATATGCTGTAGCTAGCTGTCTAATAGCAAAAATATTATTAGGTTGATCACGCAAAATCGTCCTAAAATCCGATACTGCCTGAGGTGCATCACGCTCAGATATAGCCAATGTGCCACGTATGACTAGTGCTCTTAGATTGTTTGGTTGATCAGATAATACTTGCTGGACTAATTCTAACGCTAAATCAGATTTACCATTTTTTAAATGCAAAAATGCTAGTTCATTTTTAGCCTCATTATGCTCTACAATTGTTATCTTACCGGCCAAGTCAGTAAAAACTGATATCGCCTTCTCTTCTTCATTGCTCGCAAGATAGCGTTTACCAAGCGCAAGCTTTAACTTGCCATTGTTAGATTGCGCACTAAACTCTTCTAGTTTTTTAGTTGCATCACCAGATGATCTATAAGCATCTAGAAAAGAAATATAGGCTAACTGACTATCGCTGTCATCAGAATCAATACTCGTCAATAATAATTCTTCAGCCTGATCAACTTCATCATTGTTAGCATAGATAGCTGATAATCTATAAATATAACTGTAATTATCAGGATACTGTGTAATTAAATCCTTATAAATATCTATAACACTGTCAATATCTTTAAGCTGGTCGTATAACGCAATTAGTATTACTTGTAGCTCTTTCTTTTTACGCTTAGTAATTTCTTTATTATTAACAATATCACTGATATACGTTGCAGCCTGGTCTGTCTTTCCATCTTTAACTTTAAGAGATGAAAACAAAGTAATCGCTGATAAGTTATCTGCTTCGAGGTTAATAGCAATTTCAGAGTCAGTTCTTGCTGCAGAAAGCGTATTATTTTTCAAGTGAAAAATACCTCTTAATGCAATTGCTGTAGAATTATTAGATTCAGCAGTTAATATCTCTTCTATCAATTGATAAGATTTATCACTTTCACCTGATATTAAATATAGTTTTGCCAAATCCAATTTGGCATCAACAGATGTAGGGTCATGCTCTAACGCACCATTTAACAATTGATATCCTTTACGCCACTCTTTCTCTTCTAGCATACATCTAGCCAACCCAATAAGCCCATCTACACTTTTTGGATCAATTTGCAGTGCATTTTTATAGTCTAATTTGGCTTTATTACAATCATCTTGTATATAGTGTTGATTACCACTTTGAATGTATTTTTCTTTCCTTGACTCAGCTCCACCACATCCACTAATGACTAAAACAGCGCACAATGTAACAATTAAAAACTTACTCACAACAAACTCCTTCAGTAACACTGAAATAAAATATTAATTTTAGCTATATATAATTTAAAATAATTGGTACAAAAGCACCAATTATCAAAGTCAAACGAATTACCCACCAATGACTAGTCACGTTAAACAAAACATATTCCACACAATAGAAAAGCACGACTAACTTTAGTATTAACAGACTTAGCCCATGATTAGCTATTGGTGAATTTGGTAAATTCGGTATCACAATAGCAGTTGCTATTAATAAAAAATCCAATGGCGAACCAATGAATTTTTTTCTTCCTTCACCTAAAAATAACAGAACAATAATGACCACGCTTACCAGCAGTATGCCAATCTGAAATACATCCATTATATTTCCTTGATTGACGCCAACACCAAAGTATATAGACAGCACAATCATCACATGAATGGCAACTCTTTCTATCCAATGACAAGGCTTTTCTCTTAACAGAATTAACCCAATCATACCTATAACACTAATGACCAATAATAAAAGTAATATATCTTTATCGAATTTATCAACAGCAAACGATGCCGTTAATGTATACAGCAATAACAATACCCCAAGAATAGAAAACAATTTTTCAGTATGAATATTTACAATGTCTCTAGATATATTAAAAATTTTATTAACGATACTATTACTTAGTATTGGCTTATTGTCTTTAGTAGTTGCATAACTTATCGATATTGCCAAAATTGAAATAATCGTAAATGCTATTAACACATTTACTTCTGTGTCATAACGCATGAAATACGCAGTTAATACAAATATACTTTGTATAAGATAAATAATTAATACACTTTGATAATGTGCAAAACCATGATCTAAAAGACGATGATGCAAATGATTTCGGTCAGCATTAAAAGGAGATTTTCCATGATACAATCTAATTATCATTACCATTAACGTGTCTAACACTGGCAGTCCCACCAACAATAGCGGCAACATTTTTGCATATGCATTGTCAACACGATATGTCAAAGCAACGCTAAGCAAGCCTAGGACAAACCCC
The DNA here is from genome assembly GCA_045106935.1 of Gammaproteobacteria bacterium. Taxonomy (GTDB): domain Bacteria; phylum Pseudomonadota; class Gammaproteobacteria; order UBA4575; family UBA4575; genus UBA1858. The sequence goes on along the minus strand of JBGCFN010000005.1, from coordinate 68,836 downwards.
AAAAACAAGCTGCCCGTATCACCCATAAATATTTTTGCTGGATAAGTATTAAACCTTAGAAAACCAAAGACTGCGCCAACTATAGCTAATACTAAAAGAATGATTAGACTATTATTCGTTTCATACGCTAGCAACCCAATCACACTAAAGGACAATAAAGCTTCTCCACCTGCTAGACCATCCAAACCATCAGACAAATTTATCGCATTAGTTACACCTAAAATAAATAAGAAGTAGGCTGTAAACAATACTGCATATGGGACTAATTCTTTTGCGACAAAATGTGATGCATTCAAATCTACAAACCCATATATAAACACTAAAGAAATAGATAGGATTTGAATAATAAATTTAATCTTATAGGATAGATTCCTAGCATCATCAATAATTCCCAAAATAAATAATATCGCAATTCCTATTAACACACCCAATATTGGTGCATCCAACTGAATCCAAGCAATGATTGGAAATATAGTTGCAACAACAATTGCTATACCACCTACTCTAGGAATAGGTTTTTTATGTACTTTCCTTGCAGCAGGTAAATCAACAATATTTAATTTCTGGTAGATATAAGTTAGTGGTGGAATTAAAATAATTGCCGCGAACATTGCCACCAAAAATATTGTATAAAACTGCATATATATTCTCTATCAACAGCTAATCTGGTACAAATTCAGGCAAAATAGGCAATGTTTCTTGCAAGAATAACTGTACTGTTTCATCGGCTGTACTTATATCTTGATGCTGTGCAATAGGGAACATTATTCTAATTAATGCACCATCAGTTCTATTTTTTATTATTCCATCTAAAAATAAATACCATTTAACTAAATATTCATTCGTGATATGCCTGTTTCGTTGCTTAAACCAGTAATACATTAAGTATCTACTATCACCTTGTTGAACCAACATACGACTTACTGGTATTTGCGTGTCAATATTTACATGATTTTTATAACTAATATTAACCAAACCTCTATCTGTAATTTTCCAGCCAGCACCTGGAAGACATGATCTTGGTGAGTGTGCAGACTCACCTTTTCGCTGAGATTCGTAATATGCAATGTATAATTCTAATGCCCCAGCATTGCTGGAGTAATTCGCGAGCAAATAATCTTCAAATTTAAGTGCATTGATGAATTTGGCTTCCATAGACTTGCGAGTACTCTGCCATCCAGATATATCAACAGGAAATTCAATGAATTGGCTTCTTTCTGGTACATTTTCCCGTCTTTCTGGTAATGCATACTGTGCAAACAATATTAATAACAATATAAAAACAGAAACATAAAACGGTTTAGGAATATGTCTTTCAGACACATTAAAGTTATTCATATTCAGCTTGGTGGGTACTTCAATACTTAACACATCTCTCAACGATCTTCCTGTTGTCAATTTTGTTAATAGCCACATCTCAATTAATAAAATTGAAAAACACACCATAAAGATAATCCAGCCTTCAAAATCATGCAGAAAGCCTTCAGCCATAGCAATGCCCCAATGCTCTACTAATATACCGATAACACCTATGCGTATACTATTCATAAGAATGGTAATTGGTAACGTTGAAATAACGACAATACATTTTTTCCAAAAGCTGTCATTATAAAAATATGCTGCTATTACACCCAATGTGACAAGTGGGAATAAATACCTTAGTCCATTACAAGCCTCTACTACCTGTAGCTTATAATTTCCAAGATCAATGACATTACCCTCTAAAAAGACACTAATTCCAAACAATCTAATCACTTCAACGCCAATGCTAGATGAAATTAGCTGCAAATATGCTGATAGATTGTTATAAATGAAGTTAGGTAAAGGTATGGTGAAAAACAATAAAAAGATTGGAAAAAGAAAATAATGAAATCTTTTAACTCCTGTCAGAGACAAGACCAAACCAAATATAACGACCAACAATGAATATTTTATAATAATATAGAGAGTACTCATCTCTCCCAACAATAATAAAAATAAACCGACCAGTAAGATGAGTACTCCCAGCCATGATCCACTGAATCTATACTTGATAAATTCAGAATGATTCTGCCAAATTATAAATAGAGATATGAAAGGAATTAAATATGCGTGACTATATTCGGGTGAGTCCCATTTTTGAATCGCATGTAATATTCCCTCCTCAAAAAGAAAATATAATAATATAAATGAAACAACAACTAAGCCAATTTGTCGTAATGTAAATCTCCATACATTTATTTTCTGACCAACTTCACCAGTTACATTTGTCGCATTCATTTAATTACTCATTACTTTATAATATTCCAATTGCACCACTGTTTTTCTTATCGATAGCTACACTCATCACCGTCTTCCAATCCACAACGTCTAACCCATCAGCAAATGCATATATCATTGCTAAATCACAAAATGTATTCGCCACTCTAGGCACACCTTTACTAAAATTAAATACCATTCGAATAGCTTTATCGGTAAATAGCATGCGTTTAGCTCCAGCCACTTCCAATCGATATTTTATATATTCTGTTAACTGATCAAGAGTTAATGGCTTAAGATGAAAGTCAGATGATATTCTCTGAGCAAATTGCTTCAATTCTGGCAATCTTAATGTTTCTCTAATTTCTGGCTGACCCGATAGGATAATTTGAAAAACATGATCCTTGCCAGAATTAATATTAGAAATTACTCTAAGTTCTTCTAACATTTTAGGGCTAAGATTCTGAGCCTCATCAACAATTAATAATGTACTCTTACCTGAGCGATATTGCTCTAATAAGAAATCTTCAAATGTATGATATTTTTCAATATTAGTTTTATCTTTATAATCTAATCCATATGCTAACAATACTAAATCAATAAGATCCCCAAATGATTCATGTGTATTACTAATTAAGCCAACCACATGATCTTTATCAATGCTACGCAATAGATATCTAATTAATGTGGTTTTACCACACCCTACATCACCACTAATTAATGTAAATCCAGATTCATTTTGAATACCATACTCCAACATCGTCATTGCTAGACGATGGCTACTTGTGAAGTATAGAAAATCAGGATCTGGTGATAATGCGAATGGTTTTTCGCTCAATCCAAAATGACTGTTATACATAGGCAGTTATATTTAAGCAGCTACTCTAAAATTTGAATCAGTAATAGCCTAATGTTGCAGGCTCCAAGGAATCATTAATGACAACACCAGCAATATTTACGCCAGCAAGCATCTCTTGGGCCCGTTGCAGTTCTAGCTTATTAGTTTGACCTTCTCTAATCACCAATAACACAGCATCAACATGCGGTAGAAATGATATAGCATCATCACTTACAAGAATCGGCGGCAAATCAACAATGACAATTGAATCATCATATACTGAATTTGCTTCACGTATTAAATCTGCACCTTTAGTCGTTGACAAATACTCAGATGAATCATGCAATGGCTTAATTGATGGTGCTATTGCCAAACCTTTTATACCTGGTGACACTAAAATTTCTTTTAGCGGCTTATCTTGTTTAAAATACTCATCTAATCCCACGTCAGGCTGATAACCATAATAAGAATGTATAGATGGTGTTAATAAATCCAAATCTAACAATACTGCATTTTCTTTTCGGCTATTACCTATACTAATAGCCAAATTGATCGCTACAGTAGACTTACCTTCATCTTTAGCTGGGCTTATCACAGCAATAGAGCGCCAATCTTTCTCTTGCATGATATGCATTAATCGCGTTCTCAACACTTTATATGGTTGAATCATCTCTTCACGACTAGCACTATTGAGAATTCTGTTTTTTTCTAAAGTTAGAGCATTCGGACTAAATTCTTTTATCGCGTAAGAATTCGCCCTAGGAAATTGCACAGCATCACTTCTTTCGGTGATTGGCGAAACAGAATTCTGCTTGTCTCTCTTTGCTCTGGTGAGATCTAGCGCTTTTGTAATTTTGTCCACAATTATATTTTTCTCAGAATTTTATAAAAAAGCACATCAAGTGGAAGATAAAAAATATGAATTAACGTAAGTAAACAAGCCGTGCCAATTAAACCCATACCTAATAAAAATAACTTTGTATTATTAGTCTTTGATACTTCCTCAATAGTATACATAGTAGGCAAAACAGCAATTGGCATAAAACCAGTCATTTGGAGAACAGTTGTACGGTCATAAATTGCATCATCCAAACTTTCTTTTAGCAGTACAACGCCTAGTGCTGTAATGCCGCTCAATAAAACTCCTAATAATAAAATAGCAGGTCGATTGGGACTGACTGGCTGTTCAGGCAGCAATGGTGGCTCGATTATAGTAAATCGTTCACTTTGCTTCCCTAGTTCTAATGACTCTCCTATTTTTGCTTCAGAAAGCTTAGCTTTGACATCAGCATATTTTGCTCGAGCATTATCATAGTCTCGTACTAATGCTCTATACTTGCGTTCAACCTCTGGAGATTCAATTAACCTTCTCTCCAACATTTTTATTTTTGTTTGTAGTGATGAACGCGTAATCTTGAGACTATTAATTTCAGATTTAGACGCATCCAATTGAGCTAATAACTGTGAATATGCTGGATTAGATACATTGCTACTATTGACTTGAAATTCTGCATTAAAATCAGAATCGTTAAGTGACTTTTCTAAACCTGCAATAGAACGTTTAAGCGACTTAACATCAGGATGATTTTTAGAATATTTCAACTCTGCTTCCTGAAGTCGTTGTCTCAACAATTGTAATTCAGCATTAATTTCTTTAAAGCCACTACTATTTTGTCCGCTATCTTTTTCTAAAGCTGATATTTCACGCTTTGTTCTTAATACATCTGGATGATTCGGAGAATATACCCCCAATAATTGTGCAAGCTCTATTTTAAGGATTTTCAAACGGTCACCTGAACCGAGCAAACGTTCACCCTGCTCACTAAATAAAGCTTGATTTGGATTCATCTGAGCAAGCTCAGATTGCAAATATATTTGTCTTTCCCTAAGTGTTCGTAACTGCTGATCAATTTGCTTAATCTCTTGATCTGTTCTATCCATTAAGTTTAAATTCATGGATACAAGTTCTGGTAACTTCTCTACGTTACCCGTTTTAAACTCTGCTAAATTTTCCTCAAGTTTATTTATCTCACCTTCTAATTTATCAGCTTCATCTTCTAAAAATTTTGTTGCATCTTGAGCTTTTTGCGTGCGTTCTTTAATGTTCTCATTGAGGAATAAACCTGTAATCTCATTGGCAACTTTATGTGCTAACGCTGGCGATTCATGCTCGTAAGAGACTTTAAAAGCAATAGTTGCTTGAACGGGTCTTCCACTGCGTGGGTCGATCACATCAGCACTGATAAAATCAAGCGAAATAGCATCTCTGATCTCTTCAAGAACAACCTCTCTCGGCTCTTCTTGCAACATATCCTGATAGAGATTGAATTTGTTTATAATTTGAAACAAATTAGTGGAAGTCATAACACGTTGCTTGATCACTTGAAGTCGCTGATCAGCAAAGGTCGTAATAGTCGACCGAACAAAATCTTGCGGGATTTCCTGCTGCTCAATTAAAATTGTCCCCGCCGACTGATATTTAGCCGGTAACAAGAAAGCCAATAAAGCAGACGCGATGAGTAATATGCTTGCAGTGACAGCAACAGCTACTTTTCTTCTTTTAACAGCTCGAATCCAGTCACCAAGACTTTTCTCTGGCTCGAGTGCATCTTCAAACTCACTAGTTGCATTATCCATTACTATTTTATTCTTTTATTATTACCAGCGTAACGAATACCTAATATCACTGCATCAGATTCTGCTCGAGAACCCGAAATATCATCTCTATTTTGCTCTCTATGACGAAGACGCGCTGTGGCTGTCCATGCAGGTGTTATTCGATAATCTGCACCTAATGTAAATTGCCAATATTCACGGTCATTATCATTACCCTCATTATTAACCGATTCATTATTTAGCCAAATAAAATCTATTAATCCTGCCCAATAGTCACTAAACGATCGATTGTAAGCAAAATTTAACGTTAACCGTTCATTCACATCACCAGATGCACTAGGTTGTAATTCATTACTGGCAGATACATTTAGTGTAGATAATTCTGATTGCCGTGTTGCGCCGACATCATAAGATTCACCAGTATCATCATCACGCACAACAATTCCCGAAACCACATTTTTAAAATTTGATTTGCGGTATCCCACTTGCGCATAAGCATCCCATAATTCATTAATGGTTTTAGCATATCGGACATTGACACCAGTTGTATCAACTTCATTAGAGAATGTATCTGCTTCATATTGAGAATGAAATACACTTGCGGTGACAGAATTTAATTCATTAATTGTATGAATCACACCAAGATTTCCGCCTTCAACAGTATATTCCGTCAAATTAACGGGAATACTATTTGGAAAATCAACTTCTTCGTAATTAAGCCCAACAAATGCTTGTGTGTCTTCAAATAATATATATGAATACTGCGGCTCAATTGACTTAGTTACTCGACGATCCACATCATCAAAGAATCCAGTATCTGTTAACTCTGTTAGCTGTGATGACTGCCTAAGAAATTCCCCATCAATTGAGAACTGTGAACGTTCACCGTTCCAGCGACCTCCTGCATATAATAATTGATCATCCGTATCTATTCCTCGATCTTCACTTCCATCATAGCGCACTGAACGAAGAGCACCTCGAACATATACTTCACTAATTTCAGTCACATTAGAAAGTTTAATATCGATTCGTGCATTTGCACCAATCACTCCTTTCTCGTCATCTGTTCGTAGACGTTTATTATCATCTGCTTCAAGTTGAGAACTAAAAGTTGTTTGATAAAACCATCCATCCGCAAGCACCACATTGGATACTGTTGCAAATGATATTAGCGCTAAAATTGATAATGTTATTACTTTCATAGAATCTCTAACGATCATTAGTTTTTATGGAACAAGAACGGTATCACCACTATGCAAAATTATATTTTGCTGTAGATTTCTGCCTTTCTCTATATCGACATAACGAAATGGTATTGACTTCAATTGGCCAGAAGATCTACGTAATATTTTTATTTCATTTAAACCAGCAAAAGCTGTCGCCCCTCCTGCCATTCCCAACGCTTGTAATACATCTACATTTTTACTAAATGGGAACACTCCAGGCCGATTCACCTTTCCAACGACATAAATTAAATTACCATTTAGTTCTTGTAACGCCACACTCACTTGAACGTCTGGGATTAACTTTGCTAGTTTTCTCGTTATTATTTGGCGGACATCTTCCACCGTTTTACCACTCGCACGAATATCTCCAACAAGCGGAAATGAAATGCCTCCATCGGGACGTACAAGAACAGATTGCTGTAAATCTTCTTCCTTCCAGACAGAAACAGACAGTACATCACCTGGTTGTAAGTAGTAATTTGTCTCTGCTAAGACAAAATTAGTATTAATAACCAGATAAAATAGAAGGGATATTAGGGCTATTTTCATTTATTCTTCCAGAATTGCTAATCTTACTATTGTACGCATTTGATGTTTCAATAATGCAATAAATTTCACCCTATCACCAAATATACTCATCAATCACAATAGTAAATAATCATATTATTCATACACTTAATTTACTACTTATTAGACCAGTTAATAATGATTCTCATTTGCATGGTTAATTTTAGCACGAAAATTATCAATACTTAAAAACATAAGTATAGAAATCAAGACACATATAAAACATGATATGAAGACGAAATTAAGATGCCACTTGTAAGAGTGAAATTAAGAACAATTAGTTCTATGCGGCCGAATTAGCCTTCTTATGAAAGAAACCTTTATTAGACAAAAAATTACTTATTGGCTCTGGCTTACCTAAATGAAAACCTTGTCCATAATCTACACCAATTTCTGTTAATAACTCTACAACCGCTTCATTTTCAACATATTCAGCGATGGTTTGTTTATCTAAGACAGCACTCATGTCATGGATAGCCTTCACCATTGCGTAATTGACCTTGTCTGTTTGCATATCTTTAACAAAAATTCCGTCAATTTTTAAAAAGTCCACTGGTAGTGTTTTAAGATAAGCAAACGAGGAAAGCCCTGAACCAAAATCATCTAATGCAAATAGAAACCCATCATCTTTAAGTTGCTCTATCAAATCAATCGCAGTAGTCAAATTAGCAATCGCCGCGGTTTCAGTAATTTCAAAACAAATTTTACTAGAGTCAATCCTATATTCTCTAGATTTCTCTTGTATAAAAGGTAACAAGTCATCTTCAGCGACAGATTGCCCAGATAGATTGATTGAAATTTTAGTAAGTTCTCTCACTTGTTTCTTATGAGAACTTATATATTCAAACACTTTTTCAATGATCCATTTATCTAACTTATATGCACGATCATATCGCTCGACAGCAGGTAAAAATGCATTCGGAGGGATTATACTGCCATCATCGTCCAGCATACGTACTAGTACTTCAATAGATGTTTTCTTAGGCTTACTTTTGTCTAAAGAAATAATTGGTTGAGCATAAAGCACCAAGCCATCTGAATCGATTGCTTTATCAAAATGTTGAATCCAGCGTTCTTGCCCTTTCCTCTCAATAATCGTGTCATCTCCATCACTATATTTGCGAATGCAATTACGGCCAGATTCTTTTGCTAAATAGCATGCACTATCCACCGCATTTAAAATATAGGTTAATCCATCACATGTTGGTTGTATTTCTGCTAGTCCTATACTGCATTCAATTGAAAATGTTTTTTCATCCCAAGAGAATCGATAGGCAGCCAAATCTGCTAGAATTTTCTCTGCCATTTTTTCTGCATATGAAAACTCAATCCCCTCAAGTAATACAGAAAATTCATCACCCCCCATACGCGCAACAGAGTTTTTATTACCCACAATACTGCGCAATAACTTAGCCACCTGTTTGAGCAGTTCATCACCTGCAGCATGCCCACAAATATCATTTATTAACTTAAATCGATCTAAATCAATATAGATAACAGCAGAATTACCTTCATTATTTTCAGCCAGTGTGATTGCAGTAGAAACTCTCCGTTCAAACTCACTGCGGTTTATTAGCTTAGTTAAAATATCATGTGAGGCCTGATATTTTAATCGACGAGATAACACTCGAATATTGGTGACATCGTTAAGTACTAGTACCGCACCAAATACTTCTCCATCTTTTCGTACTAGAGGCGTAGCCATTACTTGCACTGTATATCGAGTACCGTCTTTATCAAGCATATCCGCATAGATCTTTTGCCCCATCCTCTCACCCGAATCCAAACAAACAAGCACAGGGTTGTCAATATCTTCCATAGAATGTTCTTTATAGAAAGAAATAACGTTTTCGATTCGTTTGCCGCGCGTATCTTTTCTGGAAACACCAGTTAACCGTTCTGCAGCAGAATTCTCATATTCAACAACCCCTTCAGCATCAGTTGTTATCACAGCATCAACAATAGAGTTTAGTGTTGCCATTGCTTTATCTTTCTCTTGCTGCAATTGGATTCTATTTGTTTTTTCTGAATGTATATTAACTAGAGAGCCAATCATTTTATTCAGATCACCACTAGAATCAAAAGAACCTACCACTCTTAGCCTAAACCAACGAAATCCTTTTTCCTTAACAGATAAACGACATTCCATTGAAAAGAATTGTTTACTACGAATCTCATTTTCAACATGACGTTCGAATAATTTCTTCTCTTTAGGATGCATTAACCTTTTTATTAGTTCGAAAGACGGTTTAGAATTCTCTTTATCCAATTCCAACAAGCTAAACATTGGCTTTGACCACCAATCACCATTATCTTTTAATTTTGACCACTCCCAAATTCCCTCGGTCGCTGCTTGAATTGCTGTGTCAAATTTCTTTTTGAATTGTTGATGTTGATGTTGCAATGATTTTAGTTCAGTGAAATCTTCAAATTTCCATACTAATGCATCACCATATATCTGCTTTGTTCTTTTAATGTTTATAGAAATATATAAATTTCTATTTTGCCAAAAGCTTTCACCTGATTTTGTATAGACAAAAAGAACATTATCAACTTGATCGGTACCATTAATCGAAGATTTTATATCCTGAAGTACAGCTTTATTTTTAATTAACTGTGACAACTCTTGAACTTCATCTTCAGAAATAGAAAACATTTCTAAAAACTTATTATTATTATAAATAACTTCAAATGAGTCGTATGGCGTTATACAGATACTCGCAGGAATACTGCCAAATATTTCTTCATTCAGGTTTGCAACATCTTCACTTGCTGAAGATCGGTTAACACTCTCAAAATCACTTTGATTTAATAATTCTACAAGTACATTAGTCTTATCTTGTGTAGAAAATCCCCATGCCCATACTTTATCGTTATGCTCACATTTAACAACCTGAGATTCTTTAGATTTAAATAAGGACTGACACAACTGATCTATATTGTTTGGTAATACTTGAGCAACATCATAAATGTCGTATATTAAAAAATATTCTTTCAAGCCAAAACTAATAAAAAGGATATTTCCTTTATTATCTAACTGTATTGAATATTTAGCATTGGATTCCAACAAGGCAGCATCCGATACTTCCTCATCCGAGTCGCTGTTTTTGCTTCTGCCGAACAAGTTGAGCATGATTTATACTTATTACATAGAGTGATATTAATAAACACATAATTACTCAGTTAGTTAAGAATCTAAATCAATTTATGCTATATGGAAGCAAATACTTGATGAAACGACATAAAGCAATAAAAATCATGCACTTAGCCATTCTATGAGATAAAAAATAAATTGCCCTTCAGATGATTTAGAAGGACCTAACACTTTTGCAGGATACCTATTATCTTCAACACAGGCATTCGCGATTGCCTCAAGCTCATCATTGTATAGCTCTACACAATTCGCCGAAAATCGATGTCTTTTGGCACGTGGTGCATAAATCACGGCATACTGAATTTTTGAAACCCCTTCCATCGGGTCGGGTGGGACATAACCATGCATTACGGTGACAACTTTGAAAGCTTCTTATAAGAGATTTTGCCATTATTGAGAATCTTCATATATCGTTGACATATAGCAGAATCAAACCTTTGTTTAATATTTTTTTTGGAGAGTTGCTTTTTAGCAATATGAACAACTTTATTATCACAAGTACTATGTGACGAAATCGCAAATTTATATTGATTTACTAAACGTCTATTTGCTAATTTTTTTCTACTTTTTTTCCACTCTTTATTGTCAGCAAAGTTAATTACTAGCACACCCTGCTTGGTTAATTTTTTCAATAACTTTTCAATCCATATCGCTTGTGCTTTCACTGATCTATATGGAATATTATTAGATTCAAAGAAAACATCATCTATTATTAAATCATATTGCTTATTTTCATTATTTGGCAACCAATTCTTTACATCATCATGTATTAATCGGCAGTATTTTTTTGAAACTTTAAAATATTTTCTTGCTACATATAAATGAGTTTTATCCAAATCAATGGCATCTACATGACATTTCGGGAACAAACAATGAATCAAATTAATCACCGCGCCACCACCTGCTCCTAATACTAATACCTTATCAATAGATTTCTCACTATTTAAACTTGATAACAGGAAAAGATCCCACAACTTACCCGAAATAGGATTATTTTCATTCCACTGACTATGTAAAACATTATTTCGATACAAACGAACAGCACTGCCCGCTTTTGTAACTTTATAGCTTGTCTCGCCCTTAGTTTTCTTCCAAATAACAGCCACTATGATAAATCTATTGCATACTGCTTTAATATTTCCAACGGTATAATGTCTAACACCTTTTGATTTGTTGCTAATAATATTATTTTAGGTGCGACCCCCTCTTTATAAGCTTCTTTCCAGCGTTGCGCACAGACACACCACCTATCTCCAGCACATAAACCTGGAAAATTAAATTCAGGCACCGGAGTGGTTAAGTCATTCCCTTGAGCTTTCGAATATTGAAGAAATGAATCAGTCATCTGAACACATACTGTATGTGACCCTATATCATCAGCATCTGTGCTACATAATCCATCACGAAAAAACCCAGTCATTGGATCACAGCCACATTCTTTTAAATCGTCTCCGTAGACGTTTTTTTGCAGTTCCAACTCAGACACCTTTTAATTTAAAGTCCAGGAGCACGATGAGAAGTGAAGCCAACAGTATTAACCATACCAATAAATAGATTCGTGTAGATTTCTTTGCTTTACGTTTTTCACCTGTCGTACGAGGGTTTATACCCTTAAATGCAAATACAATATTAGCTGACAAATTGATACAGACTATATTCACAGCAAGTAATATAAACGCACCTAATGCTAATGAATACTGCTGGTATCCCAGCATCAAACCAAGCGCTGCTGTGGGTGGCAAAATCGCAACAGCAACCATAACACCTACCAATACTGTAGATAATCCTGTCGTCATCGATAATGCAGCCGCCGCACCTGAGGCAAATGCCATGACAGCGGAACCAAATCCTACAATAGTTCTTGCTGAAAGTTCTTTACTAAATTCTTCTATTGGATATAACTGAGAAATTGAAAAAGAAGTCAGTATTGCGATGACAACACCTACTAACAATGCAGTTAATGCTCTCAGCATAAGCTTGCCATCACCCAATACTGTGCCAAATGCCAGAGCTATATTTGGGCCAAGCAATGGAGCAATTACCATAGCCCCTATCACAACAGCTATACTATCTTCTAACATCCCAACTGCAGCTACAATAGTCGAGAGCACAACAAGTAAAATATAATTTTGATTAATACGAGCATTACGCTCAATCGACTGATAAAGCTCTTCTCTAGATGTCGAATTCTTTGATGAAGATTTTGCTTTATCTGAATTTTCAACTCGAGGCATTGTCGCTTCGACTGGCATCACTACAATCCTAGAACCATCAGTGGCACTAATTGTTTTTTGAGATGTATCTAAAACTGACTGAATCAATTCATTAGGCACTAGCATACGAACAACATGCCTATCATCACCAGCTAATGGGTAGCGCCAACAATCTGCTACATCTAATTGTTCAGCAATTCCCAAAATTGTATCAACATGACCTTCATCAGTGATAACTTCAATTATTTTCATAACTCAAGACCAGATTTTAATAGGTAGGATCATACATATAATCTGATAAAAACTTTTTAATATTATCAGGCTTAGGCTGCAATGTTGCTAAATCGTTATCATATGCATAATTTATAACAGCTTCAGCAATATTGGATGATATCTCACGAATATTATTTAATGGGGGATACAATGCACCAGAGCTCAAATCAGATTCACTCACTTGTGCAGCCAATTCTCTTGCTGCCACTAAGAACATATCATCATCAATTAACTTTGCTTGACAAGCAACTACTCCTAGACCAATTCCTGGGAATATATAGGCATTATTTCCCTGTCCTGGCTTAAGAGTCTTCTCTTTATACTCCACCATATCGAACGGACTTCCACTTGAAAATATTGCATTGCCATTTGACCATTGATAAGCCTGTTCTGCAGTACACTCTGCATGCGAAGTAGGATTGGATAAAGCAAAAATTGCAGGCCGAGCATTAATTCGACTCATCTGCTCAATTATTTCTTGGGAAAACGAGCCTGGTGAACCTGTTGCACCGATTAATACATGAGGTTTAAAGTTCTCAATCGCTTCTGAAAATGATTGCTCGGCTTGATTCTGTAAATATGGCAAATTATGCTCGCTGATATTATCTCGACCATTGACTAAAAGTCCGGCTCTATCAATAAACCACAGTCGTTGCCTCGCTTGTAACTCAGTTAAGCCTTCTTTTTGCAATGCATAACAAATTAAATCAGCAATTCCAGTTGCGGCTGACCCTGCACCTAAAAATAGTATGCGTAAATCAGAAAATGAAACTTTAGAAATACGTGTACTTGCATATACACCTGCTAAGGCAACACCTGCTGTTCCTTGAATATCATCATTAAAGCATAAAGTTTTATGCTTATATTTATTCATTAATGAATAAGCACGCGGCGTTAAAAAATCCTCAAATTGTATAAGCACATTTGGATAAAGCTGCCTTGAGACCTGAATAAATTCATCAACGAAATCATAATACTCATCACCTGTGCTGCGCTTTTGATGTATTCCAAGATAAAGATCATCATTTAGATACTCTTCATTATTTGTGCCAACATCCAACATAACTGGTAAACATTGAGACGGATGAATACCGGCGCATGCAACATATAAAGCGAGCTTGCCAATAGAAATACCCATTCCATTTGCACCCAGGTCTCCTAGACCTAGAATACGTTCACCATCTGTCACTACAATGACTCGAATATCTTTGTATGGCCAATTTTCCATCACTTGCTTTATTCGGCCTTTTTCATGCAAAGAAAGATACATGCCTCTTGGACGCCTAAACAAACGACCAAACTCTTTACACGCTTGACCGACAGTAGGCGTGTAAATAAGCGGCATAACTTCTTCAATATTGTTCATGACTAATTGGTAGAAAAGACGTTCATTTCTACCTTGAAGTGATTTCAAAAAAACATATCGCTCAATATCGTAGTATTTACGTCGCATGTTTTGCAAAGCACGATCTAATTGAGCTTCAGGTGAATTAATAGTTGGCGGTAATAAACCATGCAACTTATATTTATCACGCTCTTCAGTGGTAAAAGCAGTACCTTTATTTAATGAAGCACTGTTTAGCACTTTAAACCCTGTGGGAAAATCGATATCGTCTGTCAAAATTTCATCCAGTTAATTAATTTTGGATAATATTGAATATATTAAAAACGTTACTTTAATAGCTTTAGGGTATATATGATATATAAAACTATTTTGATAGATTTTGGTAATGGATGAGTTAGAGTTTACAACAGAATAAGATTCAACTCGCCTTGATTAGCATCAGCATAATTAATGAATACAAGCCATTGAATTTCATAGCAAAGATGTAGGCTTTTAATCAAAGAATTTCTATCAGTTCATTCAGATCAAATGGTTTATCAAAGACTCTCAGCGCTCCATTTTTTAATGCGCGTTGTTCAATTTGCTCGCCCATCGCTGTAATAAATATAATTCTTGGATTCACATTTTTTTGTAATAATTGTTCTTGTAGATCCAACCCTGACATACCGCTCATTTTATAATCAAGTAGAAGATAGCCATCATAGTCATCATCTAACATTTCCAAGTACTGCTCAGCCGAATTAAACACCTCAACATGATAGCCATGTTTATTTAATATTCTAGTTAATGAATGAGCAACAACCCTATCATCATCAACAAGATGAATATGATTTTGGTAATTTATTTCATTATTCATGAATCAATTTTAGGCACACACGTGCCGTTGCCCCACGAGTATTATCAAATAATGTTAATTGACCATGATGCGCTTTTACAATTTTTTCACTTATCGACAAACCTAAGCCTAAACCGGTAGATTTAGTTGTGTAGAATGAATCATACATTTTATTTTTAATATCAGAATTAATACCGCATCCATTATCAATAATTTCAATCGCAGCAAACTCATCATTTAATCTATATAATTTGATTAATAACACTTTTCTTCCAGTATTATTTTTCATCGCTTCAATACTATTTCGCACAAGATTACTAACAACTTGCTGCATTTGAACATGGTTAACTAATACAATAAGTTCATCTGCAAACAACTTAATCGTCAAGTCAATGTTATTTTCTGCGACCTCGATATCAAATAGCGGCCTTAACTCATCAATCAATTCATTCAAATCAACGCGCTCTTTTGATACTTCACCGCGTATAGCAAACTCTTTCATTCTGCGAATGATTTCTCCTCCTCGCAGAGCTTGCTGAGAGATTATTTTTACATCATCGATTGCATTAGTATTTTGTTTTTTTGACTCCGATAAATCTAACAAAGCAGATTGAGAATAATTGACAATTGCCATTAGTGGTTGATGTAATTCATGAGCAAGCGCAGACGCCATTTCACCCATCGTTGACACTCGACTCATACGAATCAGATCATTTTGCAATTTTACAATCTCTTGCTCTGCTTTAATTCTTTCTTCAATTTCACAGTGAAGATTATCGTTAATTTCTTGAAGTTCATTAGTTCGAGTTTGCACACGTTTTTCAAGATTCTTATTTAATGAGACAATCTCATTTTGAGCAATTTTTCGATCATCGATATCAATAATAGAACCAGCCATTCTTCTTGAAGTGGTCTTTTCATCATAAGTGACTTCAGCTTTTGCATGAAACCAGCGATAACCTTGAGATTTTGTTTGAATTCTATAATCAATATTGTAAGGTTGATTATTATTGAGATGTGCTTCAAGTGCTTTGAAATGCATCTCTCGATCATCCGGATGCATTATATTAGTCAGCTGTGTATGTGAAGATTCGATTTCATCTTCTTTATAATCTATCAATTCATGAAAATTAGGTGACCACCACATCTTATCGTTAGTCACATCCATCCAGTCCCATAATCCATCTTGAGATCCACTTGTCGCTAATGCAAGACGTTCATCACTCGTCTGTAGTGCAATCCGGACCTTTTTACATTGCGTAATATCTGCAGCGAGTATCATTGACAATATTGAGGCAACATTAATACACAACCACGTTAAAAAATGACTTTCATATATTGAGTCCCTTGAAAATGGCCCCAAGTAATTAGCCAAACTCCACAAAGCAAATGTAGTAATAATGATCGTACTCGCTGTGGATACACGCTGACCGAACCTAAACGCTGCCCAGGCAAGTATAGGAAAAAACAAATAAGCAAGCGGATAGCGAGAATAGCCTTTAATACTTGAATCGAACCAACCAAAAAATATGATGCCACCACATACAATCAATATTGTATAGAGACAGAGTAATTCGATAATTTTTTTCCATGACAAAGTATCAGTAAACTTTTGGCTCCACACCATCACAAATGGTGCAATGACAGCCACGCCAGTCACTTTACCCAAACTTGCATTCAACCATATAAAGCCAATATCGTTGAATGTAATATTATAAAACAGCATTAACACTAAACTAATATAAGTAGCACCAACTATAATTGCCACTATTCCTGTAATTAGGAAATAGCTTAATAATTCTGGAATATAGTCCAAGCTATAGTGTTGGTGTAAGTATATTCGCAAAAAATACCCAGCCAGTACTGCTTCCAGTGTTATACCTGAAGCAATTGCACACGCCAATAGCAATGATTCTTCTTGCAGCATGAGACCTGATGCCACACCAAGAAAAACAGCTGGCCAATATTTTAATCCATAAACTACTAAGCCACCAACAGCCACACCTGTGGCTATATCGAATAATGAAACATGAATTGAAATGAATGTGAATTGCGCACTGATTAAGACTGCAAAATGGCACGCCAGTGCCAATACAATCATTGCAGCTAGATATGATTGATAACTGTTTTTATTGGAGACTAGTAGTGTTGCGGCTTGCACCTCTATCCTCTCCTGAATAACACTTGTTTCTTAAATTAGAACAACATTATTTTTGAATTATAGTATAGGTACCTTCAGCAAATTTTCCTGATGATGGATTAGGAAAAGATACTGACACATGTTTACCCACAAAAAACATACATTGGCCAGGTAACATTGGCGTGTATTTTTTGTCATCAAATCTAGCTACCACTCGTGTTGGGTATCCTGATCCACCTTGCTTATCTAGACAGACCCGTACTTCACGTGCTTCATCACCATCTATAAATACCAATTTTTTCGGTTTATCTAAGCCAACCGTAATTCGCCATGGTTCGCCAGAATCATGGCACCCTGACACCAAAATCAAAAGCATCATCAGCAATATCTTATGGTTAATGATAATTTTAAACATTCTGATCATTGCTTAATACCTATATGCCTTTCCATGCTGTTTAGTTTTTTTCTCAGTTACTTTTTCTTTGATCTCGCTACTGACATTTTCTTCGAGCTCATCGATAGGCGTCTCTTTTTGATTTTGCTCATATAGCGAATCTAAATCTTCATCCAACTCGTCTTCATTCAAATTATCTAATATTTCATCTTCTTTGCTGTCGTTTTCTATTTCTTCTAAATAATCTGGGGTTGTTACGATTGATTTTGATGTCACAACAAATGAACTGATTTTTAATTTTGCACAGTTGTTATCAAAAAATATTCTAACAACCGCATTATCGTTTTCAAATTCACTGGCAACGGAATACATGTCAACCGCAGAAGGCCATAATTTATATCTCAAATACGGTGTGTGAGAGACAAAGTTAGGTCGCGCAAATGATTTCAATTCACCTAACACAGATAGTTCTTCTAACACAGACGCCCATTCTTCTTCTGATATCGCGTTAATATATTCATCTGATAAGTAAGGTCTGAGCTTTTCTAGTTCCCAATCACTCAATGCTTTCATGAATGATACAACGGTGGGTAATGCATAGCGGTCAACTTCACGCAGCTGATGTTTACAGTGGTGGGTATAAGCGTAAAAACTAGCTATCGCAGCTACAATCAATATTAACGCACTGACTATATAAATATTTTTTTTCATTATTGATCATTATAAACTATTTTATAAAAAAAAAGCCGAGAAATAATACTAGCTTCTCGGCTTTGATCTAACTTATTACTATTAGCTTTTAGTGCTTATAGTAATCGTACTTTCTTCTAGGTATAGGACGTTGATCCTGGCTTCTTGCAATTGGATCTAACTGAACTTGGTTAGCTACATCCTGGTTTGGATCTTCAGGATGCTTCAGTGTTCCCAAGTAAGCAAAGATTGCATTTTGTCCATTTTTGCCAAGTTTCAAGAAACGATCACGAACATCTTGCGCTTCTCCACCGTGTAAAGCTACGGCTTCAAATAATGATAACGCACGACCATCATGCAAGTACGGTGCAGAGTCAGCAACACCCCATAACTTCATTGTAATAAAGTTACAGTTGTCGATTTCTGATCCAGCCACTTCATCTTGACATGCATTTTCGCCTTCAGGATCGTTTAAGAAATGAGCTGTTTCTTTCAAACGGTAGCCCATGTTGTGACGCTTGTAATCTGAGTGTGCACGAACACGAATACCACCCCAACGATTTTTCTCAAAGTTTGATACACCTTTGGAAAGATCCGCACTGAAGTAAACTTCTTCGCTTTCTGGGTCAGTATATTCTAGTACTGGAGATTCAGTATCTAAGAATGGAACATGACATCCTGCACAACCCACGTCATTAAACAATCTAAAGCCACGACGAGCTTGTCTTGTTCGCTTCTTCTGAACTGGACGCTCTTGTGTTGTCATGAATACGTGGAATGCACGTGCTTGCGCACTAGTAATCTCATCTGAGACACCATCACCATCAGCATCACCTTCAAAGATTGTTGCATCTTGCATACCTTGATGGAATGCTAACGCACCTTCATCAAACCCACGAACAGTCGCAAATTCACCTTTACGGCCAAATGGACGAATTTCTAAGTCGCCATCCACACCTTCAGGGTTACAGTTAGTTCCGAAGTCGATGCCTTTCGCTCTTAGCTTCACATCTCTACCACCTTCTTCACAAGTACCACCAGCACGTTCACGAATTTTTTGTAAACGCTCAGTGATTTCTTGACCAACTAACTCAACACCACCTAAACCGAAGTTGGCTGGCGGGTTAATTGAACGTCCGTCAAATGCTGCAATACCAATCGCATCACCGATGCCTGCACCTGTAAGATCACCACCACCAAATGACTGATTACCTGAGTCATCTATATCAGCAGTTTTTGATCTGAAGAATGGTGAACCACCAATACCGGCTTGACCACCGACACCTAACTGCGCAGGAACAACAGAGTTATCAACAACACCATGACACTCTAAACATGTTTGCGAATCTAAACCGTTCATTCGTAACCATGTGCCGTTACCTTGTAAGGTTGGGCGTCCTGTAGGGCCTAGATCAGGAATGTTAAGCGCTGGTGTTCCGTCATCTAGGATAGCGGTATTAATACCAGGACCGTCACCATATCCATCAGCACGACGGAAAGGCGTGGTATACATACGCACACCGATTTGACGAATTTCAGTCAAGCTTAATTTACTGAAATCATCTTCAGTGATGTTTGCATCTAATGCCGGACCATTACCATTTCGATTAAAAAAGTCTGAGCTAAACGCAGTTCCGTCAGTCTCTTTAATGAGTTGTGGTGTTAAATGTGAATAGTCAATATCTGCACCTGGATCACTTGCTGATGCAAATGATGATGCGCCAACTAGTGTCGCGCTTAGGGCTAATACCAACCAGTTTGGTTGCTTTTTACTAGTAAAGTGCTGTTTCACTTTATATCTCCCAATTTTAAAATTGGCTAAACGTTTCTTCTCCATGCGTTGATTAGGCAAAGAAAAAGATTAACAGCCGAGGATTTGTCAGTCGTTCTTTCTAGAGTGCGAATGGTTTTGGCGCTCTATTAATAAAAAAACACTGACAAAATTTTGAAGAGAACCGCAGGTAGATGTGTTCTTTATCTGCCTGCGATTATCCATCAGTATAGCTTAAAAAGTATACTTTAACAGTGACTTACTGAGCCGCAGCTCCGTAACCACTTCCTGGTAAACCAGGTACACGCTGTACTAACTCCAGATCACCTGGACGGCAACCATCTTCGTACATTGAATCAACACCATCACAGTCCTGAATAACACGGAATACTGTGATTTGAGTTGTATTCGGGTACAAGAAGTTTCCATCACCATCACGATCTACGTAGAAAGGCACAGGTGCCCAAATCGCATACAAGTACTCTTCCTCACCTGCTTTAGATACAGCAAGATCAAGTCCACCTGCTTCATACAAGAAGTCTCTTTGGTCAGTTCTAAGTGAGATGTCATCACCACGAGGTGTGCCATCAAAATTAGCACCAGAGCTAGACACTCTATGTCTGATGTTTGCTAATGGTCCTGTGAATTGTGGTACACCATCAACAACAACGACTGGTGGTCCACCATCAGTTAGGTTACATGTTTCAGGATTGATTCCACGAATAGAAATTTCTGAATCAAAAAACGCTGATGTGTATAGCGTGTTTGTCTTTGCAGAAATCGCAGTCCAACACGTGTCAGATCCGCCATCAGCCTTATTTGGAATGATACGTACTTTTTCAGCACGTTTATTAATAGTGAATACTGACGCACCACCTTGATCACGTTGTTGGAAACTACCATGAGTCATCATGACGCAATCATTGTAGTCATCACCATCACGTGGATAGACAGAGAAACCAAAGTTATCATTACCAGTGGTTGTACTAACAACTGGGTAACTTGGACGACCTCTTTTGTCGATATTGTGAACTTCAATTTCATCAGCCTCAGTTCCATCACCTAACGCAAAGAAAGTATTACGGTTAGCGACTAGAAGTTGACGACCTTCATTGATGAATGAAAGCTGTACTGGATCACCATCAGCATCAGCTGAGTTTATATTAGAACCACGGATATAGCGTAATTTACCATTTCTGAATCTATAGCCAGTGATACTTTGTGGATCTTTATTATCTTCTGAAATTTCTGCACGTTCTCCACAAACTTGTCCTGTTGGAGGTAAAAATCCTTCAGGTAAGCCTGGGCATCCGTTGAACTCAACTTCACCAGAACCAGCATTCACGACATAGACTAAGTTTCCATGACGAGTGACTGCACGAGGCTCTTGACCACGAGTTGATCGAACACTTGTTCTAACAACATCACACTTGTTGACTTTAAATGCTGAAACACTACCGTTTCTATCAAGTCGTTTTTTATTCCAGTGCTTGCCATAACCAAGGCGTCTTGGTTTTGCCACAGGATTGAATCCAGCATTGATCATAAACACGTATTGATCATCACCTTCACCTGTGTGGTAAACAGCATTTTGACCAGAAGTCACAATACCTGCTTGGTTACCATAACCACCAGAATTAACACGATGCGTTTGAATATTAGGATCTAGGGTACCGTCAGCGTTTCGAAGGAATACGAGCAGCTCATTTTGCTGTGCATTTCCATTACCGTCGGTGGCTGGGTTATTTGCGTTGTAGAAAAACGCTCCATCACGCAAATCATAATCACAATCGTAGCTGTCACTTGCTTGCACTGAGCTAAAAGATAGGCCCAACGCGAGTAGCAACAATCCACTTGTACTAAATTTAAGTTTCATAAAACTCCTCCCATGAAAACTTTGTTTAACAACATTGGTATCTACTGTCCGTGTAGATGTTCCCCCAACATTGTTAGATGCTGCGGCTCTTCCCTGGGATGTACATTTCTGGTGAATTACTCAAAGAATTATTTAGGATGAAAAATCTTTAAGTCGCTCTCCAGAAATTTTCCGCATATACGCAAAATTGTTTGCGAATACACAAAATCAATTCTTTTGATTTGAATTAGGCAGGAACGAGGCCTAAAGATTTATTGCTGATGGCAAAGGTTATAGCCATTGATTGGAATGAAAATGAGGACTAGTTGGTTTGGGTCCTCGGTGGGTAAGTTTATTTTATTTATATACCCACAAAGCTGTAGGTACATTTATAGACTTATTATTGATATAAATCAAGCACTAAAGAGAATTTTTAGAATGATTCTGTAGATGCATATTTAACTAATATAATTAATACGTTACTTGAATTTATTGCACTTTGTTGTCAGGTAATTATGACTTAGGGCGCTTCATTTGTTTTAGAAATTCTTCATTTCTATCACGCATTTCGGTGGTGAACCCATTTAAGTTATTCACTGCCTGAACTAAGTCTGTTGCCACATTGGCTACTTTGCGTCGTTGCGAGCGTGCTTGGCCTCGAATCATATCGAATGCCTGCTCAGAAGTGATGTGGTACTCCTGCATGAGAATTCCAATCGCGACACTGGTCTCTCTACCCTGTTCCAACGCTGTGTTCAGTTGACTCTCAGTATCTTTGAGTTGTTTGATTTCTTTTGATCGTTCCAATGCAGAATTGATGGTGGGTAACGCATGATCAAAATCGATTGGTTTGATTAAATAACCTAATGCACCTGCTTGTGTGGCTTTTTCAACAAACTCTTGCTCAGCATAGGCAGATAAGAAAATACTAGAGACATTGGCTTGTTCTTGCAGCTGAGTTGCGACTTCAGCGCCAGAGATGTCTGGCAAGCGGAAATCCATGATAGCGAGCTCAGGCTGGTGTTCACACCCCAGTTCAATGGCTTTCTCACCGTTTTCAGCTTCAATAACGTCAAAATTCCGCATACGCAGGCCATTTGCAAATGTAACCCGAATGACACGATCATCATCTGCCAATAAAATTTTCGGCTGTGACATATAAAACCGCCCCCCAGCAAATTTATATTTTTTTATTATCTTAACAGTTATAACAGCAAGACATTACTCAGCGCAATAAGATTCTCTTACTATAATGAAAGTCTAATATGAAATCTAAATTAGATTATTCATATATAAATATATTAAACAATTTTATTGTCTAATTTTAATATTTACCATGTATCATTATTACCATTTATTATTACTGGTTCTTTTATAGTCAATTTGGCTGCATAGACTCCATGCTCATTAGAAGCTTGAAGCACTGCGCCCTGCGGAGGCAACAAAGCATCAATCATCATCAGCCCAAGGTGTGATTCATGCTCTTTTGAAGGTATCGATTGATCAAAGGTATTGATGATACTCAGATTAACTTCATCGTCATCAATTTCAACGCTAGCAGAGACATAATCCTCATTATTACTATTTTGCGCGTGGTGCTTTAATGCATTAATTAATAACTCCGTAATGACCAGTGAGACAGAAATGACTTCGTCAGCAACCAACATCTGGACAGCTTGATCTTTACTAGTTTGCTTTAAGCGTATTTCACAATTGAATAATTTTGATGATGCATCAAATAAGTTAGTCAATAAATTCAATACATTTACATCTTGCTTACCATCCATGATCAAACCGTTAACGATTGAGATGGTATTTATTTGGGCGATTGAGTTTGTCAGTATGGGCTTCAAATCTGGATGCGCATCGACACTAACGGTCAACATACCAATCACTGCTTGCAAACTGTTTTTTATTCGATGCTGAACTTCTGTGGTGATTTCATCACGCTGGTGCCTCATATGGTCTAGCCGATATATTTGCCCTCTTGTGCGCTCTGTAATATCCCTTAGAATTATTCTTAGTTCATGTGGTGCACCCTTTCCGACTTGAATAATTCTAATTCTTTGATGCGCTCTAATGATTGAATTATCCTTTTTAAGAATATTCGCTTCCATTTCTAGCTCTTCAACATCTCCTAGAAAAGCGACATCAATCAATCGACGAATTCGTCTAAGATCTTTTTTATCTATCAAACTCCAGAAAGGCGTCCCAATAAGTTCAACAACCTCATACCCCAATATATTTTTACACTGGTTATTGATAGAAATAATATTGCCCGTCTGATCAAGTGACATATACATATCTGGCGCGTTCTGAAATAAGTCTAGGTATAAAGCACTTTTTCTTAACAATTCATTCTCTGCATTGACTCTATCGGTAATATCCAACACATGCGCCTGGGCTTTTGTACACTTTTCTTTTTCAGAGAATGTACATGAGAGCATCCATTCCGTTGAAATTAATTGGCCGTTATTTTTTCGTAGGTCACAGGAAAATGCACACCCTTGATCGTTACAGTTTTGCAAATTATCTAGCATTGAAATTAGATTGACCAAGTCATCTTTCCCAACCACTGGCCAATCTTTGGGTGCCTTATTCAGTACTTGTTCTTCGCGCCAGCCCAAAATTAATTCTGCAGTATCACTCCATTTAGTCACTTCAAATGCAGGCGTCATTTCTATAATGGCTAATGGTGAGGTCTCTAACCGTGAGGTCAAAGTGACATGTTGCTGATAACTTGGTACTTGACGATAATTTCTATCAAGCTCTTTTGAAATCCATTCTGAAATTAGTTGAGCATAGTAAATTTCGCTCTCTGTGAATTCATGAGCACGAGGATTGATACTGGTAAAATTGACTGTACCGAATAATGTATCATTCAAAAACGTAGGAGCACCGAGATAAGATTCTAATTTCAGTGCTTCATAGGAAGGGTGCTTAGCGATATCTGTGAGCGCCGCATGATGAAAACCGATTGCTTTTTTCTGCTCTAAAGTGAATTTGCAATAAGTCAGCCCTAATTCAAATACATCACCACCTTGTATTTCATACTCATCAGTGGCCGTATACACATGCAGTATAGTGTAACGCTCGCCTTCGACGTATGAAATTATTCCACAATGCAGACCTAGATATTCGCAACCTAGGCGTAGCACTTCTTTAGCCTGATCTACAAATGTCAGATCTTTGGATAAAGCAATAGAATAAAATTCTCTCAGTGCATCAGAATCATCACGAATCTTACTTTGCATAAAATTATAGGTATTGACGTTGATTATCCATGCTTAGATTCACATTCAATGACGCTGTAATTGAAATATGACACATGGATGTTTATTAATTCTTAACTACCAACGAATGCCTTTGTATTCTGTCGCTTTAATTGTTCCATCAGAATCCAGTTCCGGAAGTTTTAAGCCTTTCAATTTATCTCTCAATTCAACAGTGGCTTCTTTAGATTCAGTCGCATTACGTACTGCAGTTGGGGTGATTAACACTAACAATTCAGTACGAGATGAGTTATTTGTTGTGGTCCCAAATAATGCACCTGCAATGGGTAAGTTCCTCAAACCAGGTATACCATTATTACGTTTACCATTGTTATCTTGGATTAAACCACCAAGCACTATGGTTTCCCCACTTAAGACAGACACAGATGTTTGAACTTGACGCTGGTTAATCGTTGGAGAATCGATAGATGAAGTAATCGTAGTATCGGCAGTACGAATACTCTGAAAAATATCCATTGCCACATTACCACCTTTACTTACTCGAGGAGACACTTCCAAAGTCACTCCCGTCTCAACAAACTGAATTGTGCTGGTAACGATTGAGTTATCACCTGTCGTGCCAGTGTTGGTTGACTCCGAGGTTCTGACTGGCACTTGATCTCCAACATTGATTGAAGCTGAGTGATTATCTAACACCATCAGTGAAGGAGATGAAATAACTTTAATTTTTGAATCTCCAGCTAACGCGTTTAATGTTGCTCTTACTAGGCCGGCACTATCCACTATCGAGTATGAAAATCCAGGGGCAACTCCCAAATCACTCGTGACGCCACCGCCACCAATATCAAGACGTGCGATTCCATCATTACCATCAGCGACATTATTGTTTCTGAAAAACCATTCTAGCCCATAAGTTAAATCACCAGTCAAAGTCACTTCCACAATCGTTGCTTCAACAAGCACTTGCAGAGGAACAATATCAAGCCGCTTAATCGCATCCTCTATATCCGCATACTCATCATTGGTTGCTTTAATGACCAAAGCATTATTTTCTTCGTCAGCGATAATCTTAATTGGGCTATCACTATTGCCGCCGCCACTACTACTATTTGAACTACTGAAGTTACTAGAGAATGCGGATCGTCTTTGCAAAGAACCCAAGCCACCTGAGGAAGGGCCCGATGGCGGATCACCATCAAGCGAATCAGCGCTTGTACTCAATGCATTACTTGCCCCAAAACTCGATTGAGTATTGCCTGAAGAACCTGGACTCAAACCACCTTGTGCGTCTTGACTCTCCTGCGTACTAACATCGGCATCAAACAACTCTTGCAAAATACCTGCTAAATAACCTGAACGAACATTCTGAACGAAATACACATGCAATGCTCTATCGATACTGTTATCAACGACATCTAGACGGTTTACCCACTGCTCAACAGCATCCAAATAATTCGCTTGCGGCGTGATGACTAAAACGGCATTAATTCTTTCTATGGGAACAAAGCGAATAATAGAAGCGGTAGTACTGCCTTCAGCACCATTGGCTGGGTTGATCTCATAATTGAATATTGTTTGCAGCTCATTGGCGATTGTCGGTGCATCAGCTTGAGAAAGTCTAAAGATGCCAGTAGACATCCCTTTAAGCTGGTCAACATCAAATATTTCAATGGTATCCAGCATATTCTTTAATTCTGACTGCGATCCAGAGACCAGTATTAAATTACGACGCGCATCTGTTTGTATTTTGGCATCAGCACCCTGTATTGAGCCAAGAATATTTTTCATTTCCTCTGCGGCAATATATCGCAGAGGCACGACAATAATTTGATAACCTTTGTCTGCTTCAAGCGCGAATGATGGTGACACGACACTACTAAGATTTTCACTAGTAGGGACTATATGAAATATTCCATCATTATCGAGTAACACAGCATTATTGGCTTTTAGAATACCTTCCATCACAGCCACCAATGCATTACGCGGGATAGGCCGACCTGTTTTTAAACTGACTGACCCTGCAACACGCTCATCAAGCACATACGCCATTCCCATTAAGTCACCAAGAATTGTAGTGGCGACTTCTTCAATTGGCGCATCCTGAAACATCAAGCTGACATCATCATTCGTGCTGTATGAATGCTTAACACGAGACTTAGGATTTTTATTGACGAAACGGCCAGACCCTTTAAATTTTTCAGATTTGGGCGATTTGCTGTCTTCAGCTACCTGAGTGTTCGTTTGACTAGTGGCGACATCAACGACATTTGTATTCTTCGCCTTAACCATGACAGGTTCTGCAGACTCTTGCTTCATCACTTCGCTTGGGGCTGCGCATGAAACAAGCAAGGTAGCCAAAAAAGAAAAGAAAAAAGGTTTTATATTCTCTACTTTAGTATTCATGGTGTATTTTTATATAATTATTATTATGGGTATATAAACTCCTATCGACCAGATTAACCCGCATCCACATAAAAGATCAATTAATAAAACCGTTGAACCCTTTGACCATAATAATAAAAACAGCAATTTTCTAGAATGAAAAGCTGTCAAAAATTATAGAATACCGCTTAAATACTACAATAACGTTTTGATATTATGTATTTTGTATGACTCTTTAAAATTCAATTAATCAAAGTAGGGAGATTCCTACTCTTCGAATCCCTCATCCTCATCATCATCATCATCATAGTCTTCATCATCAGGGTTATACTCGTACCCTCCCTCTTCATGAAGTTTTTCTAGTTCTGCCTCACTAAATTCAGGTAGCTCACGTGTTTTCTTTTGACTTGACGAGTCGGGAGGAAGCTTTATAGGTGATGATTTTTTTTGTGAGCTTCGAAATATTGACTTGTAAGATTTAATCACGGTTCTTTCAACAGGCTTTTTATTACTTCCAGCTCGACTATTCACAATTCTTTCTGATGATGAATTAGCAGATCTCACGCCATTTTTCTTAGTACTCTCGTTAGGTGATAAAAATAATTCATATTGAGCATTATCAGCTTCAAACTTAATACTTTCTGACGTGATCTCACTGACTTTCCAACCCCGATATTGTCGTCCTTTTGTTATTTGCTCAGTTTCGCCGCTGTTATTATCTTTAATAAGCGCATATGTTAGCTCTTGACTTACCACTACACCAAATAAAACCAAGTCTTCAAGCTCGGCAGCACTCACTGAATTTGAAAAGTTTTGACTAGCGATCAGAGGTGGTTTTCTATTTGATGAAAATAATGGCCGATCAATAATTTCAGAATATGCTTTGATTGAACGAAGTTGAGAATCAAAATTGCCAGTCTCTCCCTCTGCACTCTCGAAAACTCCATCATTATCAGTCAATATCGCATCATTACCAGGATAAAATTTTACCTGATAAAAGATCAACCCAAGTAGCAATGCACATATAAGCAGTAAGAAATATTTCATAGCATTTACTTATTTTTAATATATCCAAATAGCTTCATTGTGATATTTAAAGACTGATTGTTCGATTCCTGACTTTTGAATTTATATATCGTACGACTACCACGATCTATTTGTATCTCATCAACAAATAAATTTGGTTTGCCTGCTTCTATCTCGTATAAAAGTTTTTGCAGACTAAATATATCTGCTTTGACGCGCACACTAAGACCTACTCTATTAATTTCTGCTTCATCAGAAGAGACAGGTTGACTACTTATCAGCTCGGCATCACTTTGACTTGAAATTCTCTTTATGATTTGTTGAATTTCAGCAGTGGCCAATGCTTTTTTCGTGCTAGACAAATATATATCTTCTGCATTAAATGAATCTTGGAAACGATCTATTTCATCCAAGTAAAATTCTTTTCTTTGCAACATCTTATTTCCGCGTTGCAATTGAAATGCCTGATCACTCACATAATCATTCGAAGCACTCAGCAAACCAAGATAAGGATTCACAATAAGCATGACAAAAAGCAATACAAGAATAAATAATATTCCTAATGCTAAAAGACGCCCTCTTGGACGATTACCCGTCTGCATGATTTTCGCCTATTTGTAGCAACTTAATTTCTATCGTAAATTTTTCTTTATTAGAGTCACCACTTTGCGAGACTGGTGCAACAAACCTTACCGCAGAAAAATTATTTGCTGAATCCAACAAAGGAAGCAGTTTTGACGCTTCTGAAGATAAGCCTTGTATACGTACCACACCATCTTCCATTGACAGTCTATTCAACGACGTGTCATTTGGAATGATCTTTGTTAGGTCATTTAACAACTTCATCACTTTAATATTATTTAGACTAAGTTGCTCAACAAGCTCTGCATTATTCTTAACAGCTTTATATTCGGCCAATAATTCTTTCACTTCAGCAATTTCACTTTCTTTAGCAGTAAATCTTTCTTGCAATTGCTTCCCAACCCAATAATTTTTACCAATGGGCAACGCCAATGCTGTGATAAATAAAATCACCATAGCAATTAACAAAAACCTATCTAAAGAATTTTTCTTTTTGTTTTGTTGTTGATTACCTAAAAAATCTACGAAATATATTCTTTCATCGTTATCAGCATTAAACACATTATCAATAGATAAATCACATGATTCTGCAAACTTCAACACATCGTCCAGCAGGCTTTTCTTAACAACATTTAATAAAACATTTATCTTCTTTTCTTTTTTATCTCTATCTTTTACTTGCACACTAAAATAGACATCTTCTTTCTTGAATGGCGTATATCTATCAATTTCGTATGCAATAACATTCTCTAAATTTTCTTCTGTAGCAGAGGGAAGACTTATTTCCTTAGAGAGAATTAAATGACTCGCAATACGTAAAGTGCACGAACTTACCGATAGATTTTTATCATTACCAACCACATCATTAAATTTCTTAACCGCATCACTGGAATCAAATTTCGATTGGCTAGCGACTTGCTTATCAGCCTCATGCCAATTCAATTGGTACCCATTCATTGATAGCTCAATTGAAAAGACTTGAGAATTACTACCTGATTGAATATTCAAATTCGGCAACATACCGGCAAGCTCAGATCGCCACCAATCATAGTTTTCTCGAATTTTTAAATTATCTATCAATGTCGTCATCATTCTAATCACTCTTGCAACCATTTAAGCACAGTAAATGGTTCATATATATTCCCTCTTTCTATTCTTATCACTGTAGATAAGTTTTGGCTGACACCGCTTTTAGTACTCACACTTGCACGAATATTAAAGACCACTCCACCAGACAACGATGTGAACGCCTCCTCACTATCTAACAAAGCCTCATCTTCAGCGAGGTCAGACTCTAAGATTGCAGCATTGGATACCACTTGCTGAACGAGATTCGATGCCGCTGAGACGTTAACACCAAAATCTTGCGCATAAACGGTAACATGAGGACTTATCGCAGCAAATAGTTCTGCCGACACACCTTTAACTAATTGTAATTCTTCAATTCTTTCAAAATCAGCGTCTTTACTTCCATATTGATATCCAGATTTTTGATATTCAATATCTTCTGCACCATTAACTCTTGTGAGCTCATCTTCATCACGCCAGTCAAGAATTGAATTTGACACATTAATAGCAGTATCTTCATCTAAACCAACTTCAATCATCAAACTAACAAGCACTGCTTGCGGTGCAGAATTCAAATCCACCTTACCAGATTCATCATGTATTGATAAATTAACGTTAATACCATCGGGTAATGCGGGAAGTAATGCTGTCTCTACACTGGTGCTAGGTAATTGTGGGGAGTTAATCTGATCGACAATTCTTAACAATACTGCACTTTCTGCAATTTGACCCAGCTGCATCATATCGATGCGATTCTTTGTCACTTGTAAACTTGTCCTTGATTGATGAGCAACGGTACTTGCGATAGCAGCTAAAAATGCTGTTATCCAGAGCACGGCGAGCAATGCTACTCCTGATTGGTGACTTGGATATTTCACGTTTCTTCTAACGAACCACATAAGGACCGTTACGCATTTGAATAATCATTTCTGGCCAATATAATTTTTCATCTACAAAAGTGACTTTAATTTTGACCAGTAGCGGCAATGAATATGTGTCATCCCATTTAGAAAGCCAACCACTTCCGTCACCTTGATGGGCATAACCACTAAAATATTGAATCTCTACATCTTCGACATTTTTTACAATGTCAGTGATGGAATTATCCTTATCAATTCCTCCTAAATTATATGGGCCATACTTAAGCGATAAATGATCGGTGGCATCATTATAAAACAACTCATATCTATATAAAAAATCATCCACTCCATATTTAGGAGAATATGACACATACTTCAATCTGGTGCTTTCACCTAAAAAAAGAGATTGTTGATATTGCTCTTCTTCACTAAATAAATTTTCATGTATCAAGGAATGAGAAATACTTTTTCTCAAAAAGCCTTGTGATGCTTGCAGCAAATCAACTTGAGCAGACGTAGTGTTAATCGCATCCCACACACGCGTACCAAACCTAAACCCACTACCACACAACACCATAACAAAACTTAAGATCAATAAAGCAATAATCAGCTCCACCAAAGTAAATCCAGTTTGACGTCGATGATTTTTCACTGCGTCACCCTTCTACCGCTAACTTATAAGTCAGCACTTTGATCGACCTATCTTTACCGTACGAATCCCATTGAATGCTAAACAATACTTTATAGGCATGAATAATATTCTTATCAGAATGATTCAACGCAGATTCAGGCGCTATACTAATTTCCCACTCATATTTACCATCAATTTCTCCGCCAAATGTGCCTTCTGCAATAGGAATTCCCTTCCCTAGCTCTGAAATTTTAGATTCTGCAAATAATTGCGCATAAGAATATTCCTTTGCGTATTGCATGTTACGCAAGCTTGTTCCAAATATCTGATAAATGACTCCGAGAGAAATAGCCAGTACAGACAAGGCAACTAAAGTCTCAAGTAAAGTAAACCCTCGTTGAGAATCTTTATAGGCATTCAAGCTACCCATCAAACCCAACCTGACCTGTCAACCAGTCTACATATATAACATAGACTTTTTTGCTACTTGATAACTTTACTCGTCCACCAGATGAACTGCCATCGGGTGCAAATCTAATTTCAGCGATATTGTTAGATTGATTAAATGTCTTGGCAGAATACACTTCCAAGTCGATGTTATTTTTAAATTTAAATACCTTACTATTGCCAGTATAGGAATACGTTCTATTTACTAAATCAATTTTCAAGTGCGCCTCTTTTCCACGAGACACAGCATAACTTCGCGCATACCTCAGACTAGCCGCCACATGTCGCGAAGCGCTTTTTAAATACGCATTCGTTGATAATTTATTATAAGCAACAGTTGAAATACTAATAACAGACAGCGAAATCACTAGCACTACGAGTAACTCAACTAATGTAAAGCCTAAGTGATTAGCAAACCCTTTGCTTCTTGGATAAATAAATTTTGACACATTATTGATATAAAATAATTAATTCCAACTAACAACGTCACGGTTATCTTTTTCCCCACCCTGAGAGTTATCAGCACCATAACTATAAATATCAAATTCGCCATGTTCACCAGGATATTTATATTGGTATTCCCGTTTCCATGGATCTTTAGGCACGAAGTTTTTACGCAAATATGGGCCATTCCAGCCAGCGACATTACTCGGCTCCTCTACCAACGCACGCAAACCTTGACTAGATGTAGGGTAGCTATCTGTATCGAGCTTATACATATCAAGCGCCGACGCTAATTCTTCCACCTGTAATTTAGCTGTTTTAACTTTGGACTCTCCAAAATGCTTCATTACTTTAGGCCCCACTAATCCAGACAGTAACCCTAAAATTACGAGTACAACTAATAATTCAATCAAGGTAAAACCGTACGATTTACTATTATTCTTGTTCTGTTTCATAGAGATATCCTCCTCTTTCTTTATTACAACGGTATATCATTGACACTGATAATCGCCATTAAAATTGAAATTATAATGCCACCAATCATTATTCCTAAGGTGACTATTAACAGCGGCTCTAACAAAGCCAAAAATCGCTGAGTGGCATTTGAGATTTCACGATCATAAATCTCTCCTACTCTCGTCAGCATTGATTCTAATTCGCCTGTTTCTTCACCCACATTAATCATTTGGACCGCCAAAGTAGGAAAGTGTTTCACTTTACTCATAATACCGAATAGAGACTTACCTTCTTTGAATTCCTCAATTGCCTCTTTCATACTCTCATGAAAAACAACATTGGTCAGCGTAGCATTCGCAATCGGCAATGCAGTTTGCATATTGACACCATTTGAAATCAACGTCCCCAAGCTTTTAGAAAATTTAGCAGTTTCAGTGCGTATGATTAAATCTTTTATTAACGGGGTCTTTAATAACAAATTGTGCCACGGGCGCTTTCTATGCGCATACATGCTGATAAACTTCAAATAATACAGAATCATGACAATACAGATTGGAATGATCCACCAATAATCGATGACCGCATTAGACATACCAATGACTATTTGCGTGGGTATAGGTAGCGCTTGATCCGTGCCTACAAATAATTCTGTAATTTTAGGCACGACAAATAAGAGAATTAATACGATCGATGCACCTGCCACTATCAATAGTATCAATGGATACAATAACGCGGATTTCAATTTATCACGAATTTGCTTAGCACTATCTAAGTATCGATATAACTGATTCAACCCACTATCAAGATTTCCACTAGCTTCTGAAGCTCTAATCATATTGATATAGAATGGACTGAATTCTTTTTGCTCTTCTAGCGCCGTGGAAAATTCATTTCCCGCTTGAACACTCTCTAGCAATTTTCCTATTAACTCTTTTACATTCTTATGTTCAGATATTTGTTGTAATATTTTCAAAGCGTGATCAAGTGGCAGCTTTGAGCGAATCAATGTACTCAGTTGCTCAGTAATTTCTAGAACTTGGTTATTTGTCAGTTGATTGGATTTTAGAAGACCTAACGATTTTCCAACGGCTAAGCTGTTGGCATTAACTTCTTCAACACTAATTGGAATATAATTTGACTCTTGCAGCCATAAGATCAAGGAAGCCTTATCATTACTTTCACGCTGACCAGATAGCAGCTTGCCATCTTCGGTTGTCGCTTTATATTCAAACGTTGGCACGCAAAGTTACTCTTGGGTCACTCGAGTCACTTCTTCAAGTGTAGTGACACCTTGCAATACTTTCGCAAGGCCATCTTGATACATGGTTTGCATTCCTTGTTCAACTGCAAAACGCTGTAACTCACCCGCATCGACACGTTCTAAAATTTTCTTCTTTATATCTTCGTCTAATCGAAGAACTTCAACAATACAAATTCTACCTGAATAACCGGTTCCTCCACATTCTGCACAGCCATCAGCAACGCAAATTTGCGATTCACCATTCACATTAATATGGTTTTTTTCACATTCATCTAATAGCTTCTGCGAAATCGGTTGCGTTTGTTTGCAGTGTTTACAAAGCACACGCACCAGACGTTGAGCAATAACGGCATTTAATGTTGAGGTTAACAGATAATCTTCTACCCGCATTTCTATTAATCTTGTGATAGACGAGGCAGCATCATTCGTATGTAATGTTGACAGTACTAAATGTCCGGTCAAGGCTGATTTAATACAGATTTCTGCGGTTTCTAGATCTCTCATTTCGCCCACCATAATGACATCTGGGTCTTGACGAACTATTGATCTAAGCGCACTGGCGAAAGTTAACCCTATAGAAGATTTTGCTTGGATCTGATTAATTCCTTCAAGCTGATACTCAATCGGATCCTCGACGGTAATAATTTTTCTATTGGGTTCATTCAGCATATTCAGTGCTGTATATAATGAGGTTGTCTTGCCACTTCCTGTCGGACCCGTGATTAACACCATCCCATGAGGCATTCGTAATACCTCTTCCAAGGCATTTTGAACATCTTGACTAAACCCTAATGATTCAAAATTGAGGACAACGCTTTCTTGATTTAACAAACGAATGACAACACTTTCACCATGCATTGTTGGTATTGTTGATATTCGCATATCAAAATCCACCCCTTGCATGCGAGTGCGAATTCTTCCATCTTGAGGCAGCCTTCTTTCTGCAATGTCTAATTTCGCCATGATTTTAATACGCGAAATAATCGCTGCAGCAAATTGTTTAGAGGGTGATTCAACCTCTTTAAGCACGCCGTCTATTCTATAGCGCACTTTTAATTGGCCTTCAAAAGGTTCGATATGAATATCAGATGCATGTTGCTCAACAGCGCGCTGAATCAACAAATTTACCAAACGGATAACTGGAGCCTCACTTGCCAAGTCTTTTAGGTGATCAACTTCTTCATCTGATATCTCTTCCAGCGCAACATCATCAAGTATTTGATCCATCTGCGATGCACGGTCACCAAATAACACATCTATGCTGCTGTTTATCTCTGAAGCTATACCGACTTTGACATCTATAGCGCGGTCACACGCCATAGAGATTGCTTGTTGTGTTTCAATATCAGTCGGATCCGACATGGCAACGAGCACCTGTTGCTCGTCTATCATTAAAGGAATGACATTCTGATCTTTTAAGAATCTTTGAGAAATTAATTCCCCCGTAATATTTTCAACAGGAAATTCTGCTTTAGTTGCTAAAGGCAGATCTAATACATCACTAAGCACCTCTGCAATATCGGCATCACTGGCAATGCCCATTCTTGCAAGCAGTGATAAAAAAGATGCTTCTGGTTTTTCATCACACATACGTTGAACATTAGCGACATCACTGTCTGACACAATATTTTTGCGTTTAAGCGATTGAATCAACTGTTCTTGCAAAGCTTGCTTATCCATAGGTTCACTAGGTATAGAAATTGAATTATCTTCGGAACTAGATATATTCATAAGATTATCTTCATTAATTGAAGACACAGCAGACGCATTATCTAAGTGATTAGATTTTCTTTTCTGCTGCGCTTGCTTTAGTGAATCATATATCAAAGACATAAAGATACTTTTAAATACTGATTTTCTTATAATTAATTTTAGTATAACTCAGAAAATGACCACATCTTAATCATATAACCACTTTTCTCAGCGACCATCTTTATGCTCATAGAATATTCAGTGTCTACAGAGGCATCTTAAATAACTCACCTTCATAATTAAATATTACACCATATGTGGTTATTTCCTGAATAATAAGACCATCGTTAACGGCATCCCCTTGATGCAATAACCTACCGTTTACACGTACTTTTCTTGCATTTTTAACGACATTATAAATATGCACACTAATTGAAATATCTGGAATTCTTTGTTGTAACGGATAAGGCAACTCATTAAAGTGAGGCACATTGGTATTCTCAACAATGGGAATCTCTTTATCAATGTGTACTTCTGCAGGCAATTCTGTACCGGCTGTTTCTTCTTTAACCATCAATTCTTCGCTGATGCTTGATGTCATATCTTCGCGTTCTGGTAATGGCGCTACTTTTGCAGGTATTATTTTTTTATCTATTGTCGCTATTTTTTCAACATTTATAGGTTTAACTGCAGGAATTTCATTTTTGATTGGTTCACTAACAAAACGAGGCTTTTTATAAGCCGTATCATTAGTGATCTGTTTAGATGAAGACATAGCATCTAATGAATCATTTTTTTCTGTTGGGGTCTCTTGAAAATCCTTTTCCGTTGACACTATTGATTGAGCAGGATTAACCACCTGATTTTGAAGATTGGTGTTATCCAACGCATTCACAGTAATGTTCTCTTCACTAGCATGATTAGAATATATCTGAATGCCTATCCAAATTAATAAGATTGCTGCATTGATGAAAATTGCAATAGCAACCCAAGGAATCTGCTTAGCCACTTGCGGAGAAGTATCAAGGCGATTAGTTTCATACAAACGAGTCTCACCTCGCTCACTTTCTGCCTTTTTAATCGCTTCTAAGATATAAGACATAATTTATTTACGTAACCTTGGGACATCTGCATTAACTAAATTATTCATATAAATTTGAGTTAAAGGTCCAATCACCCCATCTGCAGCAATTTTTTGGGCTCGCTGAAACGCTCTTACTTCTTCCACAAGAGATAAATCATAACGTTTAACATCTTCCCAACTAGGCGATCGATTCATCAACCTTGAAAGATTACGGTCTATCTCATTTGCGAAATCTCCTTCTGCACCGGGCCGAATATATTTAATCTTTGCCAAAGGCTTCCATAATAATTCAAACTCACCTTGCCATGAATTAGCTAACTCTAACCAACTAACCCTGTATTCTCCTGATTGATCTAAAACTATGGCATCACTTTTATCAATTCCCTTGATGAACAAATAAGAGGTTTCATTTTCTGAGATTCTATTCTTTAGAATTACAGGCCTATTCAAGCGTTGAAGCATATGGATATCTCCAACACCAGAAAAACATTGCAAGCCATTTCGTTCAACCACATCACAAGCAGACTCTTGAGTATTTGAATAATCGACACCCCAGCTCGCCAATAACTGTTGGTATGCCCACTCTTGCATTGATAATTCAACTGCGGACTCCATCTTCACTTGATCTTTTATAATTAAAGGCTCTACCTTAGCGGCTTTTGGCATCAAAGGTGATTTTAGGGGCTGGTCAATAATTTTTCCTTCATCTTCTATTGTTACTTTTTCCACCAACACTTTTTCATCTTGAGGCGGATTCTTAGATAGATTATTTTCTTCGACTATGTTTTGAGCAGATTGATTATCATGAAGCATCACCCATAATGTTGCTGCTACCAGTAATAACAATACTAGCCATTTAGCGATATTTGTAAATTTCGAAAAACTGACATGGTTATTGTTAACGCCCAAAGACTCTTCCGCAGCTTTATCAATTATGTCGTTGCTTATAATTTTTTTCTTTAATACAAATGCACCAAGTAACGACCTATCACAAAGCACATTGATAAGACGAGGAATGCCATTCGTTTTTCGATATATGTAATTAATATTACTTGGACTAAATAATTCTGGATCACTCCCTGCCACATTTAACCGATGCTCTATATAATCTGAAACTTCTTGTTTAGTCAGCGCCTGCAAATGAAAGCGAGCAGTTATACGTTGATTTAATTGCTCCATTTCTGGCGCTCTAAGCCGATTCCTCAATTCTGGCTGACCAATCAAAATAATTTGCAATAATTTTTGTTCATCAGTTTCAAGATTAGTTAATACGCGAATTGTTTCAAGTGCATCAATACTAAGATTTTGCGCCTCATCCACTATCAGAATCGTGTTACGTCCATCAGCATGAGACTGAATCAAACGCTCATTTAATTTATTCAGATAAGTTTTAGAGGAAAGTTGGTATTCTGGATATGTGATATCAAACTCATCACAAATCGAAGCTAACAAGTCATCAGAATTTAACTTTGGGTTAACAATTAATGCAATATCAGTATTCTCAGGAATTTCTGAAAATAAACTGCGACAAACTGTCGTCTTACCTGTACCAATATCACCTGTAAGAAGTACAAAACCACCTGCACGAGTAATCCCATACAGCAAATGCGCAAGCGCTTCTTGATGCTGAGGACTTAAGAATAAATATTTAGGATTTGGCGCAATAGAAAATGCACTTTCATCTATATTGAAGAACTCTCCATACATAGGGCTTTATTCTCCACCCACAATTTTATTATTAGTATGAATAGAAAATATACTTTTTATGACAATTAATCTATTGCTTATTAATCACTTTGATAAATATTTATCTTGGATCTAGGTGATTAATCCAAAAATATGATATTAAATTAGTCAATTACCTAGATGGCGCGCCCGGAGAGATTCGAACTCCCGACCACCTGGTTCGAAGCCAGGTACTCTATCCAGCTGAGCTACGGGCGCTTAATGAAGATTAGAAGAACGAATTATACAGTTATGAGATGTGACAGAATATAGTAAAACCAAATGAAGCACTCATAAAAGTAGAAATAATCACCACCAATACTGGAGATCAATAAAGACTTATTTATGACTGGCTAGACTTTGTACTTTTTCTAGTAATAAATCTTCAACAAATGGCTTAGCTAGATATTCATTGACGCCAATAGACTTAGCTTCTTTACGATGCTTTTCTGTTGTGCGAGACGTTAGCATAATAATGGGAATATCTTTTGTCTCATCGTGTGAACGAACATAAGAAGTTAACTCTAGCCCATTCATGCGAGGCATTTCTAGATCAGTCAACAATAACGTTGGTGAATGGTCACGCATAATTTCAATAGCTTCTACGCCATCTTTAGCAGTCAGCACTTTGTAATTTAAATCTTGCATAAACTCAGCAAGAGACCGGCGAGTACTGATTGAGTCTTCCACTACTAGCACACTGGCCTGATGTATCTCTTCTATTTCTCCAGCATGTTCAATATCAAGCTTACCAACAATATTAGATTGTTTAGACAATAGATCAGCCACATCAACAACTGGGGCAATGTCACCGTTTCCAAGTACTGTTGCACCAACCAAGCCAACTACTTTAGGCAAATACTGACTAAGCGGTTTAATAATAATATCGCGAACACTTTGTATTTCACTCACTAATACAACTTTCTTCTGTCTGCCAAATTCGTTAACTAATAACGCCGTGTAGCTTTCTTTATCCTTAGAAGCAGATAAACGCATTTCTAATAGTTGCTCAAGGTGTACGGCTGGATATTCTTCATCCTCCACCTGGATAGTCAAGCCCTGCTCTGATTCTTTAAGGTCATTGATATTAACGTGAAGAATTTCCTCAATCGCACTGGCAGAGATAGCCATAGACCCTGATACTGTAGGAATTAATAAGGCATGTGCTGTTAACAAGGATACTGGCAACGACAGCTCAACATCCATACCATTGCCCCATTCCGAACTAATTTTAACCGAACCATTCAGGTCTTTAATATTAGAATAAACCACATCCATGCCTACGCCACGCCCTGAAAGCTGAGTCACTTCATCACGCGTAGAGAAACCATGTTGCATAATGATCTGATGTATTTCTTCATCAGTTAGTTCTTGCTCATTGAGAATCATGCCTTTATCAATGGCACGCGCTTTAATATCTTGTACGTTTAATCCTTTACCGTCGTCTTGGCAATTTATTTCTAGCTTTTCACCTACTTGGGTAAACGATAATTTTATTTTTCCAGGCAATGATTTACCTGCAGCTTCTCGAATATCATCGGATTCAATCCCATGATCAACAGCATTTCTTAGTAAATGCATAAGTGGATCAATTAGATTATTTAGAATCTTACTATCCAATAATATGTCAGCACCCAGCACATCTAGCTCAACAGATTTTCCGCTAATTTTTGCTGCTTGACGAACGCCACGCTTAAGTCTCGCAACAACAGACTCAACTGGCATCATCCGAGTTTTTAATATTGCGTATTGATTATCTTTTTGAGCTCTTTCTTGATCTGCAATAACAGACTCTAATGAATATAAACGATCCTCTAACTCACTGATCAACTCAACCGAGTCTGCAGTCGCTTCAATTAACCGCCTAGAATATGTGTGCAATTCGTTATATTGGTCCAGCTCTAATGAATCAAATTTTTCATCTTCTTTATTATTTGAAAACTTATCACTTGCGCCTTGAACATCTATGAGGTGCTCTAATTGTTGAGACAAAGAATATACGTTATCTTTATTTTTCTTAATGTCACGCATACTCGCTAACAATTTATCTACATTCTCATGCATTTGAGACGTAGCAATAATGCTTTCGCCCGACTGATTAATCAATTCATCAATCATATTTGCTGGAACACGCAAAGAAGCATCCTGAGATGGTTTTGCTTTGCTTTTATTTTCTTCAACATCAACTTTCTGATCTTGAACAGATTGTTCCACATTAGTCGCAGGCACTGACTTGTCAGCATCATCTTCTGGCACACCAAATTCATCAATATAGTTTGCCCAATCAAGAACCACCTGCATTATTTGAAGTGCGTCTTCCGGCTGGTCGCCTTGACCTAACAAACATTCTGTCATTTGTTCCAAACAATCAGATGCGTCAATCAACCCAGCATGAAGATCACCACTAGGCTTGGCTTGCACTTTAGATAACGCCTGGAGAATATCTTCAAGATGATGCGTCAGGGTTGCTACACCGACAATACCCACCGTGTTAGCTGCCCCTTTAATTGTATGCGCGATACGTTGAGCAACTTCTAATTGATTTATATAGTCACTTTTAATTAACTGTTGTATCGCTTCAGAAAACTCTTCTGTTTGACGAGGTAATTCTTGTAATAGCCCATCAAGCAATTCCGCTTGCACATCTTCTGGAACAGAAATATCAACATCTTGCGGGGAAGCTTCAGTATTACGTCGATCTTCTTCTGTTTTCTCTATGTGAATTGTTGAATGAGCAAACGCTTCTTTTAAATCTGATTTGATGTCTTCTCGTATTGTTCTAGCCCAATCATCATCTGATATATAGTCAATCGCTTCTTGATGTGATTTTTCATTTTGAATATTTTTTAGATACTCATAGACAATAAATGGCCATTTCCTAATTCGCTGCTCAGAGCTGACAATCATTTCAATGCTTGATTTCTCTAAATCACCAAAATGAAAATCAATTAATTCGCATAATTTTTGGAGAGCATCCAAGCCTACCATTTCAGCTGCTGATCCCATGCGCTCAATTTGCTCAGAATACAGTGCAATCATATCCAACACATCTTGCTCAACAATCTTCTCTTGATGCAGAACACTTAATACCTCATCTTGCTGGTCAATGACATCATGCACTTCAGAAAGAATTAAACTCAGAAGTTCTTTCTGCTCTTCGCTCCAATCTGGATATTTTAGTAAGATACTATCAACCGGCTCCAACTTCTGTATAGGTACAGGCTTAGGCGCATCTTGTATCAGCGCTCTCTCGAGCTCTTTTGGTTTATTGCCACGAATCTTATCGGCAATAACACCAACATATGCTTCAATAATACTTCTAGGCGCTTCAGTCTTGGTACTCACTGGCTCAACAGCTTGAGCGTTTAACAGATTTCCTTCTGATGGCTTTTGCTGTGACAATTCAGAATTACTATCTTCTTCTACTGATGATTCTTCAACTCGAGCAACAATATCTTCCTGATTATCATCCTTAGACGATACTTCTATCTCGGGTTGTTTTTCTTTTTCAGAGGTATTGTTACCTTTATTGGAGATAGCACCCATGTATGATTCAATAACACTTCTAGAAGCTTCAGGTTTTTGATTAACAGGCTGCATATAAACAGTCTCAGGCTCATCTTCAGCAGACTGATTTTTTTCATGATTATCATCACTGATATCATTAACATTGATTTCTTCAGTATTTAGCCCTACAACAACTTCACTGTCATCTTCATGTACTTGATCGATTTCTTCAATTTCATCAATTGATGAATCCGGAGAATCAAAAGATAATTCATTGTCGCTTTTATCTGCAACATACAACTCATCTGCCACAGACATAGCAGTACTTTTCTCAATATCTTCAAGCTCTTGCTTAGACACTTCAACTTTTTCAATGGAAGAATCGGCAGTCTCGGCTAACGCCTCTTCTGCACTTGATAAATCTTTATCGAATTCTTCATTGTAGTCAGACTCATGTGCATGCTCATCGGCGACAAACAACTCGTCTGCGACTGTCTCGGGAACACTTTTCTCAATGTCTTCAAGCTCTTGCTTAGAGACTTCAACTTTTTCAATGGGAGAGTTTTCTGAAGACAGATCATTAGCGAATGAATCAGCCACCGGGTCACCCACTGCAGGCAGCTCATTGTTATCAGATGTTATTGCGTGATTCTCATTCAGGCGACTATTTAGTTCATTTTCTATTATCTTAGACGCTTCAAAGGAATCATCTTCTTCAAAGAATGCTGCAATCGAAGATTCGTCATCCTCAAAAGGACTAATCTCACTCTCATCTTCATTATCATCTTCACCAAGAGACTCAAAAACATCAGCAAGACTAGTATTTGACTCTTCCATTAATGCATCAAAAGAGCTTACCTCTTCATTGCTAGGCTCCTGGCTAGATGTAAAATCATCATTTTCATTCAAAGTTGATCGGCCCAATAAAACAGAGATCACATCTTCTGTATCATTTGAATTCAAAGGATATGTCCAAGCAGATTTCGATAGATTTCTTGCTAACGCATTAACAATTTGTTCATTTTCGTTATCGATCAAATACGCTTTGACCAAGCTTTTCCATTCTGTCATTAACGAAAATTCATCATTAGATATATTTGTGCCCGTAATAAAATGGTCACGAATATTATCTCGCAGACGCTCACACAAATATTGGAGGCCTGAATGAGAAGCATCTATAGATAACTGACAAAGATCAACTACGTGATCTTCTAATTTGCTAATCGTAAAACGATCATACACATCAATTGAGGCAGTTTTAGATGCCTCAGTTTGAAATGTTGACAGCTCGCTTGTGAATTCCGATAGCTTCTCTTGATCTATCTTTTGCATTTAAATGGTCTTCCTTGGTTCAATTTAAATGTATGCAATACTTTTAGAGCTATTGATTACTTACCATGAGATCCACATCTAACTCTTCATCAAGTTCATCGACTGAAGTGGTTTCAATCACAGAAGATTCTTGTTGATATTCAGATGAAAGTCTAAACTCACTAACCGTCTCTACTAACCCTTTCGAGTAACGACCAAGCAATTCAGTATTAACTGACTGTTGCTTCATATGTCTATCGGTCTGTCTTGTACTTTCCACAATCTCGTTCGCTTGATCCAATAGACCGTTGGTAGCTTTAGCTTGAGACTTAGAGCTATGAGCAATTAAATCAACCGCATCCACTAGTTCTTTTGTCGATGCCTGAGTCATTAACATTGCATTCTCTGCCTTACCTGCCAACTCAGTTCCCTTAGCCACTTGAGTGATCACATCATTCATAGCAACAACCGTATCACCTGTTTCAACCTGAATATTATTAACTAAAGTTCCAATTTCCTTGGTGGCTTCACGAGCATTCTCTGCAAGTCGCTGGACTTCATCAGCAACGACAGCAAAGCCACGTCCAGCCTCACCCGCAGATGCAGCATGCATACTCGCATTCAATGCAAGTATGTGAGTACGCTCAGAAATACTGTTAATCAAGTTCACAATGCCAGTAATTTCCTGAGATCGTTCACCTAAACGTTTAATTCGTTTTTCTGTCTCACTAATAGTGTCACGTATACTATTAATGCCTTGAACAGATTCATTTACTGTATCCAGTGCCACTTGTGT
This sequence comes from Gammaproteobacteria bacterium, assembly GCA_045106935.1. Classification (GTDB taxonomy): domain Bacteria; phylum Pseudomonadota; class Gammaproteobacteria; order UBA4575; family UBA4575; genus UBA1858. The sequence continues at coordinate 24,176 of JBGCFN010000005.1, read as the reverse complement.
ATTACCAAATGCAGCATCAGCCTGTTTATTAGCTTGCTGTGCGTCGCTTGATATTTTTTGCATAGCAGTCGTTGCTACACGAATTTCACTCATTGCACTTTCCGCTTGTTTTCTTTCTTTACGCGTCTCACCCATCACCATTTTGGTTTGGTCTTTAACCTGCATAGATACTTTGGCTACTTTCATTGAAATTGTACGAACTTCATTAAGTGCATCACCTGTCTCTTTAGCTAATAAATTCAATGAGTCACCAACAGCTCCTGTGACATCCTCAGCAACTGGGACACGTACCGTAAAATCTTTTTTACTTAATTGCGCAACAGATTTTAGAAGCTCTACAATCGATTCATTCAATTGGTCGTTCTCTTTCTCCGCACCAGATAGCTGTGCGACCTTTTCATCTAACAAAGTATCAAATGCATCAGAAAGCTCTCCAAGCTCATCTTCACGAGACATTTTGCTTCGTGCGTCTAGTCGACCTTGGTTAACTTGATGGATAGTCGACTGTAAAGATTGAATGGGCTTAGCAATACTTCTACCAAACATAAATAAAATTGCTGACAGTAAAGCGGCAACAATGACAATTGTTGAAATAAACACTGTTTTCAATCTATTTGTCTGTTTAGCCAGAGCCACTGAATTTTGATCTATACGATTCTGAGCAGACTGCCCCATTTCGTCAAAAATTGGCCCTAACATAAAGTCATACAGTTCCGTGTATTGATTTGCTCTACGCTTGTTAGATACAATTGAATTAATACTTGAGACGTATTGATCAACATAAGTATTCATGCTGATTCGCTCATCCGAACTAGTATCAGAGATCTTTAAATAGTTTTTAAAATTATTACTAGCCTCTTTAAGAGCTTCATGAGAAGCAGTCAAATCGGTTGAACGAATAATTCTTCCTTGGCTCTCGCGCATCAGCTGCATATATGCGGCTAATGTTGCATCAGCTGTTCTAGCAACACTCTTATCTAATTGATCATATTTTTTATTTGCAATATTTCTTAGACCATCATTCTCGGTAAAACCTACTAGTCTTTGGAATTTAGCAATATCCGCAAATGAATCTTTATAATTGGCAGTTACATCGGCAGCTTGTGCTACCAAGTTGCGAACGTAATCATCTGTATCAGCAACTTCTGCACTGGAAGCAACATCCTGAGAAAACACATCGACTTGCTCTGCAGCAGACGTCAATTTCACCATAATACCTTCTAGCTCAAGGGTGTGTTGCTTATGACGTTCCAACGGTGCGTCATTATATGTTTGACCCGAATCACCTGAAATATTTAACGCAAAATCAGTCTCATACTTTCTCATTTTAAGATAGTTTTTCTGTGCCTGGTTAGACAATGACTCATATTGAATAAACGCACTTGATCGGCTGGCCGCAGTATTATTTGCTTTCACTTCCAACCAATAAGTAACACCCAAGACAACGAAACCAACAAGCACTGCTGTAAACAATGCCACTAGCTTACCTTTAATTTTCAAGTTATCCAGTAACGCAAAATTAATCATACTCAACTACCTCTTTAAATATCCTTAATTAATTTTCGGCGCGCTAATCATCTATATTAAATAGCTTTTTATAGTCTAAACCGAACCAAGCACTTCCATTTAATTGGTAACTATATGAAATACATTGATTCAACTGGTCATTATCAGAGAAAGTTTCCCTCTGAATATCCTGCTCATCAAATTCAAGCGGAACCACCATGTCATGTATTTCTATACCTGCCATATGTTCATTTTCATCCAATACCAATATTTTTTTATCAGTTAAATCTGAGGCAGGCTTTTCTAAATTATATTTTTCATGCATATCATATACAGGTACTAAATTTCCTCTGACATTGCATAAACCTGTAATAAATGAAGGCATAAAAGGTAACGGCGTAATGACTGCGTCATTGATCACCTCACTACGTATATCCGATTCTAGTAACAGTTGAATGTTATGTAATTTAAACCCATAAAATCGTTTCTTGCCTCGCTCAGCATCTAGATCTTCATCATAACCATCCAATGGAATAACTAAAGATTCGTCTAACGTCTTCTTCCCCATTGATAGGAAAGCATTTTTTGAAAGATCGGCATTCTCCATAACAGCGTCTTCTAACTAAACTGATTAATCTGGCTGACGATTTCATCTTCAGTATAAGGCTTACCAACTAACGCTTTACCTCCTTGTAGCTCCGCCCATACACGATCAGCTTTTTGACATTTCGAACTTACAAATACGACAGGAATATTTTTTGTATCACGATCAGATATGATTTCGCGACATGCTTCAAACCCATCAGTATTGTCCATGATTACATCCATGAAAATCATGTCGGGATGCATCTCTTTTGCTTTCATAACTGCTTCTTTTCCAGATGATGCAGTAATAACAGTATGTCCAGCATTACTCACAATCGATTTGATGTTTTGCAAATCTGTTGGCGAATCATCAACAACTAAGATCTTATTTGTCACAAGCTATTCTCCTAAACAATCGAACTTTCTCATATTACCCAAGATATCCAGATACAACTTTTTGAAACTCTTCATGCTCCACTGGCTTAGTAAGATATGAATCACAACCGGCCAGCTTGCCTTTAACTTTGTCAAATGGTGATGATTTACTCGTCAGCATAATCACAGGGATATTTTTCGTTTTTTTATTACGCTTAACCTTCTTACATACTTCATAGCCATCAACACCAGGCATGACTACATCTAAAAAAATTGAGTCGTAATACTTTTCATCAATCAAGTCCATTGCCTGCTGTCCATTAGTCGCAAGTTCTACCTGATAATCCATTAGCGTCAATTTCATCTCTAATGCTTGCCTTACTGGCAAACTATCATCAACAACTAATACTGCTCTTTTCGATTCATTGTTTTTAACTGTGTCATTACCAGTCTTAGAAATGACTTGTTTTTGAATAATGCCTGTTGCATTTGCTTCTTCACTATTCTGTGATTCCAATTCTTTACCAGCACTATCATCGATCTTGATTTCAGGGGTATATTTCAGATCTTCTACTGTAATCTCATCTAGTGATTTCAAAACACGTGTGGCAAAAAATGGTAATGGCGTAAACTTAAAACGGTCATTTTTTGGTTTAACTTTTCCAACCAACAAAGTAGGGCATGAAGGCTGACCATTGGAATCTAAATTCTCAGTCCCCCATTGTTTAATCGCCTCTTTATTGGAAACATTTACCATTGCGATATCTATATTCGCACGAGACTCATCATCTTGAACTTGATAAGATCGTGTTCGTCCATGCGTGATCTTAAATATTCGTTCAAGTACAAGTATATCTTTTGTATCAATGCCATAAGCACCAATTAGGAATGTCTTATTCTGCATACCAGCCTAAGTCCTTAATTGTAATCATTTAATTTCCATATAATAATTGTCGACAATCAAATGCCGCGCAGCTTGGATGACACATTAATACTTACGCTAAGGTTATTGAGTAAGTGATCCGATAAACGACAAACAATGCTTACCTAATTGGTCTAAACTTTCTGTAAAGCGTCAAATTTTGTGATCTGGCTCTCACATATCTTTTTAATCAATTCATCCTTAATCGATCAATCTATATCTATCTAAAAATCAATCACTTTTCATAATTACGTCATCTCTTCATTATATTTTTACAATGCCAACATTGACCTAGATAAATCATGATACATGTTGACAAACCGACCAGTTGGTTTGTATATTGATAAAATGGTTACAGAAAGAGAAACACAAGCAATCTCAACTCGAAACAATATCTTAGATATTGCGACACAAGAGATATTGAGATGTGGATTTCAATCATCTTCAATCGGAGAAATCATCAAAAAAGCAAATATTTCTAAAGGCTGCTTCTACCATCATTTTTCTACAAAACAAGCATTGGGCTATGCGGTACTAGATGAAACGCTGATCAAAATGAAACATGAGATGTGGTATCCCATACTAAGTAGCGATAACCCACTCCAGTCAATCATTGAGATGTACATCAATCCTGAAAATTATTTGGATTGTGAATCTGTAAAACATGGATGTCCGATTAACAATTTAGCCCAAGAAATGTCACCCATAGACGAAGGATTTAGAACCAGAATTGAGAATATTTATACGCAATGGAGAGAGCAGCTCTCCATTGCTCTAAAGGAAAGCCAACAAAGCGGGAAAATGAGCAAAGATGTCGATGCAGATGAAATTTCAACATTAATTATGGCTGTCACACAAGGAGCTATAGGCATTGCTAAAAATGCACAAAACCCCGAGAGCTTTACAGAATACACCCACGGTCTACTTCAATATTTACAAAAACTTAAACTTAATAATTAGTTTAAACAAAGCAACTAATAAAGAGGTAATATCATGACTGATTTATATTCAATTCACACAATCGATTCTGCGCCAGCCGCTTCAAAGCCATTACTTAAAAAAGCACAAGATAATTTTGGCATGATTCCAAACTTTCATGCCGTGATTGCAGAAGCACCGGCCGCATTAGAAGCATACATGATGCTACATGAGCTATTTTCTCAAACAAGTTTTTCATCTACCGAACAACATATAGTATGGATGACAATCAATACAGAAAATGATTGCCACTACTGTATTCCAGCCCATGTAATGTTGGCCACCGTTGGTAATGTTGATAATGACATAATCACTGCAGTACGAAATAAAAAAGCACTCTCAGATCCAAAACTAGAAACACTTAGAAAGTTTACAATATCGGTGGTGCAAAATCGTGGCCATGTAGATGAATTAACCATACATGAGTTCCATAACGCAGGTTATACAAAGCAGAATGTATTGGAAGTCATCCTGTGTTTGTCACAGAAAGTTTTAAGTAATTACAGCAACCACATCACCCATGTGCCTGTTGATGATGCTTTCAAAAAATTCATATAAATATCACTAAACGGAGCACACGTGGATAAATTTACACGCGCAATTGACAGCCTTGCCACCACATGGAGTGAGTGGGTAATTAGACATAGATTACTGACAATATTTATTAGCTTGATTATCGTTGGCTTCATCTTCAGCCACGCTAAAAATTTAGAATTTGCTACCAACTACCGCACATTTTTTTCTGGAGACAATCCCGATTTAGTGGCCTTTGAAGACTTTCAAAAAACATACACTAAAAATGATAATTTTCTATTTGTTATTCAAGAAGAGGATGGAAAACGATTTGACGGGAAATTATCTGAAGTTGCTGAACGGATCACTCAAGAAGCCTGGCAAATTCCATACGCCATCCGCGTTGATTCTGTGCCAAACTTTCAATATACCTGGGCAAATGAAGATGATTTAACGGTTGAAGATTTAATAAAAGATGGCAATCAGCTCTCTCAACAAGATTTAGGTAAAAAAATTGACATTGCACTTGCCGAACCTTTAATTAGTAATTTCCTCATTTCTGAGGACGCTGATACCACTGCAGTTAATGTCATCCTTCAGTACCCTGAAAAAGATTTGCTTGAGGTACCCACGGCTGCCGCTCATGCGCGCAAAATTGTCATGGGCATCGAACAAGACTACCCCGACCTGACAATCGCATTGAGCGGTGTATCAATGCTAAACAACTCATTTGCAGAGTCTGGCATCAAAGACATGAAAACTCTAACGCCCATCATGTATGGCGTTTTATTAATAGTCACATTCCTCTCACTACGATCGTTCAGCGCAACCATTGCTACACTAACCGTGATCATATTATCGACTATGGTTGCTCTTGGTGCGGGAGGAATAATGTCTGTACAGTTAACCCCTATTTCATTAACTGCACCTACTATCGTATTAACACTGGCAATAGCAGATAGTATTCACATACTCATATCTATGCGCGACTTAATGAGTACGGGTATAGAAAAAAGCAAAGCCTTGGTTGAAGCAATCCGCATCAACTTTCTTGCGGTTACGATCACCAGCATCACGACCATCGTAGGCTTTTTAGCATTAAACTTTTCAGATTCTCCACCATTTCATCATCTAGGCAATATGACAGCGGCAGGTATTGCAGGAGCATGGGCACTTTCATTGTTTTTATTGCCCGCACTGATCAGCCTATTACCAATGAAAGTGAAGCCAGCATCTGAGCACTCAACAAATAGCAGCGTATTTTCCAAACTTGCAAATTTTGTTATTGCTCGCCCTTTAAAAATACTGATCGTCACTGGCTCAATCGCATTAGGCTTATCTGCAATCGCATTCACCAATCAACTCAATGATGTCTGGACAAAATACTTTGACGAGTCAATCAAGTTTCGTACAGATACAGATTTTGCTGTTAAACACCTTGGTGCATTTTATCCTATCGAGTTTTCTATCCCTGCCAAAGAAGCGGGCGGTATAAGTGATCCTGAATACCTAAAAACTTTAGACGAGTTTGCCATCTGGATGCGTCAACAGCCCCATGTAAAACATGTCTATTCTATTACTGATATATATAAGCGGCTTAATAAAAACATGCATGGTGATAATGAAAGCTATTATCGCTTACCTGAAGATATAGAGTTATCTGCTCAATATTTATTATTATATGAACTATCACTACCTTATGGATTAGATTTAAATGACCGAATTAATATTGACAAGTCCGCTTCGCGCATTACTGCATCATTAGGCGATGTCGACACAATACAAACACGCGAATTTCTTTCTTCTTCAAGAAATTGGTTAGTTCAAAATGCACCAGAATATATGTGGACGTACCCGACCGGAGCGACACAGATGTTTTCTTACATTGCCAAACGAAATATAGAAAGCATGCTCAGAGGCAATATGATTGCTGTCATTATGATTGCAATTATATTAATCATCTCATTACGTAGCTTCAAATTAGGCGTGCTGAGTATTATTCCTAATGCTATTCCTGTCCTTGTTACTTTTGGTATCTGGGCATTAACCGTAGGGATTATTGGAATGGCTGCCGCAACTGTCACTGCCACCTCTCTTGGCATTGTAGTTGATGATACTGTTCACCTACTCACCAAGTACCTGCGTGGACGTAGAGAAAAAGGATTGAGCGCAGAAGACTCCATTCGATATTCATTCAACACTGTAGGTAAAGCCGTTACTATCAATACTGTTGTCCTTGCGGCTGGATTTGGAATACTTATCATGTCTTCATTTAAGGTCAATCAAGAAACTGGCTTTCTGACAGCAACGGCGGTAGTTGCTGCACTCATATTAGATTTATTATTACTACCCGCATTGTTACTAGTCGTTGATAAAAAGTCATTGAAACACTCATCAATTCAAGGAGAACAACATGCTAAATAATAAAAGTTTAGTATTATCCAGATCAGCAATATTACTGTTTGCACTATCTTTTTCATTACTGACTCAGGCAGCAGATGATTTGGCAAAAAAAGGCTATGATATTGCCGCTCGAAGTGATCGAACAGATCGGGGTTTTTCTGATAGCACAGTAGAGCTCAGCATGGTATTGAGAAATGCTGCTGGAAAAGAGTCTTCTCGCACATTAGAAATAAAAACATTCGAGGTGCAAGACGAAAATATTGGCGATAGAAGCCTTGTTGTTTTTGATAGCCCGCGCGACATTAAAGGCACTGCATTACTATCTCATGCACAAATTCTAGACCCAGACGATCAATGGTTATTTCTCCCTGCACTAAAACGAGTCAAAAGAATATCTTCAACCAATAAATCTGGCCCTTTTGTGGGATCTGAATTTGCATTTGAAGACTTCACTGCGACAGAATTAAACAAATATAGTTATAAATGGTTACGCACCGAAGCATGTGGTGACATGACTTGTGATGTAGTCGAGCGTTACCCTCAATATGAAAATTCTGGATATACAAAACAAATTGCATGGATTGACCAATCAGTCTATCAGCTTAGAAAATTAGATTTCTATGATCGCAAAGACTCACTATTAAAATCGTTAACACTTGAAGACTACCGCAAATACGATGATGATATATGGCGTGCACACACATTTAGCATGAAAAACCATCAAACAGAAAAAAGCACGGAGCTTATATATTCTGACTATCAATTCAAAACAGGATTGACAGAGAATGACTTTGTTAAAGGTATTTTAAAACGTGTCAATTAGTCTTTTAGCGACGCTCTTTTTAACTTTAACGATAGCGCTTCAACCCGTACTAGCTGAGCTAGAATTTTCTGGCTCTATCAGTTATGAAGCACGTTGGTTTCCAAATAGCGCACAATTTCCAGAGCAATTACATGGCGTTCAAAATTCAATCGCCATTGAACCAGAATGGATTATTGAAAATGGTGACCACCAATTTTCATTCATTCCTTTTGCACGAATCGACTCACGCGACAATGACCGCACTCATGGAGATATTCGTGAAGCTTACTGGCTATACATTCAAGACAACTGGGAATTACTTATCGGCTTTAATCGTGAATTCTGGGGAGTAACAGAATCTCGCCACCTCATTAATGTATTAAACCAAATCGATACGGTAGAAAATATAGACGAGGAAGATTATCTAGGACAAGCCATGATTAACCTGGCCATACAAAAAGATTATGGTCGTTTTTCTTTTTACGTTTTACCACTATTCAGAGAAAGAATATTTGCAGGTGAGGACGGACGTCTACGTTCCGCATTAATTATTGATGAAGATGAAGCAGACTACGACTCCAGCGCAGAACAATGGCATACAGACTTTGCACTAAGGTACTCACACTATTTTGGTGACTGGGATATTGGCGCAAGTTATTTCTATGGCACTGGCAGAGAACCTACTTTACGAGTCAACGAGAGTGGCACCAGACTCATTCCTCATTACGACATCATTAACCAGTTTGGTTTAGATATTCAATACACAAATGAAGAGTGGCTTTGGAAATTTGAAGGTCTTATTCGCGAAGGCCAAGGAGACACATTTGCTGCCACCGTGTTTGGCTTTGAATATACATTTTTTCAGTTTCGCGAGTCCGATGCTGATCTAGGTATCTTGATAGAGCACTTATATGATGATCGAGATGAAATAGATGCACCGAGCACGGCGTTTGAAAACGATTTATTCCTTGGCATGCGTTATACCTTCAACGACATTCAAGATACTTCGTTTTTAGCCGGCATGATTACTGATCTAGAAGATGAATCATACAGTATGCGACTTGAAGCCGAACGTCGCATAGGAGATTCATTAAAGCTTGAACTTGAAGGACAACTATTCACAAACTCTCGAGATACATCTGTCACTTCTGCTTTTAGGAATGATGATTTTATACAACTGAGTATTTCTAAGTATTTTTAAAGCATACAACTCTGCCTGCAGTCTAAGTATTCATAGCTCTCTTTTTAATTCAAATTCGCTAATAAACCTGATTAATAAAACTCATATCAAATAACTAATACAGATAAATTTAATAGTCCCTATAAAGTTTATTTGCTTGCTAACATACTTGTTAACAGATTTTTTATATAACTTAATAACTTAGCACGCCTACAGATACTCTATATATCGTTTTATGTAAACACATTGCAGTTTGTGATTGTACAACCCTTAAACGCCACTCTCCCGAAAATCTTCATAATTATTAGATTATAAATAACATATGATAGATAATAGTTAACATATGAAGATATCTGACATATTTAACAACACAATAAAAACTCGGCACGCAAGAAAGCTATTCGCAAGTACCTTGTCTGCTGAGAATCTAATTTATGGCGAATTCGAAATACTTTATTTACTACTTAAAGAAGAACCATTACAACCTTCTAAAATAGGAGCTCAATTACATTGCGAGCCAGCCGCTGTTTCCAGAATAATAAAATTACTATCAGAAAAAGAACTCATTACCTATGAGCATGACCATCAAGATCGAAGACAAATTTTCGTTCGCTTAACTAAGACTGGAAAATCAGCCATTAATTCGGTTCTTTCTCACACCTGATAAAATGCACTTCAGAAGTGCATTCCTCTCAATTACTTATTACTTAAAAAATTAATGCCGTCATTGTCGTTAACATCAAGCATCTAGGCACGCATAAAAATTCTATGAGTGAATTATTTGTAAACGACCTTTAAATAAATTTGAAATGGCGCGCCCGGAGAGATTCGAACTCCCGACCCCTTAGTTCGTAGCCAAGTACTCTATCCAGCTGAGCTACGGGCGCGTTATTTGAGAAGCCGGCAATTATGCGTAATTCGGCTTGTATGATCAATTAAAATATAAGGATATTGGGTATTTAATTCTTTGTTGTGAGTAAATGGCGGAGAAGGAGGGATTCGAACCCTCGATACAGCTATAAACTGTATACTCCCTTAGCAGGGGAGCGCCTTCAGCCGCTCGGCCACTTCTCCGTATTACATTACACCAATGATTTTTTGCAACTTGACGCGAATGCGTCAGTATTTACTCTTTATACATCGACTTCTTTTTCTTTGCGAATTCTTTCGTAAATCTCTTCGCGGTGCACAGCCACATCTTTAGGCGCACTGACGCCTATGCGAACCTGGTTACCTTTAACACCCAACACAGTAACGGTTACATCATCTCCAATCATTAAGGTCTCTCCGACCCTACGGGTTAAAATCAACATGCCCCGGTCCTCCTATTCCTGTGGTTTTTTTATAATTATTATTATTTAATCTACCCCTAGATAACAGATAAGTCATTGTTTTTATAGGCCTGTTTCTAGAAATCCTATGTCTTCCCTAATTTCTCTCCATACTCTTAAGCTGTTGATGATTCATCTTTTGCGTCTTCAGCCAGTCCAAATACTTGATGCAGACAGCGTACCCCTAATTCTAGATACTTCTCGTCCACAACAACAGATATTTTTATTTCTGAAGTAGAAATCATTCTGATATTAATCCCTTCATCGGCCAAGGTTTCGAACATTTGACTAGCAATCCCCGCATGTGAGCGCATTCCCACACCAACCAATGAAAGTTTAACGATATTATCATCACCATTGACTGTCGTCGCCCCCAGCTTATTAGCGGTATCTTCAAGGATCTCTAACGCACGCTTAAAGTCATTTCGATGAACAGTGAAGGTAAAGTTTGCCGTATTATCCCAGGCCACATTTTGAACAATCATATCAATTTCAATATTGGCACGAGAAATTGGGCCTAATATCTTAGCGGCAATACCGGGTTGATCTGGTACACCTTTCACGGTGAGCTGGGCTTCATCTCGATTAAACGCGATACCCGCAATTTTGGCCTGTTCCATTTGGTTATCCTCTGTTGTAATCAGTGTACCGGGCCCATCTTCAAAACTAGATAGAACTCTCAACGGCACTTTATATTTCCCGGCAAATTCAACCGCTCGAATTTGCAATACCTTAGAACCCAAGCTGGCCATTTCCAGCATTTCTTCAAAGGTTATCTTCTCTAATCTGCGCGCATTTGGTTCAACACGTGGATCCGTCGTATAAACACCATCCACATCGGTGAAGATCTGACATTCATCAGCACTTATCGCCGTCGCTAATGCGACCGCAGTGGTATCGGAACCACCCCGCCCAAGCGTGGTGATATTGCCATCCGCATCAATGCCTTGGAAACCGGCAACGACCACGACTAGACCTTCGTCTAGATGGCATTGAATTTTATCTGTATCGATACCTGTAATACGTGCTTTATTGCTGGCGTCATCTGTTTTGATATCTAATTGCCATCCGGTCCTTGATATTGCTGGGCAACCTCTTTTCTGCAATGCCATGGTTAGCAATGCAATCGTGACTTGCTCACCAGTGGATAACAATACATCCAGTTCTGGGCCATGAGGTGTCTCACCTAGAATATCTGTCGCTAATGAAACCAGTCGATTTGTTTCGCCACTCATCGCTGACACCACGACAACAACACTGTCACCTTTATTACGGGATTTAATTACTTTATCCGCAACATTTTCAATGCGGTCCACTGTCCCGACTGAAGTACCTCCATATTTTTGTACAATCACTGCCATGATAAATCTCTATATACTTTCCTATACTTTTGCTCGCACCCAATCAGCGACACTCTGTAATGCCTGATCTAATGCGGCCGGATTATCTCCACCTGCTTGTGCCATATCAGGTCGACCTCCACCTTTACCGCCGACTTGGGTCGCCACTGAGTTAACTAAATCACCTGCTTTAATACGGTGTGTTTGATCTTTAGTCACACCTGCCACTAATGTCACTTTAGAATCTTTAGATGATCCTAATACAATCGCAGCACTGCCTAATTTATCTTTCAGCCTATCTAACGTATCACGCAATGTTTTTACATCTGCGCCTTCCAAGTGATGTGCTAATACTTTAATTCCATCAACATCAACTGCATTACTTTCAATATCTGCACTGGCTTGTGAAGCAAGCTTAGATTTAATCTTTTCTAATTCTTTTTCTAATTCTTTAATTTTGTTAGCTGCACTACTAGCCTTTTGTGGTGCATCTTCAATACGTGCATTAAGAATTTTTGCAGTTTCGTTAAAGCTAGATAAAGTTGATTGCATCCAATCAAATGCATGCTCTCCTGTCACTGCTTCTATTCTTCTCACCCCTGATGCGACTCCTGTTTCAGAAATGACTTTAAACAAACCAATATCACCGGCTCGAGAAACGTGCGTGCCACCACATAATTCTACTGAAAATTCACCAATAGAAAGTACACGTACCTCGTCACCATATTTCTCTCCAAACAATGCCATTGCTCCTGCAGCCAAGGCCTGATCTTTATCCATTAATTCAGCATTGGCAGCCGTATTCTTTCGAATTTCTGCATTGACGATTTGCTCAATCTGAAGAATCTCCTGCTCGCTCACTGGCGCATCATGCGAGAAATCAAAACGCAGTTTTTCTGGATCAACCAATGATCCTTTTTGTTGCACATGCGTCCCTAAGACTTGACGTAATGCGGCATGCATCAGGTGAGTTGCCGAATGATTCAATACGATGCTTGTTCTTCGCTCTTCATCAACCTTGGCAACAACGCTGTCTCCCACAGAAACACTGCCTTTAGTGACCATCCCAATATGTGCAAAGGCTGTTGCTTTCTTTTGTGTATCAGTAACTTTAAAACAAAAACCATTTGATTCAATTGTGCCTATATCACCTACTTGCCCACCAGATTCAGCATAAAATGGCGTTTGCGTTAATACCAGTATGCCTTCATCACCTTCACTTAACGCTTGTGCAGACTGGTTGTTAGAAAATATCTCGGCAATTTTTGTACTTCCATCTAGTGCTTCATAACCAGTAAAGTCAGTCACTGTTTTTACATCCAAGGCAACATCATAACCTTCACCAAATCGACTCGCATCGCGCGCACGCTCTCGTTGCTGATTCATGTTTTTCTCAAAACCTTCAAGATCTAATTGAAGGTTTTTTTCACGTGCAATATCAGCAGTTAAATCAACTGGAAAGCCATATGTATCATAAAGCTTAAATACAGTATCACCAGAAATTGTATCTCCACTCATTCGGTCTATATCATCCTGAAGAATTCGCATGCCTTGTTCTAGTGTTTCACTAAAACGTTCTTCTTCATTTAACAAACCACGTTCTACTTTGGCTTGTGCTTCTATTAATTCGGGAAATGCACCATGGAAAGTGCCAATTAATGGTTCTACCAATTGATGAAAGAATGGTTCTTGCAAACCTAAGCGATGACCATGCCTTGCCGCACGACGAATAATTCTTCGCAACACGTAGCCGCGCCCTTCATTAGAGGGCAGCACACCATCTGCAATCAAAAAACTACAAGAGCGAATATGGTCAGCAATGACTTTTAATGAAGGGTTAGATAAATCTTTCATTTTTGCCAAGTCAGCGACTTGTTTAATTAAACCTTGAAAAAGATCTGTATCGTAATTGCTATTCACTCCTTGCAGCACTGCACACAGTCTTTCTAACCCCATTCCGGTATCGACTGATGGCTTTGGCAATGGATTCAATTTACCCGCTTGATCTCGCTCGTATTGCATAAACACGAGATTCCAGATTTCAACATACCGATCACCATCTTCATCAGGACTGCCTGGAGGCCCTCCCGCAATATGGTCACCATGATCATAAAAAATTTCTGTGCAAGGCCCACATGGTCCGGTGTCTCCCATGGCCCAAAAATTATCTTTGGCACCAATTCTTTTTAGTCGATCTTGATTAACACCAATCTCTTTCAACCAAATCTCAGCGGCTTCATCATCTTCTTCAAATACTGTCACCCACAACTTATCTTTGGGCAAACCAATGACATTGGTGAGCAAATCCCATGCGTAATTAATTGCTTCTTGTTTAAAGTAATCACCAAAACTAAAATTTCCTAGCATCTCAAAGAAAGTATGATGCCTGGCGGTATATCCCACATTCTCAAGATCGTTATGCTTGCCGCCGGCACGCACGCATCGCTGACTAGAGGTAGCTCGTGAATAAGCGAGTTTGTCTTTCCCCAGGAATACGTCCTTGAACTGGACCATGCCCGCATTGGTAAACAATAAGGTGGGATCTGATGCAGGCACCAGTGAACTGGTCGGGACCTTGGTATGCCCCTGTTTTTCGAAATAATCTAAAAATGCGCTGCGTATTTCCGCACTACCTTCCATTGAATGGATATCCTTTTGTGTTCGCTTACTGATGCGGTCATTTAAATAATCGGAAAATTATATCACTAGGAAAGCCTTTTGATTGCATAAAGCGTACGCGTTTCGCCCGTTCTCGCACATCTATTTCATCATTTGACTGATATTTCTTTTGATAAGTCGCTGTCGCCACTTCAAACCAGTCGATCTGTTGACTATCCAGGTAGTTTTGGAGCGCGTCAGACTCTATTCCACGCATGCGCAATTCATGAGCAATCTTCAGCGGACCACTGCCTTTTAGCAAACGAGATCGGACAAAATCTTCAAGATAGCGCTGGTCACTTTGCAGTCCATGTTCTAGGAGCTGCTCAAAGGCACTGGCAATTTGTTCTTCGGTAAAATCTTTTTTGGCAAGTTTTGCTTCTAGCTCGACGCGAGAATGCTCGCGCCGAGATAGCAAATCTACTGCGACGTAATAGGCATCACGTCCCGGACTTTTCTTGGCACTGGTCTTAGACTTCAGCAGCCTCTTCCTCTTCTTCAGAGTCATCAGGCACATAATCACTCAAATCTGGAAGTAATTTTGCACGCAACAGCCCATCAAGCTCTTCGATCAAATGAGAATTTTCATTTAAGTAGGCTTTGGCATTCTCTTTTCCTTGGCCAATACGGTCATCACCATAGCTGTACCAAGAACCGGCTTTCTTAACGAGTTCGTTCTCGACACCTAAGTCAATCAACTCACCAACGCGTGAAATACCTTCACCATAAAGAATTTCAAATTCTGCTTTCTTGAATGGAGGCGCCATCTTGTTTTTCACCACTTTAACGCGAGTCTCATTACCAAGAATTTCATCACCCTTCTTAATCGAGCCAATACGGCGAATATCTAAGCGAACTGATGCATAAAACTTCAATGCATTACCACCCGTGGTTGTTTCAGGGCTTCCAAACATAACACCAATCTTCATACGAATTTGGTTAATGAAAATCACCATGGTATTTGAGCGCTTAATGTTACCGGTAAGTTTTCTTAATGCTTGAGACATTAATCTTGCCTGCAGACCCATGTGTGAGTCACCCATGTCACCTTCGATTTCAGCTCTTGGTGTTAACGCAGCGACAGAGTCGACGACGACAATATCAACCGCACCAGAACGTACTAACATATCGGTAATCTCTAACGCCTGCTCACCAGTATCGGGTTGCGACACAAGTAAATCATCAACATTAACACCTAGCTTCTCAGCATAAGAAGGGTCTAGTGCATGCTCAGCATCAACGAATGCAGCAGTGCCTCCTGACTTTTGGCACTCAGCAATCGCTTGCAATGTTAATGTCGTTTTACCTGAAGACTCTGGCCCAAAGATTTCAATCACTCGGCCTTTAGGCAAACCACCAATGCCTAACGCAACATCTAATGCCAACGAGCCTGTTGATATCACATCAATGTTTCGCGGGAGTGTATCGTCACCCAAGCGCATGACTGCCCCTTTCCCAAACTGTCGTTCAATTTGCCCTAGAGCTGCTGTTAACGCTTTTTTCTTGTCTTCTTCCACGAATTACCTCGGCTTCTTGTGTATGGTGTTGTTTAAGTATGATTTTAACTTAATGAATTTATATCATGAGTAATCGCGCTATATTAATAGCGTCAACACACGCAGTCTACACAAGATTTACTAATGGAAAACTATCGAGCGTGTAGTAACGTGCGCCATCTTTGTCGAGGCGAGATTCAACCAAATGAAACTCATCAACTTGCCATTCAATCGGCATAAAATCTGGATTTGAAGTCGGAATTTCTGAGTTTCTTAACAGCGATACATGCGGCACATAACGCTTGCTCAACTTGGAAATACCACAGTATTGCGCACAGTTGCGTACACTTTTATATAAGCTTTCTAGCTCTGATGGCACGTCACTTGGGCCGACCCAAAATATTTTTGTTTTATCAAAATAGCCTAATCGGTCTAACGCCATATGAAATGGCTGTGCAGATATATCCTGCAAATTTTGCACAATACAATCTGTTGCCTCATAAGAAATATTGCCTAGAAATAATAATGTTACGTGAAAGTTCTCAGGTACTACCTCTCTCCCCCACCCTACATAGTCACATTGAATCTCATGTAACTTCTCAAGTTGTTGCTCATTAGGCCAAATGGCTAAAAATAATCGCCTCGCATTCATATCAACAACTTAGCCAATTCTTCTAATGCAAATTCAACTGATTGCTGACGCACTTGTTCACGGTCACCAGAAAATATTTTTTTAATAGTATGAGGATTTTGATTCTTTTTCATCCAAGCAAACCACACTGAACCAACAGGATTAATATCACTGCCGCCGCCAGGCCCGGCAACACCAGAAATTGCGATCGCCCAATCCGCATGACTATGCTTTAAAGTACCCGACACCATTTCCACAACTGTTTCAGAACTAACCGCGCCATGGGATTCAATGGTCGATTCCGACACACCTAACATGTCATGCTTAGCGTCATTACTATAGGTGACGTAACCGCGATCAAACCATGCTGAGCTGCCTGGCAAATCTGTGCATACTTTAGCCAACCATCCACCTGTACATGATTCGGCCACCGCCAAGCTTTGGTTTCGTCCAATAAGAAGTTCAGACACCTGAATGACAGAAGTTTTAATATCTATCTCCACAAAGAAAGCTACATAAAGAAAATAACATGATTATGACTGTGACCAAATAAAGTATCGGGGTTAAACTAACTGTATGACAAGTCAATCCTCTGAGAAGCATACGCCAATGATGCAGCAGTACCTAGGCATCAAAGCAGATCACCCAGACAAACTACTTTTTTATCGCATGGGTGATTTCTATGAATTGTTTATGGAAGATGCTGAACACGCCGCGCGCTTATTAGATCTAACACTCACCTCACGTGGCAATTCAAATGGCCAACGCATTCCCATGGCAGGTGTTCCTGTGCACGCTGCTGAAGGGTACCTGGGACGCTTAGTTAAATCAGGACAATCAATTGCTGTCTGTGAGCAGGTGAGCGATCCCGCAGCAAGCAAAGGATTAGTCAAACGCGAAGTCGTAAGAATTGTCACGCCAGGCACAATTACTGATGAAAATTTGCTTGACCATAAACGGGACAATCATATCTGTGCAATTTACATTCAAGGCGACACCATCGGCTTAGCAAGCATTGAACTTGGGTCCGGTGATTTTTTATTGCAAACGTTCTCAAGTGAAGACGAGCTGCTTGCAGAAATTGAAAGACTGCAACCCGCAGAAATCATCACTCAAGAATATTCCCAATTATCTTTATCTAATCGACACTCACAAACTCAACCTGAATGGATCTTTGAATTTGATAGTTCTCACCGACTGCTCACCGAGCAATTTGGCACCAAAGATTTAACAGGGTTTGGTTGTGATGATTCACCCACCGCTATTTGTGCCGCGGGTGGATTATTACAGTATGTCAAAGATACTCAGCGCAAAGCATTACCTCATATTACCGGCCTAAGAGTACAACGCCATGATGAATATATTGTCGTTGACGCCATTAGCCGAAAAAATCTTGAGATTGATCAATCTATTGACGGAGGCACTAAGCATTGTCTGACTGGTGTGATCGATCACACTAAAACAGCGATGGGCGCACGTTGTTTGCGCCGATGGATTGGGCAGCCCTGTTTGAATCTAGCCAATTTACGCTTGCGCTATCAAGCCATCGATAATTTTATTCAAACAAATACCTATCTTGATCTACAAGAGCATCTTAAAATCATTGCTGATATAGAACGCATACGTGCACGCATTGCCATTCAAACAGCTCGACCAAGAGACCTAACCGCATTAAGAGATTCATTACATCAACTGCCAAACATACGTTCAGTATTAAATGTTTTTACTCAAGGCAGAATTGATACGTTACAAAAGCAGCTCAATGCACCCAAAGTATTAGACGATTTATTATCTTCTTCATTAAAAGACGAACCTTCCGCATTTATCAAGGACGGTGGTGTCATCGCGACGGGTTATGACGAAGAACTAGATGAATTACGCACACTGCATACCAATGCAGATGACTATTTACTGCAATTAGAACAACGCGAACAAGAAGAAACTGGCATTGCAACATTAAAGGTAGCTTACAACCGCGTTCATGGTTACTACATTGAAGTCAGCAAACTGCAAGTTGATAAAATACCAGATCGATTCACACGCAGACAGACACTAAAAAATGTTGAGCGCTATATCACGCCAGAATTAAAAGAATTTGAAGACAAAGTACTCAGCGCTAAAGAACGTGCCTTAGGCCGGGAAAAATATTTGTACGACCAAATACTTGACCAGCTACTTACTTATCTAGCGCCACTACAATCTATTGCAAACGCCATTGCCGAACTTGACGTGCTTGCCTGTTTTGCTCAAGTCGCTTTAGATTTTAATTATGTGCAACCTGAATTAAGTGAAGACATTGGTATTAGCATAAAACAAGGCAGACACCCTGTTGTGGAACAGATACAACAAGCGCCATTTATTGCTAACGATATAACCCTGACACCAGATTCACGATTATTACTGATTACAGGCCCGAACATGGGCGGCAAATCGACTTTCATGCGCCAAACTGCATTGATTACTATTCTTGCATTTTCTGGCTGCTATGTCCCTGCAGAATCAGCGAAGCTTGGCGCGATTGATAGAATATTTACCCGCGTAGGTGCGGCCGATGATTTAAGTACCGGTCGTTCAACTTTTATGGTTGAAATGACTGAAGCCGCCAATATTTTAAACAATGCGACAGAAAATAGTTTAGTCCTAATGGATGAAATTGGCCGCGGCACAAGCACATTTGATGGCTTATCTTTAGCTTGGGGTTGTGCTGATCATTTATTACAAAAAAATCGCTCACTGACAACGTTTGCCACACATTATTTTGAACTCACCTCATTAGCAAATGAATTAGAGGGCGCAGTCAATATTCATATAGACGCAATAGAACACGACGATGAAATTGTATTTCTACATACAGTGAAACCTGGACCCGCCAATCAGAGTTATGGCCTGCAAGTTGCACAGCTTGCTGGTGTCCCACGAAGTGTTATTAAAAATGCCAAGCAACGTTTAGCTTTATTAGAGCAACAATCACAGTCTAAAGATTCTATTCAAACAGAACTGCCTTTAATGGTTAATTCAACAGACAGTCACCCAGTGATAGACAAACTAGACACCATCAATCCGGATGAGTTATCCCCTAAACAAGCATTGGAGATGTTATACGCACTAAAAGAACTAGAAGACGATTAAAGTTACTTGTTTGTTATCCAGCAAGTCTGATATGGCTTTAATTCGAACGAACCATCGTTGCTTTCAAGCTCACTTCCACTAATAAGATCAAACCAATGTTCAGTACTAATCAAATTAATATCTGATAACGATAAAGACAAGGTATTTGTAGAAATATTACTGATGCAAAATATACTTTGGCGTCTATCCATACTCTGTCGCCAAAAACCAAATGTCTGATTACCAAGATGCAAAGTGAACTGAGTTGCATTTGGATGAAATGCATCTTGTTTTCGCCTTATACCAATTAACCGTTTCATTCGATGATACACACGACCATGTTGTGTCGTTTCGTCATTAAGCACATCATACAATTCATCTAACTGCCAGCGATGGCGATTAATAGTGCGATTGCGTTGCGTGTCTTGCAAACGTTGGTAATCGTTGCCAGTGCCTAACAAACTATGAATATAAAAAGCAGGAATCCCTTCTAAGGCCATCATAATAGCATGTGCGCAAATAAACCGGTCTTCACCGAAGTGATCTTTCCCTTCTACAGTTCCTTGTAGCGCGTCAAACAAAGCAATGTTTAATTCATAGGGGCGTGGCTCACTATCAACGCCTGACCGCCAAGACACTTTACCGCCGAAATTTTCGATGGTTTTTATAATTACATTAATTTCATCATTACTCATCAACCCTTCAGCTGGCCTTAAACCAATACCATCATGCGATGCGATAAAATTAAAATAAGCAGTTCCATGCTGCGCAGGAGGCATGCTCATCATCCATTGTTTTAAGTAATGACAGTCACCTGTTAGCAAGGTATTCAACAATAATGGAGGCAATGAGAAATTGTAGACGCAATGTGCTTCATTAGCATTGCCAAAATAAGACAAGTTTTCTCTATTGGGAATGTTAGTTTCTGTAATAATCATCGCGTCTGAACGAATACGCTCTATCAAAGTTCGCAGCAATCTGACAATCTCATGCGTCTGATCTAGATTCAGACAACTAGTGCCAACAATTTTCCACAGAAAAGCGACCGCATCAAAGCGGAAAATCCGCACACCTCGATCCAAATAAAAACGAATAATTTTTACAAACTCTAGCAATACATCCGGATTCGCAAAATTAAAATCTACCTGATCGTGACTAAACGTACACCACACATGCTTAGATCCGTCACTCGTCTCAACCTTGCAAAGCAGATCATTAGTTCGTGGCCGCACTACTTTAGATAAATCATCTTCAGGCGACGCAACAAAAAAATAATCCTTACCGGGATACAGATTCTTTTTGAAGTTCTCAAACCACTGACTACTACTAGAGCAATGATTTATCACTAAGTCAGACATCATGTGATAGTCATTAGCAATCGCTGTTATATCACCCCAGTCACCATGCGCTTCATTAACCTGAAGGTAGTCTTTTACTGCAAAGCCATCATCAGAACTAAAAGGAAAAAAAGGCAGGATATGTACTGTATTGATCGTGTCTTTACAAAATTCATCTAAAAACGTATGCAATACTTTTAGAGGCGGTATACCTATTTTACGCACAGTATCCGCATAGGTAATCATGGCGACATCTGATTGATCCCAATAATCTAGCTGAG
This sequence comes from Gammaproteobacteria bacterium, assembly GCA_045106935.1. Lineage (GTDB taxonomy): Bacteria > Pseudomonadota > Gammaproteobacteria > UBA4575 > UBA4575 > UBA1858. The sequence continues at coordinate 2,730 of JBGCFN010000005.1, read as the reverse complement.
CCACGGGATCGACTTGTGAAGTATCTAACTGTGCAGCAGCAATTAACTGATTAGCTAATTCCTGATAATCGATTTCAGCATCTACACTTTTATAAATAGCCTCTACATGCGAAACCACACGCTGTGTAAGCGTCTGCAATAAATCATTCATTGTTACTTATTCTGAAAATTCTTTATTATCTTCTTCAACCGCATCTCTCAAACGAGAAAATACATCAGGCATCGCACTTGCAATTCGATTCCAACTTGGGATAAATGGTGTTTCCATAGGATTATCTAAAAATGTTTGGCCAGCATTGACCAGGTTTTCAGAAAACGCTTCGACAGCAAGCTCCTCTAAATGAATATCATGATCCAAACCATTAAAGCTTGCATCGTTATGATAAGTTTCTACAAAATCTAGCGCAATACGCAAATAAGTTGCTTTCAATGTTCTAAAAGTTTCATTAGAAAACACAACTCCTTGTGTTGCCATTTTTCTAAATAAAGCTTTTGCTATATCCATCGACATTTTTGATAAACCCTTCTTCTTATCTTCCAAGGATAAATCTTGATGTTTATGATCATATGTATCGGCGATATCCACCTGACAAAGACGGTTATGCGCATAGTTGCGATGCATCTCAGACAATACACCAATTTCCAAACCCCAATCACTCGGTATACGCAAATCATTTAATACATCGGTTCTAAATGAAAACTCACCTGCCAATGGATACCTAAAACTATCCATAAATTCTAAATAATCATTATGGCCAACGACTTTTTTAAGTGCACGCAATAAAGGAGTGACAAACAAACGACTAACACGCCCATTAATTTTTCCATCTGCATAACGCGCATAATAACCTTTGCTAAATTCATAATTAAATCGAGGATTAGCTACCGGATAAATTAATCGCGCAAGTAAATCACGTTCATAAGTTAAAATATCACAATCATGCAAAGCAACTGAATCCGCTTGTTTAGAGGCAAGGATATAACCCATGCAATACCAGACATTACGTCCTTTACCTAATTCGGTAGGTGCAAGATCGCGTTCTGCCAACTCTTCATGTAAGGCTTTCAAACGTGGGCCATCGTTCCATAACACACGATGGTTTTGCGGCAACGTAGAAAAGAATTCTACCGCATGCCGGTACTCTGATTCATCTGCTCTATCCAGTCCAATAACAATTTGATTCAAATAAGGAACTTGTTTCAGCGTATTAACGATTTGAGGCAAAGCGTCTGTATGCAACTCTGAATATAATGAAGGAAGAATTAATCCCATGCGTCGTTGCTCACTAAAACTGACTAATTCCGACTCAAGATCCTCAGTCGTTCTATTAGTCAAATTATGCAGTGTTGTTACTATTCCACTCTGATGAAAATCACCCATTTTAAACCTTCAATCTTTTAGATAAATTTAATTGTGAAAACCTAAGCCCTTTAATACATATGACACACCTTCAACCCAGCCCCGCGGCCCCACCTGGTCAGTCATTACTACTTGCTGATTAACATTATCTGCAAGCATTGGAAACTCATGCACAGGGGAACGAATGATAATGGCATAGTCAGCAGCTTCTAGCATAGCCACATCGTTATGGCTGTCGCCAATGGCAATACTAACGGTCTTTTTATCGCAATATTGCTGTTGAAAATTAGCGAACAACCATTTTAATGCATGCCCTTTGTCACAAGGACCAGACACGTGAACGAATCTGCCTCCACGTAACAATTGACCACCATGTAGACTAATATATTGATCAAACTCATTTAAAAGATCATCACTACCTAGCCATTTTAATGGCTCACCATATTCACGCTGTGAAGCCAGTCTTGCTTCTTCTAGTGATAAGCCTGTCATATCTTTAACACCGGCTACTCCAGCATCAGCAAAAGACAAAAACGCCTCATTTAGGTGCACTTCTGATTGTTTCAATAATGATTGCCAATGTGATCGAGATTCAACAAAGGCTTTCACATGATAATCATCATGCACATTATCATTCATATAATCATGTGAAAAATAATTCAATGGAGTGAAAATCGCCGCACCATTCTCAATAATAAAAGGATGAGTATTATTAAGCTGAGCACGCAATTTTAATACCTCAGCACGCGTTTTGCTTGTAGCAGGGACAACCGGAATTTTTTTGTCTCCCAACCACTCAAGAAGCTCATCGGCCTCAGCATGACTATAAGTGTCATGATCCAAAAGAGAACCATCCATGTCCGTGAAAATTATTGGTTGAATAACCGCCATGCAATCAACTTTATAGTAAGATAAAATTATCGCTTGCCATTGTAAAGCACAGAACTAACAATACCATGGCCCATTTTTAGATAACACATAAGAAATTTTATAAAGACAAGCACTATGTTTGGACTCACCACAGGAAAATATAAACGCGCTTTACAAAAAGCCATGTCAGATTGCTTCGAGCCTTTAAAAGATGAACTCGGCACAGTCCCTACGACATTGCATACTAGTAAATACATTACCGCTTCAATGCTTGGTATTTGCGAAGCCTATGCTCAGGCAAACAATGTTACAAACAGGCAAAAAATCGCACTCATTACGGATTCAGTATTTGAAGAAGTGTTTCGTAGAGAATCCACCAGCATCCTCACTCAAGTTGATCAGTGGTTAAAAAGTAATGATGATGAATTTATACTCGCCTATGAGCAGGCAAAAACTAACAGCAACAAACCTGACTTAGACTTAGCTTGGCTTCAAGAATA
>JBGCFN010000049.1:0-9040 GCA_045106935.1 Gammaproteobacteria bacterium | reverse complement strand
ATCGAAGGTGTGAATGAGGCCTTCGGTAATGGCGTCAATATAGGTGATATCACGACGATGGTTACCATAGTTCAGTACATCTTTGGGTGTGCCAGCCAGGTTGTGTTTGGTGAACATGAATAACGCCATGTCAGGACGACCCCAAGGACCGTAGACAGTAAAGAAACGCAGTCCTGTCGTTGGGATTTGGAATAAATGAGAGTAAGTATGAGCCATCAATTCGTTAGATTTCTTGGTAGCTGCATATAAGCTGACTGGGTGGTCAACATTGTTATGAACTGAAAAAGGCATATTGGTATTTGCACCATAAACAGAACTACTGGATGCGTACACAAGATGCTTAACTTCATTGTGGCGACATGCTTCTAATATATTAGTGAAGCCCATGATATTTGTATCAATGTAGGCATACGGGTTTTCTAGCGAATACCTAACTCCAGCTTGCGCGGCTAAATTAACAACACGATCAGGCTTATGTTTTTTAAACAGCTCAGCGACAGCATCACGCTCTTCTAAATTAATGCGTGCTTCAGTGAAATTTGCATGATCAATAATCTTAGCTAAACGTGCTTCTTTGAGTGTGACGTCATATTAGTCATTTAAATTATCAATCCCTATGACTTCATCGCCTCTTGCAAGTAAGCGTTGAGATAGATTGTTACCAATAAAACCTGCGGATCCTGTGACAAGTACTTTCATTTTAATGTTTGCTTAGTTTGATTAAAGACGTGCATCTACATCTTGCTTGGGAAAGACATGCTTAACATCAAACAAAATATGCTGTTTTTTACCTAGTGCGCGAATGGCGTCAACACCCATTGTGACAAATTCTTTATGTGACACGGCAACAATAATGGCGTCATAGGTGTCTGGGCTAAGTTCTGAGATTGGTGTAATGCCATACTCATGCTTTGCTTCTGCTGCATCTACCCACGGATCATACACATCCACGTTGGCATGATAACTGTCAAATTCTTCGACTATATCAATCACGCGTGTGTTACGTACATCTGGACAATTCTCTTTAAAGGTAAAACCTAAAATTAGAATTTTAGAATCAACAGCGTGAATTTTATTGCGAGTCATTTGTTTGACGACGCATTCAGCGACATAAGGGCCCATACCATCATTGATTCGACGACCCGATAAAATCATTTCAGGGTTGTAGCCAATCGCTTGCGCTTTGTGAGTTAAATAATATGGGTCAACGCCAATGCAGTGACCACCAACTAAGCCAGGACGGAAAGGTAAGAAGTTCCATTTTGTTCCGGCTGCTTCTAAGACTTCAATAGTATCAATATCCATGCGATTAAATATCAAGGCTAATTCATTGATAAGTGCAATATTGACATCTCGTTGTGTATTTTCGATGACTTTTGCCGCCTCAGCGACTTTGATGCTGCTGGCAAGAAAAGTCCCTGCGGTAATGATTGAGGCATAAACCTCATTCACAAATTTAGCAATTTCAGGTGTAGAACCTGAGGTGACTTTTTTAATTGTAGGCAGTCTATGTTCTTTATCTCCAGGATTGATGCGCTCAGGACTATAGCCGACATAAAAATCTTTATTGAATGTTAAGCCTGATTCCTTTTCGATGATTGGCACGCAGACCTCTTCGGTAGCACCTGGGTAAACGGTTGATTCAAATACAATAATCGCATCTTTGGAAATAACCTTACCGAGTGCTGTGGACGCTTTTACTAGCGGAGTAAGGTCTGGTTGCTTATGTTCGTCGATAGGTGTGGGGACCGTCACAATAAAGAAGTTACAGTCGCGCATATCATTTAGCTCAGAAGTGAAACTTAACAGATTAGCGGAGGCAAGTTCTTCAGAATCAGTTTCTAGCGTTCGGTCTGTCCCGTTGCGTAATTCTTCGATGCGTTGTTGGTTGATATCAAAACCTAATGTTTTGATTTTTCTTCCAAACTCTACCGCGAGAGGTAGGCCGACATAGCCTAAGCCGATGACACCGATATGTATATTGTCAATTGAATGCATAGAAATGACTCTTAAATTTGATTGGTTGAAAATTTGATGTGCACTTTAGTTCAATCGTGCTTGTGCATCTATGAACCCGTTATCAACTTAGGAAATATATCACAGATGATTTGTAAACTTCTGTTATTGCGAAAGTTAGATGGACTTCACAAATAGTACGCGAGTTTTTAAAGGACAATAGACATCATCTCAATTAAGTGATGATTTTCGCGGACAAGTGAAGATTTATTTGTAGACTATTCGCTCCAAATGAGACCAATAACTGACACATTAAAGTTAAGAGAGGCATTACTTGTCATCTATTAAAGTATTTAACCATCATATTAGCTTCCCAATAGCGCTGCTTATATTAGTAGAGGCGGCAGTATGCTATTTGAGTTTATTCGCTGCATCATCGATTAGATTCTATGATGTTGGTGGTGTTGAGTATGCTAAAGGCGAGTTGCTATCAATTCAGGCGAGCAGCGTATTGACGGCTGTATTGGTGGTATTGGTCATGCTGGCAATGGGATTGTATCAAGCGCAGCGCCGTGAAGTTATATGGAATGTATTAAATAGAATTACCACAGCATTTATTGTCGCCTCACTAGTACTCTCGATCATATTCTTCATGTTTCCTGATATGTACTTTGGTCGTGGTCTATTCGTGCTGACGCTATTCATCTCATTTGTTGGGATTGTGTTTGCCAGAGTGGTATTTGAATCGTGGGTTGATAAGCACACGTTGAATAAGAAAGTGCTTGTGTTGGGTGTCGGTGAGAAAGCTGAATGGGTGAATAATTTACGTAGAAGAGCTGATCAAAGAGGGGTTTCAATTCTTGGATTTTATGGTCAGAGTGCTGAAGATGTGCGTGTTGATGAAGATCGAGTAATTTCCACAGAATTGAGCTTAGATGACTATGTGTTAGAAAATGGCGTTGAAGAAATCATTGTTGCAATGAGTGAGCGCCGACAAAGATTCCCAACAAAAGAGCTAATTAATTGTCGTTTAAGTGGTGTCGATGTCATTGAGTTGCCGACTTTTCTAGAGCGGCAAATGTCACGCGTCTATGTAGAGTTATTAGACCCAAGCTGGATAATTTTTTCGGATGGGTTTCGCCAAAACACGCTGAAAGCCATTAGTACGCGTGCATTCGATATATTTGCCAGTTTGTTGATGTTGATAGCAACTATGCCGCTACTTATTGGTGGGGCATTAGCCATCATGATAGAGAGCAAAGGTAGAGGCACATTATTTTATAAGCAAAATCGTGTTGGCCAAAGGAATAAGGTATTTGAACTGCTTAAGTTTAGAAGTATGTGTGAAAACGCTGAAGCAGGGACAGGAGCCAAGTGGGCGAGCGCCAATGATTCGCGTATTACGCGTGTTGGCAAGATACTTAGAAAGTATCGCATTGATGAATTGCCGCAACTTATTAATATCTTGAAAGGTGAAATGAGTCTGGTTGGGCCAAGACCTGAGCGCCCTGAATTTGTTGATCAGTTATCAGATAAAATTCCTTTCTATAGTGAACGTCACAGGGTAAAGCCTGGTCTGGCGGGATGGGCGCAGATGCGATATCCCTATGGCAGTACTGAAAATGATGCGGTTGAAAAGCTCAAATACGATTTGTATTACGTCAAGAACAGTAGTCTGATTTTCAATTTGGCTATCCTGATTCAAACTGCAGAAATTGTGCTTTGGGGTAAAGGTGCGCGCTAAATAATTTCATTAAACGAGTGCCGTTCTTAATCAGAATGTGAAGCACTTGGCATTTTTTTTAGCTAGCAAAAATTCTGTTCACGACAAAGCGTTTAAATTTACGGATCAATGGAGATTTTGTGCTCATCATCCCAGTAATCACTGCAAGGTTTGGGTCTAATACACAAACTAATAGAAAACAGAGAGATACATAGATCACATATTCGGTGTCAATTTTGTTTTTATTAACACTAATTGGATAGAAGTCACAGCGTAGACTAGTCATTAATTACTACAATTTTGGAAAGATATCGTTAACTTGGAGACACACATGAAAATTCGATGGAACAATAGTGCAATTATCTCACTTATATTTGCTGGATTAATGCTTGGTGGATGTGCCACATCACCTGCGACTTCAACAAAACAGATTGCTGAAGAAACAATGGCTCCTGCGGGAGATTATCGAATCGGGCCCGGAGATGCATTAGAAGTGTTCGTTTGGGAACATAAAGATCTATCAGTTGCAGTGCCTGTTCGTCCTGACGGCAAAATCTCGACACCTTTGGTAGAAGATATGAAAGCTGAAGGCAAAACGCCATCGGAATTATCAGATGATATTGAAAAAGCACTTTCAGAATTTGTTCGTGCACCTGTTGTAAGTGTCATTGTTCAAGAATTCAAAGGTCAGTTTAGCAATCAAATTAGAGTGGTTGGTCAAGCTGAGAAGCCTCAAGCACTGTCATACCGAGAAGGCATTACATTATTAGATGTAATGATCGAAGTTGGTGGTCTGACACAGTTTGCGGCAGGTAATAAATCTAAGATTGTTCGTAAGGAAGGCACAACACAGTCAGAAATGCCAGTAAGGCTCTCTGATTTAATGAAGAAGGGAAAGATTGATAACAACGTTGCAATGAGACCAGGTGATGTACTAATTATTCCTGAGTCAGTTTTTTAATAAGCGTTTTATCAGTACTTGGCTAACAATCAAATATAAAAAACTACTTAAAAAATAGAGTCAAAGCTTATGTTTAATTTAATATCTCAAATTGAAACTTTCTTGCGTGGCATGTGGCGCTTCAACTGGTGGGCAGTTGGGTTGTCATGGTTGGTATTTGTTGTTGGCACATTGTTAGTGTTTTGGATGCCTAATCAATATCAATCGAGTGCTAGTTTCTACGTTAAAGATAACTCTGTAATAGAGCCAATTTTAGAAGGCATTACGGTTCAGTCAGACGTAGCGACTCATGCCTATGTTTTGAGTGAGGCAATAAAATCTCGCTCCATCATGGAAGAGTTGATTCTTGAGTCTGGTTTGAGCGAGAGATTGAAGGATGCAGATGATATGCAGGATATGGTGACATATCTGCAGAAAAACATTGAAATTAAAACTGCACGCGAATCTCTTTATGATCTAGAGTTTACTTATGACGATCCACAAATCGCATTTGAAGTCGTAGATATTCTATTAAATCAATTTTTAAATCGAGTGTTGTCTGGCAAGTTAACTGATGCACGTGTTGCCGAAGTCTTTTTAGAGAAGCAAATAGGTGCTTACGAGCAGCGATTAACAGAAGCTGAGACTCGCTTAGCTGAGTTTAAGAAACAGAACTTAGAGCAAATGCCGACGAATAACGGGGACTATATATTGTCCTTGCAGCAAGCTCAGTCAGAGTTGGCAGCAGCTAGAGTGCAATTGCAAATTGCATTAGGTAAGCGTAGTGCGATCCAGCGTCAGTTAGAGGGAGAAACTCCAGTTGTTGGCCTGACAGGATTTAATGCGCCAACTCAAACAACCTCAAGCCCAATTGCCGGACAGATAGAGGAAGTGCGTGCTCAGTTACGCCAAGATCTACTTAAGTACACTGAAAATCATCCTAGAGTGTTGGCAAGTCAGGCAACATTGGCGAGTCTTGAGAAGCAATTGTTTGAAGAAAGACAAGCCCCTCAATCAGCAGCTAACAATACACGCAATACAGCTAGCTTGAATGCTGCGAATCCTGTTTATCAATCGGTACAAATAGGCTTGCGTCGTGCTGAAACGGCAGTTGCTACTAATCAAGCGATTGTGAATGAGTATAGCCGTAAGGTGGCGCTACTTCGCAATTCTTTGGATGGTGTCTCTGAGGTTGAAGCTCAACTAGCTAAGCTTAATCGAGATTACGATATCACGAAGAGTCAGTATCTAGAGTTAACACGTCGTTTAGAGTTAGCACGCTTATCTCAAGAAGCTGAGAAAGGTGATGATAGTGTCAAGTTCCAGATTATTGATCCGCCGATAGTGCCAAAAGCCTCAATTGGTCCAAATCGCCCACTATTTATCACAGCGGTCTTAATAATGTCGATCATTATTGGTGCTGGATTTGCTCTCTTCTTAGATCAAGCCAAGCCAGTATTTTTAACTACGCATCATTTGAATCGTGAAACTAGTTTGCCAGTATACGGTTCAGTGAGCATGAGAGTGTCTGACCAAGGCATGCGTACTGAGAGAACGACCTTGGCAGCTTTTGTATTGTTAGTCGTATTACTACTAGGGTTCTATTCAATCTCAATAGTCAAGCATGAAGAAGGTGCGTCACTTGTTTCTTCATACGTAGACAAATAACGAAATAATTAAAGCGGGATAACATCGTGAGCATAATTGAAAAAGCAGTCGGGAATTTAGATACGAACTCGTCCATTGGTATGCAAGTAGGGCGAAAAATGAATGGAGTAAGGCGTCATAATGGCCGTGCTGCTGCACCAAGTTACGATATGGTGGAGATAGATCGAGTTGGTTTGAGTGCTAATGGACTAGAGTGGGATAAAACCTCAGCTACCCTGCAAGAGTTTAAGAAAATTAAAAGACCATTATTGAATAACATGGTTGGTGAACATCAAAATTCTGGCTCCTTCGGTGCTAACTTTATCGTTGTCACAAGTGCAGTACCCGGTGAAGGGAAAACGCATACCTCGCTTAATTTAGCAATGTCATTGAGTTATGAGAGAGACTACGATGTATTGTTTGTTGATGGCGATACCATCAAGCGTGATGCAAGCTTGGTGTTAGGGTTAAGTGATAGACCAGGTCTGAATGACTTGTTGAATGACCATAAAGCTTCAATTGATTCCCATATTGTTCAAACTGATTTAAATAAATTGAAGGTGTTGCCGGCGGGTTCGTTTAACGACAATACTTGCGAGTTATTGTCTAGCGAAAGAATGAATATGATCCTGGCTGAATTAACTGAAGCAGAGAATCGAATTGTATTATTCGATGCGCCACCAATGTTAGCCACTGTTGAAGCAAGTGTATTGACGCGTCTTGCCGGACAGGTTGTTGTGGTGACTGAAGCAGCTAAAACATCTCATAAGATGGTTCAGTCCGTGCTAGACCAGATCGAAAAAGATAAGCCAGTTGGCATGGTGCTTAATAAGAGTAAGAAAGCACATGGTGAAGAGACCTATGGCTCTTATTACGATAATTACAGAGAGTAAAATTCATAATTTAAACAAGGTGATTGGTTGCGCCAAATAATCATTCGATAGATCAATTATCTTCGTTTGTCTATGATATATAGCCTTTTATCGGGCCTAAGACAGGCGGAAGCTACCAGCAGATAAGCAAAGCGGTATCGCACTGATAAATAGTGTGTTTTCATCATGGAATATATGACTATTTTATCTATTACAGTTAATATATGCGCTTCTATTCACTAATAACGTGCTTTCATGATCCTAAATACAACTAGTCAAAAATTATCCCTTTTAATTTGCTTCTTATTGTTTCTGACTATCACGTCCATCTCACATGCTGGCCCGTGGCAGATAAATCCTTCTGTAGAGGTCAGGACCGGTTATTCAGATAATGTTGAATTTGATGACAGCGATGATGAAGATAGTGGTTTTATTGGTGAAATAAATCCGGGGTTGTCTATTGTAAAAAACGAAGGTCGATTATTAGTCAATCTTGATTATTTAATGCAAAATTTTTACTATTTTGACGATAGTGATTTGAATACTGATCATACGCTGGATTCTGTTGCTCGTTACGAAATAATTCCTAAAACGTTTTTTCTGAATGGGTACGCTAATATTTCAAAAGTGCTGATTGACAGTACTCAAGGGATATCGGTCGATAATATTAATGATACTGACAACACGACCGACGAAAGAACATTAGGTGTGGAGCCAGTTTGGATTCAAAACTTGGGTGGTTATGCGCAAGCAAATTTAGCGTATCTATATGCCGTACAAGACTTTGAAGACGAATCAGATGAAGATGGTGTTGGGGGAGATATCGATAATAATGATCGTCAGCGATTTATAGCTGCCTTGCAAAATCGAAATGTGGACAGTGATCGATTAGACTGGACACTGCAACACAGTGACGAAAAAATTGATTTTGACGACGGTGAAGATTTTGATTTTAGCTCACAAGAAATAGATCTTGGCTACGATATTAATACACAACTGAAAATTGTGGGTTCCTATGGTTACGAAAACAATGACTTTGGGGATATCGTCTCTATCGATGAAGATGAAGATGGAACATATTGGGATGCTGGATTTGTCTATGGATTTGGTGAATACACCGCGTTAGAAGTTAGGCGCGGAGAGCGATTTTTTGGTAAAACATGGGAGGCTAACTTAACAGTTGGCGGTCCAAAGTTAGCAGTCAATGCGAGTTATGAAGAAACGGTCAGTCTTGACGTGCTTGATTCAATCAGCAGTGATGGCTTATTTTCCCCTGAGCAGGATCTACTGCAAAATGATGTTGATACTGATGCGGCCAATGACAGAGATTCCGTCTCTGTTTCTGAAACGTGGGACGCCACGATTGCCTACACAGTGAGTAAAAGTACAATAGCTTTGAATTTCACAGATTCTGATTCTGAGTTCTTGGATTCAAATGATACCGATAATTACGAGGCATATGCACTGGGTTGGCTATGGAATATTACGGGGCTTAGCTCGTTGTTCACAGCTGTTGAATGGCAAGAAAATAAATCAACTGATTTAGGCATAGAGGAAACAAACGATCTGTTTGATTTTGAAATTGTATATTCAAGGCAGCTCTCAGCAAAAACGACATTTGATGCAAATTATATTTATTCTGAAGGCAATTCAGATTTAAATGACGATGAGGATTTTAAGTCTAATACTGTGTCAATAGGACTTACGCATAATTTCTAGTTAGTACTCTGCTATCGGTATAAGTCTGACTTTTGTTAAAAAGTGAGAATTCGCTCTAAGTGGCGACTTTGGTTTTCTGATAATGTTAGGAAAATCCAATACTTACGATTAACTAAGCTGCTTACGATATATGAATTTCACTCCCCGAGCTGTTGAGCAATCTGATGTCGATTGCCATTTGAA
>JBGCFN010000048.1:0-24069 GCA_045106935.1 Gammaproteobacteria bacterium | reverse complement strand
TAACGTACGTACTTAAAAAAACACAGGTGCAGTAATTATTTATTCGCACGCAGATCTAATGCTGCGCGCGTACTCTTTTTTTAATCTAAAACAAGGGAGGATGCTGTGGATATCCACGAGTATCAAGCAAAAGAGCTATTGACCAAGTTCGGAGTAAGTATTGCTCCTGGTGGTTTAGCATATAGTCCAGAACAGGCAGTTTATCGCGCTAAAGAAATTGGTGGAAATAAATGGGTGGTTAAAGCTCAGATCCATTCTGGCGCACGCGGCAAAGCTGGTGGCGTTAAAGTCTGTACAACTGAAGATGAAGTATTAGCAGCAGCGACAGAAATGCTTGGGAAAACACTAGTCACCCATCAAACTGGCCCACAGGGTAAAGTCGTCTATCGTCTATATGTAGAAGAAGGTGCTGACATTGAGCGTGAGATTTACTTAGCGTTAGTGTTAGACCGCGTTAAACAACGTGTTGCGATGGTTGTTTCTTCTGAAGGCGGTATGGATATTGAAGAAGTCGCTGAAAAGAATCCTGAAGCTATCATTCGCACTGAGATTGAGCCTCAAGTTGGTTTAACCGATTTCCAAGCACGCGAGATTGCTTTCAAACTCGACCTGCCTAAAGCACTTATTACTCAAGCAGTAAAAACCTTTAAAGGTGCATACCGCTCATTTAGAGAATTAGATGCCACGATGGTTGAAATTAATCCATTAGTTGTCACTGCAGATGGTCATATTCGCGCATTAGATGCAAAAATGGGCTTCGACTCAAACGCTTTATTCCGTCGCCCTCAAATTGCAGAGCTGCGTGATAAATCTCAAGAAGACCCACGTGAAACAGCCGCTTCTGACTATGGCTTAAGTTATGTTGGTCTTGATGGTGACATTGGTTGCATGATTAATGGGGCTGGTTTAGCCATGGCTTCTCTAGACATGATCAAACACAAAGGCGGTGAGCCCGCTAACTTCTTAGATATTGGTGGAGGCGCATCACCAGAGCGTGTTGCTAAAGCATTTGAATTAGTCCTCGCAGACGAAGGTGTTAAGGCATTCTTAGTTAATATTTTTGCCGGTATCAATCGATGTGATTGGATCGCAGAAGGTATTGTCCAAGCATTCAAACAAGTTGAAGTAAAAGTTCCTTTAGTCGTACGTCTATCTGGAACTAACGTTGAGCAAGGACAAAAAATTATTAACGAAAGCGGATTACCTATTATCTCTGCTTACACTCTGGCTGAAGCTGCTGAAAAAGCTGTAGAAGCTCGCAACAAAGCCGTTGGCGCATAGGGAGATCATAAATGACTGTTTTATTAAACGAAAAAACTAAAGTCATCGTCCAAGGTTTTACTGGTAAAATTGGTACATTCCACGCAGAAGAGATGATGAACTACGGCACCAACCTAGTCGGAGGTGTCACTCCAGGGAAAGGCGGACAAGAACATTTAGGCAAGCCGGTTTTTAATACGGTAAAAGAAGCAGTGCAAGAAGCAGGTGCTGAAGCCAGTATTATTTTTGTTCCTGCAGCATTTGCTGCTGACTCAATCATGGAAGCTGCGGATGCCGGCATTAAATACTGTGTCGCTATTTCTGATGGTATTCCTGCTCAAGACATGATGACAGTTAAACGTTACATGTATCGATACAAGAAAGCAGACCGCATGGTGCTAACAGGGCCAAACTGCGCAGGCACAATCAGCCCAGGAAAAGCAATGCTAGGAATTATGCCAGACCATATTTATATGGAAGGTAACGTCGGCGTTGTTGGTCGTTCTGGCACATTAGGTTACGAAGCAGCGTCTCAAATGAAAGATCGCGGCATCGGAATCACGACTAGCGTGGGCATCGGTGGAGATCCAATTAATGGTAGTTCACATCGTGACATCCTTGAACATTTTGAAAACGACCCTGACACAAAAGCTGTCATGATGATTGGTGAAATTGGTGGACCTCAAGAAGCTGAGGCAGCAGAATATTTCAAAAACCATATGACAAAGCCATTAGTTGCTTATATTGCAGGGCTTACTGCACCTAAAGGACGCCGTATGGGTCATGCGGGTGCGATTGTTTCAGGCGTTGGCGAAAGTGCCGCAGAGAAAGTTGCTCTATTAGAAGAAGCTGGTGTCGTAGTTGCACCAACGCCTTCAGATCTAGGCAGCACCATGGAACAAGTATTAAAAGATTTATAGTCTATAAGAGTCTTAAGGAGAATCTTGATGAGTAAACCTAAGGTAATTGTTACCCGCAAATGGCCAGAGCCAGTTGAGGCAAAACTAAAAGAGTTATATGACGTTCAGCTTAATGAAAGCGACGTAGCAATGACTCCAGATGAATTAAAAGCTGCATTAAATAACTGTGATGCATTCTGTCCTACTGTGACTGACCCAATTAATGCAGACGTACTCGGTACTGCCGATATCTCTGCCAAAATTATTGGTAGTTACGGTGTTGGCTTTAACCACATTGACTTAGATGCAGCAAAATCTCGTGGTTTAACGGTAACAAATACACCAGAAGTACTCACTGACTGTACTGCTGATATTGCCATGGGTTTATTGCTTTCTGCTGCACGTAGAATTGGTGAAGGTGAACGTCATCTTCGCAGTGGCGAATGGACTGGCTGGCGCCCAACTCACATGATGGCAACAAAAGTCACTGGTAAAACCTTAGGTTGTATTGGTTTCGGTCGAATCGCACAAGCAACTGCTGCGCGTGCGCATTTTGGATTTGGTATGAACATCATCTTCAGCGACCCATACCCACCTTCACAGGAAGTGATCAACAAATTTGGCGCTACACAGATGAGCGTTGAAGAAGTGTTACAAAAATCTGACTTTGTATCACTACACTGCCCAGGCGGGAAAGATACTTACCACCTTTTAAACGAAGAGCGTATTGGCATGATGCAAAAACACTCAGTGCTAATTAACTCTGCACGTGGAGATGTCATCGATAACCAAGCACTCATTTCTGCACTGAAAAAAGGCACCATTGCTGGCGCTGGTCTAGACGTGTTCGAAGGTGAGCCTAAATTAGACCCTGGTTTCTTGGATTGTGAAAATGCAGTTTTACTTCCGCACCTTGGTAGTGCATCGATTGAAACAAGAATCGCAATGGGCGAACGTGTATTAGAAAATCTAGAAGCATTCTTCGCGGGAAATACCCCACGAGACAAGTTGGTATAGACTACAACTTCAAGCAGCTGTGAACAATATTGCTTCACTTAGTAAAAGCAATATTGTTTAATAACTTACATAAAAGGAGGCTGCATGCCTCCTTTTGCACGTATGAGAGCTAAACCATTTTATGTCTACCAAGAAAAAATCAATGTCGATAAAATCATTTTTATCTAACTGGACTCAGTTTGTTTCTGTTTCCAGCAGCGCATCAATTTCGGAGCGCGTTTCAAAGTATGGTGACGAAGTTTCTGAGCTATTATTTAATAGCTTATTAGATGTCATTCGTAAGCGCAGCCCTGAAATCGAAGATATTATTCTTGGCAAACAAGAATTACGTCATTCCAATGAAACATTGCTTACCTATTCATTACAAGCATATGGCATCTGGTTCCAATTATTATCTACACTAGACCAACACGTTAATGAAAAGCGTTTACGCTTAATTGAAACTGAAATTGGTCACGACCAAGTACCTGGCACGTTTGCACAGGTTGTATCACAAGCCGCAAATGAAGGCGTCACTGCAGACCAACTTCAAAGCGTGTTAGAAAACTCTTCGGTTTTACCCACCATCACTGCGCATCCGACTGAAGCGAAACGAGTGACGGTATTAGAAATTCATCACCGCATTTATATGCTTCTAAAGCAACTCGAAAAAGATCGTTCCACACCACGCGAAAAGGAAATGTTAAAGCTTAAAGTGCGTGACGAAATTGATCTACTTTGGTTGACAGGTGAAATTCGTTTAGAAAAGCCAACTGTCCAACAAGAAGTTTCTTGGGGTATGCATTTCTTTAAAGAATCACTGTACGAAGGCGTAGTTGAGCTATATTCAGAACTAGAACGGGTCTTGAATACTTACTACCCAGACCAGAACTTTAATGTTCCAGCCTTCTTTCAATTTGGCTCTTGGATTGGCGGCGACCGTGATGGGAACCCATTTGTTACCACTGAAGTCACTGAGCATGCTGTCAAACAGTCTGCTAAAGCTACACTGCAACACTATTTATCAGAGCTGAGACTTCTTGGTTCCTACTTAAGTATTGCAAACCATTCAGTTGAACTGCCAGAACATTTTTATGATCAGTTGAATTCAATTTTAGAGAGAAGCGGTGAAGCAGAGTCAATCAAGTCTCGCAATCCTGGTGAAGTCTTCAGACAAATTATTTACTGCATTATAAAACGCCTAACAGCAAATCTTTATCAACTCTCAACCGATAGCAACCAGAGTATTGCATACAAATCGGCCAGCGAAGTAGGTGACGACCTGCGCGTGATTGAAGATGGTTTAATTGCGGCTAAGTGTGAATCATTATGCATGAATTATATTCGTCCATTTCGACATGGTATAGAAGCTTTTGGCTTCCATACGACTAGCTTGGATTTAAGACAAAATTCGACTGTCACCACCCAAGCCCTTCAAGATATTTGGAAAATTCAAAATGGAGCAGATCAAGAACCACCAGCAAAAGACAGCAAAGAATGGCGTGAGTGGTTATTAGATAAATTAAAAGAACCTCTTGATAGACTCCCGCAGTTCAGCACGCTGACAGAAATGAGCGCTGCAACGTTAGACTTAATGCGCTTAATCATCACACTTCAAGAAAAGATTGATCGTGATGCTTTTGGTGTATTCATCCTAAGTATGACTCAATCTAGTGAAGACATTATCGGCGTGTATTTACTCGCAAAGTATGCAGGTCTATTTACGGATGATAAAAACGTTGATTCATGCCGCATCTTGATTGTACCGTTACTAGAAACGATTGATGATTTACGTAATGGTCCAGAAATTTTAGAAGACCTACTAGATATTCCTTTCGTTCAGCGCACCATCAAAGAGCATGGTGGTCATCAAGAAATCATGGTGGGTTATTCAGACTCAAATAAAGATGGTGGTTGTGTATGCTCAACTTGGGAAGTTAGTAAAGCACAGACAAAAATCTACCAAGCCGGAGAGAAACATGGCATACAAATTTCTTTCTTCCATGGTCGTGGTGGTTCCGTATCACGTGGAGGCGCACCGGCTGGACGTGCAATTGCTGCACAACCCGCAGGAACAATTAATGGCCGCATGAGAGTGACCGAACAAGGAGAAGTCGTATCAGGCAAATTTGCTAACCGTGAAGTTGCAGAGCAGCAAATGGAATTACTTGCAGCCAGCGTACTCTCTCATACTCTTTTTTCACAGCAAGACCTTAATTTACAGAATCGTGCTGAATATGATGAAATCATGGAAGCACTCTCAGGAACATCTCAAGTTTGTTACCGTGGACTCGTAGAAACGCCAGGATTAGTTGATTTCTATCAAGACGCAAGTCCAGTTGAAGAATTAACGCTAATGAAAATTGGCTCACGACCTGCTCGTCGTTTTGGTGCTAGCAGTCTCGATGATTTACGAGCCATCCCCTGGGTATTCGCATGGACTCAAAATCGATTAATGGTTCCAGGTTGGTATGGTTATGGCAGCGCTATCCAACAATTACTCAGTGTTCGCGGCGATCAAGGTCTCGCAATACTGCATGAAATGTTTGAGAAGTGCCCAATTTTTAGACTCATAACTGATAATGTTGAGAAAATGTTATTCCTAACTGATTTTGATGTTGCTAACGAATACGCCTCACTCGTAGAAAATAAAGAAAGTAGCAGAGAGATTATGGGGTTAATCAGTCAAGAACGTGAATTAACTGAACAAATGATCTTGAAAGTCACTCAAGAAACAGAATTATGTAAACGGTTCCCTAACTTCCATAACACGATGGAAGCTCGTATCGATGGCATCAAGCAGATTGGGTTAGAGCAAGTTAAATTAGTACAACAGTTTAGATCACCAGATTCTAACGAAAATTCGCAACAATCTAATCTGGTTCCATTATTGTTATCCATTAACTGTGTTGCTGCAGGACTGGGTTGGACTGGCTAACGCAAAATATCAAATTAGATTATGAAAAAATTACTTTACCATTTTGACACTGATGCTATTCCTAGTGTGTTTGACTCTGTCGTCGCTTACGATGGTGGAGCCGACCATGTCACACAGCTTGCCGGCATTACTCCCGAGAACTGCTACTCTTTAGTTGAAGGTGCCATTTACACACGTGCACCAAAAAACAAAAAGAATACCGCATTATTCATTGGAGGCAGCGATCTAGCTGCAGGCCAAGAATTATTTGCGGCAGTACAAAAAATATTTTTCCAGAAATTTCGTGTTTCTGTCATGCTGGATAGTAATGGCTGTAATACAACTGCCGCTGCAGGTGTTGCTCTGATCACCAATTCAACTGATGTTAAGGGTAAAACAGCCGTTGTGTTAGCTGGTACAGGTCCTGTAGGTCAGCGCGCTGCTGCCATGTTAGCTATGAATGGCGCAAATGTAAGACTAACGTCACGTAAGCTCGATCGATCACAACAATCCTGTGAATTAATGAAGCAGCAATTTGATGTGGATTTAGAACCGAAGGTGGCTTCAGACGATGATACAATTGCCGCTGCACTTGATAACGCACATATTGTATTTGGTGCAGGCAAAACTGGTATTCAATTATTGCGCGCCGAACATTGGCAAGCGCACCCCACCCTAGAAGTTCTAGCAGACGTGAATACTGCACCTCCACTAGGCTTTGAAGGCATTGATATGATGGATAAAAACGAAGAGCGTTTTGGTAAACGTATTTTCGGTGGCATTGGTGTAGGTGCTTTACAACTTCAACTTCATCGTGCTTGTATTTCGCGCTTATTTGAGAGCAATGACCTTGTCCTTGATGCAAAGCAAGTTTATCAAACGGCTGAATCACTTCTCTGAATATAGCTAATTAATTATGCAACCCACCTTTGGATTAAATCGCATTTACAACGCTGTTATTTTTTCCTGCAAAGGTATCGCTTCCACTTGGAAAAGCGAAGCGGCATTTAGAGAAGAAATCCTTCTAGGTATCATCATGTTCCCTGCCGCATTTCTCCTTGGTGAATCACTTACACAAACTGCGCTTTTAATTATCCCACTATTTCTCGTACTTATTGTTGAATTGCTCAACACAGGAATAGAACATGTTGTTGACCGAGTCGGCCTAGAACACCATGAACTATCAGGCTTAGCAAAAGATGCTGGTTCTGCCGCGGTATTCTTATGCAATATGCTTATTATTTGTGTATGGAGCCTCATCGCTTTAGATCGGTTTGTTTTTTAATGTTTAAATGCGACTAATGGCAAAAGCACCCGCCACTCATGACATGCTGGAAAAATTAATTTCCAGCCCCTCTATTAGCAGCAACCACCTCAATTTAGACACTAGCAATTTATCCGTCATAAATTTACTTGCCGAATGGCTAGATCATTTTGGATTTGATATTGATATCCAGACTATTCCAGGGCAAAAAGATAAAGCGAATTTAATTGCTCGTTTAGGTCGTGGAGAAGATGGACTAGTACTTTCAGGGCATACTGACACAGTACCTTGCGACGAAACACTTTGGCATTATGATCCGTTTAACCTCACTCAGGTTGATCAGCGTTATTACGGCTTGGGTACAAGCGACATGAAAAGCTTCTTTGCCTTGGTAATCACTTCCTTATCAAACATTAACCTTAGTAAATTAAATAAACCGCTGACGATTCTTGCAACAGCTGATGAAGAAAGCTCAATGTCTGGGGCAAAGGCATTACTCCAAGACCAAAGAAAACTAGGCCAGTATTGCGTCATTGGAGAACCAACCAATCTAAAACCCGTACACCAACATAAAGGCATCTTTATGGAAAGTATTCGGTTACTCGGCCGCTCAGGTCATTCCAGTGACCCCTCACTTGGAAATAATGCACTCGAAGGCATGCATGAAATTATTCAGACCATGCTTAACTATAGAGACAAATTAGGCAGCCAATTTACCAATCATGATTTTGCCATACCCCAACCAACACTTAATCTCGGGCATATCCATGGTGGTGATAACCCGAATCGAATTTGCGGGCAGTGTGAGTTGCATTATGACTTACGCACCCTGCCAGACATGAATATTGATGTGGTACGGCAAAACCTACATGACATGGTTTTAACCATTGCTCAGCGGCGCAAACTTGATTGTGAATTCACTAGCTTATTTGACGGTGCTCCTGCCCTATCTACTCCAGCAACAAGTGACATTGTGAAGATTTCTGAAAAGTTAACTGGCATTAAAAGCAACTCAGTCGTGTTTGCTACGGAAGGACCCTACTTTTCTCAACTGGGCATGGAAACTATTGTATTAGGTCCTGGCAGCATTGATGTCGCCCACCAGCCCAATGAATTTATTGAACATGAACAACTGGATTCAGCTATCGAACTTTACCAACAGTTAATTAACAAAATTTGCATTAGCTAGTTAAATTTTTTCTTCTTTATCGTTTAACCGGTCGCTTTTGTAATTTGCGTTGTAAAGTTCTTCTATGCATGTTTAATGCACGCGCTGCCGCTGATATATTTCCATCATGCTCAAGTAATACTTTTTGCAAATGTTCCCACTCCAATCTTTTTACTGACAAAGGTGTTTCTTCGATTCGAGTGCTGTCTTCACTCGCCGGCAACACTAATTTATCAATAATCTCTTGTACCGATGCCGGTTTAGTTAAATAGTTAACGGCGCCTAATTTCATTGCTTCTACAGTCGTGGCAATACTTGCATAGGCTGTCAACATCACAATTTTGATATTAGGGTTATTTTCAGTTAACAATCTAATTGCGCTTAATCCTGATTCTTCGCCTATTCTTAAATCCACTACGCCATAATCCATTTCTTCCATCCCTTCGATTTTCTCCAACTCTGTTACGCTATGCGCAGATATGACTGAATAATCTCGCTTACTAAAGGCACGACTCAATGCACTACAAAACTCAACATCATCATCGATTATTATAATATTTCCGACCATCTCTATTTCAACATTTGTACAGGTAGAGTTATTTGCGTCTCAATTCCACCAGTTGGTTTATTCATCATTTTGATAGAACCTCCCAATCTTTGAATTATCTCATGTGCGAGAAAAGCGCCTAATCCAATGCCATCAGGTTTGGTTGAGTATGGCTTCACACCAATGTCAGCCAATATTTTTGGATCGATGCCATCACCATGATCAATGATAAGGACCTGAGCCTCATTCTTATTCCAGGTGACATCCACATCAATCTCTTCCGGTGAAGCATCAGCAGCATTATCTAAAAGATTGATCAACGCCTTGGATAATGTTTTTGCTGCAACTATCCCTACTTTTGATTGACCTGAAACTTTTTTATTTAGAATTAAATCTAGTCTTGATTGGGACCACTCTTTTAATAAAGCTGATATGAATTCTTCAAAATCAACTAGCCCTTCGCCTTCAACATTTAATCCTCCTGCCGCAGTCGACATTTCTGTCAGCGCCTGCTTACAACGCATAACCTGAGTCAAAAGAATATCTATTTCTTCTTGTGATATTTTATTTTCTTCTAGATCGGCAGTAATTAATTGAATTGTACCTAGTGGCGTTCCCATTTCATGCGCAGTGCTTGCAGCCAAAGTTCCTAACGATACTAGCTTTTCATCTCGAATTACCCGTTCACGTGCATCAATTAATTGTTGTTCTTTATGCTGTAATGCAGAACGCATTTTCACAACAAAGTAGGCAATTACTACCGCACTCAAAACAAAACTCACCCACATTCCCAACACATGTAGACTGAATGACTGAGATGCATGATGCGCGTGCTCGTTTGCTGGGAACAGCCACATAAGACTTGAGTAAACTACAATACTAATAATGGCTAGTATCCATACCCAAGCCTGAGGAAGCAGTACGGCACTGATTGCTAATGGCAATAGATACATTGAGATAAAAGGATTAGTTGCACCTCCCGCGAAATAAAACAGTGCACTCAAAGCGGCAACATCAATCAGTAGTTGGAGAAATATTTCTATATTGCTAGCATCTGATACCGATTTTGCTCGTAACCACGTATAACTATTTACCACTATTAAGCTCATGATGACCACTGCAATACCAGCTCCATTCAGTGGAAATTCAAAAACAAATTTTGCTAGTAATGATGTCGCTATTTGACCCAATATAGAAACCGCACGAAACCAGAACAAAATACTCAGCGTATTTTGCTGTTCTTTCCCCCACCACGGCATATTCAGTTTAGCCACTACTTTCTTTCCATCGGCTTATTCATTCCTTAGATTGTAAAGCATATTTGCAGCTAATTTAGCTTAACGTTCAATGTCATATGCGACATTTTGTCACACTTCTTAGAAACATAAATTTGCTACGCTTCCGCTCACTTAATTTTATTCAATATGAGCACATTTATGTCTTTTTTCAAACCTCTATACATTTCTTTTTTTATCTTTTTGAGCGCATTTGCTTTACATGCGAATGCTGAAAATCTCAAGCCGATCTCAATTACAGATACTGCGATTTCAAGCTCGAATTCTGCCAAACCAACTACTGTTGAAACAGATGTAACGACACTTATGGAAAAAATCCCTGGTGGCGGCATTCATAGCAATGGCGCGATAAGTGGCCAGACCTATTATCGCGGAATATTCGGCCCTAGAATGAATGTATTAATTGATGATACTCGTATCGAAAGTGGTGGCCCTAACTGGATGGACCCACCCTTGCATTATATGCCTAATACACTGGTTGAATCTTTTGAAGTAGAACGTGGCATTGACTCTGTCAGCAATGGTTCAACTTTAGGCAACACTGTTAAAGTGACACCTAAATCAAGTGAATTTTCTGACAGCGATTCATTTTCACTTCAAAGCGACATAGAAGTCTCTGCTCATAGTGTCGATTCAGGTTATAACGCAGGTGGTATCGTAGGTATTGCCAATGATCAACATCGTTTCCATATTACAGCTAGTCATGATGATGGTGATGATTTTCGCGCTGGTGACGGTGATGTCGATGGTACTGAATATGAACGCAGCAGTGTTGGTGCTGGTTATGGTGTCCAACTTAATGATAATCACGAGATTTCATTTGACGCACGCTATGTCAGCTCTAAAGACTCAGGGACGCCTTCTCTTCCTCTAGATCCCAATTTCTTTCATACTGAATTATATAATTTTGAGTATCTTGGCAATATCAATCACTTTACCGTTGAACTAGATGTATTCCACACAGATATCGAACATCAAATGAGAAACTTTGAGCTACGCCCTGCGCCTGATTTTTCTTCACTTCCTCTTCCTCCTTTTGCAGGGACAGATCGTAGAGTCGTCAATGTGACTGCTGATGATAGTGGCGCTAAACTAAAACTTTCTCGCCCGACTTCAAACGGTGTCATTAGCTTTGGCATTGATGGTCACAATGCTGACCATAATGCTGTCATCCTTGACCCTGATGTTGTCCCATTTTTTGTCACCAACTTTAATAATGCAGAGGAAGATCATCTTGGCTTTTTCACTGAATGGAAAGGCTCTTTTAAACAAGCAACAGTAGAGTTAGGTTTTAGATACAAGCAAGTTGAAACTGATGCTGATGAAGTGGATGCGCAACCTGCAAATCTTCCTGCCGCCAACGTGATGGGCACACCTCCCGCTGCTGTTCGCGCATTACGTGATCGCTTTAATAATTCTGATCGCTCACAAGATGATGACTTAATAGATGTTGCTGCAAAGCTTAACTTTCCAATCAATAATGAATTATCACTGGTTGCGGGCTATGCACGTAAAACTCGCGCTCCCAGCTATATTGAACGTTATCTTTGGATTCCGTTAAATGTGAATGCCGGCTTAGGCGATGGAAACAATTACATTGGTAATATTGATCTTGATCCTGAGTGGAGCAACCAATTCGAGTTGGGTTTAGATTGGGCAAATGACCAGGCTTACTTCAACCCTAGAATTCACTACCAACGCATTAATAACTTTATCCAAGGTGTCGCTGTAGAAGCAAATGCATTCAATACACCTATTATTGGTGTCAGCGGTGGCGCAAATGGTGATGCAACCCCATTACAATTTGCCAATGTTGAAGCAGAGATTTATGGCTTTGATACTGATTGGGGGTACCAACTTAATCAGTTATGGACTGTTTCTGGACAAGCCAGCTATGTAAGAGGTAAACGCCGTGATGTGAATGATAACTTATTTCATATCGCCCCACCTCGAGCAAGTGCCGCACTAACCCGTAATTTTGGTAATGGCTCCGCCACGATTGAAGGTGTTGTAGTGGCAAGACAAACTAAAATCTCTGATGAGCTGACTGATGATCCAGCCAATCCAAATAACAACAATGATTCCACGCCAGGTTATGGACTCATTAATCTATATGGCCAATATACGCCGACAAGTATGTCCAACTTAACTCTACAAGCCGGTGTTGAGAACTTGCTCGACAAAGACTATACCGACCATTTAAATGGTTTTAATAGAGTCGAGGAAAACGGTGTTGATCTTGGAGAACGTTTGCCTGGTTCAGGCATCAATGCTTTTGTAACGGTGGGAATTTCTTTCTAAAAACTATATTGTATGTACGGATAGAAGTACAAACTTCTATCCGTATTCTAATTTAACTAGTTAGATCGCCTCGCCAACTCGTTATCAAGTGCGGCAATCACTTTCTTTATATCATCTCCTGATTTCATCATATCCATTTCAGCACGCGCTTGCTTCACATTGCTGTACGAATCATCAAGTGTCTTTTTATAGCTCCCAATTGAAGTGTCTTCATTCACCATATCTTCTTTCAATCGCTCATAAAAATCTGGGTATTTCTGAAACGCATAAAGCATCGACATATAAACAGCTGCAAACCTAAAATCGTAAGATGGATAATCTTCAAGATCATGTACAACCTCACGGTTTTCCATCATTTCTACAGAAAATGTCGACTTATAACCAAGTAGCGTCTCTTTAAATTCACCATCAATATCATAGTCTGTAATCATTTCGGAAATTACATCTGCAATAGTTAAGCGAACTAAATCATGATCCATTAATTGTTTAAATAGTTTTGCTTCTGCTTGCTGCTCAGCACTCTTGTCAGCAGCTGTTTTTTCCAAATCTAGCTGATGCGCAGCGCGCATATCAGTGATTTGCTCTGTTGATAAACTTTCTAGATTATCTGGCACTGTATAGAGCACCGCATCCTGCAGAGGCATCCCTCCATCAGCTATCACGCTCAGGCTGACGAGGCCTGTCATAGATATTAAGCACGAAAGAACCGCACATTTGGTGAAATTGATCGTGCTCAGCTTATAATTTGATAACATATATTCATCTTCCGGTTTCACGCTCAAAAGTGAGCTTTTTTCAAGATATTTTGTAGCCAATCATACTACCACAGCTTCCATTTCATAATAATAGACAACACACTTCTACCAATTAATCAGTATAATTCCTGACAAAATACCTGCTTATTATTCAAAATCTAGCCATGGAAACATTTGACATAGAAACTTTCCGAAGTGCCGCCCCTTACATTTATGCGCACCAAGGTAATGTATTTGTAATCACGATCCCCAGCAGCGTGATCGAGAGTGATCAGTTATCAGCCCTGATCCAAGATCTTGCATTAATGCAAACCCTAGGCATTAAGCTGGTTTTGGTCTATGCCACTGGCATACTCCCTCTAGGAAGAACTAAGCGACCTGTTATAGACGCCAAAAAATTACTTAAAGTTCAAAATAAAATTGGTGAGCTTTGTTCTCGTATAGAATCACTCTTCTCCACTGGTTTAGTGAATACTCCAATGGCAGGCATGAAACTGACTACAGTATCTGGAAATTTTGTCCATGCCAAACCTATTGGCGTGATAGAAGGTATTGATCTGCAATTTTATGGCGAAGTACGTAGAGTAGACACCCAAGCCATCCAGGAACAACTTGAGCATGGCAATATCGTACTGTTATCTTCACTAGGTTACTCGCCTAGTGGTGAATGTTTTTATCTTGATGAATATGATGTCGCGACAACTGTTGCAGCAAGCATTCCTTCTGAAAAACTCATTTTTCTAATGAATGAAAAAACACTTCAAAACAGTCGTAAACAGCGCATTAAATTTCTAACACTGCATGATGCACAAACGCTAATATCGCGTCGAAAATCTTTAAGCAAAACACTAAAACAACATGTAGAGTTTGCAATTAATGCTTGCCTTAATCAGGTTCAACGTGTTCATTTGCTCAGCACAGATGTTCCAGGTGCATTACTGCAAGAACTATATAGTCATGATGGTGCCGGAACACTCATCACTGCCGAACATTACAATGATATTCGACCCGCTACCGTTGAAGATGTCGGTGGCATTATTTCACTAATTAGTCCACTTGAAGCCCAACAAGTTTTAGTCCCTCGTACACATGAGCAGATAGAGTTAGAAATCCATAATTATGATGTAATCGAACGTGATGGTTTTGTTATTGCCTGTGGTGCACTTCATCCAATTAAACAAAAAATGCTTGGCGAGATAGCCTGCTTGGCTGTTCACCCAGACTTCCAGAATGAAGGTCATGGCAAACGTCTCCTCAAACACCTTGAGCAAAAAGCATGGTCTTTAGGATTTAATTCTGTATTTGTTCTCACGACTAAAGCATTACATTGGTTTCGTGAAAATGGATATCGTAAATCTAGTATTCAAGAATTACCGATATCCAAGCAAAAAGCATTTAATTACCAGAGAAACTCACGGGTATATTTAAAGTCTGCTAAATAGTCTCTTAAATTTCTAACAGTTTCTATTAGACTTATATGTACTGGACAGACTGCCACATAAGATTAGTTTCATAATAATTACCATCAAGTAAAATACATTTTTATTCTGAGTGGATGTAATAAATTGGTTTTATCATAGGTCTTTTTATTAAGATAAAAGCAACAGGAAAAAATAATGAAAAATATTTTAACGCTCGGCCTAATCAGCATGCTTGCCTACTCTTCACAAGGATTCACTCTTGGTGGAGGACTTAGCCTCAGAGATGGATTGTTTTGGGGAGCTGACTTAAATCGAAACGAACAATTAGATATCAAAGAAGCTGAAAATATTTACAACTTAAGCGATCCTGAAGTATTCGCCAAATACGATAAAAGTGGTGAAGGCGTTATTACAAAATTTGAATTCTATGATTACTTAATTTTACGCAGTCAAAACGAATAAACTTATAACTGCTTAGAACGAATTACTATTTGCTTATCTATTTGCATATCTTCAAAGGTGTAAGGTATACCGCCAACACCTAATCCAGATTGCCTGATACCTGCAAACGGCATCCAATCTACACGGAATGCCGTATGATCATTTATCATGACGGTTGCAGCATCTAAATGCCGACTGCAATGCAATCCAAAATCTAGGTTTTGCGTTAACACAGAAGCCTGAAATGCATACGGTAAGCTGTTCGACTGTGCAATCGCATGCTCAACATCATCATAACCATAGACACAGACTGCAGGACCAAAAATCTCCTGAGTACTGATTTGTGAATTAGGCGAAGGCTCTAACAGTACCGTACATTCATAACTAGACTCTGACAGCACTTGGCCACCACAAACTTTAGTCGCCCCCTCTGTCACAGCTGCATCCACCCAAGATTTCACTCGGTCCACTTCACGCGGTCTAATTAATGGCCCGACTTCAGTAGAGTCTAATATTGGATCACCAATGCTCATTTCACGAGCAAATCCTGCCAATCGTTCTGCTACCTCAGTAGCCATTGAGCGTGGCGCAAAAACTCGTTGTACTGAAACACATACTTGTCCGGCATGATAAAATCCACCCTTAGCAATAAGTGGTAGCGTGTCATCAAGATCTGCGGTGGTATCAATAATGACTGGGGCCACACCTCCATGTTCAAGCGCACAACGTGCGCCAGCCGCCAGCTTGGAACGCAGCATCCAACCCACTCTTCCACTACCAATGAATGAGAAAAAACCTACACGCTCATCAGTAACTAATTTTTCTGCAACCGCATGATCGCTAACAGCACATGCCTGACAATACTCTTCTGGCAATCCTGCTTCTCGTAAAATTTGCACAAAGCGAAAACACGATAATGGTGTGTCTTCAGCAGGCTTAACAATCACAGGGCAACCCGCAGCAATCGCAGGACCCACTTGATGCACAATTAAATTCAGAGGATGATTGAAGGCACTGACAGCAACAACAACACCGATCGGCTCTTTGTGTGTAAATGCTAAACGCTGCTCAGAGGATGCATTTAGCCCCATAGGAATTTCACGACCACTTTCTGTACGCAAAACCTCTACGCAATTTTTTACGCCATCAATCGCACGAGCAACTTCAACACGCGAATCTATTAATGGCTTACCCCCCTCTCTTGCAGCTTCAAGCGCAAGATGTTCTGCTTGCTGATGCATTAACTCTGCAGTTTTTTCTAGTATTTCAATACGTTTTGAGATTGGTAACCAACTATTTCGATCGCGAAAAATTTTATGTGCAGTGTTTAAAGCCATATCGACATCATTAGCAGTTGCCACAGGGACTTCAGCTATAGGCCTAAGATCCCACGGCGCAACAACTGTTAATTTTTCACCGGCACTGTCCGCACCAGGAATCATTACTTTAAACTCTTCGCTCATAATTATTCTACTTTATTCAGGCGCCACACCAGTGACTAAACGACTTAGTTCTTCTGTTAATTTCATGTTTTCAGAGTAATCAACAGGGCAATCAATAATCACTACCGTATCATCTGCAATCGCTTGCTTAAGTGTAGGGACAAGTTCTTCTGCACTATTAATTCGATAACCTTTTGCACCGAAGCTTTCTGCATATTTCACAAAATCAGGATTAGTAAAATCAATATTGCTTGAACGTCCCAGTTTTCGCATTTGATGCCATTTAATCAAACCGTATTCGCTATCGCTCCAGATTAAAATAATGATAGGAATCTTGTATCTTAATGCTGTTTCAATTTCTTGAGAATTCATCATAAAGCCAGCATCACCAGTCACGGTTAAT
The DNA here is from genome assembly GCA_045106935.1 of Gammaproteobacteria bacterium. Taxonomy (GTDB): domain Bacteria; phylum Pseudomonadota; class Gammaproteobacteria; order UBA4575; family UBA4575; genus UBA1858. The sequence continues at coordinate 6,960 of JBGCFN010000048.1, read as the reverse complement.
GCAGTAGCTTTTGGATTCACCATTTTTGCAGCAATTGCACCTGGGACACCTATCCCCATGGATGCAAAACCGTTAGAAATAATACAAGTATTAGGCTCTTCTGCTTGATACATACGTGCCATCCACATTTTATGTGCGCCGACGTCTGACACAACCACATCTTCTGGGTTTAATACTTCGCGCAAATCACAAATTATTTTTTGTGGTTTCACTGGGAACCCAGTGTCTTTGGCATATTCATTTAATTCACCGACAATCGTTTCTCGTAATTCCGCGTTGAACTCTCCCACATGAGGTTTTGCGATCTCAGCAATATATTCTAATCCTGCCTTGATATCACCGACAACACCCACTTCAAGGATGTAATGCTCATCTACTTCAGCAGGACTCATGTCAATATGTATAATTTTCTTGTCTTTATACTTATGCCAAATATGTGGATGGAACTCAACCATGTCAAATCCAACACAAATAATCACATCTGATCTTTCGAATCCACAAGCGACATAATCTTTGGCTTGTAAACCGACTGTTCCCAATGATAAATCATGTGATGATGGCATCGAGCCTTTTGCCATAAATGTTGTAGCCACCGCTATATTTAATTTCTCAGCAAACTCAACTAATTGCTTCGAAGCACCGCTGCGAATGACACCGTTTCCAGCCATGATGATCGGATTCTTAGAGTCGCTAATGATGCCAGCCGCTTGTTCTATTTTTTCTTTTGGCGGAACAGGATGGGTTGGTGCTTGCACCTTTAGAGGCTGCTTCTCTACGGCCATTTGTGAGCCAGCAATATTCTCAGGGAAATCTATGAAACTACCGCCTGGTTTTTCCATTTGTGCATCTTTAAATGCTTTTCTGACTATCTCAGGAATGATTTGTGATGCTCGAATTTGTGTGCTGTATTTAGAGATCGGTTCAAACAAGTTAACTAAATCTAGTACTTGATGACTTTCTTTATGCATACGTGTTGTAGCACCTTGTCCCGCAATAGCCACAATTGGTGCGCGATCCATATCAGCATCTGCAAATCCTGTTATCAAGTTTGTAGCACCTGGACCTAGCGTTGCTAAACATACTCCTGCTTTTCCTGTTAGCCTGCCATACACATCCGCCATAAATGCCGCGCCTTGTTCATGACGGGTAGTGATAAATTTGATCTTGCTATCGAGCAAAGCATCCATCACATCTAAATTCTCCTCACCAGGGATCCCAAAAATGTATTCAACTCCTTCATTTTCAAGACATTTAATAAATAACTCGGATGCTTTCATGTGTTTCTCCAACAAATAGGAATTTACGACAACTTCATTACAAAACTGACTTATAATTGACTAGTTATACATATCGGCATATTTCTAAATTAGTTAACCGAATACTCGCATAATTCACTCAAAGATAAACCTTTTTCTATATTCATACGCATTCACGCGGATAACCTTACCAATATGAATCATACGACCGACAATCGCGCCCAACTATTACAAGATTGGATTAATTCCTTATTTGATGTGCTTGAAGACTCCTTTGAAGCTGTGTCGGGTGATGCGAGTTTCAGGCGTTATTTTAGATTTATCGCCAAGAATGAAATGGGATTCAAGCAGCTGCCCCTAATAGCAGTAGATGCACCGCCGGAAAAGGAAGACAGCCAACGGTTTATCGATATTGCACTACTATTAATCGATCACAAATTACCAGCTCCAAAAATTTATATGGCCTCAGATGATGGCTTTTATATACAACAGGATTTTGGCGATCAGCTTTTATACAGCCTGTTAAATGAAAACTCTTCAGATCATCTTTATTCCACGGCTATGAATCATATTGTTGCTATGCAGCAACTGCCAACTTCGAGTCTCCCTTCTTATAATAGTGAATTGCTGCAAACAGAAATGACACTGTTCACAGATTGGTTTTTGAAGAAGCATTTGAATATTTTGCTGAGTCATAATGATAAGGAGATGCTTGCTACCACTTATCAACTGTTAGAAAACAATGCTTTGGAACAGCCTCAGGCATTTGTCCATCGTGACTATCATTCTAGAAATTTAATGGTATTGGATGATTCTAATATTGGGATTATTGATTTCCAAGACGCTGTACTTGGCCCGATCACTTATGACTTGGTTTCTTTACTTAGAGATTGCTATATTGATTGGCCTCAACACAAAATTGACTCATGGATTAATCAGTTTACTGACAAACTTTCCAACCAATATGATCATGCACAATTTGTTCGATGGTTTGACTTAATGGGAATGCAGCGGCACTTAAAAGCAACTGGCATATTCTCTCGCCTAAATTACCGAGACAATAAGCCCTCATATATGAATGACATACCACGTACGATGCATTATATAATGACAGTCAGTGAAAAATATCCAGAGTTAAAACCATTTCATACTTTTGTAAATAACTTGATATGAAAGCAATGATTCTTGCTGCGGGACGCGGCAGCCGATTACGACCTCTAACAGACAAACAACCCAAACCATTAGTTAAGGTAGGCAAAAAAAAACTAATTGAGCATCATATTGACAGACTAGCGCAAGCAGGTTTTGAATCAATCGTGATCAACACCGCACATCTTGGCAAACAAATACGTGATCAAATTGGCAACGGATCTAATTACAATATTCCAATCAGCTATTCTGATGAGGGTGAGGAAGCGCTCGAAACTGGTGGCGGAATATCTTATGCCCTACCGTTATTAGGAGATGAGCCTTTTCTTGTCATTAGCGCAGATATTTTTTGTGATATTCCATTTAGTAACGATTTTTCGCTCACCAACTCACAAATGCATTTATTTATGGTAGAAAATCCTACGCATAATATCAAAGGCGATTTTTACAGCTCTGAAATTCAACTAAATACACATGCCGAACAGCGCTTCACATATAGCGGTGTCGCTTACATAGATCCTGAATTATTTACCCACGAAAAAAGAACATTCCCACTGATAGAAACGATTCACCAATGTATCAATACCAAAACAATAAGCGCTGAATTATTTATTGGCATGTGGTTTGACGTGGGCACTGCAAGCCGATTACATGAAGCAAATAAGTTTGCTTTGAGCATTTAATCTTGCGTCATTTCATGACACATTAATTCTCGCATACTACCCATGCGCACGCGTGGTTTGATGTAGGGACTGCAAGCCGGTTACATGAAGCTAATAAGCATGCTTTGGGCGTCTAAACCAAAAATTAGCTTACCCCCGCAGCTTGCTGATCAGCATGATACGATGACCGCACCATAGGCCCACTTGCCACATTAGAAAATCCCATCTCCAAGGCCTCAATACGTAATTGTTCAAACTCTTCAGGCGTCACATAGCGAACCACAGGCAAGTGATGCTTAGAAGGTTGTAGATACTGGCCTAGCGTCAACATGTCACAATCATGCGCACGCAAATCTCTCATTAGTTGATGCACCTCATCTATTTCTTCGCCTAACCCCAGCATTATTCCTGACTTCGTTGGGACCTGCGGATTTACACGCTTAAATTCTTGGAGTAGCTTCAAAGACCATAAATAATCAGCGCCTGGTCGCGCCTGCTTATATAGACGCTTCACCGTTTCCAAATTGTGATTAAAGACATCAGGTAGTTCAATCTGAAGCTCAGCAAGTGCTTTATCCATACGGCCTCGAAAATCTGGCACTAGCACTTCTATCTCAATATCTGGATTAATCGCCCGTACTGCCTTAATACATCGTTGGAAATGTTTTGCGCCCCCATCCTTCAAGTCATCCCGATCTACCGAAGTAATGACAACATACTTTAGATTCATTAACTGTATCGTCTTAGCTAATTGACTTGGCTCATCATTATCGGGTGCGATAGGTCGACCATGCGCTACATCACAGAATGGACAACGACGAGTACATACATCCCCAAGGATCATAAATGTTGCAGTGCCATTCGTGTAGCACTCATTTAAATTAGGACACGACGCTTCTTCACATACAGTATAAAGCCCATTGTCCCTGATTGTGTTCTTCAGCTCTGATACTTTTTTTGAGTTAGTTATCTTTATCCGTATCCAATCTGGCTTACGCAATACATTATCACTGGGAATAATTTTAATTGGTATGCGTGATACTTTATCTTCACCACGTTGTTTATTGCTTGTACTCATATTATTTATAAAATTTCTGAATCATAAGGTCAGATAATCGCAATGCAACTTCATCACATGTTTTATCCACACCCAGTTGCGACAATTGTGTCACTTTCATTCCCTTTAAACCACAAGGATTAATATAAGTAAATGGTTCTAAATCCATGTTTACGTTAATTGCTAACCCATGAAATGAGCATCCATTTCTTACTCGCAACCCTAATGATGCTAACTTATCTCCTTCAACATAAATACCAGGTGCACCTTGCATTCTTTTTCCATCTATATCAAATTCAGACAAGTATTGAATGATTATTTCTTCCAACCCATACACCAATGATTTCACGCCCAAGCGTAATCGTTTTATATCCATCATACAGTACATAAGCAATTGCCCAGGCCCATGATAGGTGACATCACCTCCACGATCTGACTGCACTAATGGAATATCAGAGCTCACCAAACAATTACTCTGATCACCATTCCTGCCTATTGTGAATACAGGGTTATGCTGGACAAACCAAATTTTATCATTTGTTTGCTCATCTCGACTATCAGTAAATTCACGCATACGTGACAACAATATATGATAATCCCTTTCTTCAATAGTTTGGATGACTGGATTATTATTTCTCAAGGCGGCACTCATGCAGATGGATTTCTCTTATGTTCAATCTTATGCGCTAACAAATCCGCAATAATTTTAACGACCGCCAAAACAACTAAGCCAATTTGTGTTTCACCAAACGTTTGCAATGTGAGCGCGCCAAAAATAATAAACACATGCAATACGATGATTCTCTTATAAGGAGAAAACATAACTTCAGAAATAGATGATTGTTTAGATTCTCCTCGGATTAAAAAATTTTGTACAAAAGAAAACCCATGACTGATAACTAACGCAATCAATGCTAACTGCAATCCATTTTCGACGATAAGCGCTAATGCGGCTGGAATAGAATCTAATTCGCCACCAAATAAATCCACAACAAATGTTCCATGACCAAAGCAAAACATCCCATAATGAACAGAGAAGAATATAGTCATAAAAATTCTCTGGGTGAATGACTCTGATCCTGCACACGTCAACATCTTGAAAATGTTAAAAACACCGATCACTAAATTTTCAAGCCAAAACAATAAAACCAGCCAAAACAATTGCCATTCGAAAAATAGCACCCCAACAATAGGGACAAGATTGCCTATGATTAACGCAATAGATGATGAACTCAGCTTGGAAAAGCTAAACACTAGCCCACCAGTACAAATACCGTCATTACAGCGGCCAAAAATCAATACCCATAATTATAAATCTTATCGATAATATGACACAGCTGACTCCAAGCAAAGCATGTGTCGCGCTATATCCGATATCTAGAATTCTCCGAATACTCAGGTAAGCACCTATTGCACTTAAGAAAAAAGCAAACTCGCTAACCACTAGCAAGGTAAGTAATGGTAACTTGGTACTACCACCTTCATTTTCTTGCCCACCAATCGTGACTACCAGCAAAAAAAATACACTCATCGCAAATGCGATATATGGGAAATTATACTTACTCATCTAATCAATATTAATCAGAAAGATAATATTGAACAGTAGAGACGACGCGCACTTTTTTAATATGCGGGTTATTTTTGTCTCGCGCATAAATACTGAATTGGCCCTGTGATGCCCGCTTTATTTTTCCTAACTTACTTTCAGAGTCACTAGCAAATTTTTCGGCCACCTCTCTTGCTTTACGCGTAGCCTCTTCAATCATTTCTGGTTTAACTTCATTTAGTCGCGTAAATATATATTCAGTTTGATATTGATATCCACCACCAGAAAATACAATGCCTTGTTTGCCTAGCTCTGAAAGCTTACCCATGACATTTCTTGCTGCATCTATATTCTTTGAATATACGGTTACAGTTTGCACTGCAGAATATCGATAGCGTGGTGCTTGGCCGCCACCATATTGTTGTGCTGTCTTATCTGTAATTGAGGGAGATGAAATAGATATTTCATCGGTACGGATATTATTAATCTCCAGAAAAGATTTAATTTTAAATGTCTGGCTGTCAATCGTTCGATACAGCTGTTCAAGATTATTATCTGCCAAGGTGAATTCGATAGGCCAAATAACAATATCTGCCTTATATTCACGCTCAGACAAACCTTTGACCGTCACATTACGATCATACTGCTTATAATCAATAGCTGCTGTCGCAAGAAAATAACCTAATACTGATAAACCTAAGAATATAAACAGCCCTAAAATAAAAGCACTGGATTTATCATTGACCTGCATATTATTCTCCTAAATTCTTCAGCATGGTGATGTTGCATTATATAGTAATATTTCCCTCGAGAATTTGGCTTTCGCCAGGAGACAATTCTCCTACGCGCCAATCACCTATTCTATGCCGTATTAATCGAAGTGTTGGGTAACCAACCGCTGCCGTCATTCGGCGTACCTGGCGATTCTTACCTTCTCTAATCGCTATTTCTAACCATTGAGTTGGTATTGTTTTTCGCTCGCGTATGGGTGGATCTCTTTGCCACAAATTATCTGGCTCCTCAATGTATGTCACTTCAGCTGGCTTTGTGACACCATCCTTCAACTTCACACCCTTACTCAATATATTTATTGCTTGATCATCGGGCACACCTTCAACTTGAACCCAATAATGTTTGGTTAAATTTTTGTTTGGACTAGTAATTCTATTTTGTAATTTTCCATCATCAGTTAACAACAATAGTCCTTCACTGTCTTTATCTAATCTTCCTGCGGCATACACATGTTTAATAGAGATATAATCTGCCAAAGTTTGTCGCTTATCATCATCG
>JBGCFN010000047.1:0-37793 GCA_045106935.1 Gammaproteobacteria bacterium | reverse complement strand
TTGGTGACCATAGCGAATGTGACCCACCCGATCCCATCTCGAACTCGGAAGTGAAACCGTTCTGCGCCGATGGTAGTGTGGGGTCTCCCCATGTGAGAGTAGGACATCGCCAGGCATTAATTTAGAAAAAGCCCTAGTGTATTACGCTAGGGCTTTTTTTATGCGTGTTATTAAAAGGCAACTAACTCTTAATGCTTATTCAGATAGTTGTTTTAATTTAATAAAAAGAGTGGATGAATAAGATTTGAAATTATTGCTATCTATCTAAAATAGAGTAATGCAGTAAATTCAGTTGTTGCATCTATGAATGTCATTACAAATAAATGATGGCCTCGCAAATACTAAATGTGCGAGGCATTTATTATAAGTAATAAACTTAATAAATTTATTAACGCCATTGTTTACAGCGCATAGATACTAATTCGCATTATTAATGCTGGATAGAATTTTTAGTCAAAAAATAATAACGTAATGGCTTAACTACTTTGCAGTATTATATTTTTTAACATCAGAAACATTACGTTGTTTTAATGATTCTGTTTTTATTGCTTTTTGTATAGCCTCTTCAATGTCTTTGTATTTGCTTGTATCGTTTTCTTCATTACTACTAATTTTATTTTGTGTATTTTGATTGCTCATTAATAATGCCTCCAAAAAATATTTCAGATAGAACTATCAGATTTTTTGAGTGTAATAACAAGAACAAAAATCTGTCATTTTATTAATCTGAATATAATTATATTTTAATATTAATAATATCTTATTTTTAATATTACTATGTCACTGAAGAACAAAAGAAAACTTTGTAGAAATTAGATTAAGAAGTCATTCAAAGCTGACACTATTGTTATATAAGTTTTTTTTGGGCGATAATCTAGATACATTGTGTATAGTTCCTATAATAAATAAATTAATTAGAATAAAAAAAAATGGATAATGTTATGACAGAGAATCCGCAGCTTCTGGAGTCGAGTGTATCGCTACAATTTAACCCTCAAAATGTTTTAGAAATACGTGAAGGATGTAGCACCCCCGAGCATTTATTGAAAAGTAGAATATTTGCAAAATTCCTAAAGAAATACAAAATGGAATTTATTGCAAGTCTGAGGAATCGAACCGAAAATAAATTAGAAGTACAAAGTAAAATTGCATTCATATTAGAAATTGGTGCGCGTGATATTTTAAAGATTCTTGAGTCTGAAAATGCGTTAGATAAAGAAGTCGCGGAACGTAATATTGCCGTTGTAAAGTTTATTGATGGCGGATTTCATCATTTTAGAAATGTCACGTACTCACGACTTGTGCGTCTACACAATGAGGTCATCACAGGCGACAAAGAAACACCTGATTCAATTAAAGATTTAGTCACTGATAAAGCCGCGAGTCTTTCTGAATTGATTTTAGAAACACGCCGCATGTTATTAAAGAAAGTTGGTCTAGAAACGGGTGTGCGTCGTTCAGCTGGTCTGGATGCGCATCCAAGCATCACTGCAGGTGAGATATCAGGGCACTATTTAAATCTACCCTCTGATTACGTGTCACTTTCATCGGTGCCTTTAACCATTGCGGCTGATATACGTACGGGTGTTGATTACCACACGGCTGCAAATAAGCGCGCGTATCCATTCTATGAGTTAGACCATAATCCGTTTAAACATGATGATTTCTGTCCCGATGATTGGACAGCAGTTCCATTGAGAGTGGGTGCTTGGCTAATTGTTGCGTACTTACACAAATCAAATGGCTTTATTGAGATTGAAGCTGGATTATTAAACTTATTCCCATTTGCAGAAGCGGAAGACATTTTAACTAATAGAAAACCTGATGGTGTATTTGTCTTTGGCTGCCCTTCTTCAACTATGGATGACTTAGGTTACTACTGGGATGAAGAAAATGAATTGTTAGTCGGATTGGTCCCAGGTTTAGATGAGTGCCAATACTTTGGTTATGGTAAGAAGCCAATACTAACTCTACATAATGTCCTCGCAATTCGTGCGGGTGATTTACCGCTGCATTGCGGTTGCACACGCTATGTTTGCCATTTTGATGAAAAAACTAATGAGCCATATATTACGGAAATGCTTGTCAAAGCAGATGATATGGGTCGTGCTGTTCTGGAAAAAGGCGATGATGGCGTTGAGAGACCAATATTTTATGGCACAGAAACCGGTGCGTTTGCATGTCTAGATGGGTTTAGTGAACATGCGAAAATGCAAATGATCGGCAGAGAAATTGGCTATAACAAAGAGTCGGGCTCAAATGCGAGACAGATTGTTCCAGTCGCTACTGTTGATGAGGTAATGACGGGGCATCAACTAGATGGCCTTATGTACAATAATAATTTCAACATCATTGCAGAAGGTGAACAAACCATCTTTACCGATATGCCTGTCATGGATGCAATTGAGCAATTCCGTCGAGGCGAACGTGTGGCTGCAGGAAGTACTCATACGCATCGTGGTAAAAAAGAAATTAGCTACTGGGCAAATCCTTTTCCAACACTAGAAGATAAAGAAGGAAAGATTTTACATCCTGACTTGCATGAGAAATTTGGTGTACTTGAAAAAGACTTTATTGGTGCCATGGAAAATTTAGTGGCTAAGAAAGAAATGCGTATTGGTGTAGTAAATAGCCAGATGATGGCTGGATGCTATGAGCATGTCACTGATGAGGATGTTGCTAGGTGTGGTTTTACTAATCGTGATGAAATTGAGCAAGAAGGCCCTGTGCGTCTAGCTCAAAACATGATCGATATGATTAAAGAAATTGCGAGTGAAAAGCGTGCAAGAAATGGCGGCACATCAAAATCAGAAAGTGTCACTGTTGCACTTGTTGGTGATAGCCGTACTGGGAAATCAGAAACTGCAGAAAAAATGGAAGGACTGTTAGATCTGCAATTGGTTTAAGCTATATTATTAACTGTTTCGTTTGTTGCTAAGATAGAAGTACAACGTCTGGCTTGTTCTGCTAGCTCTGCTCGAGTGTGAGCTAGCATCTTTGCCATAATATTGCTGCGGTGTACTTCTATTGTCCTCTTGCTGATGCCGAGGGTGTCAGCAATTTCTTTATTTGTTAGCCTGGCGTGTTCTCTGACTAACATATGTAATACTTCTTTTTCTCGTGTTGTCAGCAAATTGAATCTATTCTGAATTTCAAGGACAGCCTTGTAATCTTGGCGAGTATTTAAATCAATCTTCAGGGCATGCTTGATGCTCTTCAGTAGATCCTTTTTCGCAAATGGCTTTTCAATGAAGTCAGTCGCACCAGCTTTCATAGCTTTAACAGACATAGAGATATTCCCGTGACCAGTGATGAAAATGATGGGGATACATATATTTTTTTCATCTAAGGACTTTTGCAACTCTAGTCCATTCATGGCAGGCATTTGAATGTCTGCGACTAGGCAGCCAGGTTGATGGTTGTAATTATCAAGAAATTCAATCGCAGATGAATATTCTTTAACGTGCAAACCTTCAACAACTAATGACATGTGAATGGCGTTTCTAACAGCATCATCATCGTCGACTAGGTGAACGATAGGAGAGTTTTCTATATCTTCCATGGAGTTTATTTGTATAAGGGCAGACTGAAGCAGATGCGAGCACCTTCTTTATGGCTAATGTCATGCCAAAATCTACCATTGTGTGATTCTACGATAAATTTGCATATGCATAACCCTAAACCCGTGCCATTTTTCTTGTTGCTTATTGCGGGTGTGATGAGGTTTTCTAATAAGACATCATCTATGCCATTACCTGAATCTGTGATGGCGAATTCCAGGTGATTCTCCGGAGTGCGCATGCAGTCAATTAAGAGATATTTATTGTTTTTGTCTTCCATTTCTTGAAGACTGTTTGTAATTAAGTTTAATAGCACTTGTTGAATTTGTATCGGATCAGCATAAAAAGAAGTGTTCTCATTAATGTTAACTTTCAAGTTAATTTCTTGTTGAATGATGTCATGATTAATTAGGGATAGTGTTTCATTTAGCAAATCTTCTGCTTTTACTAGGCAACGTTCTGGTATACGATTTTCTGTGAAAGCTCTAAATCTTTTTATGATCTCCCCTGCGCGTATTGATTGGTTTGCTGCCTTTTGTAAAGGTTCATGAAGTTCGTTGTTAATGATTGTGCTCTTTTCAATAATAGACAAAGCAGTGTCACAGTATTGAGTGACCGCTGTGAGCGGCTGATTCAATTCATGTGCTAAACCCGAAGCAAGTGCGCTGGTTGCATTGACTCTGTTCATGTGTGCAATGCTATTCATTAGTGTTCTTTCTCTATTTTCAGCATTTTTTCTTTGGCTGATGTCATTGCTAATGACAATAAATTCATTATTTCCAAATCCATTGACTTGTAGTATGCATTCGACAGGATACTGAGATCCATCATTACGTGTTTGTGATGATTGAAATTCTAAAGGCGTATGTTGAGAGACACTGTTGGGTTGTAAATAGTTATCAATTAATTCATTTGGTGGGTGGTTAAGAATGTCTGACCATTTTAGACTTTTTATAATATTCAAGCTGTACCCTAAACTAAGTTGAGCGGTACGGTTTGCATAGTTAATTTTTTTGCTGGTAGCATCGATTAAAAATACTTCATGGGGAGAGATTTCAATAATATCGCCCAAACGATGATTCGTAGATTGCTGCTTAATTTCTTTGATTCGTTTTGCTTCAATCAGCGCCGTCACCGTCGTCGCTAATCTTTTTAGTTGATCAACTTGCTTGGTATCAATTTCACGTGGTTGATAATCCATGACACACAGTGTGCCTAGTGCATAACCATCACTAGTGATTAATGGGACGCCAGCATAATACTGGAAATTAGGCGCGTTAATTACTAATGGGTTATTTCTAAAGCGTGGATCAGTCGCGGCATTTTTTACTTCAAAGAGACCCTGCTGCTGGATAGTGTGGGGGCAAAAACCTATACTTTTGTCGATCTCACTGACGCCTTCCATTCCGTTGGCTGATTTAAACCAGACACGTTCTGAGTCTACCAGGCAGATAAAAGAGGTTGGCATCGAGCATAACTCTGCGGCAGCGCCCGTAATGGCATCAAATGCGCTCTCAGATGGCGTATCCAGAATACTCGCTTCGTGGAGGACGGCCAACCGACCCATTTCATGTTTCTGTGGCTGAGTGATCTGCATGTTTAGTTTTTATAATTTTTAGCAATCGTTAGAGACACATTATCTAATACTAAAATCAATGTTTCTAGGTGATTCTACTTAGGAAATACGCTCTAGTGCATTTCGTTTAATCAAATTACTCTTAATGCACGTTTTAGATCATTGGCTGCTTATCTTTCGCTGAGATGAGAATATCTATAATAGTTTATTTAAATCAGTTAGTTATTGTCACAGGTAAGAGTTTGATTTTAATTTAAGAGAAATATTATGAATAAAGATAGTGATCAGATTAGCATTCAAATACAAATACCCAATCGGTATGACAATATTGATGAGCCTACTTTAGTGCTCACAGAAGTTAAGCACGATTGTAATGTTAACGTTCCACTCGATGATGTGTTTGATCAGATTTTACAGAGCTATCAAAATGATCCTGAAGCATTACATCGATTTTCTTATTATTTGCTATTGCAAGCTAAAGCGTTTGCGCAAAGTGAAGGTGTCTCGGAGAAGCTAGATAAGGTCAATTTAGAGGGAGAAGAATCGTCGTAAAATTTAAGGCATCCTAAGTTAGTACCATCTGTCCATGAAAATTCCGCTGTTGCCGTAAAAAATTTGAGGTTCTTCACAATTCGCCGATGACTGGGTCATGAATTTTAATAGTAGTGGACGAAGTCGATATGACGATAGAAAATAGTGGTTTAAGCAATAGATTTCATTTTGATTTAACAGCGAATTTTTCTCGTGCAGTCACGCGTGAAACTTCGTCTAATATCCAATCTGGCCAGCCGCGAAATACATCGATTGCGTCTAATAATGACAGTTTCTATTCGCGTACTAGTTCTGTTAATTTGCTTGAGAAAGCATTAAGTGATGGCTTGGGTAAAAAGGTTGAATTGCAAGCCAATAATCATCAATCACCGGTAAAAACTATTGCAAAAAACGTTTTAAGCTTTGTACGTCAGGAACTGAGAGAAGCTCGTAATGGTGGTGCGAGTGAGCAAGAACTTCAGGGTCTATTGAATCAAGCGCGAGATGGCATAGAGCAAGGTTTTGCATCAGCAAAAGAAACATTGCAAGGAAGATTTGACTCGGAACCACGTTTAGAAAGACAGATTGAACGAGCATTTAATAGGATACAGCGTGGGCTAGAGCGAATTGATAATAGGTTCACTCCGAATCTAGAGAGTGATAACACACAAAATGACACCGAGAATAATCTCGTAAATTCAACTTCAGGCAGTTCGCCGTCGCCAGTTCAGTCAACACAGATTGAATTTTCAAAAACAAGAAATGTTCAGGCTAGCAAGAGTTTTGATCTCAGTATTGAAACTCAAGAAGGTGACACTGTAAATATTAATATAGAAAAGTTTTTTAACAAGCAAGTGTCAAAAGAAGCCACATTCAATGACGATGGTTTTACAGTGAATATTGATCGTCAAGTGCAAAGAGGTAAAGAGATTTCATACCAAGTCAATGGTGATATTAACGAACAAGAACAAGCTGCTATAGATAAGCTGATAAAAAATGTTGATCGTTTAGCAGATAAATTTTATAGCGGCAATTTTGCTGGCGCATTTCAAAAAGCAACACGTATTGGAATTGATGCAGATCAGTTAGCGAATTTCTCATTGAATCTTCAATCTGCTAGAACAGTGGAAGTCACAAAAACGTACAGAGAAGTGCAAGGCATTGCTGAAGCATCGTCCACACCTTCACCGGTAGAGGCAATAGGTGAGTTTGTTGGTGAAGTCTCACAAATAGCCAATGATGATGCGATAGCAGATGTGATCGCTGAGCCAGTGCCAGTGGCGACTGATTTGTTTAAACAAATTGCAATTAGAGATGAGCGATCAGCTCAGTTGGTGTTCGAGCAAAGTGTCGAAGTGATAGATGACTTCGCAGAGCTGATTGAAGAACAGCTTAGCTAATATTGGCAACAAATAGTAAAGAACCAGCAGAAATTGCTGTCACAATCAGACGCGCAACAAAGTAGGTCGATGAAATAAACATTTCTCGTTTCAATAGATAATCAACGCCTAACAAATAAATAAATGCACCGACCAAGATAAGTATGGCATTTGCTTGGCTAGCAAATAGCAGTGTCATCCATGCCGCGATGGCAATGATATTGCTTATAATGAATAACGATTTAGGTGTTTTGGTGCTGTAAAATAAGTATGTGCCCAGATGTACTCCAGCAATAAAAGAAATAATAATTAATGCGTATACCGACGTGATTTCATGAACAGATCCGAGTGATCCCACATTATTAATCCCCGCATACAGCATCATTGCACACGCTATGAACGGTAGTGCGCCTGCGTAACTCGCTAAAATATATAGATTATTGCGTGCCAAGGGTCTATTCTTATTATTAGTATGAATTCCATACTAATCCAGAATCAACATGGCCGCCACCTAGAACCTGAAATAATTCGCTAAAATTTACATTTGAACACTGTATGCACAGGAAAAAATTGCGACTATCCAGCGATGTAAAAGCGTCACTTTCTAGGTGAAGTTAGAGAATTTATTCAAAGGTTTCATGGTATTCTGATGCTATGTTTTCTCTTGTGACAACAATGTTTTATATGCTGTCGGCATATATTGCATTTCTTATCGGATCATCTTCTGAGCTTTCTTTGTATTTGATGGCGCTCGTGCCGCTTGGATTTGTCGTTGGCTATTTATTTGATCGACTAAATAGCGTTAAGAAATTATGGGTAGAAGACCGCAAGTTAATCACTAATACGATAGTGGTTAAATATTTTATGTTTTTATTCGTTGCAGGGGTGTTTTGTGTCGCAGGCATTTTATTTGCGAAGTTGTGAGTATGATTGTGCATCCTGACATCAGAATTTGATGAGATTCTACTACTGGAAATTGAGTTGGTGCGATGAGTAAAATCCTTCCATTTAAAAAGCCAGCGGTTAAAAAACTTGGGCTATGCCAACACGGCCACCATAAGTGGGGCGTCGTCACGAACAATAAATTTGATACTAAACAAGGAAAACTTGTCACCGTGTACAAGTGCTCAAATTGCGGCAAGCAAAAGATAAAGGCGCACTAAGTTCTGGTGTAATTTGAAAGTAATATATTACATATCATTCGCAACTTTATGATTTATTGACGTTTATTTTATATTTCCACTATCGCTTGCTTCTCAATCTGCATCACATAAATATCCCTTAATTACCTATCTTTGCTTGCTACTATAATCTGCCCTGCATTATAATTTGCGGCCCTTTCAGTACATGAGCTGAAACGGCTAAGTAGCGATTTTATAAAGAAATTTAGCTCGCCATAATTGAATATTTAAACGTAGACGCGGAATCCATATGCAGAATAATTACCCGCCGGCCGAAGGCCTGTATGACCCAGATTATGAACATGACTCGTGCGGTGTTGGCTTTGTTGCCGACATTAAGGGGCGAAAGTCTCACGCTATTGTTGAAAATGGTTTAACCATACTCAAAAAACTCGTTCATCGTGGTGCCTGTGGTTGTGAAGAAAATACTGGAGACGGTGTTGGTTTGCTATTGCAAATGCCACATAAGTTTTTCTCGCGTGTTTGTAAAGAAAGCAATATTGATTTACCCGAGTTAGGCCAATATGGGGCGGGTTTGGTTTTCCTTCCTAATGATGCTGCGCAATCTAAGCAGTGCCAACAAATCATAGAAAAAATTATTATTGAAGAAGGTCAGACAGTGTTGGGTTGGCGTGAAGTACCGACCGATGATTCTAGTTTGGGCCCGACAGCAAAATCTGGTGAGCCAACCTTTAAGCAAATTTTTATTGGAAGGTGCACTAAAGATGAAGCGTCATTTGAACGCAAATTATTTGTAATTAGAAAATTAGCTGAAAATGCCATTTGGAATTCAGACCTTTCTGAAAGTGATCGTTTTTATATTCCATCATTGTCATATCGAACTTTTATATATAAAGGGATGCTGACAGTATCTCAGCTTGAACTGATGTATCCCGATATTTTGGATCCGGATTTTGAGTCAGCATTAGCACTTGTGCATCAGCGTTTTTCTACAAATACATTCCCTGCATGGAGGCTTGCACATCCATTTCGGTATGTCGCCCACAATGGTGAGATTAATACTGCACGTGGAAATGCAAACTGGATGCGTGCGCGTGAAGCACTGTGTGAATCAGAATTATTTGGGGATGATTTAAAGAAAATTTTCCCAATATGTATTGAGGGCGGAAGTGATTCTGCAACTTTTGATAACGTGATGGAATTTTTGCATATGAGTGGAAGGCCGCTATCACATGCAATATTAATGATGATTCCAGAAGCATGGAGTGGACACGAAACTATGTCTGCCGAGCGTAAAGCTTTTTATGAATACCATGCATGTCTAATGGAGCCGTGGGATGGGCCTGCATCGGTGGCATTTACTGATGGTGATGTAATTGGTGCGGTGCTTGATCGGAATGGTTTACGACCGTCTCGCTATTACGTCACTAAAGACGATATGGTGGTGATGGCATCAGAAGTCGGTGTATTAGATATACCGCCAGAAAATGTATTGATCAAAGATCGCTTGCATCCGGGTCGTATTTTCTTGGTTGATACTAAACAAGGCCGCATTATTGAAGATGAAGAATTGAAGCAGCAGTTTGCTTCTGAGCATCCCTATGCGGAATGGTTAGCAAAACATTTAGTGCCGGTTGAAAAATTACCGAATCCCACACAAATTCATGGCACTGATAATGAAACGTTGTTGCAAAGACAACAAGCGTTTGGTTACACCCATGAAGAACTGCGTGTATTGATGGCACCAAAAGCTGCTAAAGGTGCGGAGCCAGTTGGCTCAATGGGTTCAGATGCTGCATTGGCTGTGCTATCTAATCGTTCGCGATTGTTATACGACTACTTCAAACAATTGTTTGCTCAAGTCACTAATCCACCGCTAGATGGTATTCGTGAAGAATTAGTCACACAGGTTGCTGTCACTATCGGTGCGGAGAAGAATTTACTTCAGCCAACAGAAGAAAGTTGCCGCCAAATTAAATTGTCTTCTCCTGTGTTGACGAACGAAGAGCTTGCACGCATTCGAGATGTAGATTTGCATGGATTGAAAACAGCGACTGTGTCAATTCTTTACCCTGTTGCACAAAATGGGAAGGGCTTAGATCAATCATTGCAAGCTGTATGTAAGCAAGTCGATGCAGCAATTGCCGCAGGTAATACAAATATAATTTTGTCTGACCGCGGTGTGGATAAAAACAATGCGGCCATTCCTGCTTTACTTGCCACTGCTGGGGTGCACCATCATTTAATTCGTAATGGTACTCGCACCAAGGTCGGCTTAATTCTTGAGTCAGGGGAGCCGCGTGAAGTCCATCATTTTGCTGTATTAATTGGCTATGGTGTTGGAGCGGTAAATCCTTATCTCGCATTTGAGTCACTCGGCGACTTGATTGGTAAAGGTCATATTCCTGAAATGGCACATGACAAAGCTGTTCAAAACTTTATTAAAGGCGTGAACAAAGCGTTAACTAAAATTATGGCGAAGATGGGAATCTCTACCGTCCAGTCATATCGTGGTGCGCAAGTATTTGAAGCTATTGGTCTAAATAAAGAATTCGTTGATAAATATTTTACCTGGACGGCATCACGTATAGGAGGCATTGGTTTAGAAGAAGTCGCTGCAGAGGTAAGTGTGCGTCATCACAATGCATTTCCTGAGCGTCCAACAAAAGCACCAGATTTACAATGGGGCGGTGAATATCAATGGCGACGCGATGGCGAATTCCATTTGTTTAACCCTGACACTGTATTTAAATTGCAACATGCAACACGCACAGGTCAGTATGAAATTTTCAAAGAATATACAGACAAAGTCGATAACCAAAATGAGAGTTTAGCGACTTTGCGTGGGTTGTTTGAGTTGAGTTCAGAAAGAAAGTCAATATCAATAGACGAAGTTGAGCCAATTGAAAACATTATGAAACGTTTTTCAACGGGTGCAATGTCTTATGGCTCAATAAGTAAAGAGGCTCATGAAACCTTAGCTATAGCTATGAATCGCATTGGTGGACGTTCTAATACCGGTGAAGGTGGCGAAGACCCTGATCGTTTTACAAGAGATGAAAACGGAGACTTGCGTCGAAGTGCGATTAAGCAAGTGGCATCAGGCCGATTTGGTGTAACTAGTGAGTACTTGGTGAATGCTGATGATATTCAAATAAAAATGGCGCAAGGCGCTAAGCCTGGTGAAGGCGGTCAGTTGCCAGGAACAAAAGTGTACCCATGGGTAGCTAAAGTACGCCACTCTACCGCAGGAGTAGGTTTGATCTCTCCACCGCCGCATCATGATATCTATTCAATTGAGGATTTGGCACAGCTTATTCATGATTTGAAAAATGCTAATCCTGAAGCGCGTGTGCATGTGAAGTTGGTGGCAGAAGTCGGCGTTGGCACAGTCGCAGCAGGTGTTGCGAAAGCGCATTCTGATGTTGTGCTTGTCTCTGGCTATGATGGAGGTACCGGTGCGTCACCCATGAATTCATTGAAGCATGCAGGTTTGCCTTGGGAATTGGGCATTGCAGAGACTCAACAAGTGCTCGTGAAAAATGGTCTGCGTGATCGAATTGTTGTTCAAGCAGATGGGCAATTAAAAACCGGGCGTGACGTGATTATTGCTGCACTATTAGGTGCAGAAGAATACGGCTTCTCTACCGCGCCACTGGTTGTGATGGGTTGTATTATGATGCGTGTGTGTCATTTGAATACTTGTCCTGTAGGCGTTGCTACTCAAAACCCTGAGTTACGTAAGAAATTTGGTGGTCAACCTGAGTTTGTTGAAAATTTCTTTAAATTCATTGCGGACGAAGTGCGTGAATATATGGCGCAGCTTGGGTTTAGAACAATTGATGAAATGATTGGACAAGTTGAAGCTATCAATGTGAAAAAAGCAGTGGATCATTGGAAAGCTAAAGGCCTGGATTTTTCTTCAATACTGCACAAACCAGAACCTCATGCAGGGACAGAATTGTACTGTGTTAATGAGCAGGATCACGGATTGGAATTGTCATTGGATATGACAGCATTAGTTCCACAATGCAAAGCTGCACTTGAGGAGCGTAAAGCCGTCGATATTATTCTGCCAGTGCAAAATACAAATCGTAGTGTCGGGACAATTTTGGGTTACAACATTACCAAACGCTATGGCGGTGAAGGCTTGCCAGAAGATACAGTGCGCGCACACTTTAATGGCTCGGCTGGTATGAGTTTTGGTGCGTTTGTTCCTAAAGGTGTCACGATGACATTAGAAGGTGATGCCAATGACTATCTAGGCAAAGGATTGTCAGGCGCTAAATTGATCGTCTTCCCGTCTAAACATTCGAGTTTCGTTCCAGAAGAAAACATCATTGTTGGAAATGTATGTCTTTACGGTGCCACTTCAGGAGAAGTTTATATACGTGGAATTGCTGGCGAACGCTTTGCAGTTCGAAATAGTGGTGTTGATACTGTTGTTGAAGGGGTGGGAGACCATTGTTGCGAATATATGACAGGCGGAAATGTCGTCGTGATTGGTTCGACCGGAAGAAATTTTGCGGCCGGGATGTCAGGTGGTGTGGCTTACGTGCTAGAAGATAAGGACAAGTTTGATATCAATTGTAATCAAAGTGATGTTGGCATTGAAGAATTGATAGAAGAGGAAGATGTGGAATTGGTTAAGCGCTTGTTAGCCAATCACGTTGAATACACGAAAAGCACAGTGGCTGAAAAAATCTTAGCTGATTGGTCAACTTACCAAAAGCAGTTCATTAAGGTGATGCCTAGAGATTATAAACGTGTATTGGAAGCTATGAAGCGTGCGAAAGCAGAAGGAACGTCGGTGGATGAAGCTGTAATGGAGGCTGCACATGGGTAAGGTAACTGGGTTCATGGAAGTACAAAGAGGGACGCAACCTTATCGTCCTGTTGAGCAGCGCTTGCTTGACTGGAATCAAGTGATGGCGCCGTGGCAGTCAGAACCACTAAAAGGCCAAGCCGCACGTTGTATGGATTGTGGTATTCCCTTTTGTCATCAAGGCTGCCCGCTAGGAAATTTGATTCCCGATTGGAATGATCTTGTTTATCGTGAGCAATGGGAAGATGCTATCCAACGTTTGCACGCCACAAATAATTTTCCGGAATTCACGGGCACGCTATGTCCTGCGCCATGTGAAGGGTCTTGTGTGTTAGGGATTAATGATGATCCCGTGCATATCAAAGCCATAGAACTTTCTATCATCAACAAAGCTTGGGAAAACGGTTGGATTAAGCCACAAATAGCTCCTGTCAAAACAGGTAAGACAATTGCCATTGTTGGATCAGGGCCTGCAGGGATGGCGGCTGCGCAACAGTTAGCGCGAGCCGGTCATGAAGTGACTTTGTTTGAGCGCGATGACCGTATTGGCGGATTAATGCGTTACGGTATTCCCGAATTCAAAATGGAAAAGAAAGTGTTGGATCGTCGCATGCAGCAAATGCAAGAGGAAGGTGTGACATTTAAAACAAATGTGCATGTTGGTGAGACAATCTCAGTTGAAGCGTTGAGAAAGGATTTTGATGCCTTAGTACTGACCGGAGGGGCGTGTGATCGACGTGATCTTCCTGCGGAAGGCAGAGACTTAAAAGGTATTCATCAAGCAATGGAATATTTGCCGATGCAAAATCACTTATGTGAAGGTGATACTAAGCCAAGTGATTTTATTGATGCAAAAGATAAACATGTAGTCATTATAGGTGGTGGCGATACAGGAGCTGATTGCTTAGGCACAGCCAATCGTCAAGGAGCAAAAAGCGTGTATCAATTAGAAATCATGCCGAAGCCTCCAGAGACGCGTGCAGAGAATAATCCATGGCCTGAATGGCCACGAATTTTTAGAACAGCTTCAGCGCATGAAGAAGGTGTTGAGCGTGTTTATTCAGTATCAACTAAACGTTTTATCGATAATGGAGATGGGCATGTTAACGGCTTAGAGCTAGTCACTGTCGAGATGAAAAGTGTAGACGGTCGCATGCAATTTGTAGAAGTAGAGGGCAGTAATAAAGTTGTGCCTTGTGATCTCGCCTTCTTGGCAATGGGTTTTCTTGGGCCAGAGAAACCGGGCATGTTAGAGCAGTTAAATCTTGAGTTGGATGCGCGTGGCAATGTGATCGCTGATAAAAACTGGATGACTAATGTCGAAGGTGTTTTCACCGCTGGCGATATGCAACGAGGCCAAAGTCTTATTGTGTGGGCGATCGCGGAAGGGCGCTCAGTTGCAAGAGGTGTTGATGAGTATTTGATGGGCGAAAGTGATTTGCCGTCACCTGTTGCACCGATTAGTCTTGCATAAAGTTAATCTAAGTCATGGTGACAGCAGGTTGATTAAATTGCTGCCACCATTTGAGTCTGTTTAATTTAATTGATGTAAATCAATTAACATCCATTACAACTAAATATAAACATATACTTGTAAAATGTTAATCTTTTAGTCACTTCTAAATCAATTTGATTTAGAAGTGAAATACTAGGGAAACAAGTGCAAGAACCTCCGCTGCCTGTCAATGAGGCCTCAAGGATTTCAAGCTTAGTTAGGTTGGATGTGCTTGATACTCCTCCCGAAGAGCGCTTTGATCGCATTACAAGGCTTGCTCAACATATATTTGATGTGCCTATTGCACTAATAAGCTTAGTCGATAAGAAACGACAATGGTTTAAATCCAAACAAGGCTTGGAAGCAAAGCAGACATGTAGAAAGTCATCATTTTGTGCGCACGCTATTACCATGCCCGCCACGTCAAACCCATCCAATCGAATTTTAGAAGTGCATGATACTTTGAGAGATCAAAGATTTCATGATAACCCTTTGGTTGTTGGTGAAACTCACATTCGATTTTATGCAGGTTTTGTATTGCAGTCGCATGATGAGCATAACTTAGGAACGCTATGTATTATTGATCGCGAGCCTAAACAATTATCTAGCGATTAATTTAGTGCATTGTTTGATTTTGGAATGATGGCTCAAGATGCGCTTCAGTCACTTAGGTATGAAGATAAAGACATACATACTGGGCTGTATAATCGAAGAGGATTTCTTTCTGTGGCAGATTATGTGCTGGCTGAATCTGCTAATCAAGAACTGTATACAACACTTGTTTATATCGAAAAAATTAATTTTCGGCTTTTAATTAAAGAGTTTGGGAAGTTGGTTGAGCGAGAAATATTAATAAATTTCGTTGATACATTGAAAAGTGTGTTTAGAGATTCAGGTGTGATTGCACGTATAGATGATGATAGATTTTTAGTGCTGACATCTCATAATCAATCTTTTGAAATTGGACGAGTATTAACTCAACTCCAAGAAAAAATGCATCTTGCGAATAGTGATAAGCAAAATAATTTCAATATGCAATATAAAGTTGGTGGTTTTAGTTTTTCTCCCGAGTACTTCCAGTCATCCGGGAGATTGATAGATTTAGTGGATAAGCGGATGAATGAATCAGATTATTTTGATCAGTATTCATTGATTAACTGAGTTTTTCGATTTACACATATTCCCCAGCAGCGGCGCCAGACGCCCATGCCCATTGGAAATTAAACCCACCAAGATGACCAGTCACATCTAATACTTCGCCGATAAAATACAAACCATTATGATTAATGGATTGCATGGTTTTTGATGATATTTCATTGCAATTCACACCTCCTAATGTCACTTCAGCAGTTCGGTAACCTTCAGAACCATTTGGCTTAAAGTGCCAATGGTGAAATTGTTCGGCAATTATTTTTAAGTCTGAATGACTGAATTGATTTATTGCTTTATTTGCAAACCCATTATTAGGGAACCATAAATCGAGGAGTGTGCTCGCCATCTTCTTGGTGATTAATTTAGATAGGAAGGTTTTTAATTCAGATTTTGAATTCGATTGCTTTTGATTTTTAAGTTCACTAAGCAAATCAATTTCGGGAAGTAAATTTATTTGTAAAGAATCACCAGGGTGCCAGTATGAAGATATTTGTAATATGGCAGGTCCGCTCAAGCCTCTATGGGTAAAGAGCATGTCTTCAGTAAAGCACATATCGTTACAAGATACGCTCACGTAGATAGAGCTGCCACTAAGGTGTGATAGTTTTTCTCGTGAAATTTTTTCTGCTGTTAATGGAACTAATGCCGCACGTGTGGGATTCACCGCGATATTAAATTGCTCGGCGACTTGATAGCCAAAGCCGCTAGCACCCATTGTAGGAATGGATAAGCCGCCTGTCGCCACTACAAGAGACTGACAATGGACCTTGCCTAAATTAGTAGCCACTTTGAATCCATTATTAGTAGAGTTGATGCTGTCGACGACACAGTGTGTTCTAATTTTTGCCCCCAGAGTATGGCATTCGTTTAGGAGCATTCCTAAAATATCCTTTGACTTGTTGTCACAGAATAACTGGCCCAGTTTTTTTTCATGGTGAGCAATATTATGTTTGTTAACTAGCGCAATAAAATCATAAGGTGTGTAGCGAGATAGAGCGGATTTGCAGAAATTAGTATTACTTGATATGAAATTGCTTGGTTCGCAATAAATGTTGGTAAAATTACAACGTCCCCCACCAGACATTAGAATCTTTTTGCCCACTTTGTTCGCATGATCTATCACTAAAACAGATCGTCCTCTTTGACTAGCGACTAATGCACACATTAAGCCTGCAGCTCCCGCGCCGACAATTAGCACATCAATTTTATTAGGTAATGTTACGTGTGAATTGTTAGTCATTTAATTCGAGTTAGCTAGATTAATGTGTAATATAGGGTGCCTGTATTATAGAACCAGAAGGAGCATCAAATATGCCTTATGTAAATATTAAAGTAACAGATGAGGGTGTCACTAAAAAACAAAAATTAGCACTTATCACTGGTGTGACTGACCTGCTTCAGGCGGTGTTGAATAAGAATCCAGCAACCACGGTTGTCGTAATTGATGAAATTAATACCGATAATTGGGGCATAGGTGGTGAACAAGTAACCTTGCTTAGACAAAAGCAGTAACTATATCGGAACTACCATGCCTATATGATCAAATGTAGAATGGTCATTATGCTATGAGCGATTCAAATAATAAGCGTGTGTCTGACAATAAAACGATCATAATTGATTTCGGGAAAATTTCCACACCTTACTGTGGATTGGCTGAGGTAGCTTTAAACTATGCTCATGCCTTAGAAAAGCTAAAGTGTGATGGGATAGAATTTAAATATATTGTACCCAAAGCATTACAGGAAAAATTTCATGAGCATGTAAATGTTAATTCAATTTTACCAAAATATTCGGGCCTTAATCGATTGGCTTACTATTTGACTGGGAGAAAACACTTCTTATGTCGCTTACCAGATTTTGATTTGTACCATTATCTTCACTTCTATTCTCCCTGGGGACCGAAGCCTAATAATGCAAAACCTGTATTACTGACGATACATGACCTTCATGCGCTAGAGAGAACAAGAGCAAAAAAACGATTACAGAAGAAACTAGGTGAGATTTCAAATATTGCCTTTATTTCAAATTATGCTGCACAAGATTATGGGAATTATTTTACTTCATTAAGCAAGGACTCTCGCGTAATTGTGAATGGTGTGAAAGTGCCGCTCAAAATTGATAGTCAGACGAGTAAAAAATGGAAACATAAGTATTCAGAGTATTTGTTCACATTAGGTGGGTTGAAGCGTAAGAATATTCATAGCTTGCTGGGAATGTTAGAAAAGAATAATCAGTTTGATTCAGTCAAAAATCTGAAACTTGTCGTCGCTGGTGGAGTTAAAGAAAAATATAAAAAAGAGTTGTTTGCTGAAGCTGAAAGAAGAGGAGTTTTGCGCAAGCTGATATTTTTGGGGCCTGTTTCTGAACGGGATAAATACGAATTAATGGATGCTTGTCGTGCGTTTGTATTCCCTTCTTTGCAAGAAGGCTTTGGTCTGCCAATAATCGAGGCATTACATTTTGGTAAGCCCGTGTTTAGCTCGAATAAAACAAGTCTTCCTGAAGTCGGTGGTGACATGGTTTACTACTGGGAAAATTTCCACGCGGATTATATGTCAGCTATCTTACAAGCAGGGTTGAAAGATAGCGATGAATCGGGTGAAGCAAAAATGGAGGAGCGCAAACAATATGCTTGCAGCTTTGACTGGGATAACAATGCGAGAGAATATTTGGACTATTACTTGCAGATATTGCAGTAAGGTAGATAATTTATTTAGCGTGTCTTTTTCTTAAATACTTCCATTTGCGCGTACTTAAGCTGCGTTTTAAGCGAGCAATTTTCTGTTTTAAAATTGGTTTTTTTGGCGCAATGATTTCTGTTTGTGAATAAAATGGCCAAAAATCAAGAACGTGATCTTGCATGCGTGCATGGCATGCTTGGTCATACTTGGTTGGAAAGAGTTCATTAGCAACTTGTCCTCCTGGATGTAGATTTTTATTGATAAACGTCATTTCCATTACATCAGGAATCTTATGACCGTCAACAATAAACATGCTCGCGTAGTTATTTGCATGCACATTCCAGCAATGGAAGTGTTTGGTGATCTTTTCCATGACAGCAATTTTTTCTTCTAATGACACTTTAGGATACATCGTATTTATTCCATGCCCGGATAAATCATGAACTTCGATAGCGATTTGATTGCATTGCAGAAGAATATGTTCAGGCATGTGAAGAAAAGTTAACCATTCCGCTCCTTCCACATCCATTTTTAAAAATATACGTTTTTCTTGATCGACATTACGGATTATATGAGATTCAAAGGTGTCGCAATTATGATTTTTTTCGTGACTTATGCCTTCTTGGGTAAAGCTGAAGCCATCTCTTTTAGGTGGTGCTGAAATAGAAAAATCGTATTGCCGAACTTCGCAATTATATTTTTTGTGGAAATGCTGGTCGAAGCTGTCATTGTCTTCGATGCCATAGGAATAGAGGACTGTATCGATCAAATTAGGGTGGTCCATTATCACGTAGCCACCATCTCCAGAACAACCCAGACGTATTCTTTTTGAGTTATCGACTTGTCTTGGTTGAAGTGTTCTTAGTAAATCTGAAATATTCATTGGATTATTTGTTCGAATTAAAATGCGAGCAAGTTGCAAAATATAGTGAGTACATGATTGACTTCACATTCTAGCACTTTGGCTAGATATTAATTCTGCGATTTTTGTTAGCGTGTGAGGTTTATATATCACAATATTATAAACCCTTATAAATCCAATGAATAAGATATTTTTCTGTTTGATAATTTTTTCTCTTTGCTTAAGTGGTGTCAACGCTCACGCTGAGACGCTCTATGTGGGTGAAAAAGAGAAATATAAAACATTCATCGATGTTGAATCTCAGATAAAAGACGGGGATGTATTAGAAATTGCACCAGGTATTTATCGTGAGTGCTTAATATTTGAGGCGAGTAATGTTGTTATAAGACCTAAAGGCTGGCCAAAGCAAGAAGGAAAAGTGCGCTTTCAAGATGTGACTTGTGAGGATAAAGGAATATTTGTCTTAAGTGGAGACGATATAACTGTGCAGGGTATTGAGTTTGTTAATGCCAGAGTACCAGATTATAACGGTGCTGGAATTCGGTTTGAAGGGGCTAATTTGTTGGTAGAGGATAGTTACTTTATTAATAATGAGATGGGTGTGTTGACAGGTAAAAATCTGAATTCTAAGGTAATTGTTAAACGTTCGGTCTTTGAAGATAATGGACTTGCTTCCATTTCTAGCGATGTAGCCATTGGGCATGGCTTGTATGTTGGTGAAGTAGCCAGTTTATATGTATTTAATTCGCGCTTTGTTAATCAGAAAATTGGCCATCATATAAAGTCTCGTGCAATCTATAATGAAATCGTTGGCAATAAGATTTCAGATGGAGAGAATGGTACTGCAAGTTACTCGATTGATATTTCAAATGGTGGTTCAGTATTAATAGAAGGTAATAATATACAAAAAGGTCCTCTCAGTGACAATCTTGGTACAGCCATTTGTATTGCCTGTGAAGGAGGTTTAAATGAGAGCAAAAATATATTCGTCAGGAATAATGAATTTATCAATGATACAGGGCGTGAAGTAGTATTTCTGACAAATTTAACTAGCACTAAAGAACGGTTAGAAAATAATATGTTTAAAGGCGCTAAAGTATTAGATGTTTTCCACTATTATCCTTGATTGTTATTTTTTTCTTTAGCGTAGTAATGCCATAAAAATAAGCTACCAGCACTGCGCCAAGGCGCCCAATGTTTAACCAGAGAACGTGCGATTTTTGCAGTTGGCTTCTCGTTTAAATGCTTTAAATTTTGTAGTGCGACTTGTAACGCCAGATCATTAGCGGGGAAGATATCTTGCCTGCCAAGAGAAAACATTAAATATATTTCCGCACTCCATTCTCCAAACCCATGCAGATTTGTAATGGCTTTGATAGCACTGGTGTCATCTAATGTAGCAAGTTTGTCTGGCTCAAACTGACCATTTTTTATCGACCTTGCTAAGCCTTGTATATAGTCCACTTTGCGCGCTGATAATCCTGTTTTTCTTAGGGTTGTTTTTCGTCTGGCTAAAACATTGTTGGGCGTTACTTCGACCAGCAAGTCTTTAACACGCTGCATAATTGCCGCAGCTGCCTTAGTAGATAGTTGTTGGTTAACGATTGTGACGACAAAAGTTTCAAAGCCTGCTGGCCGAACTCTTGTTTTGGGGTAGCCATGCGTATCAAGGGCTTGTTTTAGTGCTTTGTCGCGTTCTGCGATACGAAGTAGACACTTCTTTATTTGTGCGTTAGTCATTTATCTTAATCAATGTGATCTATAGCTCATGATAATGTAAATGAAAAGTAATAATTTTTCACATGAAAGAATTTGTGCTCAATATCTGTCTTATATTTATGAAAATTAAACAAGAGAAGATTTTGATATGCGAATATGTGTTTTATTAGTACTGATTATATTCTCAACCACCACGTTATCTGATGAAAATATTATTAATGTAGGAGACTTTTCTGCGATGGACTTATCTGGTTGGGCGCAAAAATCATTCAGCGGTGAAACATTGTATGAAATTGAGAGTCGGTCTGATTTGAGTTACTTGCGCGCACATGCAGATAAATCTGCCTCAGCTTTGTATAAAAAAATTAAAGTAGACCTGAGGAAAACACCTTATTTAAATTGGTCATGGAGGATAGATCAACCATTGCCAGAATTAAATGAAAAAACAAAAGATGGTGATGATTATTCTGCAAGAGTATATGTCATCGTCAAAAGAGGCCTGGCTCCATGGAAAACCAATGCGCTAAATTATGTATGGTCGGGCAATAAAGCGCCTGAACAGTCATGGCCAAATGCATTCACAAGTAAGGCTGTTATGATTCCTTTGAGGTCTAGCTTAGATGCAAATCAGCAATGGGTGTCTGAGAAGGTTAATGTATCGATAGACTATGAAGAGTACTTTGGTGATCAAATTGATTCAATTGACGGTGTTGCTATTATGGTGGACGCTGATAATTCACAACTACAAACAGCCGCCAGTTTTGGAGATATTTTCTTTTCGTCCAACTAACTGACAATAGACTGTTAGATATTTTTAACTAGCCTGCATCTGTTCATCGAAATCTATATCTGTAATTGTCTCTTCTTCACTACTTGATGATGAGAAAAAGCTCATTAATGCGTTCATTTTGCTTGCTTGGTCGTATAGCTCTGCGCTGGCTTTAGTCGTATCTTGTACTAAGCGAGTATTCTTCTGAGTCATTTCATCCATTTGATTAATGGCTTTGTTGACTTGCTCAATGCCCAGTGATTGTTCTTGATTGGCTGAGGCAATTTCAGACATGAGATGGTTGACTTGTGATACTGAAGTCACAACTTGTTCTAACACGTTGCCAGATTCATCGACCAATTGGTTACCAGTTTTTATCTTAACTACACTATCTTCGATAAGGTCTTTGATTTCTTTTGCTGCTGTGGCACTGCGTTGAGCAAGATTGCGGACTTCGGTGGCGACAACAGCGAACCCTCGTCCTTGCTCTCCAGCTCTGGCAGCCTCAACAGCTGCATTTAACGCGAGTAAATTGGTTTGAAAGGCGATTTCATCGATGACGTTTGTGATGCTGGCTATTTTATTGCTGGATGTGTTGATTTCATGCATGGCTTCAATCGCACGTTTCACAACGACGCCACCATGCTGTGCTTGTTCGGTACTAGTACTTGAAAGCTCGCTTGCTTCACGTGCATTGTCAGCATTGTTTTTAACAGTGCTGGTCATTTCTTCCATGCTGGCAGCAGTTTGTTCGAGGCTGGCAGATTGATGCTCCGCTCGAGTCATTAGATTGTCGCCGACATGAGTGATGTCTTGTGAAGAGTTCGTGATTACATTAGAAGCAGATTGAATTTGCTGTACCATATTTTCAAGATTTATCAGTGTATCGTTGATGCTTTCACGTACCTGTGCAAATCTTCCTTCATCTGTCGTATTGACATGATTTCTTAGATCACCTTTAGACATTGCTAGCACTGTACTGGCGATATCATCAAGATTTCTTTCAACAACAGTAATCATGTCGTTGATTCCATCGCTTAGACGGCCAAAAAATCCATGTTTATTTGATAAATCAATTCGTTGGCTAAGATCACCTGCCTTGGCTGCTTCGACAATATTATTGATTTCATTTTCAATCTTAAATTCGCTGGTATGGTCCTGCCATTCAATAATGAAACCTAAATTAGTGCCTGAATCATTTTGGATAGGATTGATGATAACTTTAAATATATGATCGCTTATTACTATTTGTAAATTTTCTTGTTGTGATAAATTATCATAATCAACCTCTTTGTCTGCGCATGCTAATAATGGTTTTATCGATGTTCCGTTGGGTTTGCTACAATCCAGAGTAGGCATGAGCGCTTTCATGTCATCGATTGCTACGTCAAAGAGGGTTTGAACAGTAGAATTGCAATCCACAATCTCCAGCTCATTATTTGTTAGCATTAGGCTAACACTGGCTTTATCAAGTGCTCCACGAAGTGAAGTATTAGAATTCATCAGTTCTAATAAATCATTAACCAGGTGAGAATATTTATTTGTCTCAGATACCTTGCTGGTCAAGCTCTTATTAGTGATAACATTATCTAGCGTTGAGATGACTTCCATGTTGTCAAATGAAGTATTTAAGTTCTCACAGTATTGTTGGGTGATCTGATAGATAATTACGCCCAACATGACTGATTCCATAGTAGCAAACACCGCATGAATAAAGATAATGTCTATGCCTGTGCCATAGTTAAATAATGTTAAAGGCGCGCCTAATGCAGTGATTTCAGCGCTTTGACAGTAATTTATAATCAAATGATGAATCAAAATAGTGGTGAGTGCGGAAATCTGAGGAAGTATATCTTTGTAGCGCGCTAATATGGCAAGTGCTACAAACACATGGAAATGCATTTCAATTCTGCCTAAGTTTTGCTGGATGTATAAAGCAGAAAACAGCATAAAACACGCTGCGACAATTAAGCGAAAATAAACAGTGCCTGATAAAGATCGTTTTGAAATGTATGCGAAAGCACAAATTGCTGCACCACTGATTGCGCCAAACATGTATGTGCCATGGGCAATTCCCATTGCTGTTGCCGCTATCACCCAATGTGCGAGTAAAACCTTCATCATTAAATTATCTACTGCGCGATGGTCTTCCAGAAGCGATACTTCAATTTTATCGCTGTGATTTAAGTTTTTGAAATTGTAAATGCCTAACATGATGTCTTCTTTTGATGTTGTTTAGCTGTATTTTTTGAGTAAATAATTTAATAGATCTTGTTGATTTATATTGCCATCAAACACGCTTGTCATTCTCCATTGCTGATCTATTTTTTCGAATAAATAAATTAATCCTTGATGTGCAGAATAGTCTTGTTCGCTAGAGAATGTTTTTAATGATAATTTTTTATATAAAGCCGATGCGTCTGCTGGAATAGTGGAGTAGCCATTGAATTCTTGATGAAAGCTTTGCGCGTATTGATTTGTAATTTCGGGTGATGAGTTCAGTTTAATATTTAAAAACACTACGCTTAAATCGTTTTCTGTAATATGGCTTTTGTAATCAATATATGTTTGTTGCAGTGTTGACAGGCTAAGTGGACATATCGAGCCGCAGCCTGGGAAGCCGCCAAATGCTAAGACTCGCTCAGTTTGAGCATTAGCTAAAAAAGGCAAATTAATAGCTGCATTAGTCTTTAATGGTATAAACGACAAAGCGAACGCAAGTACAGGAATAGCCGCGATGTAGGCTAATCCAAATAGGCTAACATTTTTCTGTGTTGTTGGCCGATCTTCCATAATCAACATTTATGCTTTTTTTATTGCGATAACTCTGTAGCTGGCACAGATGTGAAAACTTTAATTGACAACTTGGTGACTGGACGAGCTGTAGCGGGTTGGTGATGACGTGTAGCAATGTCATTGAGAGTGTTTAACTGTTGGTGGCTACATCCATAACTGAGGTTTCGGGATGGTCGGGGTGAAAGCGCACTATTATTTTGCTTTCTCTGGGGTAGCGGTCAACGTAATCTAATGCGATCTGTTTTGAAGGTGTCCATGTGAGGAGTAAAGAAGAATGGGTGTACTTTTTGTCGTAGGCGTAATACTCATAAGAGAATCGAGCTCGATATAAACGTTTGCGCTTACCAAAGAAACGTTGTTCGTCTTTGTATTCCAATTTCGATTCGGTGACCACGCCTTTGACGACTTTCCAATAGGTTGTGTTAGTAGTGATTTTTTCAGTGGGTGAAGAAGGTTCAGAAATATTATTTCGATTTTTTGAGTAGAGGTCTACTGCTGCCACAATGAAACAGAAAAGAATTAGAGCGGCTAATATTGAAAATGCGGTAAGTGTCTCCAATGTCTTCTCGCATCTAGTTAGTCTGAAGTGGTTGTATATTTTAGTATCTGGACGACTTCTTCGGGCGTCTGTACCCATGCCATAGCACTGGCATCGACTTCTTTTAACGGGTGTATAATGGTGTCGTCATGTAGGGTGATGTAGGGCTTATTCAGTGCTGCACAATAGCCCGCATCAAAGGCAGCATTCCATTGCTTATATTTGTCACCAAAACGCACAATCGCAATGTCGCACATTTCAATTAATGTTTTGGTGCGAATGCCATTTACTTTTGAGGATTTATGATCACGCCAAAACCCTTCACACTCAGGTTTAAGTATGTCGCCGGCCGCATCACTCGCTTCATGATTGGTCACGGCTGAGGTGAATACAATGGGAAGATTATGAGATTCTGAGCCCTGTTTGATTTGGTCACGCCAATCAGTGTGAATTTCACCAGATAAGTAAACGGTCCATTGCATTATGTTTGTCTCTTCATTGTTTATGCCGCAGTAATTATATGCGAGATTAGTGGTTGTTTGATATGGATTGTGTCAAAAATTGGTAACAATCTTTGTAACCACCTCGAAACACTATATATTCTTTGCGCTTTTCTAGCTGTGAAGCATATAAAGGGTCATAGTATTCGCGTAGTAAAGGTTCTAGCCATTGCATATGGTGAGATGTGTCCGCATGATGTTTGTGTTCATAAAGTGCAAGTTGTAGTTTTTTGTCAAACACTTGCCAGTGATTCATACCTAGCCTTTTACGAATCCTTAATAAACTATCACTGAGGTAATTTGAGAAAGCCTGAAATGCTATTTCACTGTCATCATGTATCTCGGTGTATTCTTTCTCCATATCGATGACATATTCCTGAAGTAGTTGTTGCAGTCTTTCTTCAACAGCAGTCTCTACTACCACTAAGGGAGAAAGACGCATTTTGCTGTAAATATTCTTCGGGATATCGACACTACCAATAAAGCGGCTTTCATCTTCAAGTGTGATAGTGCTATGACCGCATTTGTTTGCTTTTAACAAATCGATTGATAATTGGTTTTCAAAATTTATTTGGCTGCTGGGTGCGGTGGCATGAGCGCCAAAGCTTGAGCCGCGGTGATTGGCGGCACCTTCAAGGTCAATGCCGTTGCTGATGTCTTTCACTAGTTGTGTTTTTCTCGAGCCTGTTAATCCGCCTAATAAGGTAAAATTAAACTGTCTATCGGCACGATCTAGTTGTTTGGTTAAATGTTGTCTTAAAGCTTTGTAGCCGCCATTAACTCTGGGAATTTCGATCCCAGCATCGTATAACCATTGCTGAGTAATCTTGGAACGCAGTCCGCCTCGAAAACAATACAGGTAAGTATTTTTATGTTGTTTGGTGAAAGCTACCCATTGATCCACGCGTTGTTGCTTGATGTCGCCATGGATTAATTGATGGCCCAATTGAATTGCTTTTTCTTGGCCATTCTGTTTGTAGCATAAGCCGATACGATGACGTTCATTATCGTTTAGGATAGGCAAGTTAACCGCATACGGGAATGCGCCTTGTTTAAACTCTACGGGTGCACGCACATCTAGCAATCCAGGACTACCTAATAAAATTTTTTCGTATTCACTACTTTCTGGGTGTTGCATATAGTATTTTGTTAGATGACTGCAGGTTTAAATAATCAAACAAATTATACAGCCGATTGATATAAAATATGTAGCTGTACTATCAATGTATCAAGAATCTTGGATGTTATTACGTGAAATTAAATCGAGAAATGCTATGGGATTTCTAAGAAGTCTGTTTTTTGCATGGCTGTTTGCAATAATCACAGTGAGCTCTCAAAGTTATGCGGGCACTGCATTACGTGCGTTGTCAGACATTGATGCGTCAGCATTATTGGTGCTAGATGAGAGTGGTGTGCCTCTATATTCCAAGCAAGTGGATGAAATATTTATCCCTGCTTCAACAGTTAAAATCTTAACTGCGTTAATTGCACTTGAAACCTGGGGGCGAGCGCATCGATTTGGGACAGAATTCTATATTGATAAGTCAGACAATAGTCTGGTAGTGAAAGGGTTGGGAGATCCATTTTTAGTGTCTGAAGAGATCGATTTAATTGTCGATAGAATAAAGCAATTAGATATCCAGGTATTCAGTCGTATTAATGTAGATTTAAGTTATTTTGATGATTTGCTAAATAGTACGCATCCTGCCAAGAGTAATAATCCTTATGATGCATCTGCCAGTGCATTAGCAGCGAACTTTAATACTATTGATGTTGAAGTCTTAAATGGTGAGGTCATGAGTGGTGAAGCTCAAACACCGATTACTCCCATGGCAAAATCACTGGCAAGGGGGTTATCAGAGGGAAAACATCGAATTAATCTTGGCAATGCACGCCGTGGTCCAGAGTACTTCGTTGAGGTGTTGTCTGAAAAACTACGACGAAAAGGTGTCGAGATTCAGCATAATCAAGTGATAGAAAGTGACACTCAAAAGTTAGATTTGTTGTTCACGCATTATAACAGTCGTCCACTTGAACACATGGTCGCATCAATGCTTAAGTACTCAAATAATTTTATAGCTAACCAGTTATTTTTGAATTTAGGAGCTGACAAATTCTCTCTTCCTGCTTCGTTTGAAAACTCAAAATTGATGCTTATTGCGTTCGTCGATGAGTATTTTCGATGGCAAAAATATGTCATTGATGATGGGGCTGGTCTGTCTAGAGCCAATCGTTTGAGTGCTAGTCAGTTAATAGAAATTGTGCAGTCATTTGTCCCCTATCGAGATTTAATGCCCTCTCAAAACCAAGTGATCAAGGCTAAATCTGGCACTTTAAATGGCGTCAGTTGCTATGCCGGATATGTGTTTCGAGAAGGAGAATGGCTGTCATTCGCCTTACTGATAAATCATCCCGTCGAATACCGTTTCAGAGAGCGTTTGGCCGAGGAATTAGTGACGACTGCATTTTAACGGAGTGGTCATGCGAAAATTTCGTAAGTGTCTGTTTTGTATAAATAAATAATATTTGGGCGAAACTGATGACTAGCTCCGCTTAGAATTCCCTCAAAATAGCTGCAAAAGTCTTTAGTGTTAGATCGTCACTTGTAGTATTATCGCGCGGCCACAGGGAAGGGCGAGCCCACCTTGATATCTACTTATTTAATACTTTTTAAAGAATACTGTTATGACTGATTTATCCAAATACCGAAATATCGGAATTTTTGCACACGTTGATGCTGGGAAAACCACTACCACCGAACGTATATTAAGCCTTACAGGCAAGATCCATAAAATTGGTGAGGTTCACGATGGTGAAGCGACTACTGATTTCATGGATCAAGAGCGTGAGCGAGGAATTACTATTCAGTCAGCTGCTACCAGCTGTGAATGGGATGATCACCGCTTAAATATTATTGATACTCCCGGACACGTTGACTTCACTATTGAGGTATACCGCTCACTAAAAGTATTAGACGGCGGTGTCGGAGTATTCTGTGGATCGGGTGGTGTAGAGCCGCAGTCAGAAACAAACTGGCGCTATGCCAACGAATCAGAAGTAGCTCGAATTATTTTTGTGAACAAACTTGATCGTTTGGGCGCAGATTTTTATCGAGTGGTTAAGCAAGTTAAAGATGTTCTAGGGGCTAACCCGTTAGTGATGACATTGCCGATTGGAACTGAGGATGATTTCTCAGGTGTGGTTGATTTGTTATCTCGCAAAGCTTGGGTGTGGGACGGATCTGGCGACCCTATGAAATATGAAATTCAAGACGTGCCAGCAGATATGGCAGACGATGTTGAAACATATCGCCAAGAGTTAATCGAAACTGCATTAGAGCAAGACGATGATGCAATGGAAAAATACCTTGATGGCGAAGAGCCTAGCGATGAGACAATTAAGGCATGCATCCGTAAAGGCACTATTGGCTTAGATTTCTTCCCAACTTACTGTGGTTCAGCGTTTAAGAACAAAGGTGTCCAGTTAGTATTGGATGCAGTAGTTGACTACTTGCCAAGTCCGACAGAAGTACCGCCTCAACCAGAAGTTGATTTAGAAGGTAACGAAACTGGAGAAGTAGCCACAGTTGATGTTGACGGCCCATTGCGTGCCTTAGCATTTAAAATTATGGATGATCGTTATGGCGCACTCACATTTATTCGAATTTACTCGGGTAAATTGGCAAAAGGAACAACTGTTTTAAACACCTACACAGGTAAAACAGAGCGAATTGGTCGAATTGTAGAAATGCATGCTGAGTCTCGTGAAGAGTTGGAATCAGCGCAAGCTGGCGACATTGTTGCGGTATTAGGTATGAAGAATGTTCAGACTGGGCATACACTTTGTGATCCTAATAAGCCTGCTACCTTAGAGCCGATGGTGTTCCCTGATCCTGTAATTTCAATGGCAGTGGCACCAAAAGATAAAGCGGCCTCCGAGAAAATGGGTGTTGCGCTAGCTAAGATGATTGCAGAAGATCCATCATTCTTAGTTCAAACCGATGAAGAAAGTGGTGAGACTATTCTTAAGGGAATGGGTGAGCTTCACTTAGATATTAAGATCGATATTCTTAAGCGAACTCATAATGTGGAAGTCGTCGTTGGTAAACCACAAGTGGCTTATCGTGAAACTATTACACAGCGCTTGGAAGATTCTTATACGCATAAGAAGCAGTCTGGTGGTGCGGGTCAATTTGGTAAAATTGACTTTGTTATGGAGCCAGGTGAAGTGGGTGAAGGTTGGCAATTCGAGTCGAAGGTAACCGGTGGAAATGTCCCACGTGAATTTTGGCCTGCGGTAGAAAAAGGCTTCAAAATGATGATGGACGAGGGTGTGCTTGCCGGCTATCCATGTGTTGATATGAAAGTCACGCTTGTCGACGGTGCATTCCACCCAGTTGATTCCTCAGCCATTGCATTTGAATTAGCAGCGAAAGGTGGTTTCCGTCAATCAGTTCCTAAGGCAGGCCCACAGATTATGGAGCCGATCATGAAGGTTGATGTGTTCACACCAGAAGATCATGTTGGTGATGTGATTGGTGACCTCAATCGTCGTCGTGGAATGATTAAATCTCAAGAGCCAGGTGTTACTGGAACAAGAGTTAAAGGTGATGTGCCACTTGCAGAAATGTTTGGTTATATTGGTGACTTGAGAACCATGACTTCAGGTCGTGGACAGTTCTCTATGGAGTTTTCTCACTATAACCCATGCCCAAATAATGTGGCGGAGCAAGTGATTAAAGAAGCCAAAGAGCGTAAAGAAAACAAGTAAACGCAATATAGCGTTGTTTGTACTAAATCGAACCCTGGTCGGCTTGTCTGACCAGGGTTTTTTTGTGGCGTTAAGATTTATCCATGGGCGGATTTTTCTTTATTTCCTTTTTTTTATCAGGCACTACTCGTTGACGATATTTGCTATCCCGGACTTCCTTGAGCACCGAGCTGGATTTTTTACGGCTTTTAGGCATGAATATTATTGTAGTCGTCGAAAAGCTTTATTATTGCATTTTTTATATTGATGAGTGTCAGTCTTGGGTGAAGCTAACGAAGCCAAATTGTGTCTCGGCTGGTGCGATTTACTGCGAGGACTACTTTCATGTGTAACAGGTTTGTCTGCTGTATTTTGTGAGGAGTTTAAACGCCTGAGTGCAATCGTGGTTTTGTCTCCCGCATGTTTGAGATAATCTAATGCGATATTCTTGATTAGATATTTTTTGTTTTCAATCCACTGTGACGGTTGTCTGTGTTCGTGCGATTTATTAATCATGCGATAAATGGATTGGGATGGTTTTTCAGGGCTGACGTTAGTACGCGCATGCGGGTCATGCAGGGTTCTTTCTATAAACAATTCATAGGCTTCGCCAATAATATTGACAGGATCGTGAGGGTTATGGTCTTTCATACTTGCCTCCCTAAGAAATAGATCAATTAGACATTGCTAACGAGTAATATTAACTGCGCATCTGTGGCGAGAAGCAAATCAAAATATGCTTTATGCGAAATAAGCCGTTCTTATATTGATTCGAATATCATTGCGCTGTCACCAGTCAAAGTGACTAGTAACTCTCATCGTGTTCTAGAAAGATGGTTTATAATGCTCAGCAAGGCATCAGAGAAATGCCTCTAATAAAAATAATAAATGATTGATTTCATATGCATTGTCACGATTGTTAGGCAATGTGCTGAAAGAAGGAGAGAGATACCGTGCATGATTCATTCCGATATGGCTTGACGTCGCGTTTTTATGGTTTATTTTCACAATTGCCTTGGTCGCTATTGGTGACCTCTATTGTGTTGGCGCCAATCGCATACTTTTCTGAACCACTAACACAAGCTATTCTAATTAAAGCAGTAATATATTGGTCTTTATTTATTGCAATTCTAATGTTGCTGAAAGATTTATATTCGCAGCGCTTTCTCTATGAGTTCTCAATTCAGGGACGCGGAATTCGCGTATATAAAAAATCAGCATTGATAGCTGAATATAATTGGGAGCAACTAAAAGCCATTCGTGTTTTTGAGAAGAAAGATAAAATTGCACGCCAGATATTAGAAAGTAACGGCGTATTGCTTAAGTTTGAAGATGGATTTGAATTGCCAGTCTTTGACCGAGTGTCTAACTATGAAAGCTTTAATCTAATATTGAAAAAAGTGTTTGATTAATGGGGTTAGATAGTCATATATTTCGTAGATAATTAATAATATCATCAGATTCATATAGCCATTCTACGTCCTGTTCATGTTCAATTCGCAAGCACGGGACCTGAAATTTCCCACCTTGATTGACTAAGGTGTTCATATCTTCATCGCTACGTTTGACGTCGACGCGTTCTATGTTGAGCCCAAGCCTTTTAATTTCTCGTCGAACTTTCACACAAAATGGGCAAGCTAACATTTCAAATAGAGTGATCCCGCTGGTTTTTTGATCAACGTGAGCTTGTTGCTCGTCAGTACGTTGTAGCGAACTTGGTGACGTGATCTTATCAACACCAAGAATCATTGCGCCGATGGCTTTTCTGGCAACTCGAATGAACATTTAATTTTTTAGTTTGTATGGCTAGTGATGGTTAATTGTTGTGGAATAATATACCTTAGAATCTAACAAGAATATTAATCAACTCAGGGTTAAATGAGAGGTGTCCATGACAAATAGGAATCGTAAGGCAATTACTGCGGCGTTAGTAGCGATAATTCCTTTATTCTTTGGCTCTAAGTATTTCAAGTCTCTCAGTTCGTCAACCTCTATCGAAAGTTTATATCAAAGTCGTCAATCGGGAGTCATGATTGAGTTTGAAGGTCTCGTGGTCAAACTACTTTCAGATGACAACGAAGGCAGTCGTCATCAGCGATTTATCGTGAAGCTCGATAGTAATCATACGGTTTTGATCGCGCATAATATTGACGTTGCGCCTCGTGTGCCACTTAAGGTAAATCAACCTATCACTATTTATGGTCAATATGAATGGAATGATCGTGGAGGGGTTGTTCATTGGACACATTTAGATTCATACGGCTCTCATGAGCACGGCTGGATAAACTTCCAAGGTAAAAAATACCAATAGAACTTCACTTGGAAATTTAAAAACTAAATGTACCTATTGAGATGCCAAGAGGTATCGCTAGAATTTGGCGATACACCTATTTTGAAAGAAGCCAATTTTGTCGTTAATCCTAAAGAACGAGTGTGTTTGATTGGACGTAATGGGGCGGGAAAGTCTTCTTTGCTTAAATTGATTACTGGAGAGTACGTCGCTGATCATGGAGAAATTCAGCAGCGTCGGCATTTGAGAGTGAGTCAGCTAGAGCAAACATTATTATCAACCTCTGAAGAAACCGTGCGTGAAGTGGTTAAGCAGGGTATGTCAGAACAACAAGCTTTGTTAGATGAGTATCATCGCTTATCAAATTCAACTTTGACTAAAGTGGAGATGAAGCAATTAGAAAATCTTCAACATCAAATTGATTCCAGTGGGATTTGGAATATTGATCAACAGGTCGATAAGATTATTTCCCAATTAAGTTTGCCCGGCTCACGCAAATTGAATGAACTTTCTGGTGGATGGCGTAGACGGGTAGCATTAGGAAAGGCATTAGTGTCTGACCCTGAATTGTTACTCTTGGATGAGCCAACCAATCACCTTGATATCAGCACTATTGAATGGCTGGAACATCGTATTCGCGGCTACAACGGCAGTGTTATTTTTATTACTCACGATAGAATATTTTTACAAAAGCTAGCAACAAGAATAGTGGAAATAGATAGAGGTAATCTTGTTAGTTGGCCAGGCAGCTATAATAATTATTTAGAGCTTAAAGAAAAAGCATTGGAGGAGGAGTCAACACATAATGCTTTGTTTGATAAAAAATTAGCGCAAGAAGAAGAATGGATTCGTCAAGGGATAAAAGCCCGTCGTACGCGAAATGAGGGCCGAGTGCGTTCTTTAATGGCAATGAGAGAAGAGCGTGCTAAAAGAATAAAATTACAGGGAAAAGCACGTATTGATATTGAACAAGGAGAACGTTCAGGTCGTAAGGTAGTCGCTGCTCGTAATTTGACTCATGGGTACGAGGGTCAAACCTTAATTGAAAAGTTAAATCTAAAAATTATGCGTGGCGATAGAATTGGCTTGGTGGGTAACAATGGGGTAGGCAAAAGTACATTATTGAAGATTATCTTAGGCATGATCGAACCAGATGAAGGCTCTGTTAAGTTAGGAACGAATTTAGAGGTTGCTTATTTTGACCAAGTATTACGTGATCTGAATTTAGATAAGACTATTGCGCAAAATATCGGTGATGGTAAGGACTATATTGAATTAAATGGTAAACAGCGTCATGTTATTGGTTATTTGAAAAATTTTTTATTTTCACCGAAGCGTGCAATGACGCCAGTCAGTGCATTATCGGGTGGAGAAAAAAATAGAGTGGCATTGGCTAAGTTGTTTACTCGTCCAGCAAATTTATTAGTCCTTGATGAACCAACCAATGATCTAGATGTTGAGATGTTGGAGGTGTTGGAACAACGCTTGGTTGACTACACAGGAACGTTATTAATTGTTAGTCATGACAGGGTGTTTTTAGATAATGTCGTGACAAGCATATTAGTGTTTGAAGCTGATGGTGGAGTACAAGAATATGTGGGGGGTTACAATGATTGGGTGAAACGAGGAAGAGTTTTGACCGAGGCGGATGTACCGGAAGAGTTGAGAATGGTCGATGCACCTGTCAATCAAACACCATCAGAAAGTAATGCGAGAGTAAAAAAATTAAGCTATAAGCTGCAAAGAGAGTTAGATGAGTTGCCTGCATTGATAGAGAATTTGGAGAATGATATTGATTTTCTGCAAGAGCAAATTGCACAGCCTTCCTTCTATGATCAAGATTATGGCGAGACAAAAGATGTGCTAGAAGCTTTATCTGAAAAGCAGAATCAACTTGATGCTGCTATGAATAGATGGGCTGAATTAGAGCAATAATTTACAAATAACAGATGAAGTCATAAAAAATAGCGGTGGCATGTGTCTGTCAGCCATCACTAATCGTGAGTTGCGCCGATAACTTAGCTAGACATTTTCAGCAACATTTAGCTAATGATATGGAAGCAACGATTAATCAATCTCTGCTAGCCTTACTTGGGCAATGCAAAGACCTACCCACACCTCCCGCGGTCGCGACTAAAATCATTGAACTTAGTAATGAGCAAAATACAGATTTAGATACATTGGCTGATATTGTCGCCATGGATCCAGCGCTGAGTGCAAAAATATTAAGTATTGCCAATTCCTCAATGTATATGCGAAGAATTGAAGCCGATTCAATAGGTCAAGCAGTGGGCATGTTTGGTTGGTCGGGCACGCTTAATATAGCTTTGGGGTTTGCCGTGGTGGGATCAATTCGAGGGGCGCTCACTTCTGGTCTGGATTATGATCGCTTTTGGTTGAGATCTTTAGCTGCAGCCACTTCAGCGCGCGCGCTTGGGCAGATGGCTTCAGTAAAAAATTCAGAATTATTATTCCTGCCTGGCTTGCTGCAAGATATTGGCATGTTGGCTTTAGATAATGCGGTAAAAGATATTTATCATGGCCTCGGTGAGCGGCAGCAAGATCATGTGTATATTCAGCGCTTAGAACAGGAAAAAGTAAATACTGATCATGCTCAAGTAGGTGAATGGTTGTTGAATAATTGGAACGTTCCAGCAGAAGTGACTGAGCTTGTAGGTCTTAGTCATGTCTCAAATTTTAATGTCGACGATAAAGAATTGTTAACGCATCAAAAATGTATTTATCTTTCTGGTTATATTTCTGATTGTTTAATGATAGATGAAGACCGCAAAGCATTTGAAGCAGTTGCATTCCTTATGCAAAAAGAGCTGAATGTTTCTGTAAGCGACTTTATTTCATTGCTTGGCCACGTTGCTAGACAG
Source organism: Gammaproteobacteria bacterium (assembly GCA_045106935.1). Classification (GTDB taxonomy): domain Bacteria; phylum Pseudomonadota; class Gammaproteobacteria; order UBA4575; family UBA4575; genus UBA1858. The sequence continues at coordinate 2,347 of JBGCFN010000047.1, read as the reverse complement.
TTTCAAGAGATGGCTGCTTTATTTGACTTGGAAGTGAAAAATGCTGAGCAGCTAGAATCTATCACTGAACTTGCCTCTCTAGTGATGTTGTCTGAATAAAAAATAAATAGTAAATCTAAAATCTTTTGTAGAAAATCTGCAGCAAAGATGTTTTCAATAAACCACTAAAGTTCAGTGCGTTATTAATATAATTTCTTAAATGTGATGCACATCACACTTTGATTTGTTGAGTCTAAAATACATTAAGGCTTAGTAAGTTATTGCTTAAAAAACCTGGTAAACATTTTATAAATAGGTAAGAATCTAGTTTCTATGTAATCAGTAACATTAATTATATAAAGAAGGTTTTTATGAGAACGGTTGGGTTTATATTGATATTGCTTTATTTGTTAACAATAAGTGCGTCTCACGCATCTATTGTTCAGGGTCAAGATTATTTATTGCTAGATCATCCAGATAGCGCGCTGACAAACAGCCCAGGGCATGGTCCTTATGGTCTTAGACTAGATTCTTTGTTACCTAATGGTGCAGGTCCTACCTTTAGTGTTGAGCTTAATGGTGCGGGTGTTATTTTAAATTGGGTAGGTACAACAGCCACTATAATTGGAAAGATCTGGAATAATTCGACTAACGAGTTATGGAGCGTGATGCAAACCTTTAGCGGTGTGTCAGCAATTCCAGGAGGCTTCCAAGCATCAAGTGGAGAATTAACCGTGACAGACCCAAGCATGAATGTGTTTTTATTTGATGCGACACCTAATGGGAATGTATTTAGTGCTGATAATTCTGGTCATCGTTGTGGCTCGCATGCTGACTGCGGACCCTTAGTTGCAAAAGGTTGGGTAGTCCCTAAGTTTACCGATCCCGTTGGCGCAAATGATTGGTTGGTTCAATTAACGCCAGTGCCTATTCCTGCCGCATTGCCACTTTTAATCTCAGGTCTACTGGGATTTGCATTTATCTCGCGCAAGAAAGCATAAGCGTGATATAAAATTAGTTCTAAATGTATTAATACAGAGCCCCGCAATGCGGGGCTTTTTTCGTTAATAGTCATAATTATCTGATTTATCAGCTAGAATGCGGAACTCAAATAGATGTGACGACTCTTACCTAACAGTCACATTGATCTATTAATTAATTGTTGGAGCCCAAAGATATGCGTTTTAAGTCGCTTGTTTTATTTACGATGGTGTTTCTTGGATGGTCCTCGTCATTATTTGCTGATGATGGTGGGTACGATAAGAATACAATAATTAGTGAGGCAGAAAGTTATCTAGGTTCTGGTGCGGAAGGCCTTGCATCCGTGATCGAAAAAGCATTTGAAGACCATGGTCAGCCAGACGGTTACATCAAGGGTAGAGAGGCTGCTGGTGCGGCGATAGTCGGTTTACGCTATGGTGATGGGACTATTTACTTGAAAAATGGGTACAGCCGCAAAGTTCATTGGCAAGGCCCTTCGGTAGGTTTTGATTGGGGTGGAAATGCAGCTAAAGTGTTTACACTGGTTTATAATCTGCCAAGTGTGGAGAGTGTTTTCCAAAGATTTCCGGGCGTTGACGGCAGTTTGTATTTCGTAGGCGGAGTCGGTTTAAATTACGTGCAACGTGACGAAACAGTACTTGCACCGATTCGTTTAGGTGTGGGCTGGCGAGCGGGTGCCAATGTGGGATATATGAAAGTTACCCCTGAGAAGACGTGGAATCCGTTTTAATTTGAGTGATCGCTTAGCGGTGATTAATAATCTCAGATAAGATTCGCATACTTCGCTAGAGGAAAATAATAATAACCATAATAAAATTGTGCTATGCGTTGGAAGAGAGGCAGAAGAAGTAGAAATATTGAAGATCGCCGTGGATCTAGATCTACCTTTCCGGGGTTTCCGAGAGGCGGAGGCAGACGAAATTTAAAACGCGGTGGCGGTCTCAGTGGTGGCGTGATTGTTATCATTATCGTCATTGGTTTGCTCACTGGGCAAAATCCATTGCAAATGTTAGGCATGATTGCCGGCAGTGGAGGTGGTTCTTCATACTCTGTGGAAGAAACCCAAGGTGTCCCACTCAATCCTTCTGCAAATGATGAAGAAGCTGATTTTGTTTCAGCAGTACTCGCCGATACAGAAGATGCCTGGCAGGCCTTATTTACGCAAGCCGGTTCAAATTATCGAGCCCCCAAACTAGTTTTGTATACAGATGTGACTCGAACCGCCTGTGGTATGGGTCAAGCCGCATCGGGTCCTTTTTATTGTCCTTCTGATTCTAAAGTCTATTTAGATTTGGGATTCTTCAATGAACTAAAACGTCTAGGCGCGCCAGGTGATTTTGCAGTGGCCTATGTGATTGCGCATGAA
>JBGCFN010000046.1:0-9271 GCA_045106935.1 Gammaproteobacteria bacterium | reverse complement strand
GCGCCAACGTGTCGCCATTGCTCGTGCATTAGTCACAAAACCTAAAGTCATCCTTGCTGATGAACCCACTGGCAATCTAGACAGTAAAACAGCAGCGCAGGTGTCTGAAATAATGATGGAACTCAATAACGAGTTAGATACCGCCATCATTATGGTGACACATGATATGAAATTAGCCGCCACCATGGACACCATCTACGAATTAAAAGACGGTGTGTTGACCGCTACACAATAATGGATGAATGGGTTGTCTATATTCTTGGGTGTAAAGATAAAACTTTATACACAGGTATAACAAACAACCTCGAACGTCGTATTCAGCAGCATGAATCTGGTCAAGGTGCTAAATACACTAAAGGACGCGGGCCATTTCAAATTATATATACAGAAAAGTGTGCTGATAAAAGCATAGCGCTACGTCGTGAGTATGAAATTAAACAGCTAAGAAAAATCGAGAAGTTGGCTTTGTCTAATTGAATAGATAATAAGACTAGTGTTTTGCTCGCTTATAGTGTTTGCGGTTCGACCATACTTTAGATACGTACCATCGCCAATAGGCTTGTATTAATCCATAGCCAATTGCGCCCACTAGTGCGCCACTGCACAAACATCCCACCAAGAACGGTTGCCATCTGTCTTGTAATTCCGTAAATAACCAATTCAAACTAAATTCAAATTGAAAAGGCTGTAATTGCACATCTAACAACATGGCGCCAAATTTATAGGCGGTATAAAAAAGTGCAGGCATCGTAATGGGATTAGAGACCCAGACTAATATAACTGAAATAGGAATATTGGCGCGCAAGATAATGGCAAGCGCTGCCGCAAGAATCATTTGTCCGGGAATAGGCACAAATGCACAAAATAAACCAACAGCTACTGCGCGAGACACAGAACGGCGATTGAGGTGCCAAAGATTAGGCTCTCTGCCTGCATGCCCAAACATTTCCAATGACTGATTATGTCTAATCGCGTCTAGATTGGGGAATAATTTTTTTAATAACTTTCTGGGCATTGCACTGTGTGAATCATTAATGAATAAGTGAACTAGTCTAGTGATGATTATGACATGAACATGGCAAAAATCGCATTGTCATTTTTACTGGGCGTGCTTTTATTCCAGACTTCTAGAGAATTGCCGGCAGCTTATTGTTTGCTGTCGGTGCCGGTGTGCTTTTTGTTTGTTGTTAAATTTCCATTTACTTTGCCAATGCTATTTGTGTCTCTGGGTTATTGTTGGTCGTTTTTAGTCGCTCTGACCATAATTCACCCGTCATTATCTCCTCAGTTGGAAGGCGAGGATATTCAGCTCACGGGGCGGGTGTTTGAGGTGAAGTCTGACACTCCTCAGTTTTCAAAATTTATCTTAAATATTGATGCCACTGCCATTCATGCATTGGAAGAACATGTGCCCAAGGCTGTGATATTAAGCTGGTATCAGCCTAGACAAAAAATACACGTCGGTCAGTCATGTGATTTTGTTGTACGCCTGAAAAAGATTTGGCGTAATGCTAACCCAGGCACGATTGATTATGAAAAAAACATGTTCCTCGCAGGCATTGGTGCTAGAGGGTATGTGCGTTCTGGGCAATGTGACGAGATAAACTTAATTGATGTGGAACCAATTTCATTGAGACAACAATGGATAGATCATTTTCAATTAATTGCATCCCAATTTAAATTTGCAAATTTAATGCAGGCATTAACATTTGGGGAGCGAGAAAGTATTCAGGCAGAACAATGGCAAGTGCTGCGTAACACCGGTACCTCTCATTTGTTAGCGATTTCTGGATTGCATTTGAGTGCTATTAGTGTCGTGGTATTTTTTCTGAGCAATAGGTTAGTACGTTGTAGTGCACGTTTATGTGAAAGAATGCCTTCGCAATCTATTGCTGCTGTATTTGCCATGCTCGCGGCTGCGTTTTATGCCTACCTGGCTGGGTTCTCATTGCCCACCCAACGTGCGCTAATTATGGTGGTGATTGGATTGTCAGCGATATTAATACGTAAACCAGTAATTAATGTGCCTGTGTTGTCTGCCGCGCTGATGTTGGTGCTAATTATTAATCCAATGGCAGTATTAAAGGCTGGCTTTTGGATGTCATTTTTAGCTGTGCTGTTTATTTTTATTATTCTTAAGCGTACTCAAGGCAAGCAACAATGGCGTCGTGTGATTGCTGTCCAGTGTTATTTGGGCTTGGCATTATTTCCTGTCAGTTTGCTTTTCTTTTCTCAAGCATCTTTGATTTCACCTGTTGTGAATATCATTGCCATTCCTTTTGTTAGTTTTGTGATTCTTCCATTATTGTTGATCACGCAAATCACTTATTTATTTGAATGGTCTGTGAGTGGTCTAATGTTCAATGTGCTAGATATATTGTTTTCTTGGTTGTGGTGGGGCTTAGAAACATCGGCAGCGTTTGACTATGCCTCAATCGAGTTTAAGCCTGATATTTTAGGTGTGGTTGCTTATGAATTAGGTTTATTCATGTTGATACAGGCTAAAGGATTGCCAGTGCGTCATTTAGCCTGGGTATTGTTAGCAGGGTTATTCTTAATTAAAGAACCACATTTATCTAAAGGGGAAATGAGATTAACTGTGCTTGATGTGGGTCAAGGATTGGCAGTCAGTGTTGAGACAGAAAACCATGTGTTGATTTATGATGCTGGAGTACGCGCTCCCTCAGGTTTTAATATGGGTGAGGCTGTTGTATTGCCTTTTCTTAAAGCACGCGCTATTTCTCATGTAGATCTAGCGGTTGTCAGTCATAGTGACAACGACCATTCTGGTGGAATTCACGCTTTAATATCGCAAGGTGTGGTTAAGCATTTGATGGTCAGTAACCAAGCTGAATTATATAAATTTGATCACATTCGCTTATGCCGGGCTGGAGATGAATGGCAATGGGATGGAGTCGACTTTAAGGTGTTACATCCGCCGATATCATGGCAGTCAAATGACAATAACCGGTCTTGTGTGATTCAAATACACCATCCTGCGGGCAAGATTTTATTGACGGGGGATATCGAAGAATCCGCCGAAGAATGGTTAATTGGCCAATATGGTGATAATTTAGCCAGTGATGTAATCGTTGCTCCCCATCATGGTAGTCAGACATCTTCGAGTTATCGGTTTGTTGGTCTAGTTCATCCTCAAACTGTCGTTTTTCCAGTGGGTTATCGCAACAGATATGGCTTTCCTCATGCTACTATTAGCCAGCGTTACCAGGAGATTGGAGCGCGGCAGGTGGATACTGTGAGCCAAGGAGCAGTGATGTTTCTCTTTGATGACAATCAAGGGCTGCAAATGCAGACAGGCTATCGGCAGGTGAGTAAACGCTATTGGCATTCCACCTTAGCTAAAGATAATTGATCTAATAGAATAAGGAATATCGACAGAGTGTTTGAAATTATCAAATCAGGCGGATGGTTAATGATGCCCATCCTGGGTTGTTCGGTGATCGCTTTAGCGATCGTGCTAGAACGATTTTGGAGTCTACAGAAAAAGCGTGTTGCGCCCGATAACTTAGTCGCCAAAGTATGGAAACTGGATCAGAACGACCAACTCAGCGATAAGAAAATTGTCGCCATTCGTGACAGTTCACCACTGGGTAGAATTTTGGCAGCAGGCTTAATGAATCGCTTCAGTACGCGTGATGTGATGCGTGAGAGTATTGAAGAAACGGGTCGACATACGGCATACGAATTACAACTCTTTTTAACCACTTTAGGCACTATTGCCGCTATCTCACCATTATTAGGTTTGTTAGGCACTGTGGTAGGTATGATTCAAGTATTTGCCGTGATTACCAGTGTCGGGGTCGGTGATCCAACCGAATTAGCTAATGGTATTTCAAAAGCCTTAATCACCACTGCCGCAGGTATCTCCGTGGCGATTCCCGCGATATTTTTTGTGCGTTATTTTCGACGTAAAGTCGATGGTTTGGTGGTTGATATGGAAGGTGAGGCAATTAAGCTGGTAGAAGTCATGCAAGGCTCACGTACCGCTGATAAAGACGAAAAATAGAACACACCGATGAAATTTAATTTAGATGAAGAAGATAAAACTGATGTCAGCCTGACTCCGCTGATTGATGTAGTGTTCTTATTACTTATCTTTTTCATGGTCACCACTACTTTTGATAACGATGCAAGTCTAAAGATAGAATTACCTACGGCCAGTAATACGGTACAATCCCTAGAAGAAAAGAACCTAGAAGTAGTGATTGATCGTAAAGGTCAATTTTATATGGATGGCAAGACATTACTAGATGGGCAGTCGCGTACCTTAGAGGCAGCCTTGAGTAAAATGACTAAAAAATATAGTGTTGAAAAAATCACCATTCGAGCTGATGCTCAAACACCCCACCAAGCTGTTGTCTCTGTTATGGATGCAGCAGGTAAGACTGGTATAAATAAAGTATTCATTGCAACTTCAAGTGAGCAACTCGACGCCCAAAAATAATTCAACTCAAGACTCATCGGGTTTGTCGGTATACATTCGTCTCTTAAAATATCTAAAAAATTATAAGCTACTACTTGTGCTGGCCGTGATTGGCTTAGCAGTCGTCGCCGCGTGCCAACTCGCATTTACATTATTATTAGGGCCAATCATTGATGAAGCTTTTGTTGCCGAGAGTAATGAAGGCCTTGCGTGGATACCTCTCACGATTGCAGTCATTTTTGTTGTGCGCAGTATTGGGAGTTTTCTGGGTTTATATTATATAGGCAGCATTGGGCAACGGATCGTAAAAGTGCTGCGAACAGAAATGCATGAAAAGCTACTTTATTTTCCTTCGTCCTATTTCGATTCTGCCAAGCTAGGGTCAACACTTTCAAAATTCACCTTTGATGTCGAGCGAGTCTCGTGGGCTGCTTCCAAAAGTATTCCTATTCTTGTGCGTGATACGTTGACGGTGATTTTTCTCGTTGGCTTAATGCTCTATTTGAGTTGGAAGCTGACCTTTGTTTTGTTTATATCAGCGCCACTTGTTTATCTAGTGATTCGATATGCCACACAACGCTTTAGAAAATTAAGCCATCGTATTCAAACATCTACCGGTGATATTACTTCGAGAGTGGAAGAGTCTATAAGCGCTCAAGCACTTGTAAAATTATTTACGGCTGAATCACAGGAAGTGGATCGATTTGAATCGATTAATGAAAAGAATCGACGCAATCAAACAAAATTTGTTGCGGTGAAAGCGATTAATACACCATTAGTACAAATGATTGTCGGTATTGCGTTTGCGGTGGTGATCTATGTTGCGTTTATGCCGTCTGTGAAAGGTGATTTAACCGCAGGCTCATTTGCCAGTTTTGTTGCTGCTGTAATGGGAATGCTTAATGCTGCGCGAAAATTAACAACAATTAATCAAATTCTTCAAGCCGGTATAGCAGCAAGTGAAAGTGTCTTTAACTTAATCGATCAACCGGCTCAATTAGATAAAGGCACGGTGATATTAAATTCATGTCGTGGAGAGATTGAGTTCAATCAGGTGTCATTTCAATATCCGTCTAAATCCGATGTGGTATTAACTGATGTAAATATTTCAGCGAAACCAAACCAGATGGTTGCTTTTGTAGGTAAATCTGGAAGTGGAAAATCTTCTTTGGTTAAATTAATTCCTCGGTTTTATGAAGTTCAATCAGGAGAAATTAGAATCGACGGGCATTTGATTGAAGACATCACGTTGAAAAGCTTAAGAGATAATATCTCGATGGTGAATCAAGATGTGATGCTATTTAATGACACCATCGAAAATAATATTGCGTATGCCATGCCGGATAAAACCAGGCAAGATGTTGTTAAGGCCGCTGAGCAAGCGCATGCGGCTGAGTTTATAGACAAGCTTCCACAAAAATACGATACCAAAGTAGGTGATAAAGGTGTTTTATTGTCTGGTGGACAACGACAACGCATTGCCATTGCACGTGCGCTATTAAAAGACGCGCCTATTTTAATTTTGGATGAAGCCACTTCTTCATTAGATTCTGAGTCGGAATACCATATACAACAAGCCTTAGATGAATTGAGAAAATACAGAACGACATTTGTCATTGCGCATCGGCTTTCAACGATCGAAAGTGCAGATGAAATCTATGTTATGGATCAAGGCAAAGTCGTTGAACATGGTTCTCATGCTGAATTAGTTGCCAAGCAGGGTGAGTATGCAAATCTGTATCACCGGCAATTTAAAAAATCATCTGTTCAAAATGGCTAAAAAAGCCAAGGTCAAACATCAGATTCACAAGTGGGTGAATTCAATGTGGTATGGCCAAAATAAAATGTCTAATGTGTTCTTGCCTTTATCTGGTGTCTTTTCAACAGCAGCTAAAGTTAGGCAGTGGAAGCAAACTCAATCAAAAATCAAATTTTCAGTGCCCATCATTATTGTGGGAAATATTACTGTGGGTGGCACCGGTAAAACCCCCATGGTGACCGCTTTAGTAAAAGAACTGCAACAACTTGGTTATCAACCCGGGGTGGCAAGCCGTGGTTATGGGGGACAATTTACACAGGCCACCTTAGTTGAACAATCACATACTGCTGAAGAAGTAGGAGATGAACCCTTATTGATTTTTCATCACACTCAAGCGAGTGTGGTGGTGGGTCAAAATCGAGTAAATAATATTGAGGCTTTAATTAATACACATCACTGTGATGTGGTTGTGTGTGATGATGGCTTGCAAGACTATCGCTTTATACATGATATAGAAATCATCATGGTTGATGGCGATCGAGCATTTGGTAATCATAAATTATTGCCTGCAGGCCCATTGCGTGAACCTATTAGTCGGCTGCAGCAAGCCGATTTTGTTATCGCCACCTCAAAAGTTGTCCCTGCGGTGAGTAGCGATTGTATGAAATTGCAGCTTAGTGACTGTGTGCAGCTAAATAATCCTGCCAATATTCGTGCTCTAAATGACTTTCAAGGTCAAAGTGTGCACGCAATTGCGGGTATTGGTCATCCTGCACGCTTTTTTAATCACCTGAAGTCATTGGGGTTAAACGTGACTGAGCATCCGTATCCTGACCATGCGCGCTACAATGAGAGTGATTTTTCGTTTTCAGATCAAAATCCAATATTAATGACAGAGAAAGATGCGGTAAAATGTAAGCAATTATCATTAGAGAATGCGTGGTATGTGCCGGTGCAAGCTTTATTGCCGGATAATTTCATGGCGCGAGTTAATCAGTTATTGAGGAAAATTAATGGATAAGAAGTTGATGGATATATTGGCGTGCCCCGTGACAAAAGGTTCTTTGATCTATGATGAGCAAAAACAAGAATTGATTTCCACCTCGGCACGTTTAGCTTATCCCATACGAGATGATATTCCAGTCATGTTAGAAGAAGAAGCTCGCCAAATTAATGATGAAGAATACGAGCATTATAAAAAGAAAAAATAATGTCCAATTCATTTAGAGTTGTCATCCCTGTTCGATATGCATCGAGTCGGTTGCCGGGAAAACCACTGCTGACTTTTCAGCATAAACCTATTATTGAGCATGTGTATAAAAATGCATGTGATAGCGAGGCTGAGTCAGTACTTATTGCGACTGATGATGAACGTATTGCTGATGCTGCGAGCAAATTTGATGCGCAAGTATGTATGACGAGTTTGGATCACATGTCAGGTACTGATCGTATTACTGAAGCCGTTGAGCAACAAGGTTGGCCAGATAATGATGTGATAGTTAACTTGCAGGGTGATGAACCACAAATGCCCGCCGCGAATATTAAACAAGTAGCACAACTTCTATTGAATAATCCCAATGCCGCGATTGGGACTTTATGTCATCGCATTCATACTATTCAAGAATATGATGATCCTAATGTTGTTAAAGTTACTAAGAATTCCAAATCCCGAGCGCTTTATTTTAGCCGTAGTTCATTGCCGTATATACGCAATGTGGATGTGAAAGTGTTGAAAGAAAATAATGTGTTTCGACATGTAGGAATCTATTCTTACCGAATAAATTATTTAAAGCAGTTTATCAAGATGCCTGCCTCACCACTCGAACAAATTGAAAAGCTTGAGCAATTGCGTGCGTTGGAAAATGGAGATGAGATCGTTGTAGAAGAATGCATCCAATACCCGGGGATTGGTGTTGATACAATGGACGATTATCATCGTCTAAAAATTAGTAGTCAGTAAGCAATCACTGCTGGAGGAATTCATGAAATTAGTGATTTTCTTATTAATATGTTTTTACACTTTCTCATGTGCAGTCTTTGCGCAATGCCAACATGAGAGAGTTTTTTTGCAAGTGTTGGGTTCGGGTGGGCCGGAATTAAATGATCAGCGCGCATCAACATCTTACCTTGTTTGGCTTGATAACAAAGCGGTTGTTATGATCGATGCAGGCGGTGGAAGCAGTTATAACTTTGAAAAATCAGGTGCTGATTTTAATCATGTCAACGCAATTGCATTCACACATTTTCATGTGGACCATAGTGCTGATTTTTCAGAATATATAAAATATTCATATTTTAGTAATCGAACTAATGATTTATCTGTTTATGGTCCGGAAGGCAATACTATTATGCCGTCGGCAAGTAAGTTTATTCATGCCTTGTATAGTAAAGAGGGTGCTTATGGATATCTTAATCACTATATCGAGACAAGTAATAAAAGTTCATATCATATAAACATAACTAACGTGAGCTTGACAAAAGCGCGCAGTCAATTTCATCTTGAGCATGATTTGATGATAACTGCAGTGCCTGTGCATCATGGCCCCTTGGCAGCAGTTGCATGGCGAGTCGATGTGGCAGGATGTGCGATTACTTTTTCAGGAGATATGAGTAATAAGTTTAACGTATTAGCAGATTTAGCAATGGATTCTGATATTTTAGTCGCGCATAACGCAGTGCCTGAGAATGCCAATCGATTTGCATTAAACTTACATATGCCACCTTCTGAGATTGGCAAGATTGCCAATGAAGCTAACGTGAAAAAATTAATTTTATCTCATCGTATGAAGAGAACGCTCGGCAAAGAAAAGGAAACGTTAGAAATGGTGCAGCAGCATTATGCTGGTGCTGTCGAATTTAGTAATGATTTAGATAAATTTGATTTGTGAATTTAAATAAATGAATCAAATGGCCAAATTTCAACTTTGTCGCCTTTGCTAATTCCGTTGCTTTCCATCGGCAGAAAGATAAAACAGTTTGCGTCTGACATAGATCGCAATATTCCAGAGCCTTGCTCTCCGGTTTTTGTGACTACATAGTCATTATTTTCATTTAAATGATAAGTCCCA
>JBGCFN010000045.1:0-9886 GCA_045106935.1 Gammaproteobacteria bacterium | reverse complement strand
GCATTTTTATCCAATTTAGATATAAGACATTAATATTATTGCATATACCAACTAATCTAAATGCTTAGCACTTCAATTTTTAATCTGATATTTGACTATATGGCTTAGATTGGTAATGTCTGCTAAGGGTCGTTAGCAGACATTCAAGTCTGTTGTAGATCGGTATATTTGAGTTTGCTAATATACGCTATAATTTAACGACTGCTTTAGGCTATTAGCAAACATTAAGAATTCAATTATTTTTGGTCTCGATTTGCCAATTTCCTTATTTTATATTTACACTGGAACTGTAAAATTATTAATGACATGTTAATCTGCATACTATTAGCAATGAACAAGGTTAATAACATGACTAATCAAAACACCTCTATATTGTCAGGAAACGCTCTGACTGTTTTTCCTTCGAGTGGTCAATTACTTTGTTCTTTAGCTGTTTTGCTAGTTTCGATATGTTCGCACTCACTTTATGCGGCAACGATTACACAAACCCAATCCCTTGGTGCCAGCAATATTATTGACCGAGACGTTTCATGCACTGGTCCAACAAATGGTTCCACGGGCGGCTGTTTTGTACAAGGTATGACGATTGCTAAGCAGACTTCACAAGTGTTCGGCCCTGTTTTTGATTGCTTTGATCGTAGTCTTGGTACTTTGAATAATGTCAATTTATCCTACAATGTAGAAACTGGTGGTACCTGGCTATCGCGCCCTGAGAATTCTGGGCTTAGCATTTCAACCGATTTTAGTTATAGCTCACAAGTAGTTTTGGATTGGCTTTGGGTTTTACCTGGCAACAGCTCCACACTTAGACGGGATAGAATTCAGGTGGGAAGCACTGACGGTGATTTTAATTATCGTGTTAATCCGCGAACCGATTCTTGGGCAGTCACACTAAGGAATTCGATTGATTATCTGCCTACTGGTGAAAATCCATTTCGATTTTTTACTTACAATGGTGTCACCGATCAGATATGGCTACAGCTTTTTTATTCCTTAACCGCATCTCTTGATGGTAGGGGTGCAGATTGTGCGATAGGAACTGCGCCATGCGGCACTACTAATAGAATTACTTTTCTTAGGAGCACAAGATTTTCATTAACCTATGATTACACGCCGACTGGTACTGAACCTCCGCCCCCACCTGTACCTCTCCCTGGTGCTTTCTGGCTTTTTGGTACTGCTGCGGTCATTGGTGTTGGCTTAATTCGTAGAAAACGTAAGTGATTTAGTTTAACTCACGAGTATCGAACCACTGAGTATTTTTCCAGATGATGCGCCAATTTGTCCTTAGCGCCTCCCTCTGATTTGTCTAACAGATACATCGAATCTCAACTCTCGTATAAGGCTACCGCTAGTGTGAAGCGTAATGACTGCTATTGAGCTGATTTGGTCTGCATCAATATTGTTAATTCTTTAAAGTGCAAATATTCTCAAGAAGGATACTTCTAAAACATGACTGAATTTATTGTTATCTCTCTAATATTTGTGATTGCCTGTGTAATTATGGCTATCAGTGTTTGGTTGATAACAAAATCAAAAGTGAAGCCTGATAAAGCTATATCGAATTTGAATGGCGAGATGAATGATGATGTGGACAAAAGGCGAAGCATGCATATTGGTGATTGGATGAATGTTCTAGTGTTAGCAATTTTGGGTGTGTTGCTTGGAGTGGTGTTCGATGCTTTGTTGGGATTGCTGACTACAGCTTTCTGGCCGGTGGCTATCATCATTCCTTTATTATTTTTAAGTTTACTATTGTTTAGTGGATTACTTGATAAGATAGTTGGCTGTATCATTCCTAGTGGAATCAGGCCGGCTCGCAAACAACAGAAAGTTATTCGAAAGCCGCTCATAATTATACTGAGCTTTCCGATATGTTTTGTTTTTGGTTTTATACTGTCTCGCATTGGTTATAGCGGCACTATTCTAGCGTTGATCTCTTAATCTTTATCTAAGGAAGTTGTGAGTTGTTAGACAATTATTATTTTGAGTAATAAAATGAAGTTTCGCTTTCAATTTTTATTGATTTTGCATCTTAATGTTCTATTTATTTCTAATGTGCACGCCGAAGATGACTGGGGATCAAGCTATAACCTGCTTTTGAAAAAAACGATAAACCAAGAATGGTTTATGCTCTCACGCTCCAACCTTGCAACACGCCGTGACAATGAACAGCTTTTCCTGGGTTATACGGGTGCTAGTCTCGGCTACCAATTCAATAAGGAATGGAGCTTTCGCGCCGGATATCGGGTGGCACGTTTTCGGATTGGTGATGATTGGCGCACGGAAAGGCGGCCGATGGTCGAGGCTTATTATGGCAAGATGTATGATGGCTGGCGATTAACTAGCCGTTCGCGCATCGAGTTTCGTCAACCTGATTGGCGTGACAATGATGTTCGCCTGCGCCAAGAATTTACAGCCACCGCACCTTATAAACTAACACCTTTAGAAATGAGGCCTTTTGTAGAAAACGAGATTTTTTACAGTACCCGCAATGATTGGGTAGAAGCCAACTGGACAACGCTCGGGGTTTCATTTTTCCCCATTGATAAAACCAAGGTCAAAGCCGGCTATCGGCATAACCGTATTCGTATTCAGGGGGATTTCATTACACGTCATACATTGGTGATTGGCGTTAATTTATTTTTTTGACAGGAATGTTCATCATTTACACATTGCTATAGTGACTAAAATCTTCCTTATCTGTACCAATAAGTCCATTTAAGTTGGCATCTTTTTAAAAGTAAGACGATGAAATGTGCTATTAAGTTTAAAATAATCACTCGTTAATTTGGGCGCATGATTATGCAATTTTTTAGACATTACATGCTTTGATTAAGAGGAAGAAGATAATGTTTAAATATCTTACAAAAGCAGATAAAAGTGAGGTGGCAAGCCTTTTTTCATCTGTCTTTACCGCATCTGAAGGTGAGAAAGAAGGGGCACTAATAGGCGATCTCGCATTGAAATTGTCACTGGCGATTGATAATCAAGAGATCATCTCTTTAGGAGCCTACGATCAAGAAGCTATTATAGGGGTAATATTCTTCACCCGTTTGAGCTTTGAAGAAAAAATATCAGTGTATATGCTAGCGCCCGTTGCGGTCAGTACGCTTCACCAGCGACAAGGAGTGGGGAAAGAGCTTATTCATTATGGACTTAATGAGTTGAAAAATAGATTGGTCGAGGTGGTTGTGACCTATGGTGATCCACTATATTACTCGGCTACTGGCTTTAAGCCCTTGTCAGTCAATATTGTTCAAGCGCCGCATGCACTGTCTATGCCGCAAGGGTGGCAAGGCCAGTCACTAAGTCAAACATTAATTCCAGCAATTCAAGGACGACCAACCTGTGTAAAAGAGTTTGATGATCTTGCTTATTGGTGAGGCTTATGTAAAGGGCGTATGGAGCAGCTCTAGTGTTGCTACTTTGTCTGCATTTGACTAGCATGTAATGAAAATCGAATAGAAATTATTATGAGTGGATTTATAAAACAACTACTTTTTGGTGATGTAGGTAATTGGTGGCACGCGGCGAAAGTTGATGATGACTCTATTCGGCAACGAAATAAAATTCGCGATAATATTTCGGTCATTCGTAAATCAGATAATGATCAGGAAAAAAGAATTATCCAATTGGAGATTATTGCTGGTTCGTTGTTAGGTATTATCAGAGAAAAAGAATTAATTGATGAAGAAGAGCTAAAAAAAATTCTTGATCTTGCAGAATCTGAAGCTAACCTGGCATTACATCCACGAAAGAAAAAATATAAAAAATATCGATACCATTCTTAGTGAGTGTCTATATTTTTATATGCGGTGAATAATAATGAATGAGCATGAAAAAATTAATTATCTGGAGTTTCCTGCTAAGGATATTCAGTTAGCCAAATCATTTTTTCAGAAAGCCTTTGGTTGGCAGTTTGAAGATTATGGGCCGGATTATATCGCCTTCTCAAATGAAGGCGTTGATGGTGGGTTTTTCAGATCTAATTTAGTAGCTACCACGGAGAATGGAAGTGCGCTGACAGTGTTTTATAGTCAGAATCTTGCTGGGACTCAAGCTAAGATTGAGAAAGCCGGAGGAAAGATTATCCAACCTGTCTTTTCTTTTCCTGGTGGTCGGCGTTTTCATTTCAGTGACCCCAATGGAAATGAATATGCTGTCTGGTCAGACATTGAAGATTAACAAGGAGAAGTTATGCATACGTTAGAGGCGATACGTTCCCGCCGTTCTGTTAAACATTTTGATGCTAATCATAAGATGACAGAAGATGAGATTAATGAACTTTTATCATTAGCGATGTTGTCACCTACCGCATTTAATTTACAACATTGGCGATTTGTGATTGTGGATGATGCAGAGTTGCGTGAACAAATTAAGCAAGTATCCATGCAGCAAGAGCAGGTAACAGACGCCTCATTGCTGTTGGTTTTATGTGCTGATCTCAAGGCTTGGGAAAAAGACACGCAGCGCTATTGGCGACATGCGGAACAAGAAATACAAGCATTTATGTTGCCTGCAATGGATGGTTATTACCGTGGTAATGATCAGGTGCAAAGAGATGAAGCAATGCGTACATGTGGTCTTGCTGCGCAGACAATTATGCTTGCGGCAAAATCATTAGGCTACGATTCATGTCCCATGGACGGATTTGAATTTGATAAAGTTGCTGAGTTAATTAAATTGCCAGATGATCATATTGTCACTATGTTTGTAACTGTTGGAAAAGGAACAAAAGACGCCTGGCCTCGTCCAGGGCAATTGGCGTTGGAGGATGTTGTAGTCAGAAATCGTTTTTAATTACATTTGCTTTGCTTGATTGGTTACAATATTTTGTTATTCATTATTTAGAATTTAGGCGGAATGATGGTTCGATACTGCAATCTACTATTCGTATTGATATTATGTGTCAGTGCTTGTTCAGAAAGTGATAATGCTTCTATGCATGCTAAAGAATCAGAAAAGACAGTGTTAGATCCTCAGTTGAGAGCGTTAGAAAAAGCGAAAGGCGTTGAGCAGCAGTTATTAGATGCTGCTTCACAACAGAGGGAAGTAATCGATGCATATGAAAATCAATAGCTATTCATAATTAAACATTATGCGCCTGATTCGTCTGCTCAAAAATGATCTTGGTAAGGAAGTTTCAGAATGGGTTAAGAGCAATATTATTACTGAATCTCAAGCGATTAAAATTTGCCAACAATATGATATTGATTACCATCAATTAGGTAATCGCTCATTTGGCTACAATGTGCTTATTTCCTTGGGTTACTTGTTTATAGGCTTAGCAGTGATTACCTTGCTGGGAGCTAATTGGGAGGATATTCCAAGAGGCGTCAGAATGGCTGGCTTGATTGCACTGACTATGGCGACTCATGTGATTGCTATCAAGAAATATATGGCTAATGGAACAGTGTTGTTATTTCTGTTGGCTAATTTATTTTACGGCGCATCAATAATTCTCATCGCACAAATTTATCATCTAGGTGAGCATATGCCTGATGGTGTGTTGTGGTGGGCATTAGGGTGCTTGCCAATTGCAATTTTAGTGCGTAGTCCATGGGTAATGATGCAGTCATTGATACTAGCGATGATATGGTTTTTTATGCAAGTCGACTTTGGGTTTTATCCGGGTTTGTTTTTATTGTTTATTGTTGCTTCTATCTATGTGTTATTTCGTGGGCAACAAAGTATTCTCCTGTTTCTTCTCGTTGTCTTCAGTATTGGTTGTTTTATAGAATACTCGCTCGCAATGTGGTGGAGTGATCATTGGTATTTTGATTTTCATGTGGAGCATATTGCTGTCAGCGTGTCACTGTTTATCTTTGCTTATGCGGCTAGTCATTATTTAGCTCAACAGACTTCTGCAAGCGCCAAAGATTACGGTGCTGTACTGGCCATTTGGTCGTTGCGGTTTGGGCTCATTGCAATGTTTATTATGAGTTTTGAGGAGCCTTGGCGTGAACTCATAAATGAAGGCTGGCATTACAAAACACCTATGTTTGTGATTGTCGCGCTACTCTCGTTGGCTTCACTGATGCTTGCAGTGTCTACTAATAAATTAATACCCATCGCAGCTATTTTGGCTTTCTATTTGATTTCTTTATTTGTATTAATGTTTGCTAGTCATTCATCGTCAGTCCAGATATTTCAAGTTATCTATAATATTGCGCTGATTGGTATAGGTGTTGGTCTTGTGATCAAAGGCATTCAACATGGTGTGACGCATTATTTCTTTTTAGGCGTAATCACAATATTGCTGACGGCTTTAATGAGATATATCGATTTAATAGGTGATTATATTGGCGGCGCTATTTTGTTTGCAGTATTTGCAGCCGTGTTGTTGGGTGCAGCCAAATTTTGGAAGTATACAAATGCTAAGGTAGGTGCTCAGTGAGCAAAACATTTGCTGTAGGATTATTGCTTGCAGCACTTTTTCAATTGCTTGTGTTGACTGGGATGGTAGGCCTTTCTGCTATGCCATTATTGACCGGGCAGGAAATCAAAATAAAAACGATTCCAGTTGATCCTCGTTCAATGTTTCGTGGTAACTATGCACGATTAAGGTATGAGATATCAGAAGTTAATCTTGAGTCTGATGGTAAAAAGATACGTCACGGTGAGGTAGTGTATGTTAGCTTGTCTCAAACTGAAGATGGGTTATTTGAATATACTAGTGCATCATTAAATCAACCAAGTGAAGGCATTTATCTTCGTGGCCGTATTCAGACGCATCGCTATCGTGCTGAGCAAAAAACATATAATGTTAAATATGGTATTGAGGCATTTTTTGCACCCAAGAAAAAAGCATTAGCGCTGGAAAAAGAGCTTCGTGATGGTGGTGTTGCGGTATTAATGGTGTCAGATAATGGAAAAGTACGTTTAAAAAATGTCATTGGAGATGAATGATTAATGTGTGTGCAATACCACTTTGAATAATGAAGAAATCATTAAAGCTGTTCAGAGATGGGTGAAGCACTTTATCGTTGAATTAAATCTCTGTCCTTTTGCTAAGCGTGAAGTCGTGAAAAATCGAGTTCGGTATGTGGTGACAGATGCGGAGACTGAAGAGCAATTATTAGTTGCGTTGGAAGCTGAACTAGAATTCCTTGAAGAATCTACTCTCGTTGAAACAACACTGTTAATTCATGCCAATATCCTGCAAGAATTTTATGATTACAATCAGTTTCTTGATCTTGCTGATGGCCTGCTGCAAGAGATGCGTCTTGATGGTATTTTTCAAATAGCCAGCTTTCACCCGCAGTATCAGTTTGGTGGAACTGATATGGATGATTCTGAAAATTATACTAATCGCTCTCCTTATCCAATCCTTCATCTGCTACGGGAAGATAGTCTTGAGAGAGTGATAACTGAACATGTGGATGTTGATCAAATTCCACTAGATAATATCGAGTTAATGAATAACTTAGGTGTCGACAAGTTGAAGGCAATGTTGAGTCAATGCCTTGCAGGTAATATGATTAAAAAATGATTTTTAGAATGAGGGTCATCTTTATTATAGTATTGATCTGTTTGCCAATGAGCACGCGTGCTGCTTGTGTCATTCTTTTGCATGGCTTAGCGCGTACAAACAGCTCAATGGGAAAAATTCAACAGCACTTAACTGAAGAAAATTTCCATGTTGTTAATCTTGGTTATCCATCTAGAGAAAATACAATTGAGGTGCTAGCAAAGCGTGCTATTGATCCTGCGATATCTCAATGCGATTCAAAAGATCAAATTAATTTTGTCACTCATTCGCTGGGTGGCATATTAGTGAGACAATATTTATCTCAACAAGAAATTCCAAATCTGCACCGTGTTGTTATGTTAGGGCCGCCTAACCAAGGCAGTGAGGTGGTTGATAAAATGCGTGATGTGCCTGGATTTAATTTAATCAATGGAAAAGCAGGTCTACAGTTAGGTACTGATTCTGCGAGTATTCCAAATTCACTAGGGGATGCCACATTTGATTTGGGTATTATTGCTGGGACTAGAAGCGTTAATCTGATTTTATCCTCGCTTATACCTGGGCCAGACGATGGTAAAGTGTCTGTGGAAAGGACAAAACTTAAAGGGATGAATGATCATATTAGTGTGCCATCGACACACACATTCATGATGAGTAATAAAACAGTTATAAATCAAACGATATATTATTTAAATAATGGAAAATTTAAAAAGGAATAATCTTATTAAACGTTTATGGATCATTGTTTTTTTGCTGGTGTTGATTTGGTCGGGAATTCAACCTAAAGATCAATTCACATGGTTTCTTGAGGTCTTGCCAGCAATTATTGGGGCAATTTTATTGTGGATAACTTATAACTCTTTTCGTTTAACGCCAATGTTGTACTTCTTTATTTTACTTCATTGCATTGTCTTAATGGTGGGTGGGCATTATACCTATGCTGAAGTGCCACTTTTTGATTGGTTGAAAGATGCATTTGAAATGGAGCGAAATAATTACGATAAGCTTGGTCATTTTATGCAGGGGTTTGTGCCTGCTTTATTGACTAGAGAAATATTAATCAGGAAGAATGTAGTTAATGGTGAGTGGTGGCGAAATCTATTTATAGTGTCTGTTTGTTTAGCATTTAGTGCATTCTATGAATTGATAGAATGGTGGGTCGCTTTAGCAACTGGAGGTGACGCAGAAGCTTTCTTGGGTACGCAAGGATATGTGTGGGATACGCAATCAGATATGATGCTGGCGTTGATTGGTGCGATTGTATGTTTATTATTGTTATCTAAGCGTCACAACTATCAGATTCAAGATATTATGTTAACGCGTTAACTCGAAAATTAGATTAGTCGCGTGTATTTTTTAATGTTTCTTTAGCTTCTTGCCAAGGATTACTGTCAGTCCATTGAGTGCGAAGATAGAGCGTTTCAACTTTTTTTCGTGCCCAAGGCGTTTTGCGTAAGAATTTTAATGATGATGAGAGGCTTGGGTCACTATTGAAGCATTTGATTTTTATGCGCTTGCCTAGTTCTTTCCAGCCATATTTTTCTTCTAGTCGAATGACAATTTTTTCTAATGTGATTCCGTGTAAAGGGTCTTTAGAAGTGTGCGTCATTTTTTTCTATTGTACGGATTCGGTTTTGTGTCAGGCGGGGTAGTGTTTTTTATTTCTGCTTTTTTCACTCGAAGTTTATTGCCTTGAAGCTCTGTGCCATTTAAGTGTTTACTTGCCGCTTTTGCCTCGCCGGGTTTTGGCATTTCGATAAAGCCGAACCCTTTTGATTCGCCTGTTTTTTTATCTAGCACGATATTGCATGACTGAATGGCACCATAGGTCTCAAATAATGAGCGTAACTGTGCTTCGGTGACACTGCGTGCAATATTGCGTATAAGTAGTTTCATGATATTGAATAAAAAATGATGAATGGGCCTAGATAGATGTGTGTGACTAATTGGCTCAGTTTACATGAGTTGCGAAGTATCGTCAGATATTATGAAAGGTGAATTATGAAGCAAAAAATTTGTGCATATCATCAAGATGATGAATCTGACTGGGTAGCAGAATTGGCATGTGGGCATTACCAACATGTGCGTCATAACCCGCCATGGGTAAACAGACCTTGGGTATCAACTCCACAGGGGCGTCAATCAAAGATTGGTGCTGAGTTAGAGTGTAAGAAATGTGATCATGCCGCACCTAAAGATAGATCTAAATAAATCTATTTTTGGACTTTCTATAACATTAAATTACGTGACGGCTCAAAGTGTTTAACTGCATATTCTTGAAGCCAAGCTAAGTCTAAGTCAGGTTTGTTGCTGTTAGTTTTTGCCTGCTCATAGGCGAGTATAAATTCATCATCATTACTTTTTAACCACTGATCAACTTGAGTGAGGATGCTGGTGGATTCTCTACGAAAC
>JBGCFN010000044.1:0-3091 GCA_045106935.1 Gammaproteobacteria bacterium | reverse complement strand
CCTGGTCTTGCCAAGACTACCTCGGTTCATGCGCTTGCAAGCGGTATTCATGCATCTTTTCAACGCATTCAATTTACCCCCGATTTAATGCCTGCTGATTTAACGGGTAGTGATATCTACAACCCAAATAAGAGTGAATTTCGCTTTGTCAAAGGTCCTTTATTTCATGAAATCGTATTAGCTGATGAAATCAACCGTGCTCCGCCTAAAGTACAATCTGCTTTACTCGAGGCCATGCAAGAACATCAAATTACTGTAGGCGGGGTCACCAGAGATTTACCCGATTTGTTTATAGTAATGGCAACGCAAAATCCGTTAGAACAAAGTGGCACCTATCCTTTACCTGAAGCTCAACTAGATCGCTTTCTACTTCATGTAACCCTCGATTATCCAAGTGCCGATGAAGAACTTCTGATCTTACAAAGAGATAGAAAACTGCATTTCGGGGAAGATGACAATATTCAGGCAACCAGCGAAGAGTCTCAACTAAAGCCAGAAACCGTACTCAAAGCGAGACATGAGGTTTCTGAAATTCATGTTGAGCAAATTTTAGAAGAATATATAGTGAAACTGGTAGGCATGACGCGTGATCTCAGCCTGATCGATAGTTCATGGCAAAATTATTTACGTGCAGGAGCTTCTCCCAGAGCATCAATCGCCTTACTAAGAGCAAGCAGTGCTATGGCTTATATCAGAGGCCGTGATTATGTTACACCTGAAGATATTATCGCTATAGCTCCTGATGTATTAAGGCATCGTATTATTTTAAGCCACAGTGCTCGTGCAGAAGGTATAAACGCGAACAACATTATTGAAAAAATTATTGAGAATGTTCCAGTACCTTGATAAGCCGAAAAGCATAAACAAATCCAATTTGAAATATGAGTGCGATATTTAAACTAAATAAAAAAACTAAAGTAGAGGCCTCACCTATACCCTCTAATTCGTCTCGATCGTTTACCCCTTTATTGCCTAACGATGAAATTGCTGCGCTTTCTATTCAAGCCTCACAAATATTGCATTCTAGTCATACAGCACACCAACAACTTTCCAGAGAAGCAGGCTGGCTCCCGACCAAAGCTTTGGGTAGTGGAATGGATTATGCTGAAAGTAGGGAATATCAGCAGGGCGATGATCCACGATATATTAATTGGCGTTTAAGCGCTCGTAGCGATGAGACTTTTGTTAAGACTTATCATATGGAGGCCCGGCCAAGTCTTTGCATTGTTCTAGATCAACGTCAGTCGATGATTTTTGGTACTAAAAAACGCTTGAAAATTACGCAAGCTTTGCGTCTTTCAACAATGCTGGCGCATGCATCTCAGCAGCACCATATCGATTTAAATCTACTGCTAATTGATGAGACAAAAACACATTGGCTTGGAAAGCAAAATGTCGACTCTTTGCTCGAGAAATTCAATCATAATCCACCGCAGATATCGACAACTAGAAATACTGACAGTATTAAATTTCAGTCCATCACAGAACTGCTGCAACAACACCTAAATATCGGTTCAATGATTTATTTAATTAGCGATTTTTTTGACTTCAACGCGTTAAATATAAAAACACTCAGCGAGTTGTACTCTCAATACTTTATTCTAGGATTACACATCGTTGATGCCGCGGAAAAAAAACTGCCTAAAAGTGGGGGGGTGTGTTTAAAAGATATAAAAACAGATGAAAACCTAACCTTAGATAGCAATGACCCACAGATTCATTCGAATATAAACGAATCTTTTAATAACCATTTTAATGTTATCAAGAAAGCCTTAATACAAAGTGAGGTTGCTTATTCTGAAATTCCAGCAGATGCTGATGTACTTTATCCTTTTATAGAATTACCACTTGGGTCATAACGGAAATGGCTGAAAATACCAAAACCAGTATTGAGCGCTTATTAGATACCCACTTGAAAGGTTTAATTCTGCCAGAGGATCAGGCAGCTACTGAGATTTCAACTTGGTATTATTCAGGGGTTGTCCTGTTGGTACTTTTTTTAATGTTCGGTATTTGGCGCTGGTATAAATTTCGCCAGTCACCCCAACAAATAGCCCTAAGACGTATAAAAAAATTACATAACTTTCTACGTTTAGGTGAAAGGCATCAACAGATAGCGATACAACTAACCAGTTATTTAAGACAGGGTTTAGGCTCAACGAGATTAGATTATTCCCAGATGAGTGAGTCCCCAAAGCGTGCTGAATGGCTGTCATTTATTGGAAAACTTGAAGCAGCAAGCTATGCCAAAAAACCCTCTTCAATTGAAGAGATGGAAATGTTATTTAAGCAATCATATCAATGGCTCAAGCGCTCTTAGCGTCATTTTAGATAATTGAATTTAAATGAAACTAGAAATTATACAATTTTTATCCTGGCAATGGTTATTGCTGATACCATTTCTGTGGGGGTTTCTAATCTATTGGTATAAGCAACCCCGTACCTCACAAACCGCTTCAATTGTTGATGTAGAATTATCAGCGTATAACCACTTTTATCACCCATTCACAGATAAATTAATCGCCGCTAAAAAACAGCACTGGCTTTCCAGCTCGAATCGAAATTTCTGGAAAAACCCTAAATTCTGGTTGTTTGGCCTACTGTTAAGTTTATTGACAATTGCATTATCTCAACCTGTATTACAAGGCAAGCGTTTGCCAGATCCTCCGCCAGAGAGAGATATCGTGTTTCTTGTTGATACTTCGATGAGCATGCAACTTAAAGACTATAAATTGGAAGGAAAAGAAATCTCACGAATGGAGTTATTGCGTTCATTATTAGATGAGTTTACTTCACGTATGCAGGGTGAGAGAATTTCAGTGATTCTCTTTGCTGAAAAACCTTATATTTTGGTGCCTTTAACCAGCGAACAAAACCTAATTAGAAGAATGTTAGGTCGAATCACTACCACCTTAGCCGGTCGCTATGCTGCATTGGGAGAAGCGTTGATGATGGCGCTCAACGAAGCAAAACAACAACAAGGCCGCCACCAAACATTTATTTTATTTACTGATGAAAACACCTCTCGGGGAAAAGTAACTGCTAGTGCTGCTGCGCAAGTAGTCGGCGAATATGACATACCGATATTTAC
>JBGCFN010000043.1:0-3090 GCA_045106935.1 Gammaproteobacteria bacterium | reverse complement strand
ACAAGACCGGAAGCAATTAAAATGGCTCCGATAATAACAGCGCTAAGAGCTAGGCCTGAATGTTTTGAATTAAAGGTTTGTGTAACAGCTCAGCATAGAGAGATGCTTGACCAAGTATTAAACTTTTTTGAGATTGTTCCTGATTATGACCTGAACCTAATGTCGTCAGGGCAAGATCTAACTGATATTACAGTTAATGTGCTAGCTGGGGTTAGAGATATATTAAAGCTTTGGAAGCCGGATAAAGTATTAGTGCATGGAGACACAACTACAACTTTGTCAGCAAGCTTAGCAGCTTTTTATGAACAGGTAACTGTAGCTCATATTGAAGCGGGGTTAAGAACAGGAAATATATATTCACCATGGCCAGAGGAAATGAATAGGAACTTAACTAGTGTTATTTCGACGCAACACTTTGCGCCTACCGAAAATGCTAGAAAAAATTTGCTTAGCGAGGGTGTTTCAGATGATGTTGTCTATGTTACAGGAAACACAGTTGTTGATGCGTTACAGATTGCGACAACAAAAATACAGATGAATTCAGAGCTGCAAGGATTGTTTAAGGCTAAATTTTCTTTTTTAGATGAAAAGTTAAAACTTATTCTTGTTACAGGGCACAGACGTGAAAATCTTGGTAAAGGTTTTGAAGATCTTTGCATGTCTCTGAAAAAGCTAGGTGAACGAGAAGATGTACAAATTGTGTATCCAGTTCATCTTAATCCTAATGTACAAGAACCAGTTTATAGAATTTTAGCTGAATGTTCTCGTATTCATCTTATTGATCCTCAAGATTATTTGCCTTTTGTATATTTAATGGATAAAGCATACCTTATTATTACAGATTCTGGCGGTATTCAGGAAGAGGCGCCGTCGTTAGGTAAGCCGGTCTTACTTACGCGTAACACAACAGAAAGGCCTGAGGCGGTTGAAATGGGTACGGTTAGATTGGTTGGTACAAATACTCAACGTATCGTAGATGAAGCAGTGGTGCTCTTAGATAATCATGCAGAGTATGAGCATATGGTGAGTGTTAATAATCCCTATGGTGATGGTCAGGCGGCAGAAAAAATAGTTAAAATTCTTGCGGATGTATGAAGTTAAAAAATTAAGGTATAAAAAATGAAATCAGCATTAAATAAAATATCCGTTATTGGTCTAGGTTATATCGGCCTACCAACAGCAGCCATTCTTGCTAGCCGAGGGATTGAGGTTATAGGGGTCGATATTGATCAGCACGCTGTTGATACTATTAATCGTGGCGAAATACATATAATCGAGCCTGATTTGGATGCAGTTGTTCGCTCTGTTGTGACGACAGGAAAGTTGCGGGCAAGTACATCTCCTGAAAAAGCCGATGCATTTCTTATTGCCGTTCCAACTCCTTTCGTTGATGAGCATCAACCAGATACTTCTTACATTGAAGCAGCGATACGTTCGATTGCGCCGATGTTGGAAAAGGGTAATCTGGTTGTATTAGAATCCACATCTCCCGTTGGAACAACAGAGATGATATCCCAGTGGTTAGCTGAATCTAGACCTGATTTGATATTTCCTCATCAAAATGAAGAAAACGCTGATATAAATGTCGCTTACTGTCCTGAGCGAGTACTACCGGGTCAAGTGTTAAGAGAACTTGTAAATAATGATCGAGTGGTTGGAGGATTGAGTCCTAGTTGCGCGGAAAGTGCGACCAAGCTTTACAAGTTTTTTGTTAAAGGCGAATGTGTCGTGACGAATAGTAGAACAGCCGAAATGTGTAAACTGACTGAAAATGCTTATCGTGATGTTAATATTGCATTTGCCAATGAGTTATCTGTCATATGTGATAAATTAAAAATTAATGTCTGGGAATTAATAGGACTGACAAATCGTCATCCCAGGGTGGATATTTTACAGCCTGGGCCTGGAGTGGGCGGGCATTGTATTGCTGTTGATCCATGGTTTATTGTTAATTCAGCGCCATCAGAATCTAAATTAATTCGCCTGGCTAGAGAGGTTAATGATGCAAAACCATTATATATAACAGAAAAAGTTTTTCATGCTTATGCAAATATAGATAAACCAAAAATTGCATTATTTGGAATGACTTATAAACCAAATATTGATGACTTCAGAGAAAGTCCTTCCTTGGACATTGTAAAAGCGATAGCAAACAAATTGCACAATGTTGATATTTTTGTTGTTGAGCCTTACGCGAAAGATTTATCAATATTTTTAGATGGAATTAATAACGTCAAATTAGCAGCTCTAGATGAAGCGTTAGAACAGGCTAATATTCTGGTGATGTTAGTTGATCACGATACATTCCACGAGGTTCCTATAGAAAGACTGAGTGGGAAGGAAATTATTGACTCAAGAGGATGTTGGGCTGGCAAATTGTAAGGGATGTATTAGGTAAAGAAGCTTGTCATGAGTGGGACTGTTTTATTATTGACATTCATGAATAACTAAAAAAATGCCTTCACATACGGCTATATAGATTAAGTACTGTTGAATGCACCCTTCTTTGATTGCGCTCTATATGCTGGCTCTTAGGTGTTATATATAGTTATGACTGCCTCTATTTTTTGTATTTGTTGCTAGCGATTGGCATCAATACCAGTTAATTTAATTCTGAATAATAATGTTTTTCTCTAGTCATTCCTGGGCGATATGTGTGGATCATAACTCTTCTTTCATTTTTCTTTAACCACTCCATAAGATATTGAGACAATTGCACTATCGAGATTGTCTGCACTCTTTTTAAGTTCAAAGACAATGGCTCATGTAGTAAGCTTTTAATTAAATTGGAAAGAAGCTGTGATGTGCCTGTGATGGTGTAAAGATTATTTGTAATGTCTTTAAAATTATTACTTCAGTATTAATTTTAAATGCTCACCGGTGTGTGATGTTTTTACTTTAGTGATTTCTTCAGGGGTTCCGGTAGCAATTATTTGTCCTCCACCTGCCCCGCCTTCAGGGCCCAAGTCGATCACCCAATCCGCAGTTTTCACCACGTCTAAGTTATGTTCGATGACAATGACGGTATTGCCGTGATCACGTAATTGGTGAAGCACACCTAGTAATTGGGCAACATCTTCAAAATGTAAA
>JBGCFN010000042.1:0-10696 GCA_045106935.1 Gammaproteobacteria bacterium | reverse complement strand
GTCGCTGATGTGGTGATAAAGTCCATCGAAGATAAAGAGCATAGTTTAATAATCGTTAATTTCGCCAACGGTGATATGGTCGGCCACACGGCTGTGCCTGAAGCAATTATCAAGGCACTGGAAGTCATGGATACAGAAGTTGGGCGAGTACTGGATGCCGCTATTGATGAAGAAGTGAATGTCTTACTGACGTCAGACCATGGTAACTGTGATGAAATGTATGATGCTTTAACAGGCGATCCACATACCCAACATACCACGAACCCTGTGCCATGCATGGTGATTAATCATGCTAATAATAAAGTTAAACTAGAACATGGCAAAGGACTAGGTTCAGTAACACCGACTATTTTAGAGTTAATGAATATTCCAGTGCCTGGCAATATGGAAGAAGAATCGCTAATTAAGTAAAGTGACTATTTAGTCAAACGGGTTCCACCACTTTTTCTTCTTCTTTTCCTGTTCTTTGATTTCTTCGAATGTTGGTTGTGAAGCTATGTATTCTTCTTCAGTTGGAGGAACATAGTTTTCATCAAGAATCTTAGCTACTTCGCTTTCTTTACTTCCTGTTTTTTTCTGGTCTGTGGAAGACGAGATTGTGCGAATAGCATTAACGACTTGAGGTGGCGAAGCGCTTTTTCTTAGAGGGATATCTGTTGTATTTCCTTTTTCCTGTGATTCATATTTTCTTTGCAATAAAAAACGTAAATCAGGTGCGAAGTCTGCCCAGGGGTCAGCGGTAACAAATTTGCGGGTAATGCTAGTGCTTGAAATTGATAGATTTTGCTGTCCAAATAATAGAAAACTAGCCCCTGAGTCAGTTACACGTAGACCGTCTCTTGCTATTGAGAATGCAGTATCAATACACTTATCGATACGTTGATCCTTTTCTGGAGAGTTGCCGGCTCTAATACATACTTTGCGGATAAAATTAATATGTGTTTCTGTTACATCAACTGAACGGGCAGCAATACTGCCTTTTAATTCACTTATCGCCTTACGCTCTTCTACGCTATTACCACTATCATAGCCTTCTTGGTAGATTACTATCGGTTTTTGATAAGGCTGGTATGCAGGTGTTGATTCAGAGCTCTGGGCGCATAGTTTCGTTATTTGTTGTTGTGTAAACCCCTTGTCAAGATAAAAACTGACAGTCTCAGGCGTACAATTTGCCCAAAGTGTTGGGCAGGATAAAATAAGGAGAATCGATAAAACTATTTTGGGAAGCATATGAAAAGCCAAAGTGTTTAATTCTAAATAGACACTACCAATAAAAGATAGTTTAGGTCAATTTTGCAGTTTATAAAAGATAAAAAAAAACAGGCACCCGAAGGTGCCTGTTTTGTTCTTTTAAAGTAAATTAATTTAACTTATTAGAACCATTGAACAATACCGAAAGCGAACATATCAACATCTTCACCTAGTACAGTTCCAGCGCCACCAATACCAAAGTCATAATTAGCATTGTCTTCATTATCCACTTCTGAATAAGTTAGACGAAGCTCAGTACCTGCAGGCATTGTGTAGAAGACACCAACGTTAAATGCTGACGCATCAGTATCATCATCTGTTGTACAGCCGTCAGATACATCACAGTCATACTCGTCTGCGTTCATGTAAGAAGCGCGAATGTCAAAACCATTTCCGAATGTTTGCTTACCAGAAACCATCCATGCATCACGTTCTAACTCTAGGTTTCCAGAGCCATCACCAACGTTTGCAGCGATAGAAGTAATACAATCTTCATGATCATACTCAATAGTTTCCCACATTGCAGAAATTTGAGTAGACATGCCGTTGCCCCACTGATGGATATAACGACCAGCAACTCGGTATGACTCATCATCTGAATCACTACAACCTAATTCTACTGCAGCCCACTCATCATGAACTTCATAGGTTGCTGCTAGCCATACATTATTGCCACTTGAAAGAGTGTTTTCATATGCAACACCCATTGACCAGATGCGTGGATCAAGCTCTTCTGTACCAGCCGCATTAGTAATAAGGTTATCACCACCACCAGCGAAGCCAGTGAAACCAGCATTATCTTGTGCAGCGTTAGTTGTTGCGATACGGAATTTTAAGCCATTTAAGTCTGGAGACCAGTACTGAACCACTTCTTCTTGACGACGATTGAAAGCTTGGCTAGTTGAGAATGAACCATTATAGAATTCATCTTGGCCTGCGCCGCCACCAATGTTACCCATGATTGAAGTATGAGAGTCAGCACCTGCGTCATAGAATGGGTCAACCCACTGAGCAACCATTTCGTTGTGTGGAAGTAGCCACTGACCAAACATGATCTCACCGAACGCACCACTTAAGCTGATTTTACTATTTCTGTTACAGAAATTAGTAAATCCGTTAAAGCGGTTATGGAAAGTGAATTGCTCACATTGAAAGTTTACATTCACATCTTGGCCACCCATAGATAGTCCAGTAGGTAGGCTAGCAGCGAAACCAATGTTAGCAGCGTTATTGTTGATACGCTGTATGTCGCGATCTCCCTCGACACCGTTGCCATCATCAACAGAGACTAACTCGTATGACCAGTTTTGCCATCCGTAGATAGTCCAGTTTGAATTTGCGTTTCCGCCGCCAACACCGCCAGCTGTAACAGCTGTTGATGCTAGGCCTAGCGCAAGCGCAGTTCCTAATAGTTTAATTTTCATTTAGATGTACTCCATCTTTTAATATTTAAGTTAAATGTACTCGAGTAACAGCTTGCTGTGGATGTAGTGGTAGTGGTGTGTTTAAGTACCAGTTCCCTCTCTTCCTTATAAATCCACTCAGCATTAGATTTCACCCGTGTCCCTTGAGTGCTACTTATGATGTGAAAACAACATTAAGTAGAGCCTAATACCTATCAAGCGTTGCGATCTTACCACAGTGATTTTGTACTTTTCCAACAAAAATTTAAATTCTGTTGTTTTAAAGCAACATCAATGAATGACACCTAAGAGTTTGAATCTGATGGAGATTTCTTATTTTAAATTACTTAATTAGTGACTTCTAATACACAAATATAGCGATATATCTAACGCTTGATAGATTGAT
Organism: Gammaproteobacteria bacterium; assembly: GCA_045106935.1. GTDB lineage: Bacteria > Pseudomonadota > Gammaproteobacteria > UBA4575 > UBA4575 > UBA1858. Next base: position 7,636 of record JBGCFN010000042.1, on the reverse strand, counting down.
ATGTGTGGTAAATATGCAACGCAAAATAGAGTAAAGAAAACCTACTTAATAGTGAGTATAACAACCATATAGTCAGAGAATATGCCATTTTCATCGACATTACACACCAAAAAATCATTTTTAATCATATGGTTACGCTATAACTATATGAATAAATAAAATGACAACAAATTTAACAATCGCACTAATTATTTTAGTCTTAAGTCTGGGCTGGGCGATGTGGGGATGGGTAAATCGTTAATTGCAATCTACATCAGGTCCTTTTTGGGAATGAACTTGATGGGAATAGGCTCCGCATATAGCTGATCATTAATTAATTCAATAGACACTCGATCATCATGAGAAGTGATTTTGAGCTGTTTTAGATGAATAAATCTAGTGGCTAGATATGCACAGGCAACGGCAATGGCAGAATCATTGTCATTATCCAATGCGTTAGTTAATACATTGGCCATAAATACTGCCTTATCTTGGTCTGTGGGCTGTTTGATAAATTCTCCAGCAATCTTAATCCCTTGATCTAATTTTAAATCAGTGGCAGCTAAGTCATCATGCTGTGATTGATTAAGTGGTCTATCTCGAAAGTACTCAATCACTTTTTCAGCGTTAAGGGTAACCACAAATGGGTGTAAATTATTATCATTCATTTAGTTTAAACACTAGCCTCATATGTTTCGATTAGATCAACTCGCATTAGAGTAAGTGTTTGAACTAATAGGTCTGCAATATCCAAAGTAGATTCAAGTCTCCATAACTCAGAAAGTGATAGTAAGCTTTCTGTTAATTTAGATTGGTGGTTAGATGTGTCTAACGTGTAAGCATTTATATCTAATAAAAAATAAATACTGGCAATAAATTTATCAGATAACGTTATTTTATAAATAGATTCATACTCTAAGTAAAACACATTTATACATTGTAGAGCGGCATAAGTGTAAGAGCCAGTTTCAGAGTGCTCAATATCAAAGCGAGGAGAGTATAATTGTTTGAGCCTTTTAATATATTGTTTTTCTAGTGAATAATAGAAAAGATTATGCTGTAAACTATCCTCTAAGATATGTAGAGTTTCTTCTAGTTGCAAGTAAGCAGAATGATTATCTAATATGTCCATTGAGTTTGAGTTGGGGAAATTTAATTTTGAACTTTAGATTAATGTATATTTTGTTGGTTATGGCGGGCATCATAATATTCATCTTCTCAATTTTTAGTCCGCTACTATCAATAAGTGAATTATATATCTTTACCAGCACGATATCGATTTACTCAGCACTACAGACATTGTTAGCAGAGAAAGAATGGTTACTGTTTGGAGTAATACTGATATTTACGATTGTGCTGCCCAGCATTAAATATACGCTACTCATTGTTGGTGGGGTGAGGCCAAACTTATTATCAAGACATAACTTTAAAATGCTAGAAGCAATTAGTAAGTGGGCAATGCTTGATGTATTTATTGTCGCGGTGATTGTTGCAAGTGTAAAATTAAAGTTGTTTGCTGATGCGGAAACGCATTATGGGTTGTATTTGTTTGTGATAGCGGTACTGCTATCAATTCTATGTGCAAGCGCGCATAAATTCCTCATTGCAAAAAATTGATTTGAAGTTATTGAACATCAAAGTTGATTTATTAGCCTTGCTAGTCATAGGCATTAGTCATAATCAAATTTATGCAGAGAATAGCTGTCAACCGTTTAGCGATAATGTGCATCAGTATTATCGAGTTTTCAATAATTCGCAGTATTTTCCCCAATCACAAATCCAATCAAAAGAAAAAGCATATTTGGTGCAAGCCTGTATCTTAGAAAATAAACGAGATGAAATTATTGGTTTTAAGGCGGGCCTAACTAATAAGGCCGCGCAAAAAAGATATTATTCATATGAGCCAGTCATGGGTGTGCTTGTCGAGGATAATATCAAAGAGATAAGAGAAACTATCTATATTGAGAATAAAGTTGCATTTATCGAAGCGGAACTGGCATTTAGATTGAAGAGAAACATAGACGATCTGGAAGACTTAGATAAAGCGATAGCTGACCTGATTGATGCAGTAGCACCAGCAATAGAAGTGCCACTGTTTCATTTTGAAAAAGCAAATACATTAGAAGCAAATGATATTATTGCCGCTAATGTTGGTGCTTATAGGGTTATTCTTGGAACATTTGTTATGTTAGGCGATATTGATATTAACTCCGTCAAGATAAGTATTTCAAAAGAAGAAAAAGTTGTTGTAAATAGTATTGATGTGAAGGCTCAAGATAGGTGGGAAGCTCTAAGATGGTTAATTAAGAAAAGTTATCTTGAAGGTTATGATTTGAACAAAGGTACAATCTATTTAACAGGGTCAGTTGTAAGTCCAGCGATAGCTAATAAAGCAAACTACCGAATTAGTTTCAGTCAACTTGAAGATATATTGCTAGCTGTAGAGTGACTATAATTACTGAAGTCCAGATAACAGATTTAGTGCTTCGTCATCAGGTGATATATCGATAGCTCTTTGTAGAAAATAAATAGCACGCTTTGAATTACCATCTTTGATATCTAGCTTAGCCCAAGTCTGATAACGATCTTTAATCAGATTAATACCAGCTAAGGCTTCTTTGTTGTTGGGATCTGAATTGAGAATTAACTTATAAGTATCTAAAGCATTATCAGAGGGTGGTGTACTCAGTTTCTTTTGCTTAATTTGTAATTCTGCCAACTCAAGTAGCGAAGAAATTTTTTGATTTGTTTTTTCTTTTTTGTTATCTGTTGAAATCAATGGGGTGACCGTTGCAATAATATTGTGATCAATAGAAGTTGCGTCTTCGTTGTCGTTTTTAGAAGTGACTGTGCCGATGTAAGCGCGAATGTCGTTGTAAGAAATTATGTTAGATGAAATTAAATAATAACCCCCGACCAATAGTGACAGAATAAGGAATGTCCATAAGAATACAGAATTGTTAGCATTACTTGATGTGCTAGTTAGCTGTGCCGGAGCCTCAGCAGGTGAAATATCATCTTCAGCATAGGTTGGGCTGAGTGGAGTGTTTATGTCCTTTAATGCTTCAATGTGGTAGCTGTCTTGATATTCAATTTCTTCATTATTTGAATCTTGTTTAGAATCTTCCAGGGAAACAGTCTTGGTGGAATTGTCTTCTTCTATTGAAATATTCTTTACGTCTGAACCATCAATAGACACGATATCACTAGGGGTTGCTGCCATGACTTTTTCATAAACATTTTGTAGGGCATCTTCATTGTTGTTATTCGTGTTTGTTTCATCGATGTAAATCGTTTTGGACTCTTCTTCAATGAGGGGTTGTTCTGAAAGTGCTTCGTCCTGTTTTGTAAATTCAATATTTTCATCTTTACTATGTGAAGTAACAGAGTCAGTAAACGAAAAGTCAGCGGCAGGATAATTTGATAATAGATGGCTACACTCAGTGTTTTTCAGTATTTCATCAATGAAACCAACCGTTACTTTGAAATTGCCTGTGTGGATAGCATACTCGCGGCACCACTCTAACAACGTGCTTGCTTTAAGCAAACTACCATTTGCATGTGTGGCAATTCTTTTTAATGCATATTTATTAAATTTAAGCTTTTTGGATTCCACACACTCAGATTGTTTTTCATCAATATAGACTTCAATATCTTCTTGAGTGATTTCGTCTAATGAGCAATGAGCTAAACTCAAACGAGTGATATCTGACACTTGCTGAATTACTCCTAAAAGACTAGGGCCACCAGCAAATATAAAGTTGACGTTATTTTTGCTAGTATTAATAGCTAGTGCTAATTTAATTAGCTCGTTTAATATTTGTAGAGGGAGTTGGTCAGCATCATCTAAGATAATTGCGAAATGTGTATCAAGGTGTATCGACTCATAAACTACTGCAGATATCATGGATAAATCATGTGCAGGATTGTTTGATTCAAAATCCTCTTTAGGGAAAGAGTCGCTATTTAAAAATATGGTGCGAATTTGATCGTGATTATCGTTGAAGCATTGCTGTAGAAATAAAGAACCTGTTTTTTGTTGAGAACTCGTTATGAGTATTACATCTGTGCCACTATAAATATGATCAAGCAATTTTTGCTTGATTCGGTTCTGACTATTGTTAGATGTCAAACTTTCATCACCCTGAAGGACGAATGAAATCTCATTACTAATATTTGTTTCAGATAAATTCACGGGTATTGGTGGAGTCATTTGTGATAGATACCAGGAATATAGATAAAGACCCATAGAAATACGTTGTCCTATTTCACGCATTTGCATAGATAATTAACTGTAATCTATATAATTAAATAGATAAGTGAGTGCGGGTGTGACTGATTTCACATGTATTGGCGGCAGAATATAGACAAGATTGATATCAAGAATTGATCGAAGAAGTTAATAGCTGATTCGAATTACCTCATATGTATAAATAAGATACTATAAGGCATTAAATAACATTAACTTACACTATTCGAGGGAAGCTGTGACTGACAATTCAAAACAGGGGTTTGCAACAAGATCAATACATGCAGGTGCGGAACCTGACCCAACAACAGGCGCGCGTTCTGTGCCTATTACACAAGCGACGGCGTTTGTATTCAAGGATGCAGACCACGCAGCGGCACTTTTTGGCTTAGAAGAGTCGGGGTTTATTTATTCCCGTCTAACGAATCCAACGGTGAGTGTATTCCAGGAGAGAATGGCGAGTCTTGAGGGGGGTGTGGGTGCCACATGTACGGCATCTGGGCATTCAGCACAATTACTCGCTTTGTTTGCATTAATGGAGCCGGGCGATGACTTTATCGCGTCGAATAAGCTTTATGGGGGATCAATCACTCAATTTGGGCACACCTTTAAAAAATTTGGTTGGAACGTCATCTTTGTAGATCCAATTGATCCAGAAAATTTTCGAAAAGCGGTGACACACAATACCAAAGCAATGTTTACAGAAAGCCTCGCGAATCCCGGTGGTGTTGTATGTGACATAGAAAAAATAGCTGAAATAGCGCATGAAGCGGGTGTTCCTCTTATTGTTGATAATACGTTGCCATCGCCAGCGTTATGTCGGCCATTTGAATTCGGTGCAGATATTGTCGTTCATTCAACAACTAAATTTATATCTGGTCACGGTAATGCCATGGGTGGGGCAGTGGTCGATTCAGGCAATTTTGACTGGTCACAAAATGATAAATTCCAAGGTTTAGCCGGAAGTTGTGGGGCTTATCATGGATTAAATTTTTATGAAAAATTTGGCCCAATGGCATACACAATGTATGGGCATGCCATTGGTTTAAGAGACCTGGGTCCAACGATGTCTCCAATGAATGCCTATTTATCATTAACGGGTGCTGAAACCTTATCTTTACGCATGAAGAAGCATGCGGATAATGCATTAGAAGTTGCTAAGTGGTTAACAAATCATAGCCAAGTTGAGTGGGTGTCTTATGCAGGATTAAGCGACAGCCCATTTTACTCCTTAGCCCAGAAATATTGCCCAGGAGGTGCAGGAGCAGTGTTTACCTTTGGCGTTAAGGGAGGCTATGAAGCTGGGGTGAAAATTGTTGATCGGTGTAAGCTATTTTCTCACCTGGCCAATATTGGTGATACTCGATCTTTGATTACACACCCTTCTTCCACCACGCATAGGCAGTTATCTGAGCAGCAGCAGATATCTGCGGGTGCAGGACCAGAGGTAGTCAGGTTATCAATTGGTATTGAGGATGTAGAAGATATTATTGATGATTTAGATCAAGCCTTAAAGGCTTGAGCAAATAGCAAAACTTAACTAGCGACTTTTTCGCCTTCGGCTGATGGTTGAATATCACTAACTATACAATACTGATCTCGACCATTACTTTTTGATTGGTATGTAGCCTGGTCTGCTTGTCTGACTAGCTCATACCAATCTTTTATTTTTTCATCAGTGCCATCATAAACACAAGCGCCTGCAGAGACAGTCACGTTAACAACTTTGCCGTTGCTGAGTTTAATAATAGAATTACGGAAAGCATTAATAATTCTATTGCATGTGATATTTACGCCCTCTTCATTTGTGCCAGGTAAGATAATAGTGAACTCTTCTCCGCCATAACGAGAAACAATATCTGAGTCTCGAGTACAGTCCAATAACTTAAGTGCTACTTCCCGTAGAACATCATCGCCCGCATCGTGGCCTAGCGTATCATTTATTTGTTTAAAGAAATCTAGGTCAATAAAAATTAAACCTAACGGCCATTGATATTTGTTGGCATTTTGAAATTCTACCTCAATTGACTCATCAAAATATCTTCGATTAAACAATTTAGTCAGACCATCTCTGCGACTAAGTTCTTCCAACTCAGCAGTTTTAGATTCGAGCTTTTTAGCTGCTTTTTGCAAATGTTCAGTTTCTTTAATCTGATTTAAATTTCTGAGAATAAGCACTTCTTTAGCCTGCTCTGAAATAAAGTCGAGCATATGAGGATTTTCAAGTTCTATGTCAAACATCTGAGCAAGATCAGAATAATTTTCTGAGGAAGTTTCTATGATGCTATGAAACTCTTTATCACTTAGATTAATGATATTTTTTGCTTGGTTAATTGAAGTTGCTATTAACGTAGGAATATCATCTTCCGGCGCAATAAAAATATCTGCAAAAAGACTAGAGCATGCAACAGCTTTTGAAAGATCAGAATTACACTCTTGATTAGAGTCAATGCCTGCATGACTTTGTAATATAGGATCAAGAAGCATGCTAGGTAAGCGCCACTGTTCTAAAAGCCAAGTGCCAACGATACTGTGATCTGAATTTAGGGTATCTCGCTCTAGTTGGTACAGAGATGCATGTGCGGACTGTTCGAAACTGTTGTTATTGTATAAATCTGGTCTAGCCTTATCTAAAGCTAACATTCCAATGTCTTGCAGCAATCCTGCTAAAAATGCGCTGTCTTTAGATGCGTTACCCAAACGTTGAATAATGTCCTGGCATAACATGGCAGAGGCCAATGATCGTTTCCAATATAAATTATAGTTTAATCCAGAATCACCATTATCTACCGCGCTTTGTTTAAGCGAAAAACTGAGGGCAATATTTAAGGTGCCATTTAAGCCAAATAATAAGATTGCTTGTCTAAGGTTCTCAATTTTTCTTTGTTTAGTATAAAGAGGTGAGTTTGCCATGCGCAATAGTTTTGCACTTAATGCGGGATCGATACTCACGACATCTGCGACATCACTTAAGCCTGATGTCTCACATGAACTTAATTCGATAATTTTAGTGGCGATTGCGGGTGGGCTGGGAAGATCTGTGCAAGTCTTCAGCATTAGCAATAACGAGTCGCTTAGTTGTTCCATCTGCTCCCTAAAACTATCTATATATTGATTAAAACTTAATATCGACCAATATTAAGGCAGCTTTAGGAGTCGGATAGACAATATGTCGGGAATTTGTCACTTATATGAATATCCCTATGACACTCGTGGCGAGTCTGATATCTAGCCAATCCACATCACATTTAAGAGAGAGGATGTCTTCAGATTGAGTTGCCGAAGTGTATTGGACTTACTAGAAAAGGCATCTTAAAAATGTATACGATTAGCGGATGGTGGGTCCACCAGGACTCGAACCTGGGACCTGCCGATTATGAGATCGCCCCGTCTAGTCTGTAACCCTGC
>JBGCFN010000041.1:0-6732 GCA_045106935.1 Gammaproteobacteria bacterium | reverse complement strand
AATAGAAACTTATATGCTACATGTCTCTTTGGATGATGTTCTTTTTTATCTCTAGATCTCACAAATATATTTAATATTGTTAATGCACTTTATTTTATATTAGCAAAGTGCGTATGTCCGCTAAGGGTCGAAAGCAGACATAAATAATTGGCTAACTAGGTTTTGGTTATATATTCACGATGCACTACAATATGAGGTTACATAAATTAGCTAATAAAGTTAACCCTTAATCATTATGGTTGCACGATCAAAATTATATGCACAACTCGATTCGCTTGAAGATGAATTAGACGAAAAGCTGATACCGCATCTAAAAGAAGCGGCTAAAGGGAGAAATGAGTACATATTCTGTGCTAAAAGTTTTGTTCCCTATGCTAGCCTAAGAAAGCATGCGGACAAGCAGACAGCAGAATTAATCGAATTATCATCTGATATTTTCTATTTGAGAGAAAAGCTTGGTGAGTCCCTAGAAAATATTAATGCAGGGCGATTGTGTGAATACTGCGAACAATGGGGAGAGCTAACAGATCGACATCGAAATAGTGCACAGGATATGGCTATCCAGTTTTTGAAAGAAATTGAAGCTGAGTAAAAATAGATATGAGTAAGGATTATCGATACCGTGAACGTGAAGTCCCGCTAGATGAAAAGAATCAATTTCGTTTGGGTGAAGGGAAAATCAGTGGTTATAGTTCGTTATTCTTAGGTGGGTTAAGTTTATTAGCAGTGCTGGCATATTTATTTCCTTCTTACTTGACGACAATCGAACTCAGACAGGCGTATGACGCTGTATTTCTACAAAAAGTGTTGAAATACGGCATGTATTTTTCTCTTTTATTTGGTGTGCTGACGTTTGTGTTAAATAAGCATAAATCAATGGGGCTCATGGGGGTGGGGTTAACCTTATTAGCCTTTGCATTGGGAGGTTATAGTGTGCCAATTGAATCAGTCGAAGCGCGACGTCTTTCTTTGGGAGTGGATTGGTTGATATTGGCTTTTCTTGGCTCAGTATTTATTTTCATGACACTAGAAAAATTATTTCCTAAATATAAAAATCAAATCATCTTGCGTCGTGAATGGGGGCTGGACTTATTTTATTTTTGTTTTAATCACTTAATGATCTCGGCCATTCTAATTTACGCAAATTATCATGCGACTCATTTTGATTGGGCGGTGAGTGCGAGCTTGCAAGGATTTATTCAGTCTATACCGCTGTGGTTGCAAGTGGTCTTAATTATTATATGTGCAGATTTTGTGCTTTATTGGGAACACCGTTTGTACCATGAAGTATCTTGGTTATGGCCTGTGCATGCGGTACATCATTCAGTTGAAAATCTGGATTGGTTGGCAGGATCACGTGGTCACTTTGTACAAGTGTTTTCTGAGCGAGCTATGGTGATGGTGCCTTTGTATCTGTTAGGAGCAGATGAGATAGCGTTGAATACTTATGTCGCTTTTGCTGCGTTACAAGCAATATTAATCCACTGCAATTTAAGTTTTTCATTTGGTCCGTTAAAGTATATTTTTGTTACGCCACAATTTCATCATTGGCATCATAGTTCGGAAAAGCCGGCAATTGATACGAATTATTCTGCGCATACAGTGTTGTTTGATCGTTTGTTCAACACGCATCATATGCCTAGCCATGCTTGGCCAGCAGATTATGGCACCACGGTTAAATTACCCACGAACTATATTGGACAAACGCTCTATCCATTGACTGCGTTATTTAAGAAGAAATAATTTATTCGAATGTAGGTGACTAGAATGTTCGCTGAATTTTTTCTAATAATACGTCTGCGTGTTGATAATCTGGAGAAATAGGCAGTCTTTTTTCACCTTCAGTAAGTAAGAAGCTGGGGAATGAATTTAACTCTAGATCTCTTGCGGTAGTTAATTCGTCAGAAAGTTCATGGTTGATCTCTGGACTAAGTAAGTCTCGATGAAACTGTTCAGCATTTATTCCAATTTCGCCGGCAAGTTTTATTAAGGTGTCATTGTCGGAAGGGTTTCTTGCTTCCAGGTAATACGCTTTTTGAATGGCATATGTCATTTCTTCATCATATTGATGACCTTGTTGTCTGGCTGCAATAACTGCGCGACAAGCAGGGTATGTGCTACGTCGTGGCTTGCATTCTTTCCAGAAGTCATAATTGAAGTTGGTATCAGGTAGCTGTTGTTGGATACGACGCCAGTTATCAATAACATAATGTTTGGTAGCTTCTGGCATGGGGCTGTCATTATCTGCTGCTAAGCCACCAAGTAATCGAATAAACTCGATATGACTTGGGAGTTGATGGGTGAGTTCGAGTAATACAGGCCTAAATGCCCAACACCAACTGCACATAGGGTCATGTACATAATAGAGCTTCATGGTCTTTATTAATGTAGCTTCATTCTGGGTTTGGTTTTTTGCGTAATGATATTGGCAATAGTGGTGAGAGTTACTCTGACGAAACCAAGGATAGCTAGCTGATGCATTTTATATAATGATATATAGACAAAGCGTGCAAGGATACCTTCTATCATGACGCTGCCAGCACTTTTGCCAAGTAAATTGCCCATCATGTTTCCCACTGTCGTGTAGTTGCTAAGATTAATTAAAGAGCCATAATCAATATAGCGATAATTGGGAAGTGGCTTATTTTTCAAACGATTTTTCATCGTTTTTACAAGCATGGATGCCTGTTGGTGTGCCGCTTGCGCACGAGGTGGCACGGTGTCAGTTGTCCCGGGCATTGGGCAGGCGGCGCAATCACCCAATGCAAAAATATTGCTATCGATAGTGGTTTCTAAACTTTCTTTAACAAGCAATCTGTTGTTACTCGTTGTTTCTAAACCATCTATCTGGGCTAAGAAATCAGGGGCTTTAATGCCTGCTGCCCACACTTTAATTTCTGCAGGCACCAGGCCGCCTTTATCAGTAATAAAGCCCTCATTGGTAGCCTCGTTAATACGATGGCTTGTTAATGTGTCTACATGAATTTTTTCTAAGGCGGCTTGAGTTTTATCAGATAATTCTATGGGTAATGCCGGGAGTACTCTATCAGCGGCTTCAATAATCGTGATGGTAATGTCGTCTTTCTCTAATTGATCAATACCAAATTTAATTAGTTGATTAAACGCTTCATGTAATTCAGCAGAGAGTTCTACACCTGTAGCACCAGCACCTGCTATGGCCACTTTTAATTGTCCCGTTCTTAAAGGGCCTGTTTGTGCATGGGCAGTATAGGCATTACGCAAGAGGTGTTGGTGAAAGACATCAGCTTCAACACGTGTATCAAGAAACATACAGTGTTCTTGAATGCCTGGAATACCAAAGTCATTTGTTTGACTGCCCACTGCAAATATTAATGTGTCATATTTAAAAGTGCGTCTAGGTATATATTCAACACCGTCTTTGTCTAATGTCGGGGATAGGCTGATTTCTTTAGCTTCTCTATTCAAGCTATCCATTTTCCCGAGCCTGAACATAAAGTGATTTTTATGGGCCAGTGCTAAATAACTCACTTCATCTTCATATGAGTTGAGTGTGCCGGCAGCTACCTCATGTAGCAAAGGTTTCCATAAGTGAGTCAGCTCGCAGTCGACTAATGTAATATTAGCCTTGCCTTTTTTACCTAATTTCCTTCCTAGGCTGGTGGCCAGCTCTAAACCGCCCGCACCACCACCAACAATAATAATATGGTGTAAGTCTGTTGAATTGTTCATTGTGTTAGATACAGTGAGCTATGATTAAGCAAGGTTAATAGTAAAGCAAAATTATTTTCACTCTGGATAAAATCTTTAGATTGAATTTTAATTTTGCTGCAGAGTAATTCTATCAGCTCGTTACAGTTAGCGTTTGTTTCGATAAGCTGGCCATCAACAAAAAGCATGTGATCCTTGCTCCCGGTGACGAACGCAAAGCGTGATCCTTCATTTCTGATCAGGCAATGATTTGACGCAAGATGATGCTTAATTTGGGGGATAGAATACGTTTGTTCTGACTCGGAATGTTCAATATCGTTCACTTGTTGATATTTGGGCGTGGTGACGTACTTAGCAAACCAGTGGCGTAAAGCCTCTGAGTCTTGAGTATAGGTGGAAACGATTTGCTGAATTTTTTCAAACGTATGAGTACTAATTTCACCTGAATTAACTTGTTTTTTCAAATCGAGATCCTGGTAGCGTAGCGATTCAGTCAGTTGATCTCCAATGTAGTCCGTATAGTCACGTAAAATTTCTGCGTGAGAAGGTGCGCGAAAACCAACAGAGCAAGTGATGCAGCCATCACCCTGCGCAATGCCATTGTGACCAATCCCAGGTGGTAGATATAAAATATCGCCAGGATTTAATACCCAACTCTCTGTGGCTACAAAATGGTCGAGAATTTTAACAGGTAGATTTTCTCGTATTGAAGAGGTGTCATCATAAGTGCCGCCAACTTCCCATTTGCGTTGGCCGCTAGTTTGAACGAGGAATACGTCATATTGGTCAAAGTGAGGCCCAACACCTCCGCCATGATTGGCATAACTCATCATCAAGTCATCAATGCGCCATCGTGGGATAAAATCAAATAATTCCAGCATGTCAGCTGCTTTGGGGATGCATTGATCAACAGCCTGAACTAATAAGGTCCAGTTTTCTTTTGGCAAGGTTGAGAATAATTCGTCGTTAAATGGGCCGTGCTGAAGCTCCCATTCTTCCCCCTGTCTAATGATGAGACGAGATTCTACTGCTTCTTCACAGGCCAATCCTGCCAGTACATCTGCATCAACCGGAGACTTAATGTCAGGTAAGGCATTGCGAATCAAAAGTGGTTTCTTCTGCCAGTATTCAGATAGAAATTGATCAGCAGGCATATTACCTAAAGGCCTAGGATTCATAATAAAGAGGTTTCGTTAGGAGGCATGAGATTTGGTTTTGAACATTTCTATATGAGGAATATTATCTTCCAAATAAGTGTGAGAATTTTTTATAAAACCAAAGGCAGCATAAAAATTTTCGAGGTGAGCTTGAGCGCTAACTTTAGTGTCATGGTCTGGCCATAGTGTGGCTATTTGCTCGAGGCATTTATCCATGAGCATAGAGCCAATACCCTCGCGACGTAAAGGTTCAGCGACAGCAAATCGACCAATACTTGTCTCAGAATAACTTGCTCCAGGAGGCAACAGACGCGCATAAGCAATAATTTTGGCGTGTTGGTAAGCGATGAGATGCAGAGTGTCTGCAAGACGGTCTTTGTCGTCTAACTCTGGATAAGGGCAATGTTGTTCAACAACAAAAATATCCACACGAAATTTTACTAGTTCATAGAGTTGGTCGTTACTTAGTTGTGCAAATCGTTTACATTGCCAGTCGAATTGTTTCATGATTGTTCGCTGATGAAGCATTTAAATATTTCTTTCATCATCAGGTAGAATCAGCTCAATATCAACCTTATAAAATTTTAATATGAAATATCACTTAGTAATTCAGTTTCCTGTGACAGAGGATTTTGACTTTGATGCAATTCTTGCCCTTGAGACACGGCTCATGCTCGAGATGGGAGAAGATTATATTGTCGATGGGCATGATTTTGGAGCGGGAGAAATTAATATCTCTATCCAAACTGATGACCCAGAAGCCGGATTTAAGAAAGCCTTTGATAAGGTGCCAGTCAATCTGATTTCAGAAGTAAGAGTCGCTTATAGGGCGAGTGATGCAGATGGATTTACCTGGTTGTACCCAGATAATAGTAAAAGCACATTTTCGATTAAGTGATGTTGTATAAGGAAGTTCTGAGTGCATTGGCGATTGTGCTCACATTTGTTGCGTTCATTCCTTATATAAGATCCATTATAAATAATGAAGTAAAGCCTCATGTGTTCTCGTGGGCGATATGGTCTATTACAACTTTAGTAATATTTTTTGCTCAGATAGAAGATGGTGCTGGTGTCGGCGCATGGTCAACCGGGGTGTCTGGGTGTGTGACTGTATTGATTGCTTGTCTGGCATTTTGGAAACGAGTGGATACGAGTATTACTAAGGCAGATTGGTTGTTCTTTTTTGCTGCGATTCTCTCGTTGCCACTTTGGTATTTAACATCTGACCCTCTATGGACAGTAATTATTCTCACAATCGTTGATCTATTAGGCTTTGGTCCAACAATAAGAAAAGCCTATTCTTTTCCATATACTGAATCCGTATTATTTTTCGCAATTTTTTCTGTACGTGACACGCTGGTCATTGCAGCATTAGAGAATTATTCAGTCACTACTGTACTGTTCCCTGCCTCAATCGTTATATCATGTGTTACTGTCAGTACAATAGTCCTGTATAGAAGAAGAATCACGGGTTGATTGATGTGAACGCATTAAAATTTAGCTTGATGTTATTAGTCGTCGGTATTACTTGTATAGTGCTGGAAAATACTTTTTATCAATATATTGATAAGGATGGCGTGTTGCATGAAAGTCTGTTTCTACCGCTAGGCACTATCAGTGTGCTATTGGCAGGGATGGGTCTAGTCTATGTATTGGCTAAAAGATTGATGAAGATGCGGCGTAAGCAAGCTAAGCGATAGATTGATATATACAAACACAGCTTTAGTTGGAATATATTCATTAGCCAATATGGGAAGTAATCATTGGAGCAATACATCTGAGGATGAGAGATGAGTAAGTTAGTATTGTTTAATAAGCCCTATAATGTGCTAAGTCAATTTACCGATGATGATAAGCGACAAACATTGGCAGATTATATCTCCAT
>JBGCFN010000040.1:0-4120 GCA_045106935.1 Gammaproteobacteria bacterium | reverse complement strand
TCAGTAAAAGGCATTCCCATGTTCACTTCATAATTGCCAGGCTTTTCTACATGTCCAGATACTGAAAACAACTTACTACCGCCTGACGCAGCAACACCAACATCAGCGAATGCTTGTCCGCCATGCTGCAATATCCAAGGGATACTGGCATAGCTTTCAGTGTTGTTCACGTTAGTTGGCTTACCAAACACACCATAGCTTGCTGGAAACGGTGGCTTAAAACGTGGCTGGCCTTTTTTACCTTCAATAGACTCAATCAATGCCGTTTCTTCACCACAAATATAAGCACCATAACCATGCACAGCATAGAGATCAAAGTTCACATTACTACCAAATAGGTTTTTACCAATGTAACCTGCTTCTCTTGCCTCAGCTAATGCTGCTTCAAAAATTTCGTATTCTTCCCAAATCTCACCATGGATATAGTTATAGCCAACCTCAGCACCTAAGGTATAGGCAGCAATTGCCATCCCTTCGATCAATTGGTGCGGGTTATATCGAATAATATCGCGATCTTTAAAGGTGCCTGGCTCACCTTCATCAGTATTACAAACAAGGTACTTAGTGCCGTCAAAATAACGCGGCATAAAGCTCCATTTAAGGCCAGTAGGAAAACCTGCACCACCACGTCCACGCAAACCAGAAACCTTTACTTGGTTAATCACATCAATGGCTTTAACCTTTTCTGTAATCAAGCGTTTAAGTTGTTGATAGCCGCCTTGCTTTTCATAGCTTGCCAAGGAGGCTGGATTTTTTTCTGTTAATGTTCTTAACGTAATTAAGGTCTGCCCTTTTAAGTCAGTCATTACTGGCTTAGCGGCTTTCGATTTAGATGTTTTTGTCGCTGCCATTATTTCAGCTCCTCCAAAATATCATCTACTTTTTCTGGCGTTAAAAACTCATGCATTTTCGTGTTATTAACACTCATTAGCGGTGCGCCGCCACATGCACCCATGCACTCACCTTCTTTTAAACAAAACTTACCATCAGCTGTGACTTCATTAAAGCCAACACCTAACTTCTTCTGCAAGTGGTCAACGATTTCATCACTATCTCGTAGCATGCATGAAATGTTTGTACACACCGTAATTTTGTACTCTCCGACAGGTTCGGTGTCATACATATTGTAGAAAGTCGCCACTTCTAAGGCGGCAATTTCTGGCATACCCAAATAATTAGCCACATCACTAATACTCTCAGGCGATAACCAATTATGCTCGGTTTGCACAATGCGTAAAGCACTCATCACCGCCGCTTGACGTTGGTCAGCAGGATATTTTGTGAGTTCATAGTCAATTTTTTTAATCGATTCTTTGCTTAACATGGCTTACCTATCAATCTCACCGAATACAATATCTTGCGTACCAATCACTGCCACCAAATCGGCTAGCATATGGCCTCGTGTCATTTCATCCATCGCTGCAATATGTGCAAACCCTGGGGCTCTAATTTTTAAGCGGTATGGCTTATTCGCACCGTCAGACATCATATAAATACCAAATTCACCTTTAGGATGCTCAACAGCAGCATAAGCTTCACCCGCAGGCACATGGAAACCTTCAGTAAACAATTTGAAGTGATGAATCATGTCTTCCATATTAGTTTTCATGCCTTCACGGTCAGGTGGCGCAAACTTATTATCATCCGTGATGACTGGTCCTGGGTTCTTACGCAGCCAATCTACACACTGCTTAATAATGCGGTTGGATTGACGGAATTCTTCCATGCGAATTAAGTAACGGTCATAACAATCACCATTCACACCGACTGGAATATCAAAATCTAATTTATCGTAGACTTCATAAGGCTGTTTTCTACGTAGGTCCCACTCAATACCAGAACCGCGTAACATTGGCCCAGTTAAACCGAGTGCTAATGCACGTTCTGGCGTCACAACACCAATACCAACTGTACGCTGCTTCCAAATCCGGTTATCAGTTAGTAGTGTTTCATATTCATCAACATACCCTGGGAAACGGTTAGTGAAATCCTCAATGAAATCCAACACAGAACCTTGACGATTCTCATTTAACTTGTGCAGCTGCGCTTTACTCCGGAATTTCGATGTTTCATATTGTGGCATCTTTTCCGGCAGGTCCCGATATACACCACCTGGACGATAATAAGCAGCGTGCATACGTGCACCTGATACCGCCTCATAAACATCAAACAAATCTTCACGCTCACGGAAAGCGTAAATAAACATCGTCATCGCCCCTAAATCAAGCCCATGCGCTCCAATCCATAAAAGGTGATTTAAGATACGGGTAATCTCATCGAACATGACGCGGATATATTGAGCGCGAAGCGGCACTTCTATGCCAGCCATTTTTTCAATCGCCATGACATAAGCATGCTCATTGGCCATCATTGACACGTAATCAAGTCTATCCATATACGGAATAGATTGTAGATAAGTCCGATTTTCTGCTAATTTTTCAGTACCGCGATGCAGTAAGCCAATATGTGGGTCTGCACGCTGAATAACCTCGCCATCCAGCTCTAATACTAAACGCAAAACGCCGTGAGCCGCAGGATGCTGCGGGCCAAAGTTCATGGTGTAATTATGTATTTCAGCCATTACGAATGACGCCCTTCATCACGAATTAAACGTGGCACATTATTGCGCAACTCAATTGAAACCGGCTGGTACACCACACGCTGCTGCTCTGGGTCATAACGCATTTCCACTTCACCAATCATCGGGAAGTCTTTACGGAATGGGTGCCCAACAAAACCATAATCAGTGAGGATACGGCGTAAATCAGGGTGGTTTTCAAACATAATGCCAAATAAATCAAACGCTTCCCGCTCAAACCAATTCGCAACTGGCCAAACGTCAACTAAGGTTGGCAATACAGGAAAGTCGTCATTAGTCGCAAATACGCGCAAACGCACGCGCTGATTCAATGAAACTGATAGTAAATGTAAAACAACAGCATAACGCGGCCCTTCCCATAACCCATCTTCATAGTCACTATAATCAACACCGCACAAGTCGATCATCTGCTCAAATTTCAGCTCCCCATGATCACGTAACCTGATACAAACAGCAATAAAATCTTTCGCCTTACATTCGACGGTAATTTCATTTAAATCGACAACTAATTTGCTTAGGTTTGTCCCTAAAGCTAACTTAAGTTGTGCGGATAATGCTTCTAATCTTGCTGACATATTTTTATACTATCCGTTCCTAGCGTGCAATCGTATTCGTACGTTTAATTTTTTTCTGCAGTTGGATAATACCGAACAACAGCGCTTCTGCTGTTGGTGGGCAGCCCGGCACATAAACGTCAACAGGCACAATCCGATCACACCCCCGTACAACCGCATAAGAATAATGATAGTATCCACCGCCATTGGCACAACTGCCCATCGAGATAACCCATCGTGGCTCAGCCATTTGGTCATAAACTTTACGTAGCGCAGGCGCCATTTTATTGACTAAGGTACCCGCTACAATCATGACGTCTGACTGTCTTGGGCTAGGGCGGAACACGATGCCGAAACGGTCAAGATCGTATCGTGCAGCACCTGCGTGCATCATCTCAACCGCACAACAAGCAAGACCAAAGGTCATCGGCCACATAGATCCTGTGCGCGTGTAATTAATGACCGTATCCAAAGAGGTGGTCACAAATCCCTTTTCTAGTACGCCTTCAATGCCCACTTAAATAGATTCCAATACCAAAATAAAATAACAGAACAAAAATTGAAAGATTAATCCCACTCAAGCGCA
Source organism: Gammaproteobacteria bacterium (assembly GCA_045106935.1). Lineage (GTDB taxonomy): Bacteria > Pseudomonadota > Gammaproteobacteria > UBA4575 > UBA4575 > UBA1858. The sequence continues at coordinate 381 of JBGCFN010000040.1, read as the reverse complement.
CCTTTTTTCCATTCGTAAATAAAACCAACAACCAGCACGAATAAGAAAATCATCATAGCGACATAACCAAACATACCGATTTCTGGCAGCACAACCGCCCATGGGAATAAAAACGCAATTTCTAAATCGAAAAGAATAAACAGAATAGCCACAAGGTAATAACGCACATCGAACTTCATCCGTGCATCTTCAAACGCTTCAAAACCACACTCGTATGGTGAGTTTTTTTCAGCATCCGGCTTATGAGGAGAGACTAATTTACCGAGGATGAGCGGCCCTAGACCGACGCCTAAGCCCACTAAAATGAACATTAAAATTGGAAAATAATTTTCTAGCAAAAGTCCTAACCCTGAGCTTTCTTACGTTAAATTACAACAAAAC
>JBGCFN010000004.1:0-6978 GCA_045106935.1 Gammaproteobacteria bacterium | reverse complement strand
TTGTTTGATACTGACATTAACGAAAATGATGTATATGTTATTGATAACCATAACAGTTAAAGTATGTAGATGAAATGTTGGAATAGCTAAATCAAGACCTAGTCACCATTAATTCTTGAATGTCCGCTATGGGTCGAAAGCGGACATTTATTTATATCTTATGTTATCAAAATCAAATATACAGATCTACAATATAAATGAGACGCTTATAATGGTTGTTAATTAGGTTGTTTATATGTCATTAATCATCCAGGATTGAATCACTATATATGCTAGAGTTTGAGTTGGTTGAATCAAATGCCTGAACAATATTGTTAACTAGTGCGTAATATTAATTCTCATGTCTGTGGTTGAACACTATCCATTTAATGGTTCAAAAAATCGTTTACGGCTTGGCTTGTCTACAATTCCAGCATCTGAATGGATTCATTATGAGAATGATTATTCAAAAAGGATCGCTGAAAAGAAAGAGTTAATTCAGCAACAGAGAGGCCGTATCATTCAATATGTAGAGAGTAGAGAGGCAGCGCAACATGAGCTGTTAGAATGCGTGCTTTTATATATTGCTAACTATAAAAGTGATTTATTCACAGTGAATGAAGAGGTAGTGACTAGTCATACTGATAATAATGCATATGAGCTGGCTAGGTATCAGCATAATCCATTAGAACTAGTCAGTTATCTAGTGCCTGATGATTTTTGTTTGTTAGAGAAGGTCAATGATGATTATCGACTGATAGCTGCTTCTGTGTGTAATCCCACTTATTGGGAATTATCTGAAAAAATGGGTCAATCATTAAAAAATGTCCATGCGCCTATCCCTAATCTAGAAGACAAGATTGGGAGAATGATCAGGCATTTTTTTACAAAGCTGAAGGTGGATGATTATTTCCAGCGCTCTAATTGGTTTTTAACAACAAATCCAAATTTTCCCTTGTTTTTAGATGATAGTAGTCTAGAGAATGAAATTGAAAGTCTAACTATCAATAATATTCAGGAAAAGTTGTTTCTAAGAACTGAGAGGCAATCATTTAGAAAGTTAAAGAACGCAGAGAATATTGCATTTGGCATTAAGATAGACGTCTCACCCCTTAGTGTCGTCAAGCAACATACAGCCATTGCTGAGGATTTGATTGTCGCAATCAACACAATGAGCCTGGAGCAGAAGCAACTACTTGGTATTAATGCATATGAAGATCTACTTAATGAGTATTTGCATAATGTCATATAAGCTTTTGGCCGATAATGCATTTGAAATCAGCTGTCGAGGTTAAATTCAAATATGAAAACATTATTTTATGTTTTATTAGGTTTAATGATGGGGTTAATAGTTGCGTGGATTGTCACACTGATAATTTTATATGTGGTGCCAGTGATAGTTAGCGGCTTAGGGCAAGATGCAATGTCTCAAGGGATAATGGGAACATTGATATTGGTTGTGATAGCGCCAGTACTAGGTATTGTTGGCGGTATCATTGGATACAGTCGGTCTAAGAAGGGAAATTCTCCGTCTGCATGAAAAATGTCAGATTATCTATGTTGTCGCGACTGAGAGAAATACTATTACTAGTATGAATTAATCGCCAAAAGGGTCGTCCGATAGCATTAAAATTATATAGGGTGCGTAGGTTAATACGGCACCTTGACTGGTTTCTAGCTTGTCAAAAATTGTGGCCACTTCAACTAATTTAGAATGGTCTTGTGGCGCGTGTTGAAGTTGCTCTAATGCAGTAATAAAAGGTTTGATGTCTTCATTGTCAACATAGGTTTGCAGCATCTTGATTGAATGTTTAATGCTGGCGACATCAACTTTTTTGCTGCTGCTAATATCTGCTGGAGAATGGTCGCTAAATTCAGGGGGCTCTTGAAGGGAGTTATTGTTTAATTCTGTGGGTTTAGCAACAACGTTAATGCCAGAAATAGAATTGTATTCTTCTAATGCCTTTTTCTTGAGCGCATTGACGAAATTATTAAATTCAGTCACATTGGGTTTGGATAAAGCCAATGATATTAATGGCTCACCGTTGACGCGACTGACGAACTCTAAATGTGTGCGCGTAATGACAGGTTCTGGGTTCAACACGGCTAAGGTCACGCTAAGCATTTCTTCTTTATAGCGAGACTTAATACGAATATTGACTTGATCATCGTCCAGCTCAAATTCATGAGTAGGTTTTAATAGAAATTTTTGAGTAAGTGTCATGCTCATAGTATTGGCAGAGTTGATCCGTAATTAAAAGGGTCGGTAGCGCGCATTATTTTTTTATGCCGGCAAATGCATTAAATTCATTTTTTGCTTTGGTGGTTAACGCATTTACAAAAGTATTAAACTCTTGTGTATTAGGTTTGTTAGTGAACAGTGAAATTAGCGGGCGACATTTTACGCGGCTATGAAATTCTACTCGCGACTTGCTAATAATAGGTTCTGGGTCAATCATGGCTAATTCCACTTCAAAGTCTTTATTCTCATCAATCCAGCTTTTAACTTTGATTTTAATAATGTCGTCGCGCAACTCGAATTCACGCGTGCCATATAAAATATGTTTTTGGATTAATTTGAGTGTCATAACTACGAATATGGCTTATCTAATGTTCTGTCTTCGACATGTCTATCATTTCAGAGACTTCCAGCGTGCCGTTAATTTCTCGAAATGGGCAGGACTTTGCCGCCTCTAGAGCCGCTTGCATAGATTCAAATTGAAGGATGCTCATGCCTGACATTAGCGTAGTTGTTCCAGGCTCGGTTTTACCGTCAGGATGAATAGTATGAGTATCTTTGAAGGGAATCGCCGGGCTGATAACGGAGTCACCGAGATCAATTAACCATGCTTGGTATTTTTCAAAGTGTTTTTTACCTTCTTCAGGGTTGCTGGGGTAATCTCCCCCAAGATATACGAACATAAATTGTGGCATTAATAATAATCCTCTTGTGTCTTATAGCGAATAATACAACGTTCTGGCTGCAGTGGTATTAGTTGCTTTGGTAGCATGACGGGATCATTAGAGATAATGAATGCCGTCTCTGCGTTTATGAATTGCCGGTTGGCCTTCAGTGACACCGCGTAAGCGAGCTTCAACGCGGATTGCGTCAATTAGAGCCTGATCCACTATTTCTGGATACAGTTTATAAAAACGCTCAACCTCGAGAGCGTATTTGCGTGCGCTCACTTCCAATTTTGAGCGCTCTTCCTGGCTTAAACCATGCAGCATTAATAAGCGGGGCGATTGGCGCTGTAAGTAGCGTTGGCATAATTCAGCATTTTCATTGTCTTGCCAGTCTTGTCTTAATAACAAAGTCGGGAAGGATTCATTAGGTGTATTTTGTCGCGTGAACCATTGTGCCTTCGCATAGAAGCCTGCTCGATCAGCGACTAAGCGCTCTACCTGATAATTAATCGGCGCGTATTCGCGTGAGATTTCTTCTTCGGAGCGGTCTATTGGCATTACGGCGGCAGGCAGAGCAGTCCATTCTGCACGTTCAGGGAATGTTTTCTTTTGGCTTTCTTCAGTACAAGAATAGATGAGGGCCAGCGGTGATTGATCTTTTGCATCCAGCAGCCAGTACTCAAAGATATCTTTTGCCGGGAAAGGTAAGTTAGCCGTAGCTAAGTACTCAATTAATTCAATAATGCGTTCATCTATCGTGGCATTATCATCTTCTTGGTCTTGTAATGAGGCAATTGATTTCTCGCGAATATCACTGTCTTTTATCATCGCGACTCGAAAATAGCGTTTCGCATCCTGAGGTTTGTTGTTTGAATTCGAAGTGTCATTTAACGAATGCAAAAATTGAATTTCCCAGGTCTGGCTATCGAGTGTGAGCGCACGCGCTCTTTCTGATTCCACGATCTGCATTTGCCCAGAAAAGGGGGGCATCAGGCGTTGTGAGTATGCCTTAATCAATGGAGTAGACTAATTTGGTAGGAGAGTACATAGAGTATTTTATGTGGAATCACACTGATTACTCTACTTTTTATCACTGTCTATCCTGTACAAAAACCTAAACAAGCAAGTTAAATTTGAAGCAATTTAGCTAATTTATTTGCCTCATCGCGTCGTTCTTCAGCAATTTTTTGATAGCGCGTTAATTCAACGCTGGCGAACAATTCAGCAATCTTGTTAAATTCAGACTCCGCGTTTAATGCCATATCGACATAATCCGATTCTGCCGCCAGTGCATGCATTGCAGAAGCACGATTGGCACTTACCATGGCCCACATCATCGGCACATCATCTTTGGCGAGTGCTTTTAACGTGGCGTCATAAATAGGGATAGATTCCTCAAGCGACTGGATATCTTCTTCGTGCTTACCTAATGCTTGAAGTGCGGCGGCGAGATTGTTTTGTGTGATGGCCCAGCCATAAGCAGATTTATCCGGTGGGCGTTCTGCCATGGCATTGCGCATGACGACCACACATTGTTCTAGTGTTCGTGCTCCTTTACGATGCGTCCCCAGTTGGCAAAGCACATTGCCAACACTGCATAATGCCGTTGCCCAATCGTCAGGATGCTCATCTCTTTTTAGGCCAGTTGAGGCTTGTTTGAATATATCCGCGGCTTGTTTTAAAAAACCAGTGTCATCTTCTAATTGTCCTAGCGTTTGCATCACAACGCCCAAGCTGTATTGAGTACTTGCCCATTCATAAGGCATGTCTTCAAGTGTGCGTACTTCTAAAGCGAGTTCATAAGACATGGCGGCTTGCTCAAGAAAGTGCGAGCTACCACTGCGTTGTCCGATGAATCCCATAATGTCGCCAATGTTATGGTGAATCGCAGACCATTTGGCGGGGTCTTCTGCTTTATCCACCATCATTTGCAAGCCCTGGAATAGTTCGATGGCTTGCTGAAAGACATGCGCACCACCTAGTCTTAGCTCTCTTACATCAGCGCTATCAACTAGTGTGTTTTGAGAGTTTGCCCATTCAATCAGTGTTTCTTTATTGGGGGTAATTTCAAAGAATGTATCACCATATCGGTCAATGGCTTGGGTGAGGGCATTACATACTGGTGAGTCGCTATCGAGGAGGTCAATAATGTGGTCGGCTTTATTCTGGAATCGCCATACCATCGGCACATCAAGGCCTGGAGTTAATAGTGTTTCGGCATATAGATTGTGAGGCAAGCTGTCACTCCGTCTTTAGTCGGGTTGTTCGAATTTATACGACTCGAATAAGCTACTAAAATTTACTGATTGGCTCTACGCGCTGGTCTGTTCCAACAATCTCGCTGATATCCGGATCAGCATTGAGTGGACCACCGACTTCAATTTCTTCTTCTGTGGCATCACGTACAGTGAGAATCTCAAGTTTAAAAATAACTTCGCGACCACAAAGCGGGTTGTTGCCATCAATGGTGACTGATTTCTCATCCACTCTTGTCACCAAAAAGCTTTTTGTTTGGCCTTGTTCGTTTTCCATTAAAATAGTCATGCCCACTTCGCGATATTCTTCAGGGACATTGTCGATATTGTCTGTGAATACGAGTGATTCATCACGTGGCCCATAGAGCTTGTTGCAGTCAATTGGCGCATCAATAAAGTCACCAACAGCTTTACCGGTAATTGCAGCCGTGACTTGGGGGGCAAATGCTTCAGTGACACCATGGACATAACCAATAGGGTACTCGACTGAGGTAAGTACTGCCTCCGTTTTTGAATCAATAATTTTATATATTAATTCAACTAACTTGCCATCAGCGACAATTTCTTTAGTTGTGTCATTCATGTGTCGATTCCCAATTAATATTCAGTGCAACGATTAAAAAATTGCAGCTGCAAAAATTTTGATTTCTTCACGTTCGTAGCCAAGTACAAAACGCCCGAGCCATTCACCTTCTTTCTTAGTGCTTCTGACACGATATAAAATAGTAATATGTTGTCCGCGGCGAATAATACCGAGGAAATCGTAGTCAGGAGATAGGTTTCTTGTCAGCTCACTTTTAGCGAATTGTTTGCCTACTTCAACTTCGTTTAAGCCAATCAGTAAGTCATAAGAGAAGTTGCGAATGAATTTTCCATATTCGCCTTCGTTAGAGTACTTAATCAGGTCATCCCACATGGGGTTGGCAATGGCGAGTATTTCTTCGTCTGTTTTATCAATAATGTTCATAAGCGTTCTGTTGAATCTAAAAGGGGTCAGTACCCTTTAAACCCTAAGTGATTAATTTTTTAAAGGGTACTGACCCCTTTTGAATTATTTTAAACGATCTTTAACTAAAAAAGACCAACAGTTTTGCTGTTGGCCTTTTTTAAGTAAAGCTGTGATGTACAAGAGGCATTCGAGATCGAATACCTCTTGTTCTCAAGACTACCTACTAAGCAACCTTTTCCTCTTCATCACTAATTAAGTGATAACAAGGTGCTTTTTCCATTGTGTACTCACCGGTCTCAGGATCACGACGAGAAACAGTTAGTACATGCCAGTTTTGATCATCTAGCTTCATGGCGTCACCACGGTAGTAGTAACCAGGCCAACGAGTTTCCTTACGGAATAAAGTGTGTTGTAACACAGCCTCAGAAGATAGTTGACGATGCTTCAGTTCCCATGCGCGTAGTAATTCATGAATGTCTGATGCAGCAATCTTCTCTAAATCTTCCTCAAGCATCTTCATTTTCTTAAGACCAATGTTAAGAAGCTTGTCGTTAGTCATGTAGCTTACTGTTACACCACCTGCGTACTCATCCATAAGCTTCTGCAAGCGATCAAGACCTTGACGTGGGTTGATATAGTTAGGGTTAACACTACCCGCAGTGATTTCATTGCGGTAGATCTTGTAGTGTTCCATCGGCTTAAAGATTTCTTCGCCGCGCTTATCAATCTGCTGTTGAGAAACCGTGATGCCTTGTGCCTTACCATCATCGATGTATTTGCAAGCAGCCTTAGCAGCTAGACGACCTTCGGTGAAAGAACCTGATGAGAATGCGTGTGGCGTACCGCCAGCAGCATCACCTGCACCAAATAGGCCTTCAACAGTCGTCA
>JBGCFN010000039.1:0-49635 GCA_045106935.1 Gammaproteobacteria bacterium | reverse complement strand
TATGGAATGCTTTCTTTTTCCAGACTAAAAACAACTTTGTCAGCTAATGGCAAGGGTTTTCCTGCGTCGTCTAACAATCTTGCTTCCCTGTCGCCTGGTTCACCTTCCTTAGGAAAAGTTTCACCATGGAAATTCGGGTTGCGATCTAACACCATACGCAAATTAGGATTGTTTTCAGTCAACATGAATGGTCCTGTACCAATGGGATACCAGTCAAAGGATATATTGCGTTCTCCCATTCCGGCTTGAGCATAAAATTTATCTGCCTCCCATGGGACAGGCGAGAAAAATGGCATACTTAGCCAGTATATAAACTGGGGATAAACCCCTTTTACCCGTATGCGATAGCGATAATCATCAATGACCTCTATACCTGCCATATCAAAAGACCGCAAATCTTGCCACTGATTATTATTCTCTTTTAATGCTGCTAAAACTTTTTCACGATATTCTTTAAAGCCAACAATATAGTTCCCCAATAGTCCTGCAAGTGGTGAATGTAAATTTGGATGAGCCAGACGTTTGATTTGGTATACGTAATCATTTGCAGTTAGCTCTCGGCTACCTTGGTGTGCAAAATCACCTAGCACAAATACATCATTTAACTCGGCTTCTGTTAACTCATGGTAATAATATTCACCTGGCTCTTTTGCTGCTAATGCAGGATGAGGTTGATATTTGATACCAGACTGTATTTCAATAATGTAATCGGTAAAGGCAACATTTTCAGGATTAGAATCAGCAGGCAATTCATTTATTTGCTCATCAAGGTAAACCTTAATCGGCATTTGCGCCGCAGTTAATGGAATCAGTTGATACGGGCGTTTCAAAAAATGATACTGCAGAGGCGGCTCGTAAATTTGAGAAATAAACTTATACTCGCTTGCACTGTAAGATTTGACCGGATCCAATTCTTTGGGGCGTTCTTGAAATGCTGAATAAATAATCTTTTTATCTGCATCTATCTTTCGATAGGGATCATTCCATTGGCTTTCCTGACAGCCATATACAATCACGCCCGACAAAATAACCAGCAAAAATTTTATAAAAGTATATCTATCTGCCATCAACTTATCGGACAATGTATAATTAGGAATTCAATCACGCCAGTATAGCGATTAGCGCGTGATCAGGCGAACTACTTTTACAGGAGAAACCATGGGTTTTCTGGCAAATAAAAAAGCATTAATCATCGGCGTTGCAAGCAATCGATCAATTGCTTGGGGGGTGGCCAAAGCCATGCATGAACAAGGGGCTGAATTAGCCTTCACTTACCAAAATGACCGCCTGCAGTCACGTGTTGAAAAATTAGCCAAAGAATGTGGCAGTGATATCGTACTTCCGTGTGATGTATCGACAGATGAAAATATCTCAGACCTATTTAAGCAATTAGGCACCCATTGGTCAGAATTTGATATTCTTGTTCATTCGGTGGCATTTGCACCCAAAGAAGAATTAGAGGGCGATTTTGTAGAAAATACTACTCGGGAAGGATCAAAACTGGCACATGATATCAGCAGTTATAGTCTGACTGCGCTTGCCAAAGCAGCTCGCCCAATGATGAGCGGACACCCTAGTGCCATCATGTCACTCACTTACTTAGGCGCAATGAAAGCAATGCCTAACTACAATGTCATGGGTCTTGCCAAAGCCAGCCTAGAGGCCAATACACGTTATATGGCCTATGCATTAGGCCCTGACAATATTCGCGTGAATTGTATATCTGCCGGCCCAATTAGAACATTAGCCGCGGCTGGAATTGGCGATTTCCGTAAGATGCTTGATCACGTGGAACAAAATGCACCTTTGCGTAAAAATGTATCCATTGAAGAAGTGGGTAATGCCGCCGCATTTTTATGCTCTGATTTAGCCAGTGGAATTACAGGCGAGATCACTTACGTGGATGCTGGCTTTAATATTGTTGGCATGACAGGCTATTAAGACACCAACTTAGTCTGTTCACCTTCTGAGCGGGCAATGATGACCGCACCGCATGAATCACTAAATACATTCACTGCCGTGCGGCACATATCTAGTACTCTATCGACAGCTAAGATTAAACCAATCCCTTCTAAAGGAAGACCCATCGCCGCCAGTATTATTGTAATAGCAACTAGGCTTGCCGCAGGAATACCCGCCACACCAATTGATGTCATTAGCGCAAGAATCACCACTGTAAATTGCTCAACAAAACCCAGCTCCAAACCATAAGCTTGTGCAATAAACAGTGCTGCAACACATTCATATAATGCCGTGCCATCCATATTAATAGTGGCACCTAAAGGCAAAACAAAACTAGATGTTTTATTTGATACGCCTGCACGATCTTGTACACAGTCCAATGTCACAGGCAGTGTCGCGGATGATGAACTGGTAGAGAACGCGGTCAATAATGCGGGAGACATTGCTTTGAAATGTTTCATCGGATGAACTCGCGCAATGATTTTAAGTAAAATGGGCATCACCACGAACATATGTATCGCTAGTGCTGCTAATACCACAAAGAAAAATTTAGCCAATGGAATAAATACATCAATTCCTGAAGTCGCGACAATTTTTGCGACTAATGCGAATACACCAATGGGAGCGAAGCGCATGATCAAATCCGTTATCTTCATCATCACTTCAAACATACCTTCAAAGAAGCTACGCATTGTACTTCCCTGTTGACTAGATAGCTGAGCGATGAAATAACCAAATAGAAGACTAAAGAAAATTAATCCTAACATCTGTCCTTGCGCTGCCGCATGAACAATATTAGGGGGAATCATACGTAAGAATATACCCGCAATATCTCCCGCGCCGGCATCACCTACTTTCTGCGTAACTGCGGAGGTATCGGCGTGTAAACCAAGCACATCTTTCGCCGGCACATCATTAATTAAGCCTGGCTGAAATATCATTACCATGACCAACCCAATTGTGATGGCAATAGTACTTGTTGCAACATAGTAAAGAAGCGTCTTGCTTCCCATGCGGGCAAACGAGCCATCTTGTTCAATGCTTGCAATACCAACAATAATCGAAGAAACAATCAGTGGAACAATGATCATTTTAAGCGCGTTAAGAAATAGCGCGCCAAAAAACTCAAAGATCGGAATAAGATTCAGGCCTAATCCGGCATTAATCGATGCCGTTAAAGACCCCACAATCACCGCAAAGACTAATGCAATTAATATTTGCCAATGCAGCTTCATATGAATAGCCGGTTATTTATTAATTAGCTGTTATAAGTTTTCCGAAAAAATCACAACATCCCTTGTTTCACGCAAGGCATTTAACATGGCTTGCATCTCTCGGCGACCATACTCACCTTGCACTGATATCCATTCCGCGGTTTCAACATTGGCATTTTCTTCAGAAACCATCGCAACGTTATTTAATTTGATAATTGCAAACTGACCGTCGTCTAACTCAATTCCATCAAACACAGGGAATCCACTCTCGGCAGAAAGCGTAAATGCATATTCCACAATTTCGCTGGGTACTGACTCATCATCACGCAATAGATTACCCGCCTTTTCTAGCGGTGCGTCGTTTTGCGTCAACACAGAATCTAGCTCAGATGCGTTTTTATTCAATTTTTCTATTGCATCAGTCGCTTTAGCTAGTAGTTGATCACGCGCTTTGATTGATTTGACAGTTGCTTTGACCTTACCCTCAACTTCCTCCAAAGATTGGATTTCAGAAGGCTCATGTTCAAGTATTCTAACAACAACCGCGTGTCCTTCGGCCACTTCCAATAACGAACTATTTGCACCTTTGTTTAGCACGTCATCTGAAAAAGCAGCACTTATCACCGTTGGATAGGATGCTAACCCTTCAGGTTCGGCTCCCATGATCCAATCTGTCGTTTGCACAGTCATATCGAGTTCATCAGCAGCAGCTAACAAATTATCCTCATTGACATAACTTAAATTAGACAACCGTTCAGATAACTCAATATATTCTTTTTCTGATGCATCAGCACGCAACTCATTCTCTATTTGTGAGCGCACTTGATCAAATGGTTTTGCTTTTGATGCCGTTATATCTTCAAGCTTGATCAATTGAACGCCTAACTTCGTTCTCAGCGGCACACTGACATCATTCTTTTTCATGGAAAATAACTTTTTCACAAAAACAGGATTATCGATATCAGTACGCGAAATAAAACCAAGATTTCCGCCTTTCTTTGCAGAAAATGAGTCTTCAGAAATTTCTTCTGCCAACGCCGCAAAGTCTGCACCGTCTTTAATACTGTCTGCTGCTGTTTGAAGTTTACTTAATGCCGCCGCAACCGCTTCTTCAGGCGCATCTTCCGACAACTTCACCAAGATATGACTCGCTTTCCTCAATTCTGGTGTTTGATATCGACCTGGATCATCTTCGTATGACGATTGAATCTCATCTTCTGAGAATGTCATCGCCTCACCTATCTCTTTTTGCTTAACCTCTAAGTACTCTAGCTTTATGCGCTGTGGAGTTTTGAAGGATTGCTTATTTGCTTGATAGTAATCGTTTACGTCAGTGTCCGTCACTTCCACAGAATTAGCATCAGCAGCAATAAAGAAATAATCAAAATCGCGCTTTTGTTGTTTCAATGCAGCATATTGCTGCTTATCTTTAGTTGTTAGGAAGCTCGAGTAAACAGCACTTCCCTGATATTGATTAATACTTTCTTCTTGACGTAACTGATTTTCAAATTCGACAGGGCTTCTACGCTGCGACGCTAATAACTGTTCGTACTTAGCTGTATCAAAGCGACCTGCATTTTGAAATTGTGGGACTGATTGAATTCGCTCAGTCAATTTTGTATCACTGATGCGGTAACCCGCATTTTTTATCTCATCGCTAAGCAAAGTGTTTTGGATTAGAGAATCTAATACAGTTTGCTTCAATTTATTCTCGTCACTATAGAGCGTGTCAAAAGAGCTCCCCAAGATTGATTTCAGATAGCGCCTTTGATCTTGAACTTGCGCATCAAACACGCGTTTGACGATTTCTTCACCATTAACTTCGGCGACTTTTTGATCACCTGGTTGGCCAAAATATTCTTGGATCCCCCAAAATGCGAATGGAATCGTAATTAATATAACAATGATGTAAGCGAGGATTCCGCTCGTTCGCTCACGAATTTGCATCAACATAGGATTAACTCAATTAGATTTTATTTGATAACGAGGGATATTATACAAGATAGGGGAAGATGAAATCTTCCCCTATTTGTACAAAAGATGGCGGAGTGGACGGGATTCGAACCCGCGACCCCCGGCGTGACAGGCCGATATTCTAACCAGCTGAACTACCACTCCATGTTTGGCTATTTTGCTATTGGTGGGTGCTGAGGGGATCGAACCCCCGACCCTCGCCTTGTAAGGGCGATGCTCTACCAGCTGAGCTAAGCACCCACATGCAAAAGGCGCGCTAGGTTACTGCATCCTTTAACGCCTTACCAGCTTTAAAAGCAGGTACTTTTGAGGCTTTAATTTCCATAGGCTCGCCAGTTCTGGGATTCCTTCCCGTGCGTGCTCCACGCTCACGCACTAAAAATGTTCCAAACCCAGCAATGGCGACTTGATCACCACTTTTAAGTGCGCCAGTGATTGCTTCGATGACTGCATCTACTGTTCTACCTGCTGATGCCTTAGAAAGATCAGCGGCAGCTGCCACCGCTTCAGTTAACTCAGTTTTATTCATTGAATAATTTACCCCTGAATTGAAATTATAGATGTCTAGTGCAGTACTGATATAGCACAAGGATATAACGACATTTATGATTGATGTTATTAAAAAAGCATGACCCGAATCTAAAAGAACATAAACGTTCTTATTAATTTAAGCACATACATAACCAATCGTTATTGCGCAACGAAGTTATACCAGCTACGGATTCACACTGTCAATGACTGACTAATGATGTCTTACTTCTTCTTTCTTATTACCAACTTCGAGTATTTTCTTTTTCAACTCACTCAAATTCTCGCCGCCTTCCAATGGTGTAGGCATTTCAGTTAATGCAATTTCGAGTACTTCATCTATCCAACGCACTGGTCGAATTTCGAGCTGTGCTTTAATATTATCCGGAATATCCACAAGATCCTTTTCATTTTCTTCTGGAATCACGATAGTTTTAATTCCACCTCGATGTGCCGCCAACAATTTTTCTTTCAGCCCACCAATAGGGAGTACTTCACCGCGCAATGTGATTTCACCTGTCATGGCAACATCAGCACGTACAGGAATATCTGTTAACGCAGAAACCAATGCGGTAGTCATACCGATACCTGCACTGGGACCATCTTTTTTAACTGCACCTTCAGGGACATGTATATGTATATCCACTTTGTCATAAAATTCGGGACTCACACCCAACAAAATGGCACGACTACGAACAACCGTTTGAGCAACTTGAATGGATTCTTTCATGACGTCCTCTAGATTACCTGTCGGCGCCATCATTTTACCTTTACCAAGCACAATTTCTGCTTCAATTGTCAGCAATTCACCACCGACTTCTGTCCACGCTAAACCTGTGACTTGACCAATTTGATCTTTTTCATCAGCCAATCCATAACGGAATTTACGCACACCTAGATAATCATCAATATTGTCAGAAGTGACGATGACTTTTTCATCATCTTTACCTAATACAATGCCTTTGACAATTTTTCGACAAATTTTAGAAATCTCTCTTTCTAGATTACGCACACCTGCTTCACGCGTGTAGTAACGAATAATATCTTGGACAGATTCTTTTGTTATTTCTATTTCATGCTCTTTCAGCCCATTGGTTTTAATTTGCTTCGGCAGCAAATAACGCATGGCAATGTTTAATTTCTCATCTTCCGTGTAACCTGGAATACGTATCACTTCCATACGATCCAATAATGGCCCAGGAATATTCATACTGTTAGATGTGGCAACAAACATGACATCTGAGAGATCAAAATCAACTTCTAGATAGTGGTCACTAAAGGTATTGTTTTGCTCAGGATCCAAGACTTCTAACATGGCCGAGGAAGGGTCGCCTCGAAAGTCTGCTGCCATTTTGTCAATCTCATCTAACAAGAACATAGGATTCCTAACACCAATCTTTGAAAGATTTTGAATGATCTTGCCTGGCAACGAACCTATGTACGTTCGACGATGACCTCGTATTTCAGCCTCATCTCGCACACCACCCAAGGACATACGCGTGTATTTTCTACCTGTTGCGCGCGCGATCGATTTCCCAAGTGAAGTCTTACCGACACCTGGAGGCCCCACTAAACATAGAATAGGTCCTTTTAATTTTTTTACACGCTGCTGGACAGCCAAGTATTCAAGAATGCGTTCTTTAACCTTCTCTAAACCAAAGTGGTCTTCCTCAAGAATGTTTTCTGCATTACTCAAATTGCGATTAATTTTACTTTTCTTTTTCCAAGGCGTACCCACCATCCAATCAAGATAATTTCTCACCACTGTCGCTTCTGCAGACATAGGAGACATTAGCTTTAATTTATTCAATTCTGAGGTGGCTTTTTCTTTCGCCTCTTCTGGCATGCCCGCATCTTCAATTTTTTGTGCCAGCTCTTCAACTTCATTAGGTGCATCTTCCATCTCACCCAATTCTTTTTGAATTGCTTTCATTTGTTCATTGAGATAATACTCGCGCTGACTTTTCTCCATCTGCTGCTTTACACGACCACGAATACGTTTTTCAATCTGCAATACGTCTAATTCAGCTTCAATTAAGTTCATCAAATGCTCAAGACGCTCATAAGTTGAGACAATCTCAAGTACATGTTGCTTCTCATCAAGCTTTAATGACATGTGTGCTGCAATGGTGTCTGACAAACGACTTGGATCGTCAATGCCTGCCAGTGAAGTTAAGACTTCAGGCGGGACTTTTTTATTCAGTTTCACATACTGCTCAAACAAACTAACAATTGAACGAGACAGAACTTCTAATTTCTTTTCATCTTCAGGTTCTTCGTTGTCCAGAACTGATATATCCGCAGTAAAGTATTCTGACTCTTCAGCAAAACGGATCACTTTCGCACGCTCCGCACCTTCCACTAACACTTTAATCGTGCCATCAGGAAGTTTTAGTAGCTGTAGAATAGATGACAGCGTACCAATCGTATGGAAATCATCGAATGATGGCTCATCTAACTCTGCACTTTTCTGAGCTACTAACAATATCTGTTTGTTATTTGCCATCGCAGCATCAAGTGCTTGAATGGATTTATCTCTACCGACAAATAACGGGATCACCATATTTGGATACACGACAACATCGCGTAACGGCAATACAGGCACATTGGAAACATCCGTAAGATCGATAGGGCTATTTTCTTGCTGGTCGTCAGCCATGGAGAGACTCCTTTGAGTCTAATAAGTAGAAATTAAATGTGAATTAGTATTCACACTATATATGGACACCCGACACTGATTTCAAGTGTCTGCTGTTTAAGCGTGTACAAGGAGGAATTATTCCTCTGCAGCTGCTTTTTCGTAGTCTGTACTCTCGTAAATGAGATATGGCTTTGCATCGCCCTTTATCACTGCTTCATCGACCACCACTTTGCTTACACCTTCAATGGAAGGAAGGTCGTACATAGTGTCTAAAAGCACATTTTCCAGGATAGTACGCAGGCCACGTGCACCCGTTTTACGCTCCATGGCTTTCTTTGCGACAGCCGTTAATGCATTCGGGCGGAATTCAATTTCTGCATCTTCCATCTCAAACAATCTTGTATATTGTTTGGTCAATGCATTTTTAGGTTCTGTTAGGATTCGAACTAATGCATCTGCATCCAATTCTTCTAAGGTTGCCACGACAGGCAAACGACCGACAAATTCGGGGATTAAGCCATAACGAACTAGATCTTCAGGCTCAACACCATGCAAGATTTCGCCGACTGAAGTATCTTCATTGGTTGCGCGTACTTCTGCTGAGAAACCAATTCCTGTTTTCTCTGTACGATCTAGAATAACTTTATCCAGCCCGGCAAATGCACCACCACAAACAAACAAGATATTACTGGTATCTACTTGCAAGAATTCTTGTTGCGGATGCTTACGTCCACCTTGAGGGGGCACGGAAGCCACAGTTCCTTCGATTAGTTTCAGTAATGCTTGCTGAACACCTTCACCTGACACATCACGCGTGATTGAAGGGTTATCTGATTTACGAGAAATCTTATCGATCTCATCGATATAAACAATGCCGGTCTGAGCTTTTTCAACATCGTAATCACATTTCTGCAAAAGCTTTTGAATAATATTTTCAACATCCTCACCAACATAACCTGCTTCGGTCAACGTGGTGGCATCTGCAATAGTGAATGGCACGTTGAGTAATCGCGCTAATGTTTCTGCTAATAACGTTTTACCTGACCCGGTAGGGCCCACTAACAGGATATTACTTTTCGCAAGTTCAACACTGTCTTTAGACGCGTTACTCGCTTCAAGACGTTTATAGTGATTGTATACCGCCACTGACAACACTTTTTTCGCGCTGACTTGGCCAATCACATACTCATCAAGAATGGCATTAATTTCTTTAGGCTTTGGAAGTTTGTTGCCGCTTGCAGGTGACTGCTCCTGCATTTCTTCACGAATAATGTCATTGCAAAGCTCGACACATTCATCACAAATAAATACTGATGGTCCCGCAATAAGTTTCCTTACTTCGTGCTGACTTTTACCGCAAAACGAACAATAAAGTAATTTGCCGCTATCGGTCTCTTTCTTTGAATCATCACCGCTCATATTGAAATCCTGTCAGGTCTACGGGTAGTTTTAATCGTTGCTATTTTATGATGAATTACCAGCAGGAAAAAGAGTATCTATTCCCAGAATGGTACTTTACATCGGCATATGCGTATCAAATAATTATATCTTTTAATATCAGTACTTTATAGCACTGAATTAAACGAGACTCAATGCTATTCAGCGCCGCGAGTGGTCAAAACTTTATCAATCAGGCCATATTCACGTGCTTCTTCACTATCCATGAAGTTATCACGCTCTGTATCCTTGCCAATTGTCTCCATAGATTGACCAGTATGGTTAGATAACACACGATTTAATTGCTCTCGAATCTTCAAGATTTCTTTTGCATGAATGTCAAAATCAGATGCTTGACCTTGGAAACCACCTAATGGTTGGTGGATCATTACCCGTGAATGAGGTAATGCATAACGCTTATCTTTAGTACCACCGGCTAATAACACTGCACCCATACTCGCCGCCTGACCGATACATAATGTGCTGATATCAGGCTTAGTAAATTGCATCGTATCGTAAATCGCCATCCCTGCAGTCACTGACCCGCCCGGCGAATTAATATAAATAGAAATGTCTTTATCAGGATTCTCAGACTCTAAGAATAAGATCTGAGCAACAATCAAGTTAGCCATATGATCTTCAATTGGCCCAACAATAAAAATAACACGTTCTTTAAGTAAGCGAGAATAGATATCGTAAGCTCGTTCTCCACGCGCTGACTGCTCAACGACCATAGGGACCAGATTCATCATTGGTTCTTGAGAGTTTCCATTATTCATAGCACTTTTCACCTTATTAATTTACTGTCGTTGTTTCACAATATTATCAAATGATTCTTTATTTTCCTTCTTAATGACTTGCTCCAAGATCCAGTCGACGACTTGATCTTCCATCACTAATGATTCAACACTTGCGCGCGCTTGGTTATTAGTACTGTAGTACTGAATGACTTGGTCTCGATCTGCATACTGACTAGCTAACTGTTCTATACGCTGATTGACCAATTGCGCATCAACTTGCATTTCTTGCTTACTCACAATTTCGCCGATAATTAAACCTAATTTCACTCGACGCTTAGCTTCTTCTTCAAATAGCGTGTCTGGCAATTCAGAATCGGTCTCCATCTTAAAATTCTCTAGAGCTTGCTGACGTAACGCGGAGACTTCTTGAGTCACCATTGATTCTGGTAACGGCAACTCATTATTGTCGAGCAATACTTGCATTACCGCTTCTTTAGATTTCACCTTTAACTGTTGTTGCAGTTCTCCATCTAAAGATTTCTTTATTTCTGTCTTTAACGCGTCGACAGTGCCATCCACACCAAATGCACTAATAAATTCGTCATTGACTTCAGGCAATTTGCCTTCTTCGACTTTCTTCACCGACACGTCGAAGGTTGCTTCTTTTCCAGCAAGCTCACTATTGCCATAGTCTTCAGGAAAGGTAACGGCAAAATTCTTGTTTTCGCCAGCTTTTAGCCCCAATAAATTATCTTCAAAACCTGCGATCATTCCCCCATCACCCAAAACCAATGGGAAATCTTCAGCTTTACCACCTTCAAATTCAACACCATCTAAGGTGCCAACAAAATCTAAGGTGATACGTTGCTCGTTCTTGCACGCACCATCCACTTCGCTCCAGTCCATGCGTTGCTTACGCATTCGCTCCAAGGTTTGATCCACATCGGCATCACCCACTTCAGATGAAGGCACCGTTACTTCAAGTTGACTAAAATCAGACAGTGTAAATTCAGGGTACACATCGAAAGACGCAATAAAGGTTAGGTCCTCACCTTTTTCTGCTTTTTGAGGTTCTATCTGTGGCGCCATGGCCGGTCGAAGCTTCTCTTGCAGTACCGCATCGCGATAACTTGCTTGCATCTCATCCGCCATCACTTCTTGATTAACCTGCGCACCGTAGCGCTGACGGACAACATTCATCGGAACCTTTCCAGGTCTGAAGCCATCTATCTTTGCTCGACCCTTTAAGCTGTTAAGACGTTGATTAACTTCTTTTTCAACTTTATCTGCTGGAATGGTAATTGTCAGTTTTCTACCGAGCTCGCTCGTCTCTTCTACCGATACTTGCATTAATCACTGGTCCTCAAAGGGAGTATTTAAATGGAATTTGCCTAAAAGCAGTTTTGATTTGATATTGATGATAATGGTGCGAAAGGAGAGACTCGAACTCTCACGGGTTGCCCCACTGGAACCTAAATCCAGCGCGTCTACCAATTCCGCCACTCTCGCATAATCATCTATTAGCAACAACGTGATAGTATAACTTGAAATAAGCACGATAGTTAGATGCTATCCCACTAGAAATATATGACGCTGGCTAATCAATAGCCATAACCATAATCAAGTCATCTTACATAGACAAAACAGCCGCTACCCTTATGTCCCGAGTCAGTATTATTGTTGTCTATTTTTGCGTAATTTGCATACTTGGCTGTTTACTCGCCTACCCTATCTTTCTTCTCAGCGGCGCCAATTTTGAGCGCATCGTATCACGAACAATATTAATTTTAGCGGTTTTATTATTCTATCCAACGTGCCGCCTTTTAAAGATCAATCATTTTGGTAGTTTAGGCTTTAGTAAAAACAACATTCCCTCAACCGCGCTTAGCTCATGGCTCGTTGGCATTGCTATGTTGACGCCAATTTCTATCTTTTTCATTTCATGCGGGTTTAGGCTATGGGAACCATTACCACAGAATTTATTTGAACCACTAACAATCATTGCTAGCGCGATCATTTCGGCATGTCTAATCGGCATAATTGAAGAATCTTTGTTTCGTGCTTTATTACAGTCACAACTATGTGCCGCAATGAATTCATTTTGGGCAATCATCATCGTGAGTACTGTCTATAGTAGTGTTCATTTCCTTCAAGCACCAGAATTTGACCCTACCCATACTATTCACTGGTACAGCGGATTCACGTTACTATCATCAGCCTTTGCAAACTTTGGCAATGTATATTCTTTTTGGGATGCCTGGATTGCACTCTTCTTGGCAGGATTATTCTTATCTCTTGTTCGATTACGCACGAACAATATTTTATGGTGCATAGGGATACATGCTGGATGGGTGACACATATCAAAGTATATAAAAAATTTACCGACCGAGAAAATTCAGCTCAATGCAGTAGCCTTGCCAGCGACTATGATAATTTCATAGGTGAATTTAGTGCCGCATGGATTTTACTCATTCTACTCATCTGGGTTTTCTTGCTATATCGCCAAGCTCTTACTCGCTAACCACTCGCTTCCAACCAATCAAGTATGCGTCTAGCACCCAGATCTCATCTGCGCGTTCGATATATGGAACATCACGCGCGTATCCTTCCACCCATAAGCGATTATCAAAGTTCTGCTCACCCAAATATAAACGCTGCTTTTGCTTATCCACTTTCAGCACAACAGCAACATGCCCGGTGCCATAAAAAGCTTGCGAATAAATCAGTAAATCACCACGTTGAATACCAGATTGTGAATCCCCATTTAATATATTGATAAAAGATTTTTGAGACTTCTTGTCTGCAGACATGACATGATCCAGCTGCCAAATATCAGCCGCGATATCGACATCACCATAGACCACACCTTCATTGACTAGTAGCCAACGACGCGCATACTCCACACATTGCCACTTGATCCCTGTAAAAGTGTTATCAATAAAGTAGGGGGTGGGATTCACACATGCATTATTACAATTTGAAAATGCTTTCACACCAGTGATTGATTCACCCAATGTCTCTCCATAATTCACCACACAATCTTGCGAACAAGAAGGCGGTAATTGATCTGCATTTGCCACATAAACCAGCAAACTCAAACAGACAACATTAAATAACCGCATAAAATTATTCATGACTACTTTGCTTCACATTAATTCAACACCAAGACAAGCTATTTTCCGACGATTTCGATAACCTTGTCTATATATTAATGCTAATAATTTAGTATGTAGATACTAGCTATGTCTTCACCAACTATTCAATGAAGCATTGAATAGATTTACGCTCTTGCAAAAAGTTACTTAAAATTCTCTGATGTTGATTATCAAACTATGAACACAGTCACCGATGGATGTTATGCGTGAAGTTAAACAACACCCATACTTTTTAGAAGTATCTGCTTTGCATTCTCTGCGTTTGCTTGCAGCACACTGGCATCTCCCACATCAATATCAAATAAAGCTGCCATTTCTTGATATTCTTCAGTCAGCTTACCGATCAGCGATAGAAAATCGGTAATATCCAAACCAAACTGTTTTTCTACCAATTCAGCTACGTCCATATAATTCTTATATTCTTCATCACAATAAATGCAATCGGCAATCGGCCCAGAGAATCTGATACATTGGATAAGCTTGGGATCTAATTCAATTTCGGCTGATGCATTTTCTGCGTGGCTTAAACCAACCATTTGAGTGATTTTTTGCGGAATGCGCCATGAATCTAACAACCATTCGCCAATTGCCGCATGATCAGTTTCTAATTGACTCATTTCAAGCGCACACAAATAGCGATGGTCTTGCTGTCGATCATCAATCCCTTTATAAACGGAAGGTATCGCCTTATCAATGGCAAGCATGCCTAGGTCTTGTAACATCCCAGGCAAAAATAATTCCTCTTTCATTGCATACTTGGTCACTTCACCCAGCTTACGACATGCAACTGCCGTAGCAAGAGAACGCTTCCAGAATAAGTCGTAATCCAGTCCCTCAGAATCTTCATCCTGGGCACCGCCAACTAATGAAAAACTCAATGCAATGTTTAATGTCCCGGTCCAACCAAACATAGAGACAGCTTGTTGCACGCTATCAGTCTCTATCGCGCGCATATATAAAGATGAATTAGCCATACGAATAATTTTCGCGGATAGCACTGGATCCATCCCAACCACTTCGGCAAGTGTATCGATATCACTCCCCACATTTTGACTAAGATCAATGATCTGAGCCGCCACGCCAGGAGGAGATGGCAATTCCTTACACTTTTTTAATTTATCGATGATTTCTGGCTTAATTTCACTCATGGTGAGTATTCCGAATAGATAACTAGTTACCTATCGCATATCGGCGTATCTGCGCCGGACTTAAGCTAAATAATGAAATTTTAGGAAGAAGCCACTGATTTGGCTATCGAATGAACAGAAACGATGAAAATCAAGCTTTTAGGGACATCTTTAGACTTACCAAGGTGGGGTGAACGATGGGACTCGAACCCACGACGACTGGAATCACAATCCAGGGCTCTACCAACTGAGCTACGCTCACCATAACAACCTGGTCAATTTATCACGGCCATTCGCTAGTCAACTATGTCGCTGAGGGCATAATTTTTAGTGCGAACACACGCTGAAAGTGGCGCGCCCGGCAGGAGTCGAACCTGCAACCCCCGCCTTAGAAGGGCGATGCTCTATCCAGTTGAGCTACAGGCGCAGTATTTTCACGTGCCGTAAAGTTAACCGCAATCACATGGTAGACATAATGACAGTCAAGTCAACTTTAGAAAACCGATTCTAAACAATACGATAAAAGTGGAACAATCTTGTAAATATTGGTCGGGGCAGAGGGATTTGAACCCCCGACCCTCTGCTCCCAAAGCAGATGCGCTACCAGGCTGCGCTATGCCCCGAACTGACTTAGTCTAAACCCACTCATCGCGAATAGCCAAGTGCGCGGAAGGATACGCGTAATAGGCCGCTATCGTCAACCAATTCTAAAATAGATTGTCGAATAGCCAAATGTTCTTTTCCAGCCGGTCTGTATTCATTATGATACACGGCTTAAATCAACCACCAAATAGGCACCCAATGAAAGCTACTTATTTTTCTAGTGTTTTAACGTGCTTGTTACTAGCCATATTAGGAAACACAGCTATGAGTGAAACAAACCCTAAAGTCCAACTTGAAACAAGCAAAGGCAATATTGTTATTGAATTAAATGCCGAAAAAGCACCTAAGTCTGTAGAAAACTTTATTACCTACGTAAATTCTGGCCATTATGATGGCACCATATTTCATCGTGTGATCCCTTCTTTCATGATTCAAGGCGGTGGCTTTGATATTGATATGAAGCAAAAACCCACCAATGAAACCATTCAAAACGAAGCAAACAATGGTCTGAAAAATGTTAAGGGCTCTATTGCAATGGCACGTACATCAGCACCCCATTCAGCCACCGCACAATTCTTCATTAATGTAGCTGATAACGCTTTTCTAGATTTCACTAGCGAGTCTCCTCAAGGGTGGGGATACGCTGTCTTTGGCCAAGTCACTGAAGGATTAGATATCGTATCAACCATCGAAGAAGTTGCCACAGGCAATCATGGCGGCCATCAAGATGTCCCACTTGAGCCAATCATTATTCAAAAAGCAACAATTCTAGAGCAGTAAAAATGACTGAGACTTTATTTGTCTCAGATATACATCTTGATGAGAAGAGGCCGACAGTCGTCGACCTCTTCAATCAATTTTTGCTAAAGCGCGCAATACACGCAGATGCGCTTTATATTCTTGGCGACTTATTTGAATACTGGATTGGTGACGACGCGCCTTACCATGGCTATCAATCAACATTTAATGCACTAAAAAAAGTTAGTGAATCAAATACGCTCATTTATTTTCTACACGGCAATCGTGATTTTTTAATCGCTGAAGAATTTTCCCAGCAAACAGGTATTCAGTTATTAGACGAAGAACATGTCGTTAATATTTATAATCAAAATATTTTATTGATGCATGGTGACACACTATGTATTGACGATATCGCGTATCAACGTTTCAGGAGAAAAGCACACAACAAGTGGCTACAATGGATTGTGTTACACCTACCTATTTCGACTCGTGAAGCACTTGCTCAACGATTAAGAGATACATCAACCCAAGCTACTGCTGAAAAACATGCCGATATTATGGATGTGAATCAATCTGCAGTAGAAGCCGCCATGCAAAAAAACGATACAAAAATATTAATTCATGGACACACACATCGGCCAGCCATACATGATTTTGAAATTGCCTCGACAGCTTACAAACGACTTGTCCTTGGTGACTGGTACACACAAGGCAGCGTAATCTCCATGACTTCTGATGGATTAAATTTAGAAAGTTTTTCTTCTATTTAAACCTTAAGACAAAGCTTTTAATTCAGCAGAACTAAAACCAGCTTGTTGTCGCGCATCAATATGTAATAAGCCAGTACCAACAGTGACATTGTATTGTTTAAGCAAATCAATAAAAATTGATTCAGAATCGACACCCTCTTGTTTACACGCATAACGAAACCATCGTGTGCCAATTTCAACATGGCCAATTTCATCTTGTAAAATAATCTTCAAAATATTGACTGTTTTTATATCGCCCACCGCATTTAATCGATCAATCATTCCCGGCGTTACATCTAATCCTCTCGCCTCCAACACTCTGGGCACCAGTGCCATTCGCTCAATAACACTATGTTGGGTTTTAATTGCCATTTCCCACAAACCATTATGCGCAAGGTGCTGCCCATAACTTGAATGCAATTCTAAAAGTCGTTCGCGCAGCAATAAAAAGTGCTTGGATTCTTCCGCAGCGACTTTCATCCAATCAATATAGTAATCACGCGGCATACTTTGAAAACGATAAACGGCATCTAACGCTAAATTAATTGCATTAAATTCTATATGACAAATTGCATGCACGAGAGCAACTCGCCCCTGCTCTGTGGTTAACTTGCGACGCGCAACTTTACTTGGGTGTACTAATTCGGGCTGAGCAGGACGTCCAGGGATTTCTATTGAATCAATCGCTTCTTGTGGCGAGAAATCAATTTGCGAAGAAGTAACCTCACTATAAAGTTGATCTACTAATTTTGTTTTTGCCAGAGGATCATTTTCTAATAATGCATTTTTGACGCGAGCAAAAAACATTATTCAAAGATCAACTTATTGTTTTAAAACAATGACTAGATCCATCACATTTGTGCCAGTTGGGCCAGTCGTCACCAAATCACCGGTCTTAATTAAATAATTACCAACATCTGCTGCTGCCAGATAGTCATCCAGCTTGAGCTGATGACTATGCCCTCGCGACACTGTTTGACCATCAACCAAACCACCCGCATCAGGTGTGGGACCATCAGTACCATCGGTACCAGCGGCTAAAAAAATAATATTATCAACATTTGATAGTTCACGCGCTGCAACCGCTGCTAAATGTTGATTCCGTCCACCGCGCCCTGGATTTGGCGGAAGGATTAATGATGTTTCTCCACCCCAAATATGAATGCCTGAATTAGCGGATATTAACGCCTTACAGATTTCAATTGCTTTTTGCTCAGCATCACCTTCCATAAATTCATCATGCACAGTGACATCAAAGCCTAATGATTGCGCACATTTTTCTGCTGCTATTTTTGCATCGTCCAGTGTTGCAATGACATGGGTAGTAATATTTGAGAACAACTCTGGTTGTGGTGCAGGTGTAAATTCAACTCCCTCCAGAATAGAAGTAATAGACTCAGGCAATTCAACTTGACTTATATCTTCTTCGACGGGCGTTAATGGCCCAGAACCGATGACCGCAGGATCATCACCTGGCACATCAGATATTAATAACGCGAGTGTTTCACGGCCATTGATAAAATTCGCCAAGCGGCCACCCTTGATGTGAGAGATAGCTCTTCTCACTTGATTCATCTGGGTAATGTCATAGCCAATAGACAACAATACTTTATTTAATTGCGCCAATTTCTCCAGCGACATGCCTTCCGCCAATACTTCCATCAAACTTGACGCACCGCCTGAAAACAAGACTAAAAATCTAGCATCTTGTGGTGAATTCTCAACGAAATCGACTAATGCTTTTCCAGCAGCCAAGCTTGGCTCTCCAGGAACAGGATGGTCGGATTCCATTGTTGTAATATTTTTATAAGCCCTGAGCTCATCTTCAGTGTGATCATGTTTAGTTATGACCAAACCTGTAGTTATTTGCTCTTCTAGAACAGACAACGCACCCAGCGACATCGAAGAGGCCGCTTTGCCGACTGCAATCAAATGGTATTGGCCTGACAATGAATGATTACTTAAGAATTCGATCACCGCATTGTTGCCCTTAACACGAGACACTCCAGCTTCGAAGATTTTTAGTACCTGGTCACGTGCTTGTTCAAGTTGTTGTTGGTCCATAAGATTACTTTAGCTAATTTAAAGAATGGCGTGAGAATACAACAGAATATATGTACCTGGCGAATATAAAATTGTCACCTAAAGTCGCTGGGAGTCCATCCTGCTTTCCAAATCGACAAAGGTAGCACCTCAGGTGGCCGCCCATTATCATGAAACCATGAATCGATCACGAATCGATCATCTGAATTCAATTCAGCGATAGATAGCGCGGTATGAGGGTAAGCTAAATCAAATAACCATCCTCGATGCACCACGTCACTAACACGATGCCAATGTAGTTTGCCTTGATTATTGAGCAAATTAAGATACACATTCATATTAAATGCTTCGTCAACACAATCGAGCTGCGTACTATTAAGTTTTTTTGCTGATTTAGCCCTAAATGTTCCACCCAAATCATATTGAGTATTTGTTACCCTTCCCATCAAGATTTCTATCTGACTAACCACTTCCGATAGTATCGCTCTCTCCATTCTTGCAGATTTTGGCTTGTTAATTAAAACCTCAGTGATTGCATTCCATTTCGATTGAGGAATTTCCACAGAAATTAACTCTCTGCATGTGTATCGGATACAAAATGGGATAGATTGCATATCCAATGTTTCAACAGGCACATTACTCAGCATGTTTATTGCTATCTGGTATTGAGATTTTTGTGCATTTGCATATTCGATTTCTGCGCCCACCAAAGAGATTGAGCTAACCAATAACACAAAGTAATACAGAGACTTATTAGCAAATATAAACAAAAGAATTTTCATCAACTTTACTAAACAAGTTCACAACATCTTTATTAGACATTCGCACACACCCATGTGAAGCGGGACGGCCGAGCAAACCTTCTTCGTGCGTACCATGTATATAGATATATCGCTTAAATGAATCCACACCTTCGCCACAATTTCTTTCCTGCTCCAAGCCTTGCAGCCAAAGGATTCTGGTTAAGATAAAGTCCAAGTCTGAAGACTTTTCTTCACAGATGATATTGGCATATTTTGCAGTAGCAACACGCCCAACAAAAATTTCATTCGGCTTTGCATCATGTCCAATTTTTTTAGCAATCTTATGCGCGCCAGTGGGCGTCTTAAAACTATCCTGCTCACACCCCATGCCATATTTAGAGGTTGATATAGAATATTCATAAATTGGTGATAGATCATCCATGACAAACATGGATTGTGATGTTGAATCCACTAACAACCATGGAGACGTAATATTGCCTGAAAATTTTCTTATTATTTGACGGGAAGTTTCTTTTAAACTCTCTGGCAATTGAATCAAAATGCTAACCGACTTATAAATTGCTAATCAAATCTATACTTGTGCGATCTTGCTCTTTTTCTTGCTCCTGCTTGGCCTTACTTGCATCACTTCGAACGACTTCTAGTGATCGAAGATATTCATCACCAATTCCAGTGATATATTTTCCAGTGAATACGGATGTCTCAAATTGTTTGATTTTCTTATTGCCTTTTCGCACTGACCAGATCAAATCATCAATATCCTGATAGAACAATTTATCTGCACCGATCTCATCACATATTTCATCTACATTTTTACCATGGGCTATCAATTCACTTGCAGC
Organism: Gammaproteobacteria bacterium; assembly: GCA_045106935.1. GTDB lineage: Bacteria > Pseudomonadota > Gammaproteobacteria > UBA4575 > UBA4575 > UBA1858. Next base: position 29,114 of record JBGCFN010000039.1, on the reverse strand, counting down.
AGGCATATCAATGCCATAAATATTTTGATAGCGCACTGGTGGTGATGCCGATGCAAAATACACATTTTTTGCTCCTGCATCTCTAGCCATTTGCACAATCTCTTTAGACGTCGTACCACGCACTATAGAGTCATCCACTAATAAAACGTTTTTATCTTTATATTCCAAGCTAATTGGATTCAACTTCTGTCGCACGGATTTTTTACGCTGTGTTTGCCCCGGCATAATAAATGTTCGTCCAATATAACGATTTTTAATAAACCCTTCTCTATATTTAGAATCAAGCACATGCGCCATTTCCAGTGCTGCAGTACGACTTGTATCGGGGATAGGAATGACAACATCAATATCATGTTTGGGCCACACTTTAAGAATCTTTTCAGCAAGTTTTTGCCCCATACGCATGCGGGCTTTTTGCACATATATATTTTCCATAATGGAGTCAGGCCGCGCAAAGTAGACATATTCAAATATACATGGCGCACAGACACCCTCATCTACGCATACTTGAGAATGGAACTGGCCTTTCTCATCAATCAGTATTGCTTCACCAGGTTTAACATCGCGAACCAGTTCATAACCCAAAACATCTAACGCAACACTTTCAGATGCCACCATGTATTGTTTTCCTGTGCTAGTTTCTTTTACCCCATAGACTAATGGACGAATACCATGTGGATCACGGAAAGCTAGAATTCCCATTCCACAGATCATTGACACAACCGCATAGGCACCTTCACAACGGCGATAGACACCTCGCACAGCATCAAAAATTGTTCTTGGTGATAACTTTCTTTGTCCCGAGTGAAGTAACTCATGGGCAAGTACATTTAATAATATTTCAGAATCGGAATTGGTATTGATATGTCGGCGATCGTCAATATACAGTTCTTGTTTCAATATCTCTGTATTTGTCAAATTTCCGTTGTGACCCAATGTTAGTCCGTACGGAGAATTCACATAAAATGGTTGTGCTTCAGCAGAAGAGGAACTTCCGGCTGTAGGATATCTAACATGTGCAATTCCCATACTACCTTTCATTTGCTGCATATGTCGGTCTTGGAATACGTCTCTAACTAAACCATTTCCTTTACGTTGAAATACTCGAGTTCCTTCTGAAGTGGCAATGCCAGCAGCATCTTGCCCGCGATGCTGTAGTACTGTTAGCCCATCATATAATTCCTGATTGAGTTGTTCGCTACCAGTTATTCCTACAATTCCACACATAATAGTTCTCTAAAGCTGAATGTCTGTATTGGGCACTTGAGCAGGCAGTCTAAACTGCTGCGCGTATCGCTCAGGTAATTGAGCAACTACCCACACGGCCGCCTGTTCAAACGGTTTAATGAATCGAGATGATTGCCAAGTAGATGCTTGCGGCATAGTAGTGAACGCAGACGCTGTCATGATTAAAATTGTTGTAATCACTGATGCTCTCAACAGGCCAAATACCATGCCTAACATTCGGTCAACCCCTTTAAGAATTTGTGCTTTCATGATTTGACTCAACACAAAATTAATTAGCGCTCCAAAAACAAGTACGCCAACCATAATCAGCACAAAGGCAATGCCAACACGAATATTTGTACCATACTCATTTTCACCAAATGAAAAGCTTGCGCTATCAATGGCCTCAGGCAACAAAAAAGACACCTGTTCTGACTGACTCAAGGCTAACCAAATTGCCGCAACCCATGTCACTATCGAGACAACCTCACGCACAAACCCTCTTAACAAGGCGATAGTTGTCGAGATCAAAAAGATAACGACAATAATAATATCAATCCAAGTAATATCAGCCATGTGTGTTTATTATCCAGCCGTGCGTGGATGTCGCGTCACAAACGCAGTATCAATATTCATCTTTTTGCGTAAACGATCTTTAATTTTGGTGGCTTCGTCTTGCGAAATGACTGGCCCTACTTTAACTCGAAAATAATCTTTACTTTTATTTGAACCAATTTCAACAAAGGCATCAAACCCAGCATCAATTAATTTTTTTTGCATTGCCAATGCTTTTGGTTTTTCACCAAATGCACCCACTTGCACAACCCAACCAAGCAGTTCAGATTTTATATCTTCTTTGACAACCACTTCTGGTACAACATTATTTACTGGATCAACATCTGGATGACTGACTTCAGCCTGTTGACCTGAAGACGTATGTTCTGGTGCTGGCGTTTGTACTTGGCTATCTAATTCATCTGAAAACACTAAGGTTGGTTCTGGAGGCATTTCTATCTCTATTTTAGTCACCGACTCTTGACCTGAGCCATCAAGAATCATAGGAATAAAAATCACCGCCAAAGACAACAAAACAGTCGCACCGACGATTCTATATTTAAGTGTAGAATCCACTATTTTAGTATGTTTGGTAAATCAAATTCATGTCTGCATTCTACATAAACCAAGCGACACATGCGAAGCTTGTATTACTTAATCTTTCAACCTCAGCGGAAGATTTATGACTCGCTGGCAAGCACTTCTGAGACAGTAAATATTGATCCAAAGACGATTATTCGATCACCTTCGCTAGCCTCCATTTGAGCTTGCGAATATGCCTGCTCCACAGACTGAAATACTTTCACACTTGTATCTGAACTTTGTCGCATAAGTGACTGTTCCACATGATCTACTTCCATGCGTCTAGGCGAATCTACCTCGGAAATATACCAATCATCAATATGCGAATGAAGTAAAGAAATAATTCCATCAACATCTTTATCACTCAATATCGCAAAAACGGCAATCGTCCTTTGCGGTTTAGGCAAAGCCATTAAGTTCTCAGATAATATTTTCGCACTCTCAAAATTATGCGCCACATCCAAAATGATTTCACAATCTTTGACAATGCGCTGAAATCTTCCTTCTAATGTCACCTCACGCAGGCCTGTTTCAATCGCATCTGTACTGAGTGGTAATTTTTCGCGCAAACAATACAGCCCCATCACTACGCTGGCAGCATTTCGAATCTGTACTGCCCCCGAAAGATTAGGTAATGGTAGACCATGCAACTCATAATCATTTGCAAAAAAAGACCATGAGGATTTAGCCACTTTGTAACTATAGTCGTTACCTAACTGAAATAAATTGGCGTTTACTTTTTTTGCTGTTTTTTCTATCGAGCTTGGCGCATCAACTGCACCACATATAGCAGGTGTATCGGCACGAAAAATCCCTGACTTCTCATAGCCTATCGATTCTCGGTTATCACCCAACCATTCTGTATGATCTAAGCCAATGCTTGTCACAAAGGCTAAGTCATTATCAATAATATTAGTGGCATCTAGTCGGCCACCTAAGCCAACTTCGAGAATTGCCACCTCGACTTGATTCTCGTGAAAGATATCGATTGCGGTTAATGTTGCGAACTCAAAAAAACTCAGGCTAATATCACCACGCGCATCATTTATTTTTTCAAACGACCGACATAATTGCTCATCCTGAACACATCGCAAGCCAATTCTAATGCGTTCGTTATAATGAACAATATGTGGTGAGGTATAGGTGCCAACTTTATAGCCTGCATGATGCAAAATGGCACTCAACATAGCCACTGTGGAACCTTTACCATTCGTGCCGGCAACGGTAATGACTGGAAAAGGACATTCAAGAAGATTTAATTTACTCGCGACAGTTTCTATTCTGTCTAAGCCGAGCTCTATTTCACGCGCATGCAATGTTGTTTGCCATGCTAGCCACTCGTCTAATGTATTGTACTTCATTGCATCAATCAACTAATAGCAGAAAGAAACCAAATTTGCCAAATCTATAGAAACGACTTATACAACACGATCAGTTAATATGTGCAGCACATTATGGATTCGATCACGCAAATCTTTTCTTTCCACAATCATATCTATTGCCCCGTGCTCCAATAGAAATTCACTGCGTTGAAAACCTTCTGGCAGCGTTTCTCGCACAGTCTGTTGAATTACTCGAGGACCTGCAAATCCAATCAATGCATTGGGTTCTGCAATATGAACATCCCCCAACATAGCAAAACTGGCAGACACACCCCCCATAGTAGGATCAGTTAACACTGAAACAAACGGTAGGCGTTGTTCTGATAATCGCGTTAAAGCAGCACTTGTTTTAGCCATTTGCATGAGTGACATTAATGCTTCCTGCATGCGCGCACCACCACTTGTGGAAAAACATACAAAAGGAACACTTTCAGCGATACTTTTTTTAACTCCCATTAAAAAACGCTCACCAACAACTGAACCCATTGACCCACCCATAAAACTAAACTCAAACGCAGCCACAACGACAGGCATACCTTTTAATTTGCCATGCGACACAATCAAAGCATCTTTTTCACCAGTACTTTTTACCGCCGCTGACAATCGATCTTTATATTTCTTAGAATCTTTGAATTTCAAGAAATCTTTTGGCTCTAACTCTTCACCAATTTCAATCTGTTCTCCCTCATCAAGAAAGTACCTGACACGACTACGCGCACTAATTCGCAAATGATGATCGCATTTAGGACAAACTTGAAGATTACGCTCGAGCTCGGCACCGTATAGCACTGCACTACAGCTCGGGCATTTATCCCACAACCCTTCTGGGACTTTTCGCTTAGACGTACTGTCAGTACGAATCTGCGAAGGCATTAGTTTCTCTAGCCAGCTCATGTTATTTAATTTTTACTGAAATTGTGAATTGCCGATTGATTTAGGCGATATTTTGTATGGTGTCGCTATTATCCAACGCATCCTTGATCTCGCGCAACAAAGATTTCACCTTGTGGGTGGTCGTTGGGAGATCTTTACCATGCTCAGCGATGATAGACACTATTGCACTGCCGACTACCACGGCATTTGAGCAATCTGCCACCATTTTCGCGGTATTCGCATCTTTGATTCCAAATCCGACAGCAATAGGCATATTTGTATGTTTTCTAATCTGATCGACCTTCGTCTTGACGCTCTCCACATCAATTTGACTCGCGCCAGTGATCCCTTTAAATGAGACATAATAGAGAAACCCAGAAGCCAATCCGGTAATCATTTTCACACGTTGGTCTTTTGTTGTCGGCGCTAATAGATAGATAGCATCGATATCGTGTTGCTGATACACAGACACAATTCGCTGACTTTCTTCAGGAGGTAGGTCAACCGTAATTACGCCATCAACCAACCCAGAGACAGTCGCTGCAAATTTATCTACCCCATAAATTTCGATGGGATTTTGATATCCCATTAAGACAACAGGCGTGCTGTCATTTGTTTTGCGAAATTGTCTGACGATCTCAATCACATCTTGCAATGATGTCCCATGCTTGAGTGCGCGTTCGCATGCTAGCTGAATAACCGGCCCATCTGCCATTGGATCAGAAAAAGGAATGCCCAGTTCAATAATGTCAGTCCCTGCCTCGGTTAATGCATGCATTATTTCTAGCGTGTTCGCAGGGTGAGGGTCACCTGCAGTTATATAGCTGATGAGCGCTTTTTTATTGTTTTTTGCTAGTGCCTCAAAACACGTTTGAATTCGACTCACAATTCAATTCCTTCAATACGTGCAACCGTATTAATATCTTTATCACCACGACCAGACAAATTAACAATAATAGTCTGATCTTTATCCATTGTTTTTGCCAACTTTTGTGCGTAAGCCACCGCATGACTACTTTCTAACGCAGGAATTATTCCTTCAACTCGAGTTAACTGATGAAATGCAGCTAACGCTTCGTCATCAGTGACAGCCACATAGTCAACATGACCTTCATCTTTCAACCATGCATGCTCTGGCCCTACACCTGGGTAATCTAGTCCTGCTGAAATAGAATGAGTTTCGATTATTTGCCCATTATCATCTTCCATCAGATATGTTCGATTACCATGTAATACGCCTGGGCTCCCTACATTTAACGGTGCTGAATGCCGCCCGGTATCAATGCCATCTCCACCAGCCTCAACACCAAATTTTTTCACTTCAGCATCAGGCAGGAATGGGTGAAATAAGCCAATGGCATTGGAACCACCTCCCACACAGGCCACCAAGGCATCAGGTAATTTGCCTGTCTGCTGCAAGCTTTGCTCGCGTGCTTCACGACCGATAATTGTTTGAAAATCTCTTACCAGCAAAGGATAAGGATGAGGACCTGCGACAGTACCAATAATATAAAAAGTATTATCGACATTAGTGACCCAGTCTCGCAACGCTTCATTTAATGCATCTTTAAGTGTCTGTGATCCAGAGGTCACTGGAACCACAGTGGCTCCCAACAACCGCATTCGGTACACATTAGGTGCTTGACGTTGAATATCTTCTGCACCCATATACACCACACATTCCAACCCTAAACGAGCCGCGATTGTGGCACTTGCCACACCATGTTGACCGGCGCCGGTTTCAGCAATTATTCGCGTCTTACCCATACGCTTAGCAAGTAACGCTTGGCCAATCGTATTATTGATTTTATGTGCGCCAGTATGGTTTAGGTCTTCACGTTTTAAATAAACTTTCGCGCCTCCCCATAAAGCCGTTAGTCTTTCAGCAAAATACAAAGGACTGGGACGGCCAACATAATATGCAAGATCATCGTCAAATTCTTTTTGGAAAGCAGGATCATTTTTACTTGCTTCATAAGCAAGCTCCAACTCTTCCAACGGCGTCATTAATGTTTCTGCAACAAATCGCCCTCCATAAATACCGAAGTGACCTTGATCATCCGGCAGGCTTGTTGCACTCATATTATTTTCTTTCACATTAGCACTCATCTGCATCTCGCACTGAACTTACAAACTCTTTCATTTTATTAATATCTTTTATACCTTTGTCTTCTTCAATGCCACTGCTGACATCCACTGCATAAGGATGCACTTGAGTAATTGCATTTCTGACATTTTTTGGGTGCAATCCGCCTGCTAAAATAAACGGTCTTGTCATCGCAGGAATATTTCCCCAATTAAATTGCTCACCGGAACCACCGGGCTGACCCAGTTCATTGCTATCTAACAATAGCGCTGAGGCTGATCGATAGTCTGATCCCGACACTGCCTGCCCAACCCCCCCCATCGCAATACTCTTCAGGTAAGGAAGCCCAAAAGAAGCACAGAATTGTTCAGGCTCATCTCCGTGAAATTGGAGCATATCAACAGGAACTTTTTCTATCAGCGAGTTTATTGTACTCGCATCTTGATTCATGAATAACCCTACGCTGGTGATAAATGGCGGACAATGGTCAATTAACACACAGGCTTGTTGTACATCAATTGCACGCGGGCTGGAGGGACAAAAGACTAAGCCAATCGCATCTACACCGAGATCTATCGCGATCTTTAGATCTTCCAGCCTGGTAATGCCACAAAATTTGATACGAGTACGTGCCATTATTATTTATTTAATCTCAATCAATCTTAATTGTTTTATAACTGATACTTAGCGTCATACTGCACAGACATAAAATACAGTCCTTGCGCCTGAGCGGTGACACCACCGCACGAGCGATCTTGTTTCAACAGCACTTCCCGTGCCCATTCAGGCAGATTTTCTTTTTTACCTATACTCATTAGGACACCAGCCAAATTACGCACCATGTGATGTAAAAAACCATTTGCCGTGACATCAATAATCACTAACGCACCTTCTCTGTGTACACCCAAGTGCATAATCTCTCTTACAGGGCTATGCGCCTGACATGCTAGTGCGCGAAAACTTGTATAGTCGTTTTCTCCTACAAGATATTTTGCACCTGCTTGCATCAGATCCACATCAAGTGGCGCATATTCCCATGCCGCTCTATTGGCCAAAAGCGCTGGGCGAACCGTCTCGTTAGATATAATATAACGATACGACCGTGAAAGCGCAGAAAAACGCGCATGAAATTCTTCTGGCATAGATTTAATTGATCTCAACACCACGCTACGAGGCAAATTGGAATTAATACCCAACAACCAAGAGCGTAATTCACGCTGTGCATTTGTTTCAAAATGGATAACTTGACCCAGCGCATGTACGCCGGTATCTGTGCGTCCCGCACAGGCAATACCTACCTCATGATTGGCAACCAAACTAATCGCACGCTCAACTGCTTCTTGTACTGACGGCACGTGCGATTGACGCTGCCATCCACAAAAATCACTTCCATCGTATTCGACGATACCTGCAAATTTCATATATTTCTTTATCGCTAAAACCAAGAAAGCCCCAGTGTACACACTGAGGCTTTCTTAGATAATATGTGACTAGTAGTTACATCTCGCTAGCTTAGCTTATCAAGCAAATCCTTTGCTTGTTGAATTTGGGTAACATCACCCTGCTCCATCACCTCTGTTAAGGTTTCTTTTGCAGCATCTTCATCACCCATATCGACAAATGCCTTAGCTAAATCTAGTTTTGTTCCAACCTCTTCTATGACAGATGGATTTTCCAACTCATAATCTGCGCCGAATTCACCGAGATCAGTCATTGTTGAATCAATATTACCAACATCAAACTGCTCCGTCACATCATCTGCAAGCATATCTTTTTCAAAAGTACCTGTTTCACTTGCCGCTAGATTTTCATTTAAGTCATCTAAATCCAAGTCTGGTTTACTCACCTCAGAAGTTTGCAACGTGGGAAGTGAATCTTCTTCAAGGTTTTCTGGATCAATATCTTCGGAATCAAAACTTAATGTTTCCAACTCTGCTGTCAGATTTTCTTGAACCTGTTCGAGGCTTACAGTGTCTTCATCAACACGCACATCATCTTCACCACCTGCAAATGCTTTAGCTTCTGGGCTATCAACATCAAACAGCGAACTATCAAACATGGCTGTTTCCGAGTTAGTCCCATCAAGCATCTCATCAAGGTCGTTATCTATTTTAACGCCGACACTTGCAGAATCTGCATCTAAGTCATCATCAAGATTGATTGCATCATCAAGATCTAAATCTGAACCAGCAATTAAGGCTGGATCAAGCATTTCTGTTTCACCATCGTGGCTCACCGAGGAACTCAATTCTTTCTCTAAATCTTCCTCATCAATTTCCAAAAACACATCATTATCGTCATTAGCAGACGTCATTTCAGCACTTGCATCAAATGCTAGCGTCTCATCATCTGCAGAATCGCTTCCAAGCGATTCATCAGATTCGAAATCAAGACCTGCTTCAAGCATAGCTGTTGACGATTCTTCTAACTCGTCACTTTCCATCTCTGCCGCAAAAGCTTGCGTATCTTCAACAGGCGTATCTTGCGCTGACTCAGATAGCCCATCACTTAATTCACCATCATCTCCAAAAGTGAAATCCAGTGAGTTGTCATCAAGATCATCACCATCAAAGTCTTCCATATCTTCAGAAGGAACATTGAAGTCACTTATGTCATCTTCAGCAGCAACATTCTGCACATTGTCAGTGGCAGGTATATTTGTTTCTCCTACTGCATCCGCAAATAAAGCATGCGCTGGAACTAACGCGCTTCCCATCGAAGCAATCTTAGCCCACTCAGGCGACTGCTTATCTACACTTGATTCCATAGATTGTACGTGTTGCACAAATTCATCTGACTTTTTATCTGCGTAATAAATTTCTGCTAGTTTCACCTGATAATTCACGTTGCCAGGCTCTTTAACAAGCCCTTCTTTTAGCAGCTCTTCTGCCTGCTGGTACAAACCATATGAAATATAAACATCAGCTTCAGCTAACACATCGTCACTGTCAGTGGCAGTATCGTCGTCAGCAAATGCACTAACTTCTGGCTCTCCTTGGGCATCGACAACATCAAGCTCATCTAAAGACTCGTCTACACTATCAGGTGTAGCAATCACTGTTTCGTCGAGCATTTCATCTACGCTAGGCTCATCTTCAAATGCAGGCAATCCATTTGCCTCTAAACTACTTTCTTCTGAATTTGCGTTTCGTCGTTTAAGCCCCATCCATCCCAATAGAAGCGCTATTAGCGCGCCACCAGCATAGAGCAACGTTTTACCTTGATCTTTAAGAACTGCAGTGACTTTTTCAATTAACGACTCAGGTTGTTCTCCAGGTGCTACTTCAGCGACAACTTCTGGCGCCACTTCAGCTTCAGCAACTAGACTTTCTGGTTGCTCTGTCTCTGGTTGTACTCCTGCCGCTAAAAATTCTTCTGGAATTGGACCTGAGAAATCAGGTAAAGGCTCGACAGTCGCCGCTTTAATTTCCTGCTCGGGCGATTCTGCTAGCTCTTCTGTAAGCTCTTTCACTTCTTCTTCTGCAGTCGTCAGTGCTTGCTCAGCTTCATTGATCACTTGCTCTGCTGATTCAGATAGCTCCATGGAATCAGGACTATCGACTGCAAGCGTATTCTGCAATTGAGCTAACTGTTCATTCTGAAGACTAATAATATCTTCTTGTTTTTTGATCATTGACTCGAGCGAATCAATGCGCCCTTTTAGCTCAGCATTCTCTTGGCCTTTAGACTCTGTGTTTTCTTTAAGCAAACTGACCTGTCTGCGCAACTCTGTTAATTTCGCATTAGCATCATCACCCGCTTTCCCATCAGACGCATCGCCCTCGCCTAGAATAGACAAAGAAGAATCTGTTGTCGCAGGCTGATCTTTAACAGGTTCAGAAGTTTCCATGACTTCCGCACTAGTTGTTTCGCCAGTATCTACATTGACAACACTTGAATCCGCCGGCGCACCTTGTTTCCATACCTGCCACTGACGTTGGACTTCTGCCAGCGCTTCACGGGCAGAGTAGTTTGATGCTTGATCCGCAGGGATACGCAGGACGACACCAGACTTAAGGTTATTAATATTATTGTTTGCGAAACTTTGTGGGTTGGCTTGTTGAATGGCCAACATCATTTGGTTGACACTTACGCCTTTTTCACGCGCATAAGGCTCGGCGATACTCCAAAGAGTATCTCCGCGATTAACTGGTCTCGATTTTGTTTTTTTTAGAGCAACTGGCTTTGATGCCGGACTGGGAACAGCCGCTTGATTCGGCCGCACACTGGGTGTTGGTACCTTTGGCGATGGTGTGGTGGCGACTGTGCGTGGTGGCTTAACTGGCTTTTTTGCACTTGTAGGCGCTGGTGCTGTTTGTTGCGCAACTTTTGGCGCTTGAATTGCTGCTTTAGTTTTTTCTCCGAATACAGGAGGATCTAATAATACTGTGTACTCTCTAAGTAACTTGCCTTTAGCCCAACGTACATCAACCAAGAAAGTCAGAAAGGGTTCGCGAACCGCATCGGTGGATGTCACTTTTATAACCGGCTTGCCTTTAGACATCATCGGTGTGAACTTAAGACGAGTGAGAATGTAAGGTCGCGGCACACCCACTCTTTCAAACATCTGCTGACTTGCTAACTCTACTTGAACTTCATCGATAGTGGTCGCATTGAATCCAACTAATTCAATCTCTGCGTTCATCGGCTGATTTAGTGCAGAATTAATTTGAATGTCACCCAATCCAAAGGCAAACACGAGTCCTGGGGTTCCCACAAGCAAAGTGGCCAATAAAGTCAGTGCCACAATCTTTTTAGACATTCTTGTATCCCCCATTATTACTTTTTGTATATTCACTAGTCAATTATCAAGTTATAGAAAGATTATACTTTAGGTTAAATAAGTAACTCACGATACTAATATAAATTATATATGGTTTTCGATCAAAAATTCTGCAATCTGGACACTATTTAAAGCAGCGCCTTTTCGCACATTATCACCTACCACCCACATATTAAGACCTCGCGGGTGAGAAATATCTTCACGAATACGGCCAACAAATACTGGATCAGTTCCATCTGCTTCAGTCGCTGCAGTGGGATAGCCCCCATCCTCTCGCTGATCCATCACCACGACACCTGGGGCTTTAGCTAACAGATCCTTAGCTTGAGCGGCAGTCATTGGCTTTTTAAGCTCCATATGTACGGCTTCAGAATGACCAAATTTCACTGGAATTCTGACGGCAGTTGGATTCACACGGATGCTGTCGTCACCCATAATTTTGTGTGTTTCCCATACCATTTTCATTTCTTCCTTGGTGTAACCGTTATCCTGGAATATATCTATATGTGGCAGTGCGTTAAAAGCAATTTGTTTCGGATAAACGCTACAATTCAGCGGCTCGCCCGCCATAATGGCGCGAGTTTGATCATCCAATTCATCAATCGCCTCTTTCCCCGTTCCAGATACCGCCTGGTAGGTAGCTACGTTGATTCTCTCAATTCCCACCGCATCGTGGATAGGCTTTAACGCAACCAGCATTTGGATTGTCGAACAGTTCGGATTAGCAATAATTCCTCGATTTTTATAGTCAGCGATTGCCTGCGGATTGACTTCAGGCACCACCAAGGGAATATCATCGTCGTATCTAAACCTGGAAGTGTTATCAATGACGACACAACCCTTTTCGGCAGCGATTGGCGCATAAATTTCAGAGACTGATGCGCCTGGTGAAAATAGTCCAATTTGAACCTGTGAAAAATCAAATGTTGCTAAGTCTTGCACTTCTAAGCATCGGCTACCAAAAGGCACTGGTTTCCCCACCGAACGCGCACTCGCTAATGCATACACATTTCCAACAGGAAAATTGCGTTGCGCAAGTATTGACAACATCACCTCACCGACAGCACCGGTTGCACCAACAACAGCAACATCATATTTTTTAGCCATTAGACTTCCTTAAACTTTTCTAAATTTAAAACTTATTTGGATATAATTTTTTGCAAATTTTTCAACACAGCATCACCCATGTCACTGGTAGACACGGCGTGGTTATTCTCATCAACAATATCTTGTGTGCGCACACCTTGTTGCAAAGTAGCGATCACTGCTTTCTCGATAGTTTGTGCGGCTTGCTCTTGATTTAATGAATAGCGCAGCAACATTGCGACAGATAAAATGGTTGCCAACGGGTTGGCAATTCCCTGCCCCGCAATGTCGGGTGCGGAACCGTGAATAGGCTCATACATCCCTTTATTATCTTGATTTAATGATGCCGATGGCAACATGCCTATAGAGCCTGTCAGCATAGCAGCAGCATCAGAAAGGATGTCGCCAAACAAATTTGAAGTCACCATGACATCAAATTGCTTAGGCGCACGGACCAATTGCATGGCTGCATTATCAACATACATATGGCTAAGCTCAACATCTTGATAATCTTGATGCACCTCTTCCATAACATCTCGCCACAATAAAGAAACTTCTAGCACATTAGCTTTATCCACTGAGCATAGTCGCTTATCTCGTTTTTGTGCTGCAAGGAATGCCACATGAGCAATTCGACGAATTTCATTTTCGTCATACACCATCGTGTTATAGGCACGTCGTATATTGTCATTGATTTCCTGCGCGCGTGGCTGACCAAAATAAATTCCTCCAGTCAACTCTCGTACGATCAATAAATCTAAGCCGGCCACTAATTCAGCTTTTAACGATGACGCTGCTGCTAGTTCTGCATACAGTAAAGCTGGACGCAAATTGGCAAATAAATTCAAGTGTGCACGTATATCCAACAAGCCCTGCTCAGGACGCAAATGTCTTTCAACTTTTTCATATTGTGGACCACCCACAGCACCAAGCAATATGGCATCACACTCTTCTGCTTGTGAAATTGTCTGCTCAGGAAATGGTGAATGAGTTTGATCATAGGCAGCGCCTCCAATCAGACCCTGTTCCACTTCTATAGACAAACCATTTTCACATAGGCAATCCAACACCTTAAGCGCTTCATTGACAATCTCAGGGCCAATACCATCGCCCGGCAATACAAGTATTTTAGGTGTTTTTGAATCAGTCATTTGCAAATAACCATGGTGATGTACTCTTTAATTTCTCTTCGTAAGCATGAATTTTATCTTCATACTGCAAGGTGATACCAATCTCATCCAGCCCATTAAGCAGACAGTGTTTTTTAAAAGCATCAATTTCAAATTCACACGTACCAATCATCTCGCCGACAACTTGTTGCTTTTCCAAATCAATGGAAATCGAATATTCAGGATCAGTTAAACTGGATTGAAATAATTGATCGACAGTGCTGTTCTCTAACACAATCGGAAGCAGACCATTTTTAAAACAATTGCTATAGAAAATATCAGCAAAGCTAGTTGAAATAACCGCTTTAAATCCATAATCCAGCATCGCCCAAACGGCATGTTCGCGAGACGAACCGCAACCAAAGTTATCTCGTGCAATTAATATCTGCGCATTTTTATAGCGAGCATCATTCAAAATAAAACTTTCATCAACGCGGCGTTGACTATTGTCTTGGTCAGGCTCTCCTGGATCCAAATAACGCCAATCATCAAACAAATTCACTCCAAACCCACTCTTTTTTACTGACTTTAAAAATTGCTTAGGAATGATGGCATCGGTATCGACGTTTGGTCGATCCAATGGCAACAAATTTGATGTCAGTGACGTAAACGATTCCATAATTAGCTCTTTATTTAAAATATTTGCGCGCATCATCAAAATGACCCGCGATTCCAGCGGCGGCGGCCATTGCTGGACTGACTAAATGCGTGCGTCCACCCTGTCCTTGTCGCCCTTCAAAATTTCTATTGGATGTTGATGCACAACGTTCACCAGACTCAAGTTGATCGGCATTCATTCCTAAACACATAGAGCAACCGGGATCACGCCATTCAAAGCCTGCCGCTTTGAATATTTTATCGAGACCTTCTTGTTCGGCTTGTCGCTTAACTAAGCCCGAACCAGGAACAATCATCGCTAGTTTAATATTGTTGGCGACTGTTCTCCCCTGAACGACTTGTGCTGCCTCACGTAAATCTTCAATTCTTGAATTAGTACACGACCCAATAAACACTTTATCCACAGCAATTTTATTGATGGCCTCACCTGGAACCAACCCCATGTAAGCCAGCGCATTTCTCATGCCTTCAGCTTTAGTTGTATCAGATTCATGATCAGGATCAGGCACAACAGCATCAACAGACACCACCATTTCAGGCGATGTTCCCCAACTCACCTGCGGACTTAATTGACTGGCATCTAAATCGATTATGCGGTCAAAGCTGGCGTCTGCATCCGACACTAATTCACGCCAGGATGTCACTGCGGCATCCCACATCTCGTCTTTAGGGGCAAAAGGACGTCCCGCTATATAATCGATTGTCTTATCATCAACACCGATAATTCCGGCTCGCGCACCTGCCTCTATCGACATATTACATATTGTCATGCGTGCTTCGATTGATAATTCCTCAATCGCTTCTCCACAAAACTCGATGGTGTGACCATTGCCGCCCGCTGTGCCAATCTTAGCAATCAAAGCAAGTACAATGTCCTTAGAGTAAACACCTTTGCCTAAGGTTCCACTGACATTCACTCGCATCGATTTAGTTTTTCTTAAAAGCAAACATTGCGTGGCAAGCACATGCTCCACTTCAGAAGTCCCAATGCCAAACGCCAATGCTGCTAATGCACCATGTGTAGATGTATGTGAATCTCCACAAACAATTGTCATCCCTGGCAAGCTTGCTCCTTGCTCTGGCCCAATGACATGCACAATGCCTTGGCGTGGATCGTTCATTTCAAATTTTTGCAGGGCAAAGAATTCACAGTTCTCATCAAGGGCTTGTAATTGCTTACGTGACACAGGATCAGCAATTTCTTTATCTCTATCAACAGTAGGCACATTGTGATCGGGCACTGCTAGCACAGACGCCTTGCGCCATGGCGCTCGACCGGCCATACGTAAACTCTCAAACGCTTGCGGTGATGTCACTTCATGTACGAGATGACGATCGATGTAAATCAGACTCGTCCCATCATCTTGCGTATGCACTACATGTGAATTCCAAAGCTTGTCGTATAAAGATAATGCAGTCATGGATTTTTATTGGTTGATTTTTAAGGTGCTAGATTAGTATTAAATTCACATTCATCGGATTATAAAATCCGATGAAAATTCTATTCGGCAATTATTTATTTGGATGCTGGAATATCTGGAAAGTCAGTTCTGACATTTGCATTTTGGCCGCGGTGACGTAACGCATGATCTGCCAATACAAGCGCCATCATTGCTTCAGCAATGGGCACTGCCCGAATTCCCACACAGGGATCATGACGACCATTGGTGACAACTTCAGTTTGTTTACCTTGATCATCTACCGATTCACCAGGTACTCGAATACTTGAGGTTGGCTTCAGCGCAATAGAGGCAAGCAAGTCCTGGCCTGAACTAATTCCCCCTAATGTACCTCCAGAATTGTTTGACAAGAAACCACCTGGCTGAATGTTGTCGCGATGTTCGCTGCCACGTTGAGTCACACAATCAAAACCTGATCCAATCTCGACGGCCTTAACCGCATTTATAGACATCATTGCTTTTGCAATGTCAGCATCTAAACGATCAAAGATAGGTTCGCCCCAGCCCACAGGCACACCACTTGCCTTGACCATTAAACGTGCTCCAATTGAGTCACCATCTCGGCGCAATTGATCCAATAACGTTTCTAATTTGGGGACTTGTGATTGGTCACCGAAGAAGAAAGGATTACCCTCTACTTCATCCCAATTCATGTTTTGCACACGTATATCACCTATCTGAGTGACACAGGCATGAATTTCTGTCTGATAATCTTGCAATAAGAATTGTTTCGCAATGGCTCCAGCTGCGACTCGCATCGCCGTCTCTCTCGCAGAAGATCGACCACCACCACGGTAATCTCGAATGCCGTATTTTTTAAAATAGGTGTAGTCAGCATGTCCCGGCCTGAAAGTCTGCGCAATGTTTGAATAATCTTTAGAGCGCTGATCTTCGTTTCTAATTATTAAACCAATGGGCGTACCTGTCGTCACACCTTCAAATACACCAGATAAAATCTCAACACGATCAGATTCTCGTCGTTGAGTCGTAAATTTAGATTGACCTGGTTTACGCCGATCCAAGTCGGGCTGCAAATGCTCTTCAGTAAGCGGAATACCCGGCGGGCACCCATCGACGATGGCGCCAATCGCAGGCCCATGACTCTCCCCAAACGAGGACATACAAAATAGTGTTCCAAAAGTATTCCCAGACATTTAATTCACTCAATAGAATTTGTTTCAACAATTTGCTTGCAATCTTCACAAGTCAACACGCATATTCCTTCACCACCGTGCGTTAACTCATGCCACATAAAGTCATAGTGCAGAAACTGTGCTTGTAGCGCATTTGCAGACTGGCCCACTTCTAATACCAGAATACCCGTTGGCTCGAGAAACTGACTCGCACCAAAGATAATTCGCTTAGCTATTTCAAGACCTTCCTCTCCAGCAAACAAGGCATGCGCGGGCTCATGAGAAAATTCACTAGGCAAGTCTGCCTGCTCCGATACTGGAACATACGGCGGATTGGCGGTAATAATATCATATTGGTGGCCGGGAAGTTGCTCGTAGACATCTGAAAGGACAGCATTTATACGTGCTTTAAGGCCGTGATGGGCGATATTCTTGTTTGCCACCTCGAGCGATTTCGGGTCGATATCACTGATATCAACACAAGATTGGTCAAATTCTAACGCAGCTAGAATCCCTAGACATCCACTGCCAGTACACAAATCCAGTATTCTCCGCACGGGTTGCTCGTCAGATCGCCAAGGGATGAATCGATCTTCAATCATTTCAGCCATCGGTGAGCGCGGAATTAATACGTGTTCATTAACAAAGAATTTCACTCCTGAGAGCAAGGTTTCACCCAATAAATATGCCAATGGAATTCTTGAAAATATGCGCTGCTGCAATATTTCTTCAAGTTGCAAAAGCTCATCCCGGTCCAGCAATTGAGCACCCGCTTGTTCGCCAAAATCGGGTGGTAATCGTGCGACAAAACTGACAAGATACGCGGCCTCGTCTATTGAGGTTTGTATGCCGTGACCGTAATTTAACGGGTACCTTTGCAGAAGATCTGCGATTTCGTACACAGCTTGCGAGACATTACTACAAGCCAATGCGATAGAATTTTCCATATTCAATGATTGGTTTTATATATACATTATTCAAGTCGACAACGCTTAGCCTGACAACAATATCAACCATGAACGCGATTAACAAAGCAATCTTAATTATCTTGGCCGTAGCTATTTCAATTGGTCTAGGCATATATGCGTCAGGTAAAAAATTCGCGTTTGGCGATATTCATACGCAACTCACACAAGCGACATACTTATACGACCAACAGAAATCCATCGCTGAATTTACATTAGTCGATCACAACAATAACACTTTCACGCCTGACAGCATCAAAGGTGCCTGGACATTTTGGTTCTTTGGTTTTACCCATTGCCCTGATATCTGCCCTATCACCCTGGGTACCCTAAGTGCGACAGTAGATAGATTGAAATCGAAACACAACATTGAAGATGAAATTAAAATTATTTTTGTGTCTGTCGATCCTGAACGCGATGAAATTGAAAAATTGAAAACCTATACTCGCGCTTTCAGTAAATATGCACTGGGCGTCACCGCTGACCCCGAACGCCTCGCTCCATTCCTAAAGAATATGGGTGTTATTGCCATGAAACAGCCCCCCGCTGAGGACACTTCAAACTATTTAGTCGATCACAGCAGTTCAATCTTCTTGATCGCTCCCGATACGGGTATTAGTGCTTATTTTAGCACTCCTCATGATGCTGATGTTATCGCCAACGACTTCTTAACAATTCATAAATTTTATCGCTAATGGAACCTGCACTTGCCACATCCTGGGAAAAGCTAAAAGGATTAGTTTTTCATTGTTTTCCACATCACTTACTTTCACGAATTACATTTTGGCTAACACGCCAACGGCTACCTTTTTTAGATAAATTAATTAATCTCTTCATCAGTGCTTTCAAAGTCGACATGAAAGATGCAGCCATTGAAGATATTTCGCAATTCTCTACATTCAATCATTTTTTTACTCGCGAGCTGAAACCAGGCACACGCCCTATCGATGAAAACACATCATCTATTGTGTCGCCTTGCGATGGCAAAATCAGCATGTTTGGCAACATTGACAAACACACGCTACTGCAAGCCAAAAACAAATCGTTTACTTTAAATGAATTTTTAACACCCAGTTGCAAACATTTAGATAAATTTGCTGAAGGCAGTTTTTACACTATTTATTTATCGCCTCGTGACTACCACCGAGTGCATACCGCCTACGCAGGTGAATTACTAGAAATGATTTATGTTCCTGGTAGATTATTCAGCGTCGCACCTTATGCGCCCAAAACCATTGACAAATTATATGCTCGCAATGAACGAGTAATTTCAATTTTCAAAATTGATGATGGATACATGGCGATCACCATGGTTGGAGCAGTGAATGTCGCGGCCATTGAAATGTCATGGGAGGGACTGGTCACCCCGCCACACTTACATACCTCAGTGCATTACAATTATACCGGCAGATCAATCAACTTAGAAAAAGCCGAGCAGATGGGAGTATTTAATATGGGCTCGACTGTCGTCATGATGTTTTCCAAAGACTATGCACAAGCAATACAACAACTACATATTGATCAGCCAGTTAAAATGGGAGAAACAATCGCTATTCGCAACAACTAGGCATTATCCCAGTCAAAACTGATCACTTCTGACAATGTAGAAGCACCGACAGCAAGCATCAGCACTCGATCAAAACCAACCGCCACACCCGCGCATTCTGGAAGACCATGTCGTTGCGCGGCAATTAAACGATGATCAACCTCTATCTCCGGCAATCCTCGTTGCTGCCTAACTTTCTGATCATTAGCAAAACGCTCTAATAAATTTTCTGGTTCACGCAATTCCACATAACCATTGGCTAATTCTTTTCCTGCATAAAAGATTTCAAACCTTTCAGCTACTGAATTGTCATCATCATTTAATTTAGATAGCGCTGCCTGTGCTGCCGGATAGTGAAATACGCATGAAATAGATTCTTCACATAACGCTTGTTCAACATGATGCGAGAACAAAAAATCTATGCATTGCTGCAACGAACAATCATCCTGTAATAGCAATCCTTTTTCTTTTGCCAATTTTCTAATTTGATTCTCACTCATCGAACTTAGCGAGACACCTAAACTCTTTTTAGTGACGTCGTCGTAGCTAATATATTCAACTTTAATTTGCTCATCTTCTTTGCTTAACAAATTCACAATAAGCGCAACACATTCTTGCATGATTTGCTTCAAATCATAGCCTAGCCGATACCATTCAATCATGGTGAATTCGGGATTATGTAAAGCCCCCATTTCACCGGCACGAAACGATTTACAAATTTGAAAAATATCAGGAGCACCTTCAGCGAGTAATCGCTTCATGGCATATTCTGGTGACGTTTGTAGATACCGCTGTTTTCCATCAGCAGTAAAACCAAAAGATTCAATATTGGGTTCGGTGACCGAATAATCCGTCAGTAGAGGTGTCTCTACCTCGAGCACATCTCGCTCAGCAAAAAATTGTCGGGCCTGATTGAGTAACTGAGCTCGCCGCGTCAGATTGCGCAAACTCGCTGATGGCCGCCAATCAGTCATACAACGTTAGGAATTGATCAACTATCTTTCACTCTAGACACATACTCGCCAGTACGAGTATCAATTTTTATCACCTCGCCTTCTTCTACAAACAGCGGCACTTTTACACTAGCACCTGTTTCAAGCGTTGCAGGCTTGGTCGCTCCTTGT
Source organism: Gammaproteobacteria bacterium (assembly GCA_045106935.1). GTDB lineage: Bacteria > Pseudomonadota > Gammaproteobacteria > UBA4575 > UBA4575 > UBA1858. The sequence continues at coordinate 8,525 of JBGCFN010000039.1, read as the reverse complement.
GCGGTATCCCCTTTTACACCTGGGTCAGATTGCGTAATTTTTAATTCTACGAAATTTGGTGCAGTCACGGCCAAGGGTGCACCGTTATACAGAGTGACCTGACAGATATCCTGATCTTTCAACCACTTAGCCGAATCACCCACAGCATTTTCATCGGCGGCATGCTGATCAAATGTGCTTTGATCCATAAAGTGCCATTGCTCACCATCGGTATATAAATATTGCATATCAATATCCATCACATCTGCACCTTCAACACTATCACCAGACTTAAACGTGCGATCGACCACGCGACCAGTCTTCAGATTACGAACTTTAACGCGGCTAAATGCCTGACCTTTCCCTGGTTTAACAAATTCATTCTCAACGATAGTATGGGGATCACCATCAAGCATGATTTTTAAACCTGACTTAAATTCGTTAGTGCTGTAATTTGCCATAAAGATATTTTAGATTATTTAGAAGACACACCATGATACCGTGCAAGCAAACACCAGAACATCCCCTACATTGGAAAAAATTATTTGCCAAATCGTATGTCGGCATCAAAGAATTAGCTAATTATGCACTGGATGATTCGTTAAACACTGATAAACTGGCCAAAATAGATTCACTTTTCCCCATTCAGATATCTCAAGAGTTTCTCAAAAATCACTCTTTAGACGGACCGGTATTACTTCAATATTTACCTAACCCTCAAGAATTGATCAATCCGCCTGGTTACACAAACGATCCAGTAGGAGACATCTCAGCCACTCTGCAACCAGGCGTCATAAAAAAATACAAACACCGCGTGTTACTCATTACAAATCATACCTGCCCCATTCATTGCCGCTATTGCTTTAGGAAAGATTTTCCTTATTCTCAATCAAACCCTAATACTCATCAATTCAGACGCGCATTGGAATTTTGCCAACAAGACAAAACAATAAACGAAATTATTCTCAGCGGTGGCGACCCACTTAGTTTAGAAGATGGAACACTCAAGCATTTGTTTACTGCAATAGAAAAAATTTCCCACATCAAGACAATTCGCATACATACGAAATTCCCTTCAGTTTTTCCTCAACGCATTACAGATAACTTTATTTCTATCCTTAAAGAATGCTCACTAAACAAAGTATGTGTGTTTCACATTAATCACCCAGATGAAATCACCCAAGAATTTTGTGATGCAGTGCATAGAATCAAAAAAACCGATACGACGACGCTCAATCAATCTGTGCTACTAAAAAATGTCAATGACGAAGCAAAGACACTAATCCACTTATCCAACAAATTATTTGCTACGGGCATTCTTCCTTACTACTTACACAAGTTAGATGCCGCCAAAGGCACCCATCACTTTAAGGTTTCCGATGCCAATGCAGAACAACTCATCCAGCTTATGAAAATCAGCTTACCAGGCTATTTAGTCCCCAGACTTGCTGAGGAAATCGCAGGCCAAAACAGTAAATCTTACTAAGTCAGCTAACCTATTAGTTGTTAGTCGATTTATTTAAATTTTCACGATGATAAGGCAATCACAAACCTCTAATTGGATAACAATTACACTAATTTCCATCAATTAGGATGGACGGAGCGCTACTGCCGACAGGTAGACAACTAGTAAGCCGCATTTTATTGGCACAAGTTTTAGAATCTAAAGTTGAAAATTCTAACCTGCAGGGGACTAATTCGATGTTATTGGACATGCAAATCTATATGCCTACACAAGATCCGTTGGCACAGCCGGATATTGCATTCACACCGCGCCAAGTTAAGAAGTGGATCAAAGCATTACCAATGATCAATCTTGATACGGCAAGCAAGCAAACATACCAACTGATTGCAGCTAGCAATCGACAGACTTACGCTGCTAAACAACGTTTTGCGTCCATTGAATTACTGCAGCCTTTATCAAAAACTTTTCTTGATCATCATCGCCGTTATTTAGCTTGTCAGACATTTCCGTTGTCTCCAGCAGCTAATGAAATATTTAAACTGCAACAAAATTTGAATAGCGAACTTGCGATTGCCTTCAAAATAATCATATCAGAAGTTGTACAAGGCGATGCAAAAATAGATCAGAAAAAATTACTGCATTGCATATACAAGGCTATCTCACATCTTCAACATCAATATGTTGCAAGCCTGCTGATGTACCAAGAAGTACCTGTTAGCTTATGGCATGACATCTGCCAACTTTATCGCGTAGCAGAGCACTATGGATTACACACTGCGCTAGTCTACAAAGAAGATTCAAAAGAAAAAACAACGATCACTAATATATTCAAACACCTTTGCGCACTTACACTAATCTCTTTCAATCAATTGCGCCAAGGCGAGGCAAGCAAGGTTAACAAATTCCTAGAAATGCATCATGAGCTAATTGACATCACAGTCAACACAGACTCATTGGCAGGCGAGTACATATATATTGCTAATCTTGCCACAGGGAAACACCCGACTTATTACATCCCTAGAGAAATGCCAATCTCTACAGAAAACCGATTTATCGGCTATGCAGCATTAGTTAGCAAGTTAGCCGAGTCGACCAAAAAGTTTGCTCAAAGCACTTCATATTATTTACAGTCTAATGATGAGCTAGATCCTGAATTAGCCGGTCGGTTAATTACCATGATAGGCAACCCAAGTCAGCGTCATAAGAAAAGAATTAAGAGTGACCAAGTCGTACGAGCAATAATCGGACTGACACGCATTGTTGAAACAATGACACCTGACTCCAACGCAGAGGACGCTAACAAGTCTGCTGATAATGAGCAGAATTCATTTGTGGTAAATAGTCTTTCATTGCTACCAATAGAAGAGACAATCAATGCCAGCTCACCCAAAGCACTAAGTCAATCATCGCCTAACGAAACATTAAACGATGTATGGAATCCATTTGCAGTTCAATCAGGCGTACAAGAATCAAACGACAACCAACAAGAAAAAGAAAAATATACTGGCATTGTCGCTTCACTAGACAAATGGCAAGTAGAAAATTTTAATGCGGGCGGATTCTGCTTGCACTATAAAGCTAATGGTATTTGCACGACGCGTGTTGGCGAAATTATTGCCATCCGCGATGAAAACAAAGGCCGCGAAAGCTTACAATGGCAAGTTGGAATCATTAGATGGATGCAAGGCCTACCCAATAAAGAACATAAAGTGGGTGTAGAACTATTTGGCGCTGAGTGTGCATGCATCACTGCATACAACAAAAACAACACTCATCAAGAGTACCAAGGGTTATTACTTAAAAGAATATTCGAGAAGAGCAAAAGCTATAGTCTATTATTACCTTCAAACTCAAATTTAGACTCTCGCGAAATTAATATCAAAGGCTCTAGCAGCCAACGCACAGTAATGCTAGGAAGAACATTAGAAAAAACCAGCTGTTTCTCTCACATTGAAGTGATAAAAATATTCAGCCAAAAATAAGCAAAAAATATCGTTTTAGCGAAAGGAATCAGGCTCTAAGTACATGGATCAGATATTAAAAATTTTGGTGATCGACCAAGATGCAAACAAAGCTGACAATATTGTGAGAACAATCAAGTCATCAGGATTTGCAGTGCGTGAAACTATCATTTCATCAAAACAACAATTTGATGAAATTATTGATTTAGAAGTTAGTCCTCACATTATCATTCAGTCAGACAATATTGACGAACTTAGCATTGCTGACTCACATACATATTTTTCATTAAAATCTCACGAAACCCCAATCATCGCCCTATGCGAAGATTTATCAACGCATCAATCATCACTATTTAGCGAAGGCGCAAACATTGTTTTACCCTACAATGATGACGAACAACTGAAATTAGCAACATCTAGGCTTGCACAAACCGAATTTTATATTCAAGACTTGCAAATTCAAGCAGATAATTACAAGGATTTAGATCAGCGCTACAATAAAATACTCGACACATCTCGCGACGCTATTTGTTACATCCATGAAGGGTTACACACATACGCCAATGCATCCTATTTAGAATTATTCGACATCGATGGCACAGAAGATGCCAGTATTTTATCGATACTCGAACTTGTTTCACCGGATGATCAAGTCACCTTGAAATCAATATTAAAAGATGTCAGCAAGAATCACACATCCGGAAGCGCTAGCTTAAATTTTAAATCTGGTGATGAATTTTTCCATACCGACATTGAGTACAACCCTGTTTTAGTGGAAGGAGAAACTTGTGTACAGTTTGTATTACACATGCAAACCGAAGAATCAATCGAACTCCAAGAACAACTCAGCTATGTGAGTGAAAGAGATCATGAAACTGGCTTCTTACACAGAAAATCACTAATAGATAAAATTCAAGAAGCAATTGAGTCTGCACAAGCTGGCCAAGCACCTTCTACATACATTCAGATTGATATAGCAAACATTGATACCATTAAAGATCAGTTTGGCATCTCTGCGATAGATAAACTAAGTGCACATATTGCAGAAGCATTGAAACAAGTTTGCAGCGAAAATGAAACTCTTGGCAAAATTACAGATGAGTCTTTTGGGATACTTACATCAGAAAATGATGAAGAACAATTGACTTCATTAGGCAATCAGTTCAGAGAAGCTATCGAGTCCGACCCAACTACAATAAAGAATCAAAAAATTTCACCTGAAATTTATATTGGTGCAACCACACTTGAACCAAGCGTGGAAGACGTCTCAGATGCTATGTCAGCTGCTAAGTCTGCGTGTGATTATGCTTGGGAAAATGAAATTCAAACACTCTATATATTCGCCAGTGAAGCGCGAAGCCTCACAGGCACACTACTTGACCAAAAATGGACTCAAGAATTACAAGATGCGATCCGTGAAAACCGTTTACAGTTATTATTTCAGCCGGTAGTTAGTATTGCAGGCAACTCAGAAGACCGATACCAGGTCTACACACAACTAGTCAGTAAAGAAGGCGCAAAAATTTCTGTTGCTGAATTACTCCCTAGCATTGAAAGATCGGGTGTATCTGCAATGCTGGATAGATGGGTAGTGACAACGGCCTTAAAGAAATTAGCCGAACATACTGACAAAAGTCCCGAATCTTTATTTTTCATCAAACTAACCACTGGCGCTTTAAATGACCAGCAATTTACTCCATGGTTAGAAAAGCAGTGTAATAGTTATAATATCAATCCATTTAGATTAGTGTTTGATATGCGCGAAGAAAGTATTGTTAGCCATTTAAAAGACGCTCGTGATTTTGCTTCACGCCTACAACAGCTGGGTTGCCAGATTGCGATTGATGCTTTTGGAATCAGTCAAGAGCCAGAAAAAATTCTATCAATGATCCCTGCAAGCTACTTGAAATTAAGCTTCCAATTAATGGCTAGCCTCAAAAATGGTGATCAAGAGCGAATTGATGAAATTAAACATATCTGCGAACAAGCCAAGAATAAGAACACGATGACTATTGCGCCATTTGTAGAATCGGCAGAAGCATTATCACAAATTTGGTCTATCAATATTGACTTTGTTAGCGGAGACTTCTTCAGTGAGCCAAATGATAAATTAGGCTACGACTTCTCTAGCGCAGCATAGACTAGCTATTCTCCAGAGCAGCAATACGTTGTTCTAGCGGCGGATGTGACATTAACAGTTTTTGCAAGCCACCTTTAACACCACCAGAAATTCCAAACGCGGCGAGCTCACCTGGTAAATTTTCAGGTTCATGAGCTGATTGCAATCGACGTAATGCCGAGATCATATTTTGCTTACCGGCAAGTTCCGCTCCACCGATATCAGCACGATACTCTCTTCTACGAGAAAACCATTTTGCAATAATGGCTGCCAAAATTCCCAATACCACTTCAGCAACAATACTTCCTATCCAATAACCTGGACCAATACCACGTTCTATTTTAAATACAACACGATCGATCAATATTCCAATAATGCGCGAGAATAGAATAACAAAAGTATTTAACACGCCTTGTAACAGTCCCATTGTTACCATGTCACCATTAGCCACATGACTCACTTCATGTCCTAACACTGCTTCCACCTCGTTTTGGGACATTGACTGCAGCAAGCCTGTGCTGACTGCAACTAAGGCAGCATTTTTATTCATACCCGTGGCAAATGCATTCGGCTGGGGAGATTGAAACACACCAACTTCAGGCATACCGATACCCGCTTGCTCAGCTTGTCTACGCACTGTGTCAACCAGCCATCGTTCGCTATCGTTTTGTGGAGATTCAATTACTTGCACTTTCATGCTTCGCTTAGCCATCCATTTAGATATTGCTAAGGAAATAAACGAGCCACCAAAGCCCATTACCAGCGCCATAATTAATAATCCATTAACTTGGCCAGCCATACCCTGCTGAGCAAGCCACGCATCAATTCCTAACACACGAGAAGAGACGCTCAAGACGGCTAACACACCGAAGTTTGCTGCTAAAAATAACCCTAGACGTGAAAACATGATTACCCCTTACTCAGTAACTGATCAAAATTTCAATACGAACAAAAATAAAGATAGCGATAATTTTTGACAAATCAAGCTTGAATAGTTCACTTAACTAGTCTGAGGAAAAATCAACAATCAAGCGATCAACTACACGATAGCCTCTAGGCAATTTAAGCCCACGCCTACCTCGCTCGCCCGCATACTCATCAACTTCACTTCCTTTCATTGTCTTATGCTTCTTACCACAGTGCAGTGTGAGTGCTTCGCCATCCTGCACAAGGCAAACATGGTCCACTTTTTCCTCACCCGATTTAAGCTTAGCGCTTGGGATATTAATGAATTTAATTCCCTTACCTTTTGACATTAATGGGAATTCAGAAAGTTCTGTGACCAACATATACCCCTCAGACGCAACCGCGACAATCCAATCTTCTTCATGCGAACGAACCAATACTGGAGGCAACACTTTTGCGCCATCCGGTACATTCAAAACACGTTTTCCTGCTTTATTGCGTGAATATAAATCTTCTAACTTACATATAAATCCATAGCCAAAGTTTGTTGCGAGAAAATAAAGACTATTTGGCTCACCTAACATAACACCAACAAAGCTAGCACCATCGGCGGGATTAAAGCGTGCGGTCAAAGATTCGCCCTGTCCACGCGCCGAAGGCAAACTATGCGTTGGTAACGTATATGCTTTTCCTTGCGAATCTAGAAATACTGCCATTTGATTACTTTTACCAAAGGCATGTGATTGATATTCATCACCCGCTTTGTAGTTCATCTCAAGCGGATCAACTTCGTGTCCTTTTGCTGCTCTCGCCCATCCACGTTGCGACAAAATAACAGTACTTAATTCTGCTGGCATTAGCTGTGTTTCATCTAACTGTTGCGCTGTGGCTCGACTAACAACTGCAGAGCGTCTCTCATCCCCATATGTTTGCGCATCTTCTAATAATTCGGTGCGAATTAGTTTCTTCAGTCGTGCTTTTGAACCCAGTGTTTTTTCTAGCGAGTCTTTTTCTTTATTTAAATCTTTTGCTTCGGCTTTAATTTTAATTTCTTCAAGTTTAGCCAAACGTCGTAACTTTATCTCTAAAATCGATTCCGCCTGAATATCACTTAGCTTGAAACGCTTAATCATCACCGGTTTAGGTTCATCTTCTTCACGGATAATTGCGATAATCTCATCGATATTTAGATAAGCAATCAATAACCCCTCAAGAATATGCAAACGCTCATTCACACGATCTAAGCGCCACTGTAAACGTCGTGTCACCGTATATGTTCTGAATTCAAGCCACTCTTTCAAAAGAGCACGAAGGTCTTTGACTTGCGGACGACCATTAATACCGATGACATTCATATTCACTCGATATGTACGCTCTAAATCGGTCGTTGCAAATAAATGCAGCATTAATGATTCTACGTCAACACGGTTACTCCTAGGAACAACCACCAAACGAACAGGATTTTCATGATCCGACTCATCTCGCAAGTCTTCTACCATAGGCAGCTTCTTGGCATTCATTTGTTGCGCAATCTGCTCAAGTATTTTCGAACCGGAGACTTGGTATGGTAGCGCCGTAATAATAATGCCGTCAGTTTCCTTTTCATAAACTGCACGCATGCGAACCTGACCATTACCTGTTTCATAAATAGCGCGTATATCTTCAGAGCTAGAAATAATTTCTGCATCTGTTGGGTAATCTGGTGCTAATACATGTTCGCACAATTCGCTGACTGTCGACTTTGGTGCGTCTAATAGTCGGACACAAGCTGAAACCACTTCATTAAGATTATGCGGCGGAATATCTGTAGACATCCCTACAGCAATCCCCATCCCACCGTTGAGTAAAATGTTTGGCAATCTTGCGGGCAATACAACGGGTTCTTGCAATTGGCCATCATAATTATCAACCCAATCAACGGTCCCCTGACCCAACTCTTGTAATAAAGATTTGGCGTAGGGTGTGAGACGAGACTCGGTATACCTCATCGCTGCAAATGATTTCGGGTCATCAGTTGAACCCCAATTCCCTTGACCTTGAACTAACGGATAACGATATGAGAATGGCTGCGCCATCAACACCATCGCTTCATAAC
>JBGCFN010000038.1:0-39816 GCA_045106935.1 Gammaproteobacteria bacterium | reverse complement strand
TAAAAAAGTGTATTACATATTGCATGTAATTATGAGTCGGACGCTCTAACCAACTGAGCTATGGACCCGCTTGAACATAATTAAAAATGTGTATTACATATTGCGTGTAATTTCTACGTAGCACTCACGTCAACTATGCAGTGACTTACCCTTCAAAAGGGTTGTAAAGAGTGTGGAGTATACGGCTTAATTTTAAATGGGTAGAAGTAATTATTCTAATTCAAGGAAACTGCGTAACTGCTCAGAGCGGGTTGGGTGTCTAAGTTTGCGTAATGCCTTAGCTTCAATTTGACGAATACGTTCTCGTGTAACATCAAACTGTTTGCCAACCTCTTCAAGCGTGTGGTCAGTATTCATGTCAATACCGAATCTCATGCGTAATACTTTTGCTTCTCGTGGAGTGAGAGAGGCAAGAATTTCTCGTGTGGCTTCACTGAGTCCAACACCTGCTGCAGCTTCCACTGGAGATTCAATATTGGCATCTTCAATAAAGTCGCCAAGGTGAGAGTCTTCATCATCACCGATAGGTGTTTCCATTGAAATAGGCTCTTTGGCAATTTTTAAGACTTTGCGTACCTTGTCTTCAGGCATTTCCATACGTTCGGAAAGTTCTTCCGGGGTCGCTTCTCTTCCCATTTCTTGTAGCATTTGACGAGAAATGCGATTGAGTTTATTGATTGTCTCGATCATATGGACAGGGATTCGAATCGTTCTTGCTTGGTCAGCAATAGAGCGAGTAATAGCTTGACGAATCCACCACGTGGCATAAGTAGAAAATTTGTAGCCTCGTCGGTATTCGAATTTATCGACGGCTTTCATTAATCCAATATTGCCTTCTTGGATTAAATCTAAGAATTGCAGTCCACGGTTAGTATATTTTTTAGCAATTGAAATCACTAAGCGTAAATTCGCTTCAACCATTTCTTTCTTTGCTCTTCTGGCTTTTGCTTCGCCAATGGACATGCGCCGATTAATTTCTTTAATTTCGGCAATGGTGAGCTTGGCATTTTCTTGAATGATTGATAATTTTTGTTGTTCCTTAACGACCTCTTCCTGTACTTCTAGAAGCGTTTCAGAATATTTGGCCTTCTCGTTGACTAAGCCTTCAACCCACTCTAAGTTGGTTTCATTTTCAGTAAAAGACTCAATAAATTTTTTCTTCGGGATACGTGAATAATCGACACATAACGCCATAATTAAACGTTCGTGATTACGGATACTGCTGACGGTAGTACGTAAGCTACCTGCCAGTGCATCAATTACTTTTTGAGTAAGTTTAAGACGCATAAACCATTCGGCCACTTCTTCTCGCGAAGACACGGCTTTCTTAGGGTTTTTAAGCACAGCAGCCGACTGAGAAACTTTGTATAACTGAGCAAGTTTTTCAAAGTGCTCTCGGGCTTCCTCTGGATCAGGGCCAGTATCGATTTCTTCCTCTTCCTCTTCAGAGTCGTCTTTATTATCGTCGGCCTTCTGAGCATCTGCACCACGATTGACCACCGCAGGGGTAGGAATCACTTCTTCAGCATCAGGGTCAATAAAGCCAGAGATGAGGTCGGTTAAGCGCATTTCTTCTGCTTCAACTTTTGCATACAGAAGCAATAAGGTTTCGATCGATCTTGGGAAGTGACCAATGGCAAATAATACTTGAGACAGGCCTTCTTCAATGCGTTTGGCGATTTTGATTTCGCCTTCACGAGTCAGTAGGTTGACTGTACCCATTTCACGCATATACATACGAACAGGGTCGGTAGTTCTACCAAATTCACTGTCTACCGAGGCCAGTGCAGCCGCGGCTTCTTCCGCTAAATCTTCGGCAGAGGCAGCTGTCTCTGAGACTAATAGAGAGTCTTCATCTGGCGCTTGCTCATAGACCTTAATACCCATGTCATTGATCATGCTGATGATATCCTCGATCTGCTCTGGATCGACGATTGAGCTAGGGAGGTGATCGTTTACTTCAGCATAGGTAAGATAGCCTTGCTCTTTACCCTTAGCGATCAGGTCTTTGAGGCTATACTCTTGATTTTGCTGCTCTGATTTTGATTCTGGTTCCATTAAGCTACCTGTGAGAAATAACGATTAATCAAACCGCCCATTATATGCAAATGTGTCAATTATATATACCTGCCAAATGAGGTGTTTTTGCATAAAGTGAGCGAATTGGCAAAATAATAATATAGACCCGTAATATATCGATTAGGTTTCCTGCTGGATAATGGCATCTAACTCATTTCTTCGAATATCGTCTTTAAATCTTTCCATCGTCTGTTTGAACGATAATTCACGATTCTCCATATCAGGGGGATCCCATAGCAATAATTTCTGTAACGACCCATAACTCTCTTCGCCATGAAATCTTTCAACTAAAGCGATAGCACTTATATTGGGTTCAGTCTCAATAATTTCAAGTAGCTGAATGAATAAAGTAATGCCGGGTACAGAAAGTAAGAGCGAGAGTTCTTCGCTTGGCAAAGCATGTTCGGCTAAAGAGGGATCTCTAATGAGCAGGGCAATGGCTAAACGAGTTTTCGTATATTTTAGTGAACGACTTTGTTTATTGGATTGGGGTGGAGGTTGTGTCGAATTATCAATAATAGAAGGTGCAACAGAAATAGTAGTGCCAACTCTATTGTTCAATTCTTTATACATAAGATCACGAAAAACAGTCGGCGGAATTTTTGCAAGTAAAGGTTTAGCTGTGCTAGCAAGTGTCGCGCGACCATCTGGAGAAGAAAGATCAATGTCTTTAATTAAGTTTGTGAAAAAGTATTCAGATAATGATGCAGCTTTATTTAAGTAATCATTGAAAGCATCTTGACCAAGGCTGCGAATAAGTGAGTCAGGGTCTTCACCTTGCGGCATAAAGGCAAAACGAATATTAATGCCATCTTTAAATTCAGGAAGAATTTGCTCTAATGCTTTCCATGCGGCGTCTCTCCCGGCACGATCTCCATCAAAACAAAAAATTAAATCAGTACTGAAGCGTAGTAAGTTACGCACATTTTGAGCAGTGGTTGCGGTGCCAAGTGTTGCAATACAATTTTTAATATTGTTTTGCGATAACGCCACTACATCCATGTAGCCTTCAACAATGATCAGTTGCTTAATTTTGCCTAACGCTTGTCTTGCTTCATAAAGGCCATAAAGCGTATTACCCTTGTGAAATAATTCAGTTTCAGGGCTGTTCATATATTTGGGCATGGTGTCATCAACAGATCTTCCGCCAAACCCTATGGTTCTGCCGCGCGTGTCTTTAATTGGGAACATAATACGACTACGGAAACGGTCATATGTTTTATTCTCAGATTTTTCTGATAATAAGCCAGTCTTTACTAATTCAGTTTGGTTAAACTGCTTGCCCAATGTGATGCTAATATTGTTAAACCCAGCAGGAGCGAAACCAATATTAAATTCTGAAGCCACTTCACCTGAGATGCCGCGAGATTTTAAATAGGAAATGGCATCCGGGTTTGCTCGGAGTTGATGCTGGTAATATTTATTAGCTTCTTCCAACGCGAGAAACAGTTTGTGATTGTCATGGTGATGGACACTCCCACTTTCAGTGGTGACTTCTAATCCTAATCTATTTGCAAGAACTTCTATGGCTTCGATAAATTGAAGACCTTCATGCTCCATTAAAAAATTAATGGCCGTGCCATGCGCGCCACAACCAAAGCAATGATAAAATTGTTTTTCTGGGCTTACCGTGAAGGAAGGTGTTTTTTCACCATGAAAAGGGCAGCAGGCAGTATATTCTTTTCCTTTGCTTTTTAAATCAATGTAACCATTTATTAGATCGACAATGTCTGTCTGATTTAAAACTTGATCGATAAAAGGCTGTGGAATCTTTCCAGCCATAGCTAGTGTGCTCGGTAGAGGGTAAATAGTATTCTATGACAGAAAGCCTACTCGTTGTCATTGATATGTCAATATCGTCAATGTGCAAAAAGACGATTGATCAATTGTGGTAGTGATAATTCTATGCTGGGCGGCTAGTCTAAAAATTTTTGAATATTTTTAAGAGGAACAGGCCAAGGTTTATTTTTTCTTAGATTCACAGGGAGTTGGCTAACTGCGGTTAGTGCTTCATCACGCGTTTTATAATTTCCTATCACAAGTACATAGAAAGTAGCTCCTTTAACTTGTTTATCAAAGTACGCATAACTTTCCTTTAACTTTTCTTTTTTAATAAGATTTTCTAGTTGTTTGGCTTCTTTAGTTGCAACGACTTGTAAAGTATAGCTTGTAGGATCAAGCTCTTTTAACCAAGATTCACCCTTCGTCTCTGTTGCCACTATAACTGGTGGTGTTGGTTTTTCCTGTGTAACGACAAGTGCCGATGGTTTTTCTAGCACGTCAGGAGTAGTAGTTTTAGATAGTTGGACTTCCTCAATGATCTTCTCTTCTGGTTCATTTAACTGTTTTTCATCGCTGACTTCGATGGACTCTTTTAATAGAGAAACTTTTTCTTCAGTGACGGCAGGTGCTGAAATCTGTGGAACTTTGATTGCCGTAATATCTAGCGTATCGGTGGATACCAGAGGAGCGTTCGGTAATGGTAATGACGGTGTCTGCAAGTCTGGCGAAATATTAGATTCTTGTGCAATCGGTGACAAGGTTGGCTCATTGGCAAGAGGCTTCTGAAGAGGGACGATGTCTTCATCGTCGTCTTTACTGTTGAAATGGAAATTCGCGTAAAGTCCGAGACCGAGGATGGCTAGGATAGAGATCAAGAATACAGGTACTTTTGGCTTAGGGTTGCGTATCGTAATATGAGGGTCTAATACGCCTTCAAGGGTGTCTTCTCTACATTGGTTATGTAATGCAACAAGTGCACTTTCGTGAACTTGTCTAATATTACCTAGTGTCGCCTTGTATATCTCAGTCACTTTTGGTTCGTCTAACAAGACTTCATCTTCTAAGCCTGCCGTTTCTAATCGATGAGCAATGTAATGACCTGTTTGTTCTCGTGTCAGAGGACGCACATTAATTTGGTATACCTGGGTGCAAGCGGGGTTTGAATCTTCAAGGTCAGTGATTGCTATTTTTAATGTATTTTCTCCCGCGAGTATAAAGCCAAGGCTAAGCGGACAAGCTAGACCGATTCTATGTTTTAAAGTAAAGAGCCTGTCTAAAGTGGGTGAGTCAAGAAAATGTGCATCATCTATAATGAGTACTGCATGTGTATGCTCTCTTAAATAAGTGATGACATAATTTTCAATAGATAAATCTGCAACGGCTGAATGCTCATTGGTATCGGGGAGTACCCAACGTTGTTTTATCTTATCTGCAATAAAATCAAAGTCAGTATCATCATTAACGCGTAAAGTGCAGAACTGATATTGCTGATAGCCTAGACGTAAAACTTTACGCAAAAAAGTGGTTTTGCCGACACCATCTTCACCTGTTAGGACGACCGTGGTCGCTGGGTTCGTTAGATACTCCATGATGATGTTTGACGTCATCTCTAGCTGGCTGTCACTATACAAATATGCGTCATCAGCGTGTTCAGCGAACGGTTGCTCAGCTAGACCTAATTTGCTTAAGTCATCCTCGGTTAACAAGGTAGGGTCAAATTGTATTTCTTCTTCACTCATAAATACTTTGTAAAAGTTGACTAATGACTAATTGATACGGCTATATTCTATTTCAGCATAGCGATCAGTCATGCCTGCGATGTAATCAGCGATGACCCGCGCAAATTCATTATTACCACCTATTTTTTTTCTAGCTAATGCTTTTGAGCGGTGTTCGTCGGGTAGTAGCTCTGGATTGCTGTAAAAATTTGTAAACAAATTTGAAATTACTTTTTTTGCGTTAGCACTCATCTTATTCACTTGTTCATGCTGATACAAGTTGGCATGCAAGAATGACTTCAGTTCTCCCATTTGTTTTTTTAATTTTGGGCTGAAGGTGACGATGGCCCCCTTAGATGAACGGACATCTTGAATAGAGACAATATTATTATGTTCAATATTTTTTAAGGTATGTTCAATTAGATCACAGACGAGCTGATTGATGATACGACGTATAGTTTCTTGTGCTTTTCTCTTGTCTGATAAGTCAGTAAACCGTGTATTGACTTCAAAATAATGACGATTAAATAGCTCTACCTGCTGTAATTGCTGAATAGTGATTAAACCAGAGCGTAAACCATCATCAACATCGTGATTATTATAAGCAATTTCATCTGCGATGTTAGTCAGTTGTGCCTCTAGACTAGGCTGGGTTCGATCGATAAAACGTTGGCCGATCATTCCCATGTTTCGTGCATTTTTCACAGAGCAGTGCTTTAGTATCCCTTCACGTGTTTCAAACATAAGGTTTAAGCCATCAAAATCAGGATATTTTTCTTCAAGAAAATCCACTACACGTAAAGACTGAAGATTATGCTCAAAACCTCCATACTCCTTCATGCACTCATGTAAGGCATCTTGACCAGCATGACCAAAAGCGGTGTGACCTAAATCATGTGCAAGTGCAATGGCCTCTGTCAGATCTTCATTTAAGTGGAGTGCGCGCGAGATAGAACGAGCAATTTGAGCGACTTCTATCGAATGTGTGAGACGTGTGCGATACAAATCACCCTCATGATTGATAAATACCTGTGTTTTATATTCTAGCCGTCTGAATGCAGTGCTATGAACAATCCGATCTCGATCGCGTTGATATTCTGTGCGTGTTTGGCAGGAAGGTTCAGAGAATTTTCTCCCTAGCGAATGGTCTTGCGTAACTGCATATTTGGCCAGCCCAAAATTCGTGGGTTTAGAGCTAGATGATTGCGCAGTAGAAGCGACCATATTAAGTATTATTGTGTAACTCGCTTAGAGTGCTGTAGAGTAAATCTTGACTAAACTTACTTGTCAAAATAGCTTCGCCTATACTTTTTAATAATACAAGATGAAGCTTACCATCTTTCACTTTCTTGTCGATTGCCATGAGCTCAACCATTCTATCTGGCGTCAACTCGCTCGGGAGTTGAGTAGGTAATCGAGCTGCTGAGACTAAGTTGGAAATTTTACTAACGTCTTGATTTGACAACCAACCAAGCTTTGCTGAGAATTGAGCGGCAACGACCATTCCGCAACCCACGGCTTCTCCGTGTAACCAATTGCCATAACCCATGCCAGTTTCTATTGCGTGGCCAAAAGTATGACCAAGGTTTAATAACGCACGCCTACCTGATTTTTCATGTTCATCACTAGCGACTATCTCGGCTTTACATAAGCAAGATTGCTCAACGGCATACTCAATTGCATCATTATCTAAAGATATTAACCTGCTTACATTATTTTCGAGCCAACTAAAAAAAGGCTTTTTAGCGATCAATCCATATTTAATAACTTCAGCAAGTCCGGCGCTTAATTCGCGTTCGGGGAGTGTCTGCAAAGTAGTAATATCTGCCAATACACATTGTGGTTGATAGAATGCCCCTATCATGTTTTTGCCTAAAGGATGGTTAACACCTGTTTTCCCCCCTACCGAAGAATCAACTTGAGATAATAACGTGGTTGGAATTTGAATAAAGTTAACTCCACGTTGATAGCATGCGGCAGCAAAACCAGTAATATCTCCTACAACACCTCCCCCTAATGCAATGATAGTGACATCACGTGCACATTTCATCTCTAGGAGCTGATCAAATATTGATTCTATCGTTGATAATGTTTTATAACTTTCACCGTCAGACAAGATAATTTTGTGAGCTTGAAAACTTTCTAGGCTGGTTAATAAGCTACTCAAGTAAAGTGGTGCAACCGTGTCATTCGAAATAATTACCACATGCTTGCCCTGGATATGCGGGGTTAGTAGTTTAGTTTGTGACAATAAGTCTTCCCCGATATAAATAGGGTATGAGCGGGAACCAAGATCGACTTTTAAGGTACGCATGTGTGAATTAGACTTAGGTATTCTGATGATTAATATGAGTTGTTATTTGTTCGATAGATGCACTAATACTTTGAGAATCTGTATCAATTATAATATCAGCAATCTCCTCATAGATTGGATTGCGAACTTCCGCTAAGTTTTGAAGTGTAGCATGGCGGTCATGAGTTTGGAGAAGTGGGCGTTTTTTGTCATGCCTTGTTCTTTTAATTTGTGAGTTAACAGATGCCTTTAAATAGATCACGATGCTGTCTTGTTTTAACAAAGTGATGTTTTCAGGTAGTAACACAGCTCCACCACCAGTAGCGATCACTGAGTTTTCTGTGCGGACCAACTCTTGGATAATTTTGGTTTCGCGTACTCTAAAACCTTGTTCGCCTTCTAATTCGAAAATTGTTGTAATTGCAACACCTGTTCGATCTTCTAGTACCTTGTCGCAGTCATAAAATTTTCGATTTAAGAGTTTTGCTAATCGCTTGCCGACAGAAGACTTACCAGCCCCCATTGGACCGATTAAGATAATGTTATTAGGCATATAACAGATTCAATTCGAGTCACAAAAGATACCCTATTCTAAACAAAAAGCCCCGCGAATGCGGGGCTTTTGAATCAATGAAAGCGTTTTGTGGTAACTATCTTGTAAGGCTTAACTGTTCATCAATTATTTTTGGTGTGATGAAGATCAACAGTTCAGATTTATTACTCGTGCTTGTGTCATTTCTAAATAATCTACCTGCTATTGGGAGATCACCAAAGAAAGGTACTTTAGTTACGGCACCTGATGATTCCTCAGTATATATTCCACCTAGTACCACGGTTTGGCCGTTATTCACTAAGACATTAGAGGTGATTTCATTAGTATCAATGCTTGGTATGCCTTGGAACACCTGTCCAACACTATCATTTTTAACATTAACCTCCATGTTGATTCGGTCATCAGGTGTGATCTGCGGTGTTACTTCTAGAGCTAATACTGCTTTCTTGAACTCAACATCAGTCGCACCACTGGATGTCTGAGAGACGTAAGGAATTTCAGTTCCAGACTCAATATTAGCGGTGCTTTGGTTTGCTGTGATAACTCTTGGGTTGGAAATTACTTCTGCGCGACTCTCAAGTTGTGCGGCAGATAATTCCAAGTTTAATGCATACCCAAAAGGTAACTTGATAAAAGACAGTGCAAATTGGCCGCCAGCAACACCACCACCATCACGTTCTGGGACAGGAAGATTTACATTTAACGTATCTTGAATTGGAATTGGATCACCAGCAGTTAGTGGTTCAAGTAGATCAAGATTTCCACCAATTACGTCTGCAACGTTATTGTTACCTAGGTCGCCTCCATTAGCGTTAAACACCCCAAACTTTGCACCTAAAGTTTTACTGAAATCATCGTTAGCTACGACTATTCTGGACTCTATAAGAACTTGTTTTACCGGTGTATCTAAGCGTTGAATTAGACGGCGAATTTCATTTAATTTTAACGCTGTATCCTGTACTAGCAAGGTGTTTGTTCTATCATCGACGCTGACTTGTCCACGCTCAGAGAGAAGAGTATTGTCGGAGTCTTTTAATAAGTCTGCTAAGTCAGACGCTTTTGCATAATTTATTTCTAAGAACTCAGAGCGTAGTGGTGCTAATTCTTCAACTTGCTGCTGTGATTCCAGTTCTAATTTTTCTCGAGCAGCAATTTCTTCATTCGGAGCAATATATAAGACATTGCCATTTTCTCGCATGCCCAAGCCCTTCGTTTTGAGAATGATATCTAGAGCTTGATCCCAAGGAACATTTTTTAAACGTAATGTTAATGCTCCACCGACAGAATCACTAACGACTAAATTCAATCCAGTGAAATCTGCGATTAGCTGTAATACCGAGCGTACCTCGATGTTTTGGAAATTCAATGATAGACGTTCGCCCTCATAAGTCTTTTTACGCCTTGACTCAATAAGCTCATCAGGTATCTCTCTTACTTCAAGTACGTATAGATTATCTGATTGATAGGCGAGGTGTTCATATTCCAAGTCCGTATTAGGTTGAATAACGATTTTAGTATCACGTCCTTCAGTGGATGATGAAATGAAATTGACAGGTGTTGCAAAGTCTTTCACGTCGAAACGTTTCCGCATAGACTGGGCCAAACTGGTGTCTTCAAAGGTAAGAATTATATTGCCAGCCTGTTCAACTAAATTTACAGGTATATCTCCATTAGACAAGCTGATTAATACACGCCCTGAGTTATTATCTCCACGTCTGAAGTCAATTAAACTAATATCGTTCCCGGATGCTCTAGAGATGGTTCTTTTAGGAACGACAGCTGGGTTATTGTTTATACTAGTGCTGCTTCCGCTATGCGCCAAGTTAGCCTCACCAATTCTAAGAACATAATTATTGCCATCTTGCCTTGTTTGATATTCTTGTAAAGAATCAAGGTTGATGACCACACGAGTACGACCATTTGATTGAACTGTGTTAATTGTTTTTGTCGGGCCAATATTAATATCTTGAAAACGATTTTTTATTGCAACATTAGTATCTGCAAAATCCAATGCAATTCTTGCAGGATTATCTGTTGTGAATGCTAAGGGCTCAGAAGGAGCGTCGCTGAATTCTAAAGTGATTTCTACTTGATCGTCTGGTAATGCTGATACCTTGACATTGTTCAGTAGATTTTCAGCCAGTGTTGCGGTGCTGAAGAATAGTAAGCTTAGCCCGAGTAAAAGCGTACATGTCACGCTCTTTCTTGAAGTGTTGCTATTATTTGAGTGATAGATATCCATGATGCTTACCATTCCATTAAGGTGTTAATGAATCTTGATTGAAGTTTAAATCTGTTCATGTGGTTTATGTTACTCACTAAGTGCAATTGACGATGAACGTTCTCGCCAGCCCCCAAATTCATCGGGAATAATTTCGGCTAGTTCAACAGCGTCATCAGACACGGAGATTATTTTCCCATTGTTCTGCCCTAGGTAATTACCATTTAATACTCTTTGAATGGTGTTATCGGGAGTCTTAATTAATGCCCAAGTTTGGTTGTCTTGTTGCATGGTGCCGACCATGCGTAACGTATCTAATGGGAAGCTTTCTAAATATTCAGGCACTCGGTTACTGTCAGGGGTTATACTAGAAAAATGTTTAGGAGCTGTTTGACCGATTTTAGGGCGAAAAATACTTGCATCAAATGGATCTCGCTTATTGGTCTTGTCATAAGCAAATGTTTTATAGGGAATCACTTCTGGAAGTGGATCAACCCCTTTTTGAGGTCTTGACTTGACATCCGCAACCCATGCCTCTAGATCTGACATGCCTTCAGAGCAACCACTTAATGAAATAAGCAGTATGCAGAGTATAGAAACATATACAGGGCTTAAGTAATTTGTTGTCACTCGATTATCCATTTGAATATACGCTATGCTCAATGTTTTATTCTTCGTCATCTTCTAAATAACGGTATGTTTTTGCAGATGCATTCATAGTCATTACTCCGCTATTTTTACTTGGTTCTAATCTAAGATTGTGTAAAGTTACAATTCTAGGTAACGCTGCTACTTCACTAGCAAATAATCCAAACTGATGAAAATCTCCTTGGAGCAGCAATTGAATTGGCTTTTCAGCATAAAACTCTTTTTCAGTTTCTTTGCCTGGCTTAAATAATTTTACTTCTAAGCCACTTGCTAAAGCTGTTTGAGAGATATCAACAATTAATGCTGGTATTTCAGTTTTACTAGGAAGTTGGCGTAATAACGTACCAAATGTACGGCGCATTTCTTCTAGTTGAGCTTTGTGCTCTTCTAAGTTGGCTGATTTTGCAACCTTCTTTTTAAATGTTTTTCTTAGTTCTACCTCTTTTGCTTTGACTTTTTCAAAATCAGCAAGTTGATCTTTGGTGTCAAAATAAAATCCAAGTCCGATAATTGCTGCGGCAACGAATGCCACGACGATAACTTTGACAGCCAATGGTGCTGTGCCAATATTGTTAAAATCTACATCATTAAGGTCAGAAAATGTCATAGTCGATTTACTCTTCTTCTAATTCTGATTCAGGATTGGTTTGTGCTAACTTTAAAGAGAAGGAGCTGACTCTAAGGCCATCATCATTTTCATCCGTAGAGATAATGCTAAGTTTTGGCTTGGTTAACCATTCTGATTCTTCTATGTTACGCATATAAGATGATACTCGCGCGTTTGACTCTGCTTTGCCTGCAATCTTAATCTTGTTGCCATTCTGGGTAAGTTCAGTAAGGTGCACGCTGCTTGGTAGTGTGTTGACAACTTCATCAAAGAGGTGAACGATCCCTGGACGAGTAGCTTGAAGATTTTGAATAACTTCCATTCGGTCAACAAGTGCACGTCTTGTAGCATCCAATTTTTTAATTTCTTTTATTTTCTCATCAAGAACAACAATCTCATTCTTAAGAAAATCATTACGCCTTTCTTGCCCGTTAATCTTTGCTTCAACCTGAAAATGTACTAATAAGACAGCTAGAACAGCAACTGCTGCACCTGCACCCAACATAACAAAAAATTCTTGCTGTTTTTCTTTGCGCTGTGCTTCGCGCCAAGGAAGTAAATTAATTTTAGCCATAACGTTTAATCAAATGCCCTCAATGCCAGGCCGCAAGCGATAAGCAATGCAGGCGCATCATTACCTAGTGCTTGAGGATTAACTTTTGGCCCCAGTGAAACATGTGTAAATGGATTGGCCGTGGAAACTGAAATACCTAATTCGTTCTGAATGCGTTCATCTAAACCAGGAATTGATGCACATCCTCCTGCTAAAACAATATGGTCAACAGTAGAGTGTTGACTTGCAGAATAGAAGAATTGCAA
Source organism: Gammaproteobacteria bacterium (assembly GCA_045106935.1). Taxonomy (GTDB): domain Bacteria; phylum Pseudomonadota; class Gammaproteobacteria; order UBA4575; family UBA4575; genus UBA1858. The sequence continues at coordinate 27,096 of JBGCFN010000038.1, read as the reverse complement.
AAACCGATTAGCTTGCTGTGCTGCAGTTAATTTAAATGGCTCAAGTAAATCGGTGATGTAATTATCTGGAAGGCCACCTTCTTTTTTAGCAAGACCCGCTTCTTCGTAGGTCAATCCGTACTGATGCATAATTTCTTCAGTTAGCTGCTTGCCACCGAACGGTTGTTCGCGTGTGTAAATCATGGTGCCGTTCTGCATGACGTTTAAACTTGTCATGGTAGAACCGATATCTAATATTCCAACTGTTTTATCAATGCCTTGCTCAGGCACTTGATCAGCGAGTAAAGGATAAACACTCTCAATAGCATAGGCCTCAACATCGACAACAACCGGGGTTAACCCCGCGACTTCAGAAGCGGCGATTCGCATTTCAACATTTTCGCTTCGTGAGGCTGCAAGTAAAACATCCACTGTTTCAGGGTTGCCTTCTGTTGGCCCCAATACATTGAAATCTAAATTGACTTCTTCTAATGCATAGGGAATGTATTGATCCGCTTCAATTTGAATCTGCCCTTCCATTTCTGCGTCAGACAAAGATGAAGGCATTGTGATAACTTTGGTGATCACCGCGGATCCAGCCACGGCTAACGTACATTTTTTAGCCTTAGTTCCTGTTCGCTTGAGGACTTTTCGTATAGAGTCGCCAACCGCGTCTACATCTGAGATCACTTTTTCAGTGATACAGTTCGCTGGAAGAGGTTCTACACCGTAATGTTCAACTCGGTACCCAGAGCCACTGTGAGAAAGCTCTAATACCTTGACTGAGGTTGAGCTAATATCAATACCAATGACTGGATTTTTTCGCGAAGTAAATGGAAGCACGTTTAGTTTCCGTTAGTTATTTAGTCTATTTGTATTTTTTGTAAAATTATAAGCCGAACTCTATAACAAGATGTGAGTTTTTGACAATTAAGTTAGCTGAGAACTCTTTCATTAATTTCTTGCCTTAGATTCGTAACTTACAGAATTAATAACATTTTAATCATATGTCATTGAATATAAAGTTGTTTAAGCTAGGTTTCATCGGATTAATCGTTATGTCCGTCGCAGTGGTAGCTATTTTGACTACTGCGTACCTAATTTATTCTCCTCAACTCCCTCCCGTTGACACACTTAGAGATGTAAAACTGCAAACACCTTTGAAGGTATATAGCCGTGAAGGCAAGTTAATCGCCCTGTTTGGTGAGAAACGTCGAATCCCTCTCACTTATCAGGAACTCCCTCAATCAATGATTGATGCGTTCTTGGCTGCCGAGGATGACAGATTTTTTGAACATCCCGGTGTTGACTACCAAGGTCTGCTAAGAGCGGCGATAAATCTAGCCATCACCGGACAAAAGGCACAGGGTGGTAGCACAATCACCATGCAGTTGGCGCGAAACTTCTTTCTGACGCCTGAAAGAACGTATACGCGTAAAATTAAAGAAATTATGCTGGCATTGCGTATTGAGGATGAATTAACCAAACAAGAAATTCTTGAGCTCTATTTGAATAAGATTTACCTCGGCCAGCGAGCTTATGGCGTTGGTGCGGCGGCTGAAGTCTACTATGGAAAAAGTGCGTCAGAGTTATCTTTAGAGCAGGTCGCCATGATTGCGGGCTTACCTAAAGCCCCTTCAAGATTTAATCCCATTAGTAATGTAAAACGAGCAACCGTGCGCAGAGATTATGTCCTAGGACGTATGCTTGAGCTAGATAAGATCTCTAAAATTGAATATGAAGCGGCCATTGCCACACCAGTAGAAGCTAAACGCTATGCAGTGAAGCTTGAAGTAGAGGCGCCATATATTGGTGAAATGGTGCGTGCCCACATGACGAATCTGTATGGAGATGAAGCTTATTCCGAGGGCTACAGCGTTTACACTACGATTGAAGCCAGCAAGCAACAAGCTGCTGTCGACGCGGTAAGAGGTGGAATATTGGCTTATGATCTGCGCCATGGCTATCGTGGGCCAGAAGGAAGTATTCCTGTGGATAAGCTTGCTGAACTTGATGTGGTTGCGGAATTAGTTGAAAACATGCAATCGGTAGGTGGGCTACAACCTGGGGTTGTCACAGAAATTGATGAAAAATCTGCCATTGTCTCCTTGGCTAAAGAGATCATTCAATTGGATCTTGAAGGGGTAAAATGGGCGAGGACCTATAAATCTCAAAATAGTCTCGGTCCGAAAATCACTAAAATGACCGATGTATTGAAAGCGGGCGATATCATTCGCGTGATAGATACAGCCAAGGGCTGGCAACTTCGACAAATTCCCAATGCGTCGAGTGCATTGGTCTCTCTAAGACCAGATGATGGTTCGATTACCGCTTTAATGGGCGGGTTTGATTTCTATGCGAGTAAGTTTAATCGCGCGACACAGGCGAAGCGACAGCCCGGTTCTTCGTTTAAACCATTTGTTTACTCCGCAGCCATAGAGGCAGGTTTCACTCCAGCGAGTGTGATTAATGATGCCCCGGTGGTATTTGAAGATGCTGCCACAGAAAATTCATGGCGCCCTCAAAATTACTCAGGCAAGTTTTTTGGGCCAACACGCATGCGTTTGGCGCTCACGAAATCTAGGAATATGGTGTCTATTCGTCTATTGCGTGACATTGGACGAAAATATACGCGTGAACATGCCGGTAAATTTGGCTTTGATACAAATACATTGCCGAAGGATTTAACCTTGGCTCTTGGAAGTGGAGCCGTCACTCCACTAACCTTAGCAAACGCTTATGCAGTATTGGCGAATGGTGGTTATCAAGTCGATTCGTATTTTATTGACCGTATAGAAGGTCCAGACGAGGAAGTTGTATTTAGTGCGAATCCTGCAAGAGTCTGTAATGACGAATGTGCTCGCTTAGCCACAGAAATTTCAATGCACGCTGAAGAGATGGCTGAATTGGGCTTGGGCGAACCAATTAGTGCTGAAAACACAGAAATTAGAGCCGCCCCACGAGTGATATCTGAAGTTAATGCGTACCAAATCGATAGCATGTTAAAAGACGTCATTAAGTTTGGTACTGGCAGACGTGCATTAGCACTCAATCGCAAAGATATTGCAGGTAAAACAGGCACAACCAATGACCAGCATGATGCTTGGTTTGCAGGATATCACCCAAATGCAGCCACTGTGGTGTGGTTAGGGTTTGATGAAAATAAACCGTTAGGTCGAGGTGAAGTTGGTGGTGTGGCGGCATTGCCAGTATGGGTTGATTTTATGCGTGTGGCATTACAGGGTGAGCCCACGATTGAACGCCCATTACCCGCCGATATGGTCATGTTAAAAGTTGATCCGCAAACGGGCTCAATTGTGGATCAGGACAGTGGGTATGGAATAGAAGAAGCCTTCCACATTGATCAAGTGCCTAGCTTAGAGTTTGTTTCGCCACGTTCGATAAATGTGGAGCATGGTAATTCCGGAGAGAACCAAGGACCGACAGTGAACTTGCCTGAACAGTTATTTTAGTGATGCGCTGTATTCGTGGACGAAGTCGACTAAGGTCTTCACCTTTTCAGGGTCGATAGCGGGATGAATACCATGCCCCAGATTAAATACATGGCCAGTATCTTTTGCGTAATCATCTAAAATTTTCTTTGCATGCTGTTTAATAGATTCATGTGAGCTATAGAGAATTGATGGATCCAGATTTCCTTGTAGTGCGACTTTATCACCCACTAGTCGGCTGGCATCTGCAATATTGACTGTCCAGTCTAATCCAACGCCATTGGCCCCTGACCCTGCTATATCAGCTAGAGAATGATTCGCACCTTTAGAAAATAATGTGACAGGGATTGTGTTGCCATTGAATTCACGATGTAACTGCTCAACGATACGCGTCATAGAACCCAATGAATAACGACGGTAATCTTCAGGTGTTAATGCTCCACCCCAGGTATCAAATACCATGACGGCCTGTGCGCCCGCTTCGATTTGTGCATTGAGATATGTCGCCACACTGTCACTTAATATATCAAGCAAAGTTTGCATGTCTGAGGGACTGTCATACAACATACCTTTTACCTTGCTGAAATCTTTCGATGAGCCACCTTCAACCATATAGGTTGCGAGTGTCCATGGACTACCAGAAAAACCAATCAAAGGAACGCAGCCATCTAACTCTTTTCTAATTAGTGAGACAGCATCTGTGACATAACGTAATTCACCACTCGGATCAGGCACGAAGAGTTGATCAATATCGCGGCGACTTCTGATGGGACGGCTGAATGTGGGGCCATCACCTTCTTTGAACTCCAACCCCAATCCCATGGCATCCGGAATGGTGAGAATGTCAGAAAACAAGATCGCGGCATCTAATTCAAAACGGTCCAATGGCTGCATTGTGACTTCACAGGCCAGCTCAGGTGTTTTGCATAAGGTGAGAAAGTCTCCTGCCTTTTTTCGAGTCGCACGGTACTCGGGCAAATACCTACCTGCTTGGCGCATAATCCATATAGGTGTTTTATCAACAGGTTGGCGCAAAAGCGCGCGGATGAAGCGATCATTCTTTAATGGTGACATGAGAGACTTTTAATAGTTATTTGCTTTCATAAAGAGTGAAAGCCTAGCCGATGATGGCCGGTATGCGAAGCGATATTTTAGCCAGACAACTTAGCTTTGATTAACTTACTGACTTGACTCATATCTGTACGGCCCTGCATCTGAGGTTTAAGTATGGCCATGACGGCACCCATATCTTTCATGGATGTCGCAGAGGTTTGACTGACAGCTTGGTCTATAAGCTGAGTAACTTCTGCCTCTGATAAGGCTTGAGGGAGATAATCTGAAATGATCGCAAGCTCAGATTTTTCTTTATCAGCGAGGTCATGTCGCTCTGCTTGCTCGAACTGTTGAATGGATTCTCGGCGTTGCTTGGCCATTTTATCCAAAATGCCAATCAAGTCCTGATCAGTTACCTCGTTACGGGTATCGACTTCGACTTGTTTGACGGCTGAGAGGATCAAACGAATGGTTGCGAGCCGTTCTTTATCGCCAGCTTTCATGGCAGATTTCATTTCTGCCACGAGTTGTTCTTTTAATGAACTGGAATCCGTCACTGGTTTAGACGTGACTAGTAAAGGCGTCGACGTTTCAGAGTCGTTCTAAATACACGCTTAAGATTGCGTTTGACCGCGGCAGCTGCTTTGCGTTTGCGCACAGCCGTTGGCTTTTCATAGAATTCTCGACGGCGAACTTCAGTTAGCACGCCTGCTTTTTCACATGATCGGCGAAATCGACGTAGGGCCACATCAAATGGCTCGTTTTCTTTTACTCGTACTCCAGGCATAAATCCTCGTTACTATTGTGATGAATTGACAAAAAGACGGTGGATTATAATTGCGCTATGCTCGATTACAACTATAAAACTGACTTTTTCTCTACTTTTTCCACAAGGAAGTGCAAAAAACCTTATGAAAGTGCTCGGAATTGAATCCTCATGTGACGAAACCGGTGTGGCGATCATCGATGAGAAGGGGAATTTACTCGCGGAACGATTATATAGCCAAATCGAACTTCACGCGGAATATGGCGGTGTCGTCCCAGAACTGGCTTCGCGTGATCATATTCGCAAGATCACTCCGCTACTCAAAGAAACGCTCAAAGAAGCCGATTTATCAATCGGCCAGCTTGATGCCATTGCCTATACTGCTGGGCCGGGTTTGGTAGGCGCATTATTTGTAGGTGCGTCGGTAGGTCAATCCATGGCGTGGTCGTTAGGGATTCCATCTGTACCCGTCCACCATATGGAAGCCCACTTGCTCGTGCCTTTTTTAGATCAAGCATCGGGGCTACGTTTCCCATTTTTATGTTTGCTGGTGTCGGGAGGCCATACCCTGATTGTTCAAGCCAATGGTCTGGGTAATTATCAAGTATTGGGTGAGAGCCGAGATGATGCCGTAGGTGAAGCGTTTGATAAAGTCGCTAAACAGTTAGAGTTAGGTTATCCCGGTGGGCCGGCGATTGAAAATCTCGCCAAGCAATCATTATCCAAGCGAGATAATTTTCCAAGACCAATGTTAGATCATCCAAGTTTGGACTTTAGTTTTAGTGGTTTAAAGACACATACCTTATTGGAATACAAAAAAACGAATCAAACTCCTGAAGAAAAAGCCGACATTGCATATGCCTTTCAACAGTCTGTGACCGATACCTTATTTGCTAAGTGTCAGCGTGCAATTAAACAAACAGGGTTAGACACGTTAGTCGTGGCAGGTGGAGTGAGTGCGAATCAAAGCTTGCGTGAAAAATTCAATCAATTGGAAGGCGTCAATGTCATGTTTCCAGATTTAAAAGTTTGCACGGATAATGGCGTGATGATTGCCTATGCTGGACTTCAGTATGCATTGACAGGCAAGTTTGCTGACACGAATGAAATTAAAGTCTATCCGCGTTGGTCACTACAGCAATGATAGGCAATCTAATTTTTTGAGCCAATTTTAGATTCTTTTCCCGCGAGTAAATTTTTAATATTTGATTGGTGTCGCCATATCACGAGTATGGCAATGATTAACATAAGATAAATAACGATCATCGGTTGCTGAATGAAATAGGCAACAATAGGTAACAGTGCAGTAGCAATGAGTGCGCCTAATGAAGAATATCCGCTTAACTTGGCCGTACTGATCCAAGTGGCTATCCAGATAATCGCAAGTAGCCAGTTAATTCCTAGCAATACGCCTAATGTTGTCGCAACACCTTTGCCTCCACGAAATTGGTAGTAGATGGGATACATGTGACCAAGCGTGGCAGCTAAACCCATTAAGCACAGTAAAGTCAGGTCGGCACCCAGTCCGCGTGCAATTAAAAGTGGAATTAGCCCCTTTAACAAATCGCCGACCAAAGTTAAGGCCGCGGCTTTTTTGCTACCCGTGCGAAGCATGTTTGTTGCACCAGGGTTGCCCGACCCTAAACTGCGAGGATCTGGCAATTGAAAAAAACGTGCAATTAAAATGGAACTAGAGATAGACCCTGCTAAGTACGCAAGTATGATGCTGAGTCCATAGATAACTTGTGAATCCATTTAAGTTTAATTCTTTGCAGTTTAATAGTTGTAGGAAGCAGAAGTGAAAAAAAACGTATTGTTGATGCCAGGTTGGGGTGCTACCTGCAAGGTATGGGAATCAATTATTCCAGTATTGAGTGAGGGTTGCCAGATAAATTGTCTACCACCTACCTGGTCAAGCGCATCAGAAATCAACGGTTCATTAAGTCATTTAGATGACTATATCAGTAATGTAGCGGCCTTAATTAAAGCACCAACGAATATTGTGGCATGGTCCATGGGCGGGTTGTTAGCTATAAAGTTAGCCAACCGCTTCCCGCAACTTGTCGAACAAATTTGCTTTGTATCCTCTGTGCCTAAATTTGTCTCTGAAGATAATCAAAACACAGGAATAGATTATCAATGGTTTAATCAGTTTGTTGCACAATACCAGTCACAGCCCATCGCAACACTTAAGGGATTTCAAACTTTACAAGTGAAGAATGATGCTGCAGCAAGAAATTGTTTACGTTCGCTCGTTAAAGCAAGTGATTTTGAAAATTATAATTTAACGGAGTGTGGGTTTGGGCTAAGGCTATTACAAGAAGATTTATCAGAAGAATTTATAGCGCTTCAATGTAATACCTGTTTCATTCACGGTGATGCAGATGCAGTGGTTAATCTTAAATCTGTTGAGCATGCGGCATATATTTCTAACTCGCCACTGTCTATACTTTCACAAGCGGGCCATGCACCTCATGTTTCCCAGCCTGACGCGGTTGCACGTATTATTAAATCTTATCTATTTGAATAAATGAAAGTCTCGCGCGAAAAAGTTAAGACTGCCTTTGCCAATGCTGCTACATCTTATAATGATTCAGCAGTGGTGCAAAAAGAGATTCTTATTCGCTTGATAGAGCGCTTAAACATCTTGCAAGAAAGCCAAGTGACTACTTTACTCGACTTGGGAAGCGGAACAGGCTTAGCCAGTGAACCGCTGCGCCAGCAGTATGGTGAAAATGCTTATTATGCAATGGATTTTGCTTTGCCTATGCTGGCATGGGCGAAAAAAGAATATCAATTATCGTGCGCCAATGTCGTGTGTGGTGAAGCTGAGCAGCTTCCATTCCAAGATAAGTCACTGGATATAATTTTTTCGGCGTCAACCTTTCAATGGTGTAACGATATTGGTGCAGCTTTCCAAGAAAGTTGCCGCGTGCTTAAAGATCGAGGGCTGCTACTTTTTTCAAGTTTTGGTCCTGATACGTTAAAAGAACTACGCCATTGCTTTGCACAAGTGGATGAGCATCCTCATGTGAGTGAATTTATCGATATGCAGTCACTAGGTGATGGATTGTTAGCGAGCGGATTTGAGTCGCCAGTCATGGAATCCGAAATAATTACCGTGGAGTACTCAGACCCCATACAGTTATTCAAAGATCTTCAGAATACAGGTGCGACCAATCATCTTGAACAACGCACACGCGGGCTAATGACTAGGAAACACTTAAATCGTGTCATCGATGAATATAAAAAGTTTGTACTGCCTAACGGCAAATTTCCGGCAAGTTATGAGGTGCTTTATGGCCATGGCAGGAAACAAGCGTTGACGCACCCGAACCAAAATAGTGCAGATGAGTGGCAGCCAGTGACGTTTAAGTAAGGTAGAATCATTTCAGCAAAATCGTGTGCGGCCGATCAAAAGACTAAATTTAGAGCAATCTGGTCAACGAAAGAACATACGCGACCATTTTGGTTAATTTATGATCATTTTATTAGATGACTTAGATCAATTCACGCTAAATCAGTCTATAAATATCCACAAGAGATGCTATGAATTTCATATCAATAATTGCTAATATTCGCGGATAAGTATTCACTGTAATTGAATGTTCTAAGTAAGAATTAATTTCAGACATGAAAACAGTCAACATAGTCGTCAGGTAGCATGGAAGTAAGCACTGACAATACGTGCTCACGTTTTGTGGTGACACCGAATAATTCGATGTCTTGGCGAGAAAATAGGATTCTGATAGCAAGTTTAGCCTTCGTATCATTTGGGATTGCAGCAGGTTTTGCAGTGCAAGGATTTTGGGTCATTCTGCCGTTTGCGGGTCTCGAGATCATGATGCTGACAGGAATACTGTACTGGAGTGGTTTAAGCGCTACCCGGTGTGAAGTAATTTCGATAGATGCCGACAACATAACCGTTGAGGTAGGTCGAAAGAAAATGCGACATTTGCATAAGTTTCAGCGTGCATGGAGTCACGTGGAGTTGTATCCACCGGCCGTGCCCCATTGGCAAAGTCGATTAGTGATGAGATCAAAAGGGAAAGAATTAGAAATAGGTGCATGTCTCAACGAGGAAGAGCGTAAGAGTTTAGCGGCATCTATTAACAGAGCACTTTTGCTAACAGTTTAGAAAGATTTTTTTATATAGGGAGTATTAAGATGAGTGGTAATAACTGGCTTAAATGGCTATCAGCCGTTAGCAGTATATTTGCTATGGGAGCTGCAAATGCCGGACAGCCAATCAATATGCCTGTCGGCGTGACAGATATCAGTGCTGATGTCTACGACCTGCACATGATTGCTTTTTGGTTATGCGTCTGGATTGCGGTGCTTGTTTTTGGCGTAATGTTCTACTCAATGTTTGCACATCGTAAGTGAAAAGGTCATACACCTGCGACATTCCATGAGAGCACAACAGTTGAAGCAGTTTGGACAACCATTCCTTTCATTATCTTGATTGCTTTAGCAATCCCAGCGACGACCACATTAGTAGCAATGGAAGATACGAGTGATTATGACCTCACCGTTAAAATCACTGGTTATCAATGGTTATGGCACTATGAATATATTGATGAGGGTGTAGATTTTTACAGTGTACTCAGTACTCCTCGCAGCCAAATTAACGGTCTTGAGCCTAAGACGGAAAACTATTTATTAGAAGTAGATAAAGAATTAGTTTTACCCGTTGGTAAAAAGGTTCGCTTCTTGATTACTGCCAACGACGTAAATCATGCTTGGTGGGTACCCGATCTAGCGGTTAAGAAAGATGCGATCCCTGGGTTTATTAATGAAGCATGGGCAAAAGCGAATACACCCGGTGTTTATCGTGGACAGTGTGCAGAATTATGTGGTCGAGATCATGGATTCATGCCAATTGTCGTTCGTGTTGTAGAACAGGCCGAGTTTGATCAGTTTCTTGCTGACAACACAACGCTAGAAAAAGATGGCGCAGAGTATGCGGCAGTGACTCAGTAAAAAGTCTCGCCCAATGAATTCAAGATTATTATTTAATGTTACAAACCTAAGGAGTACATAATGAGTACGGTTGCTACCGACGATCATCATGATGATCACCAGGAAAGTCCTTATTCGATAAAGCGATGGTTGTTTACAACAAACCATAAAGACATAGGTACATTGTACCTGTGGTTCTCATTTATCATGTTTTTGATTGGCGGCGTGATGGCGTTGGTTATTCGAACTGAATTGTTCGAGCCAGGTCTACAGTTTGTCGATCCGCAATTCTTTAATTCAATGACCACCATGCACGCGATCATGATGATCTTTGGTGTGGTGATGCCAGCATTTACAGGGCTAGCTAACTGGTTAATTCCTATGATGGTCGGTGCGACAGATATGGCGCTTCCTCGTATGAATAACTGGAGCTTCTGGATTCTGCCTTTTGCTTTCTGCATGATGTTATCAACATTATTTATGGATGGCGGTGGTCCTGCCGGTGGATGGACGTTATATCCGCCGTTAACGTTACAAACAGGTGACGCACTTCCATTTGTCATTCTATCGATGCACTTCATGGGCTTATCTTCAATCATGGGTGCGATCAACGTGATTGCAACTATCTTGAATATGCGTGCACCAGGCATGACGTTAATGAAAATGCCTTTATTTGTATGGACATGGTTAATTACTGCTTACTTACTTATCGCAGTGATGCCTGTATTAGCAGGCGGTATCACCATGCTACTGACCGATAAATTCTTTGATACCAGCTTCTTTAATGCAGCGGGTGGTGGTGACCCAGTGATGTTCCAGCATATTTTCTGGTTCTTTGGTCACCCGGAAGTGTATATCTTAATTCTGCCGTCATTTGGTGTGGTCTCCAGTATCATTCCTACCTTCGCGCGTAAGCCTCTATTTGGTTATGCGTCGATGGTGTATGCAACAGGGTCAATTGCGTTCTTATCATTCATCGTATGGGCTCACCATATGTTTACCGTAGGAATGCCATTAGCTGGAGAGCTCTTCTTTATGTTTGCCACCATGCTGATTGCTGTGCCAACCGGTGTGAAAGTGTTTAACTGGATCGCAACCATGTGGCGTGGATCGATGACATTTGAAACGCCAATGCTGTTTGCACTAGGGTTCATTATCATGTTCTCAATTGGTGGCTTCTCAGGACTGATGCTTGCATTGGCGCCTGTCGATTTCCAATATCACGACACATACTTCGTGGTAGCCCACTTCCACTATGTTTTAGTCCCAGGATCAATCTTCGCGATTATTGCCGCAGTGTATTACTGGTTACCTAAGTGGTGTGGAAATATGTATAACGAGAGCTTAGGGAAATTGCATTTCTGGCTATCAACTATTTTTGTCAATCTAACATTCTTCCCAATGCACTTTGTTGGTTTAGCAGGAATGCCTAGACGTATTCCAGATTACGCACTGCAGTTCTCAGATTACAATATGATGGCAACTTATGGCGCATTTGGATTCGGTTTCGCACAACTTCTATTCTTGTACTTGGTCATTCAGGCAATACGTGGTGGTGAGAAAGCAACTAGTCAGGTGTGGGAAAATGCGGAAGGTCTAGAGTGGACATTGTCTTCACCTCCTCCTTACCACAGTTTCACAACTCCTCCTGTCATCAAGTAAGGAAGAGATTGAGTTTAAGCAATGGACGCTAAACATAAACAACAAAAGGCAGCCAACAAAACAGTCGCGATACTGGCGTTGGTTGCCGTTGTTATTTACGTTGGCTTTTACTTTTTAGTAAGCAGCTCACATTAAGTTAATGGATACGCAAACTAAAAATTCTAAGTCAATTGTCACCAAGTTAGCGTTAGTGTGTGTATGCATGTTTGGGTTTGGCTATGTGCTGGTGCCTTTGTATGACGTATTTTGTGATTTGACAGGATTACGTTTTACACAAGATTCCGCAGAATTAGTGTCACAAGAAATACAAGAAGATACGACACGCTTAGTTACAGTAGAGTTTGATGTATCGATGAATCAATCGATGCCATGGAAAGTAAGACCCGCAGTAAGTAAGCTGCAAGTGCACCCGGGGCGTGTTTACACAACGAACTACATTGCGAAAAATACAACTCAAGCAGCAATGATTGGGCAAGCGGTACCGAGTATTACTCCGTACGTAGCGAATAAGCATTTGGTAAAAACAGAATGCTTCTGTTTTGAAAATCAGCCGTTAGAGGCTGGAAAAGAAGTTGAAATGGCGTTGAGTTTTATGATCAACCCTAAATTGCCGAAAGATGTAAAAGTGGTCACGCTTTCTTATACATTTTTCGATATAACGCAAAACGCAAAAATTAATAAACTTGATTCAAAAGAATCTGTACTAGCATTTAATTGAGGATTAAATCATGGCACACGCTGATAATTCATATTACATCCCACATGGAAGTCACTGGCCAATCGTTGGCTCCATAGGTGTATGTACACTCATGGTTGGTTTCGCCAACTTCTTGAATAATGTTTCATGGGGCTCACCAACAATGATGGTAGGACTTGCCATTGTATTGTTCATGGTGTTTGGCTGGTTTGGTACGGTGATTAAAGAAAACCAAAAAGGCATGTACAACATGCAAGTGGATATGTCATTCAGATGGGGCATGTTCTGGTTTATTTTTTCTGAAGTCATGTTTTTTGCTGCCTTCTTCGGTGCATTATTCTATGCAAGACAATATTCGCTGCCATGGTTAAGTGGTGAAGGCAGTGGAGTTACTACCAATGCATTCTTATGGAATGGTTACGAAGGGTCATGGCCAAATAATGCTAATGGTCCTGGAAACATCGGGGGTGCTTATCAATTCATGCCTGCATGGGGATTACCAGCAATCAATACCGCATTGTTATTAACAAGTGGTGCAACATTGACATGGGCACATCATGCATTAAAAGCAAATCACCGCGGGCAGTTAATCGCAGGTTTATTCTTAACAGTATTGCTTGGTGCTATTTTCATGTACTGCCAAGGCATTGAGTATATACATGCATATAAGGATTTAGGCCTAACATTAGGTTCAGGCATTTATGGAACAACCTTCTTTATGCTGACGGGTTTTCACGGTTTCCATGTGACGCTAGGCGCCATCATGTTAGCAGTCATTTTGTTTAGATGTATCACCGGGCATTTCACGCCAGAAAGGCATTTTGCATTTGAAGCAGTGGCTTGGTATTGGCACTTTGTCGATGTGGTATGGCTAGGATTGTTTATCTTCGTCTATATGATCTAAGCGACAAAGCTCGCAAGTAAAAAAGGCGTCTATAGGGCGCCTTTTTTGTTTTAGTACTACAACTATAAACAGTAGGGTTATATCCAGCCGAGAGACTTACTAATAATTAATACAATAAACGCGAAAATAGATAGGCTAATTCGATAAGTTAATGCACGTACAGTTTTATCGTTACGCTCTTTAGATACCATAAGATGAAACAGCGCAGATGCTAGACTCCAAAGTATGAGTAGGAAAATTATAACGACAAAAATTTTAACTAGCATGACAGGCTCTGATTATGTGAGGTCGGGTCCCAAGTATAGCGAGCATTACTTATAAATGCTTTCATCAAAACGATATACAGGACGATTCTGGCTTGTACAGTTAAGCGCCGCGGCAATGCTGGCTTTATTTGTTACGCTGGGCACCTGGCAGTTAAGTCGAGGTGACGTTAAAAGCGATATTGAGCAAGCCATTAATGACCAAGAGACAGAAGTGGTTTCGCCTCGCTTACCGTTAACAGAGCTTGAGCAATGGCGTTATAGAAAAGTAGCACTAGCAGGAAAATATCTTGCTGAAAAACAATTCTTACTTGATAACCAAGTGAGAGATGGTGTGACAGGCTATAGCGTATTAACGCCATTCTTTGTCGATGCCTATAACGCGACAGTCATCGTTGATCGTGGATGGGTTGCTCAAGGACCAAGTAGAAATCAACTGCCAATGGTTGAAATGGACAACATCAACACCACCATCACTGGGCGCATATATGTGCCTTATGATAAGCCATACAGTTTAGGTGGCATCGCAGAAGGAGAAGATACAAATTGGCCGAGAAGAATTCAATTTGTCGATTACGCCCAATTAACAACACGCTTATCTCAAACGCTGCAACCTTTTACCCTTAGGTTAAGTAAAGAGGAGCCAAATGGTTACAGAAGAGATTGGGCAGAAAATAATTTGTCATCGAAAAAACATTATGGTTATGCGTTTCAATGGTATGCCATGGCATTCGCTATCGTTGTTTTATGGTGGCTTTACAGCATCAGGCCAATGGCCAAAAAATGGAAACTGAAGGAATGAAAACTAACAATCCAAAATTATCTGGTTATTTTTTAATAGCTTTATTCGTGGTTCCTCTGTTAATTGCGATCGTCATGTATTCACTGCGTGACCATCTGCCAACAACAAAGTCGGTGTCTCATGGAGAATTGATTCACCCAGCACAACCAATTAAAACATTGACTATACAGTTACCCACAAATGAAACCATTGATCTGAAAAGCTTTGCTGGCAAGTGGACGTATCTTGTGTATTCGCCAAATGGATGTGATCTTCAGTGTGAAGCATCTTTATTTAAATTGCGCCAAACTAAAAAAGCAACAGGTAGGGAATCAAACCGTATTCAATCTGCGTTATTAACTAATGCAAACCAAGTAAATTCAAACATACTTGATCGTAATCAACGCACACCTGTGGGTCAGTTGTTAAAATTTGAATTAGAAGATGAGCCTGACAAGCAGAAGCAGCTTGAGCATGGAATCATTTATCTGATTGATCCTATCGGCAACCTAATGATGAAATATGATACTTCTACGACATCAAGAGGCATGCTTAAGGACATTAAAAAACTGCTAAAAATTTCTAATATCGGGTAATCCATAATGAGTACCACTTTTCGTAATATTGTACTTGCGGCATTACTGCTTGCGTTTGTTGTTGTTGTTTTAGGTGCATATGTTCGTTTGTCTGATGCGGGCTTGGGCTGTCCTGATTGGCCTGGTTGTTATGGGCATATCATTGGTGTTCCAGAGACAGATTCAGAAGTGGCCAATGCCAATATAAACTTTGATCGTGCCGTCGAAGCACCCAAAGCCTGGAAAGAAATGATTCATCGCTATTTTGCAGGCACGCTAGGTATATTAATTTTCATCATTTCAATTTTTCTGTTTAGAAAAGATGAGAATGATGAACGCCATATATTTGCAGGAGTGCTACTTTCAAGTGCTTTATTGTTTCAGGCGATACTAGGGATGTGGACGGTCACTTTGCAGCTCAAACCGTTAGTTGTCATGGGACATCTGTTGGGTGGATTTTTTCTGTTCAATTTAATTGCATGGCAATTTTTAAGAACTACTCCTTGGAAACCCAAATTAGACTTAAAGCTCACTAGATCCTTATACGGGTTATCCGTTTTTGCGGTAATCATTTTAGTTGGGCAGATCGCGTTGGGAGGTTGGGTGAGTTCAAATTATGCTGCACTCGCCTGTGTAGATTTTCCTAAGTGCCAACAGTCATGGTGGCCCCCAATGGACTTTAAAGATGCCTTTGTTTTATGGCGGGGTCTGGGGATCGATTATGAATTTGGCGTACTAGATCATCCGGCCCGTGTGGCGATTCATTATGTTCATCGAATAGGGGCAGTAGTAGCTACCTTAGCTATTCTTTTTTATGCCACGCGCTTATGGAAATACTCAGACGTGCAAGGCATGTTTAGAACCAACGCACTAGTCATCATTGGGTTGCTCACCTTACAAGTGAGCTTGGGCATCTCTAATGTAATCTTTAAGCTGCCACTGGCCGTGGCGGTACTACATAATGGCGTCGCATTACTGCTGTTATTTAGCCTTGTTGCAAGTGTATATATGCTAAGATCCGCCCGCACTAGCTACTAGCTTCTTGATTTAACTATGCCTACAAAGTCACCTTCGTCATCAATGAGTTCTGCCCTTGGCCCACTGAGCCGATGGCAAGATTACTTAGAACTATGCAAACCAAAAGTGGTTGCGTTGATGGTATTCACTGCCATTGTTGGCATGTTAATGGCTGATCCGGGTAATGTCGCGTTGACCACATTTATTTATGCTACTTTAGGTATCGGGCTTGTCGCTAGCTCTGCTGCCGCCATTAATCATGTGGCCGATAGCCGAATAGATGCTGCCATGGATAGAACAAAACTGCGGCCATTACCCTCAGGTTCCTTAAGTAAATCGTCAGTGTTAGCGTTTGCTGGGGTGATTGGTGTGATCGGCATGGCGATATTAATTATCAAAATTAATATGATTACGGCCGTGCTCACGTTTGCTTCCTTGGTGGGCTATGCCGTGATTTACACGATGTATCTAAAGCGAGCGACCCCGCAAAACATTGTCATTGGTGGAGCGGCTGGGGCAACACCGCCGTTACTTGGTTGGACAGCAGTAACCGGTCAGGTCGATGCCGACGGGTTGCTATTGTTGCTCATTATCTTTACTTGGACACCCCCACATTTCTGGGCATTAGCCTTATACCGTAAAGAAGAATACGCCAAGGTCGACATTCCTATGTTGCCAGTGACCCATGGTGATGATTTCACACGTTTGCAAATCACCTTATACACGGTGTTGATGTGTGTGATTACAATCTTCCCATTTTTCACAGGGATGTCAGGGTGGGTATATTTAGTGAGTGTGCTGTTGCTGAATGCCGTGTTTTTATATTACGCCATTAGTTTGCAGATCACTAAAAGCAGAACGAAGGCAATCAATACCTTCGTTTACTCGATAATCTACTTGATGGTGTTATTCGCAGTCTTGCTGATAGACAGATATTTACCGCTAATTGCTTAAGCGGCCATAGACGCCTGAAGTTTTTTCATCGCGTTACCTTCTAATTGACGAACACGTTCCGCCGAGACGCCATACTGCTTAGCGAGCTCCGTGAGTGTTTGCTTCTTATCCGATAACCAACGCGCCTGAATAATCTCCCGGCTACGATCGTCTAATTCGTTCATAGCTGCTAGCAGTCGATCTGTTTGATGACCTGACCAATTAGTATTTTCGAAACTAGTGGCAGGGTCTTCGCTATCGTGCGCAAGGTAAGCTGAAGGTGAAGAAATACTGTCTTCATCATCAGATGCACTAGGTGCATCAAAGCCTAAATCCTGTCCACTTAAGCGCGATTCCATCTCTAAGACTTCACTAGGCTTAACACCCAGCTCCATCGCTACGGATTCTACTTCTTCGTTGTTTAACCAACCCAAACGCTTTTTCTTGCTGCGTAAATTGAAAAATAGCTTACGCTGGGCCTTGGTAGTGGCCACTTTGACAATGCGCCAGTTGCGCAGAATAAATTCATGCATTTCTGCACGAATCCAATGCACCGCAAACGAAACCAAACGAACATTCATTGTCGGGTCAAAACGTTTAACCGCTTTCATGAGACCAATGTTGCCTTCTTGGATCAGGTCAGCCAGCGCTAGTCCATAACCGTTATAACCACGTGCAACGCGTACAACAAAACGAAGATGGTGAGTAATAAGCGTACGCGCAGCCTCAAGATCTTGATGATCTCGTAAGCGTGTTGCCAAATTTCGCTCTTCTTCAGCAGACAAGATAGGCAGTTGGTGCGCCGCATTGATATAGGCATCCAGACTTCCTGCTGTTAAAGTGAGCTCATGTGGCTGTGAAATAACCAAGTTGTTACTCATCGCGTGTACTCTCCAATTAATGCATGTTGATAGTTTAGCACTCACCGAATTAGAGTGCTAACCAGCTGTATAGTTCCCGTGGCGGCTAGTCAGCTCACAGCGTTCACTTTATCGACCATACTTGCCCATAGAGCGTACACCCTCTGGGTATTTTCAGACGATTACGGTACCGTTTATTTCTAACCCCAACTAGAGGAAAGGGTTGCTCGTTTGAGCGCTAAGGGTGCGATAGCCATACCGATAAACGGTCGACATCGCGAGATAGTCGGCAATTATCGGAAGTATCGCGTGACATATACTGCATTTGTCATGATAAAAGCAGTATATTGTCATACTAAAAGTAGTGAAATTGCCCCAATAGTCGATCAATAAGTCAAAAATAATAAAGATCACTAAAAAGCGCTTAAGTTTTTAAACGAATTTTCCGTGCGACGGTAAATACAAATTAAAGAGATAGATTCATGCCAGGAGTCCAAGTAAGCAAAGCCGATCTTGCCCATATCTTTGGAGTAGACCAACCAACCATTGATGGATGGTTAGAAAAAGGCCTACCTCATATGCAAAAAAGAATTCAAGATCAAGAACGCCAATCATTCACCAGAGAATTAATATTCGATACTGCGGATGCAATCAACTGGCGATTGACAGCCCATAATTTGGTCGAAGACTGGTAGAGAATACTATCGATACAGTTTGAGTTTATGTGTGACCGCAACCCATGCGGCACCCACACCTAAACCGCTAGCCCCAATAATTATTAAGCTAGCCAAACAAAGTGTTAAAGACGTTAACTGAAAGTCACTGCCAAATAGTGAAGATAATCTTGTGGTCGATTGTTGAATAAGCCAACTGCATATCACAACAATGAAAAGGGCCAGTAGCGATCCGGCAAAGCCCAACCAAAAACCAGAATACAAAAAAGGACGAGTGACATAAGTATCACTCGCGCCGACTAATTTTATAATTTCAATTTCTGCGTGGCGACTAGTGACTTCCCAACGAATAACATTGGCGATTATAAGTCCTATTGCTAGTAACAACACAATGCTCACAATCCATTGGATGCGATTGAGCACTGAGAGCATGGCCTGTAAGCGTTGAAACCAAAGTAAATCAAACTGCACTTGCTGTACCTGTTTCATGTCACGCAATTCATTTTCTAATGCTTGTAAGGCATCAAAGTCAGACAATGTGGTGTTAGGGTTGGCGATAATTAAATGAGGCAGTGGGTTTTGCGGTAGATTTTCGGCAATAGATTCCATGCCCATTTGTTGTTTGAATTCATCGAGCGCTGTCTGTTTATTAATGGCAGAAGCATTGGCAATCGTGTCCTTGCTAGCAATCTTGTTCGCGAGTTGTTGTGCTTGTGTGTAGGTTACATTTTCATTTAAGAACAAAGTAATTTGTTTGTCGCTGTCCCATTGGTTTGTTAATTGTTGCACGCTAGAAAACACGACATACAGACTGATAGGAATGGACAGTGCAATCGCAATCATTAATGTTGTGAAAGCAAAAGAAATAGGACTACTGATTACACGAGCAAAGCTGAGTTTAAAACTATCGAGATGATGCTCAAACCATAGAAATGCTTGATTATTGAGGCTACTCTTAGACGATTTATTTTTCATGGTGAAGCATTATTTAACTAAACGTCCGTTATCTAAACTCAGAATCTTTTTGTTAAAGCCTTTAATTAAGCTGATATCGTGGCTAGCAATCAAAGCCGTCACGCCCACTTGGTTAAAGTCTAAGAATAATTTCATAATGTCTGCAGACAATTCAGGGTCTAGATTTCCCGTTGGCTCATCAGCTAATAATAGACGTGGTCGGTGTACAATAGCGCGAGCGATACCTACCCGTTGTTGTTCGCCTCCTGATAAAGAAATAGGGATAGATTTTTCTTTCTTTAATAGATTAACTTTGTCTAAGGCAGCTCTTACTCTTCGCGGAATATCTTTTGGGTTAAATCCGTTTATACGCAATGGCAGTGCAACATTTTCAAACACGTTGCGGTCATTCAGGAGCCGATGGTCTTGGAATACCAATCCCATTTTTTTGCGAAATGTAGAAATATTAGACTTGTTAAGGCCGGTGACATTTCGTTCATCAAAATACAGTTTGCCGCGAGTCGGTTCTTCAATCAGGGCGATGACTTTTAACAAGGTACTTTTGCCAGACCCAGATGGGCCTGTCAGAAAACACATGTCACCATCGTCGAGTTGCAAATCTATTTGAGCAAGAATTTCTCCGCTTTCTGGGTAACGCTTGCAAATGTTTTGTAGTCGTATCATCGAATAAAATTTTTTCTAACTACCAATAAGCGCGGTGGTAAATTCACGTGCATCGAAAACTTGTAAGTCATCAATGGCTTCACCCACACCAATATAGCGAATAGGTAATCCAAGTCGATCAGCAATGGCCATCACGACACCACCTTTAGCGGTGCCATCGAGTTTAGTGATACATAAACCGGTAACTTTCATAGCCTGATGAAACTCTTCTGCTTGGCGTAACGCATTTTGGCCCATGCTGGCATCGAGGACTAGCAAGGTTTCATGAGGGGCGTCGGCATCAATTTTTGTCATCACACGTTTCACTTTTTGCAGTTCAGTCATTAAATCACTTTGCGTGTGTAGGCGGCCGGCCGTGTCGGCAATTAAGACATCAATATCACGGGCAGTGGCTGACTCCAATGCATCAAACACCACGGAGGCACTATCCGCGCCAGTGGATTGCGAGACAACGGGGATATCATTTCTTTCACCCCAGGTGATTAACTGTTCCACGGCGGCGGCGCGAAAAGTATCACCGGCCGCTAACATGACAGATTTGCGGTTCTTCTTCAGGCGTCGGGCAAGTTTTCCAATGGTGGTTGTTTTGCCTGCGCCGTTAACCCCAACGACTAGAATGGAATAGGGTTTAATCCTGCCAAGCATCATGGGCTTATTACTGGGCTCAAGAATATTAAAGACACATTGCGATAATAATTCAGAAATATTGGGGCGAGCATTCGATTTGCTCGCTTGCGCCACTAAGACTCTTAATTGAGTAATGAGTTTGTCAGTGGTCTCTATGCCTACATCCGCCATTAGCAAACCATCTTCAACATCTGTGATAATGTCTTCAACAGACTTGGATGCGTCTTCCTGGACACCTTCTGCGAGGACACCTCGTGTTTTAGATAATCCTTGTTTTAATCGATCGAGCAAATTTTGGTCAGTCATATAGTAAATAACGGTAAGAAATATAATGCTATGCTTGGGTTGAACAAACGAATTCACCCGCTGTCGTAAGACATGAATCTTATTGTAACGTAACCACAGTTAGTCAATGCGAATGAAGAAAATTATTTTATCAATAAACGCTGTACTCGTTTCTTTTTTATTAGCGGCAAATAGTTGGGCAACCGTTCATGAAAAAACTTTAGAAAATGGCCTGAAAGTCATTGTTAAAGAAGATCATCGTGCCCCCGTAGCCACTGCTCAAGTTTGGTACAAAGTGGGTTCAGCCAGTGAGTATGGTGGCATTACCGGCGTTTCACATGTGCTTGAACATATGATGTTTAAAGGCACACCTAAATACCCCGTCGGCCAATTTTCAGAAATTTTGGCCGGTATTGGTGCGCGTGACAATGCTTTTACCAGCCGAGACTTTACAGCCTATTACCAATTGTTTGATGTGTCCAAACTGGAAACCAGCTTTGACCTTGAGTCAGATCGCATGGCGCACTTGAATTTAGATGAATCAGAATTCACCAAAGAACTAGAGGTAGTTAAAGAAGAAAGACGATTGCGGACTGAAGACAATCCCAATGCGCTTACCTATGAACAATTCAATGCCACCGCATTTAATAGCAGCCCCTACCATAACCCGGTTATTGGTTGGATGAATGACTTAGATAATATGAAAGTCTCTGATCTGCGAGAGTGGTATCAGAAATGGTATACCCCAAACAATGCCACCTTGGTGGTGGTGGGTGATGTGAACCCGCAAGAGGTGTTTGCATTAGCGGAAAAATATTATGGGCCTGTGCCCGCACGCGAAGTGGCAACGCTTAAGGCCAGATTAGAACCCAGACAAGTCGGTACACGCCGTGTTGAAGTGAAAGCCGTGGCTAAACTTCCCTACATGATCATTGGTTATAAAGTGCCTACATTAAAGACCATCAAAGACAGTCGTGAAGCCTATGCCTTAAATATTCTTTCTGGAATTCTGGATGGCGGTAGAAGCTCTCGCTTAAGTAAACACCTGGTGCGTGAACAAGAAGTGGCGGCCAGCGCAGGAGCAGGTTACGACCTTTATTCTGCAAGAAACAGCATGTTCTTATTTGATGGTACACCCAATGCTGAAAACACGTTAGAAGAGCTGGAGCGGGCGATTTATCAAGAAATTGAAAAATTACAAACAGAATTGGTCAGCGAACGCGAGCTAAAGCGTGTTAAAGCACAGGTGGTTGCCGGTGAAGTCTATCAGCAAGACTCTGTACAAAGGCAAGCCTATATTATTGGTTCCTTGGAGACAGTAGGTCTCGGCTGGAAAACAATGAATGAATATGCGGATAATATTCAAAAAATCACCGCAGAAGATGTCCGCGAGGTCGCTAAAAAATATCTGATCGAGGACTTTAAAACAGTGGCATATCTAACGCCGCAAGCGCGTCAAGGCTTGGGGGCTAAACAATGAATAAGATAACTATGTTAATTCGGCCTGCAATAGTTTTCGTGTGTGCCAGCATGACTTCCATTGTGCATGCGTTACCAGAAATAAACACATGGACAACAGATAATGGCGTAAAGGTGCTTCATGTCAATTCGCCAGAACTTCCCATGGTAGATATCGCGTTAACCTTTGATGCAGGGAGTGCGCGAGATAATGAGCTTGCTGGCTTGTCATCCATGACACATGGCTTGCTTGATAAAGGCACGGGTAAACTTAATGCTGATGATGTGGCTTCACGGTTTGAAGATGTCGGCGCGCAGTTTGGTGCCAATGTTGATCTTGATCGTTCTAGTGTGACATTACGTAGTCTTACCGACGAAGCATTCTTTAATGATGCGTTAACAATGTTTATTGATGTGGTATCAAAACCTTCTTTTCCTGAACGTGATTTTGATCGAGAAAAGAAACGATTGTTAATTGCCTTGGAAGATAGCGACCAACGTCCAAGTGATATTGTTGGGCGAAAGTTTTCTGAGTTGCTCTATCAGCAACACCCGTATGCGCAGCCTCGCAGTGGCACTAAAGAAAGCGCAAACAAAATTGCACTTAAAGATATCAAGCAATTCCATAAAAACTATTTTGTTGCGACAAATTCAATTGTGGCAATTGTAGGAGATGTCTCGCAAGCACAGGCTAAAGACATCGCAAATAAAATCACTGCATCCCTACCAAAAGGAAATGCAAAAGAAAAAATTGCCGCAGTTAAACCTTCAAAAGAAACAAAACAACATATTGATTTCCCTTCCCAGCAGTCACATGTACGTATGGGGCAAATTGGCATTGAGCGAGGTAACCCAGATTACTTCAATCTATATGTAGGTAATCACGTGTTGGGTGGCGGCGGGTTCACTTCTCGCTTAGTGAAAGAAGTGCGTAGTGAGCGTGGTTTGTCTTACAGTGTGTATAGTTATTTTATCCCTTACGAACAAGCAGGCCCGTTTATGCTAGGACTGCAAACACGTTCAGACCAGGTCACAGAAGCCATTCAAGTATGTAACGAAGTGCTAACTGACTTTATTGAAAATGGCCCAACCCAAGAAGAGCTTACCTTAAGCAAGCAAAATATTATGAATGGCTTCCCGCTACGTGTGGATAGCAACAGAGACATTTTGGGTTATTTATCGTTGATTGGTTATTACGATTTACCATTAACTTATTTAAATGACTTCAATAGCAATATTGAAAAAGTCACTCTGGAAGATGTGAAACAAGCATTCCGCAAACATCTAGATCTAGGTACCTTTGTGACTGTCGTGGTTGGTAGTGAGCAAACGCCAGACGAAGACGCATAAATTAGCGCAAGCGCCCCAGCAGGTTAAACTCATTGCTGGGCGTTGGCGAGGCACCAAACTGCCTGTTATTTTGCAAGAAGGTGTTCGACCAACGCCGAGCCGTGTAAGAGAAACACTATTTAACTGGTTACAAACACGCATCGAAGGGAGTCATTGTTTAGATCTTTTTACCGGTAGCGGTGCGTTAGGATTTGAAGCGGTCTCCCGCGGAGCAGCCCATGCAACCTTAGTTGATAATGACCAAAAAGTGGTGTCGTTACTTTCCCAACAAGTCGAAAAATTAGATGCGCAAGAAATCAGCTTAACCTGTGCGGATGCCTTAACGTACATACAACATTGTTCTGCACAGTTCGACATCATCTTTCTAGACCCGCCTTTTGCCAAATATCAGCCTGAAGAAATACTGCATACCTTAATGGATAGTGAATGCATTAAATCTGGCGGGTTAATTTACTTAGAGGCCTCTCCAGAGAAATTCCCCCAAACATTGCCAGACACATGGCAATGGCAGAGACAGTTAAAAGCAGGTCAAGTAGAATGCGGGTTAATGGCAGCGAAATAACGTTGCAGATTAATAACCTGAGCAAGAGCACCTATGTCAAAGATAGCCATATATCCAGGAACATTTGACCCAGTCACCAACGGACATGCTGATTTAGTGCGCAGAGCGATGCACGTGTTCGATAAGGTCGTCGTGGGTATTGCAGCGAGTCCTCAAAAAGAACCTTTGTTTGGTTTAGAAGAGCGTGTCTCCTTAGCCAAAACCGTGCTGTCAGAGTATCAAGGCGTTGAGGTATGCGGGTTTAATGGCTTACTCGTAGATTTTGCTAAAGATCATAGTGCCGTGGCGGTATTGCGAGGCTTGCGTGCCGTGTCTGACTTTGAGTTTGAATTTCAGTTAGCCAGTATGAACCGCCACCTAGACCCCAACCTCGAATCAATCTTCCTCACCCCGGCGGAACAGTTTTCATTTATTTCATCAAGCGTGGTTAGAGAAGTCGCCTCTTTGGGAGGTGATATTTCTAAATTTGTTCACCCGCAAGTCGAGCTTGCGTTAAAAAACAAGTTTTCATAATTTATGGCGCTTTATATTACGGATGAATGCATCAACTGTGATGTCTGTGAACCCGAGTGTCCCAATGATGCTATTTTTGAAGGCGAAGAAATCTATGAAATCATTTCTAAACAATGCACCGAGTGTGTTGGCCATTTTGATGAGCCGCAATGTGTAGAAGTCTGTCCCGTTGATTGCATTTTAGTGGATCCAAGTAATACTGAAACCAATCAACAACTACAAAATAAATATGCGGAACTGATGAAGAATAAATCTTAAATGATGATGTGCAGAATTCTTTTCATATTAACTTTGTTATTCACCTGTATAGCGCATGCGGGTGACAATAAAAACCCATACGCCATCGCCAGTGCACATAAGTTAGCGACTCAAGCCGGCGAAAAAATATTACAAGCCGGTGGAAATGCATTTGATGCGGCAGTCGCCATGAGTGCTGCCTTAGCGGTAGTAGAGCCGTTTGGTAGCGGTATAGGCGGCGGTGGTTTTTGGTTATTACATGATGCAGCCAATAATACAGATGTGGTCATCGACGGCAGAGAAGTCGCGCCATTAGATGCAACGAAAGACATGTACCTTGATAAAGAAGGCAGGTT
Source organism: Gammaproteobacteria bacterium (assembly GCA_045106935.1). Taxonomy (GTDB): domain Bacteria; phylum Pseudomonadota; class Gammaproteobacteria; order UBA4575; family UBA4575; genus UBA1858. Next base: position 1,492 of record JBGCFN010000038.1, on the reverse strand, counting down.
AACAGGTAAATCAATTAATGGCCCGTTAGCAGCAGGCATTCCGGGGGTCGTTGCTGCACTAGAACATATGACGCAACACTATGGTCGTTTGACCTTAGCAGACAACCTACAACCGGCCATCAACTATGCTAAAGAGGGCTTCACCCCAGGCGACCATTACAAAAAACTTGCCAGTTTGCGCCAACAAGCATTATTAGCCTCAGCGGCAGCAAGCAACATTTTCTTAGATAAAGGCAATGTCCCTACACATGAGTTTATTGTTCGACAAACTGATTTAGCCAACACACTAGAAACAATTGCGATTCATGGTGCCAAAGGTTTTTACCAGGGTGAGGTAGCAGAAAAAATGGTGCAAGGCGTACAAGCCGCAGGAGGCATTTGGCGCTTAGAAGATTTGGCCGGTTATACTATTAAGAAAAGAACACCAATTAAAACTGACTACCATGGAATAGAAATAATCATGCCGCCACCACCGACCTCGGGCGGTGTAGTGATTACACAAATTCTAGCCATGTTAGAACAAGTGTCTATCCTAGACCTCAATCATGCAGAATCAATACACACAGTAGTAGAAGCGATGCGCCGTGCTTATCAAGACCGCGCCATTTATTTAGGTGATCCGGCCTACACGGACTTGCCATTAAATAAATTACTAAATAAACAATATGCACAAGATAAGTTTGCAAGCTTTAGTCAAGCACACGCCAGCACAAGCGAATCACTCGCAAAGTCACTAGAATCTAAAGGAGAAGACACCACACATTTTTCAGTGCTCGATAGTGAAGGCAATTATGTCGCCGCTACATTATCAATCAACTACCCCTTTGGCAGTGGCTTTGTTGCCCCCGGCACCGGCGTCTTACTCAATGATGAGATGGATGATTTCTCTATGTCGGGTGGTGTTGCCAACATTTGGGGATTAGTCGGGTCAGATGCAAATGCCATTGAACCCGGTAAACGCATGTTATCAAGCATGACACCATTATTTGCACGAGATGAAGAGCGCACCTTAATTGTAGGCACGCCTGGAGGAAGCCGAATTATAAGTATGCTGGCATTAGCATTAATCAACTATCAACAAGGTGCCAATGCCAATAAAATTGTCAGTCAACGAAGAATTCATCATCAATACCTCCCTGATGAAATTCAATTTGAAATAAATGCGTTATCAGAAAATGAAAAAACAACACTCGCTAACAAAGGGCATCAGCTAAAAGAAATGTCACGCACCTATGGCAACATGCATGCCATTATTTGGAATCACGCTAGTAATAAAGTAGAGGCGGCATCTGATCCGCGTGGCGAAGGAATGGCGAAAGTTCAATAAGAGGCGGCTAATTTAGAAATGTCTGCTTTCGACCCTTAGCGGACATTTAAAATTTCTCTATTTCTTGAAGAGAGCAGGATTACTTACAATATATATTTCGTAGCGTATGAATTATTTTTGATAAATTTTTATCAGATAGCTTGTAGTAAATTGTCTGAGACTTTC
>JBGCFN010000037.1:0-43071 GCA_045106935.1 Gammaproteobacteria bacterium | reverse complement strand
TATATAATTGCAGAAATCTTTTACGAGGCATCTACATCCTCGGCATGCACCTAGAGATCGGCTACCCACGTCGAAGCCAGGTCGCCCCCAGTACTTATTGTAAGACTGCAGTTTAGCTTAAAAGTTGCTGAAACTATAAGGGTATTTGGCTGAATTGGTGATAATTTAGACGAACTGAACGAATGATTACGGGTAGATATTTCGGAAGGTAAGATTAATTCTTGGTTCAGTCACTCTTAATGATTTAGGCAATGAATGCGTCCAGTTGTCTTGCGTGTCACCTTTCATAATTAATAGACTGCCACTGTTGAGTTTTAAATTTTTCACTATGTCTTTTTGTTGGTAGTGACGAAATTTAAATAGCCGGGTGGCGCCAAAGCTAACCGAGATTATTAAGGGTTGTAAGCCATGAACTCGTTCATTGTCACGGTGCCAGCCCATATAGTCATGCCCATTTCTGTAATAATTTAAAAAGACACCGTTAAAGGAATACCCCAAATCTTCTTCAATCGCATCTTTAATACGAGTTAACGTGGCCGTCCAAGGCGTGCTGGTTAAATTAAGACTGGAATATTTAAGTGTAATATCCGGGTCGCCATACCAGGCAATTAAACGTGGCTGTAAAACAAAACGGCCATACATTCTGATTTCTTTGTGTTCCCAATGAATTTCGTCTTTCAGGCTATTGAAGTAATCAGAGGACTCACTGGCTGAGAAGTATTGGTTGTCTAAATATGCTTCACCATCATATGGCAGGAGATTAGTGTTTAATAAAGGGTGGGGTTTATTTACTTGCCTTATTAATGATGAAGTCAAAACAGAAATTCTCAGTTAACTGGTGGTAAGGTTTTGCTTAGAAGAGAATAACTCTTCTACTGCACGAAATATGGTCAATATGAACGTAAATTCAGCATTGATAAATAGTCATTTTACTACGTGTTTCATCACGTAGTTTCAGCTAATATAGCCACTTTCTTGAACACACTTTCTAACATCTAATTCGAGCTTCAGACACTATGCTGATCCTTCGCGGTGGCCCAGCAGCCACGCCATTTAGACTTCAACAGCAGCTAAATACCGTTCAAAAAATTGCCCCTGAAATCGAATCTATCGATTCTCATTGGGTTTACTTTACTGAGAATTCAGGGGTGTTGCCCTCTGATCAGATAGGTTTATTACGCCAACTATTGAGTGTGGAAGAAGCGATTGCTTCTACCTATAAATTAGATGAACAAATAATTGTAAGTCCTCGTATTGGAACGATTTCTCCTTGGTCATCTAAGGCGACTGATATTGTGGATCATAGTGGCTTGGGTAAAACCGGTCGGGTGGAAAGAGGAGTGTTACATAGTTTAACTGGTTGGCGAAAAGTCAGTGAAGAGGCACGTCAACAAGTGTTGTCATTACTACATGATCGCATGACACAAAGCGTACTGACTCAAATTGGCCAAGCTTCTCTATTATTCCAACAAAAAGAGCCCGCGCCTGTCAGGCGATTACTCTCCATTGAAGACATGGCCACCGATATTGCCGACTGCAATGTTGAGCTGGGCCTTGCGCTTTCTGATGATGAAATTGACTATTTGGTTGAAAATTATACCCAGTTGAACCGCTGTCCTTCAGATGTTGAATTAATGATGTTTGCTCAGGCAAATTCAGAGCATTGCCGACATAAAATCTTCAATGCTAGTTGGACGATTGATGGCAAAGAAGAACAAGACACCTTATTTGGCATGATTCGCACCACTCATGCGAATGCACCGCACAATGTGCTGTCTGCGTATAAGGATAATTCCGCGGTTATCGCCGGGCATGCGGGTGAGCGTTTTTATGCCAGTGAAGACACGCGCTATTCGTATTCGACTGAAGACATTCATATTTTAATGAAGGTGGAAACGCATAATCATCCCACGGCCATTTCACCATTCCCAGGTGCTGCAACCGGGTCAGGCGGTGAAATTAGAGATGAAGGCGCCACTGGGCGTGGTGGGTATCCAAAAGCAGGGTTATGTGGCTTTAGCGTGTCTAATTTGCAAATTCCTGGTATGCACGAGCCTTGGGAAGGCAATTACGGTAAGCCAGACCGCATTGTCTCAGCACTAGATATTATGATTGAAGGGCCCATTGGTGCCGCGGCCTTTAATAATGAATTTGGCCGGCCAAATCTATTGGGCTATTTCCGTACCTTTGAGCAAGACGTCCAGGGCGTGGTGCGTGGATACCATAAGCCCATTATGATTGCGGGTGGTATGGGAAATATCCGTGCGACGGATGTTGAAAAACAAGACATTCCTGCCGGCACGCCGATTATAGTGCTGGGTGGCCCTGCCATGTTGATTGGTTTAGGTGGTGGTGCCGCATCATCCATGGCGTCGGGGAGTAGCGATGAGCAACTCGATTTTGCTTCAGTGCAACGTGAAAACCCTGAAATGGAACGCCGTTGCCAAGAGGTGATTAATCGATGCTGGGGATTGAAAGACAACAACCCAATTTTGTCTGTCCATGACGTGGGTGCGGGCGGTCTATCGAATGCTTTGCCTGAAATTCTGCATGATTTTCATCGTGGTGGAATTATTGAGTTACGCAAAGTGCCTAATGCCGAGCCAGGCATGTCACCTATGGAAATTTGGTGCAATGAGGCACAAGAACGTTATGTATTGGCCATTGAAGAAGATAAGTTAGCTATATTTAAAGCATTATGTGAACGAGAGAGATGCCCGTATGCCGTGGTAGGCGAGGCCACCGAAGCACAAGACTTGATCGTTACCGATGCAAAGTTCGATCAAAATCCAATTGATATTCCCATGGATGTCTTATTAGGGAAGCCGCCTAAAGTGGCGCGTGATACATCGCGAGCAACTCGTGCACAAACTCAAGCCACTTATGATCATATAAAGATCGAGTCTGCCGTGGAATACGTGCTACGAAACCCCACGGTGGCATCAAAGAAATTTCTGGTCACGATCGGTGATAGAACAATCACCGGCTTGGTAGCCAGAGACCAAATGGTGGGGCCTTGGCAAGTGCCCGTGGCCGATGTCGCCGTCACTGCGAGTAGTTTTAAGGGAGTGACTGGAGAAGCAATGTCGATGGGAGAGCGTACCCCCATGGCGATTTACTCTGGGCCTCAATCTGCACGCGTGTCATTGGGTGAAGCCATTACTAATCTTCTCGCCGCAGATGTGCAAAATCTGCACGATATACGTCTCTCAGCTAATTGGATGGCAGCAGCTAATTATATGATTGAAGACAGTGTGTTATTTGATACTGTTAATTCACTTTCTAGTCTTTGCCGTGAGTTAAATATTGCAATTCCGGTGGGTAAAGACTCTTTATCCATGCAGACAAAATGGCAAGATGCAGGTGTCGCTAAAAATGTCGTGTCGCCGGTGTCATTAATCGTCTCTGCGTTCTCACCGGTCTCAGATATTCGCAAAACATGGACGCCTCAAATTCGTACAGACCAGGGTCCCAGCTATTTGATTTTGGTGGACCTGGGTGAGAAAGCTAATCGTTTAGGCGCATCATGTTTAAGTCAGGTATATAAAGTTGATGACAATAATGTCCCTGATTTGAACTCGACCGATTTAATGATAAATTATTTCAATTATATTAATAAGTTAAGAGATAAAATTAATGTAATTTCGTATCATGATCGAAGCGATGGCGGGTTACTTGCCACCCTTTGCGAGATGGCTTTTGCTGGGCGTTGTGGGCTGAAAGTACAGGTCAATACACTTGGCGATAATGCGCTTAATAATTTATTCAATGAAGAGCTTGGCGCGGTATTTCAGGTAACGGCAGATGATTTAGCCGTGGCAACGCAACTAGCCGATACCTGTGGATTATCGCACTGTTTCCATATTTTAGGTGAGCCAAACACTAGTCAAAATATAGTAATATCTCATAATAACAATGAGATATTAAATAAACCTCGAGCAGAACTTGAATTAATATGGAGCCAGCCCAGTCTACAGATTCAGAAGTTGCGTGATCATCCTGAATCAGCCGAGCAAGAAAGTCAGTTGATTACCGATGCGCACCATCAAGGGCTAATAGCGAAACCTAGTTTCAATATTAATGAGGATATTACTGCGCCATATATTGCTAAGGGAATGAGGCCAAAAGTCGCTATTTTACGCGAACAGGGTGTTAACGGTCAGATTGAAATGGCAGCCGCATTTGATCGTGCAGGGTTTGATGCCATCGATGTACATATGACGGATTTGATCGCTGAGCGCGTTAATTTATCTCAATTCCAAGCATTGGCCGCCTGTGGTGGATTTTCTTATGGAGATGTTCTGGGTGCTGGCAATGGTTGGGCAAGTAGTATCTTATTTAACAGTAAGTTAAAAGAAAAATTTAATGTATTTTTTAATAGAAAAGATGTGCTTGCATTAGGCGTATGTAACGGTTGCCAAATGATGTCGCACCTACGAGAAATTATTCCTGGCACTGATTTATGGCCAACATTTATTCGAAATACCTCTGAGCAGTTCGAAGCGCGATTGGTGAATGTCGAAATTACTGAGTCGCCTTCATTATTATTCCAGGGAATGCATGGATCCATCATACCGGTAGCGGTGGCGCATGGAGAAGGCAAAATTGATGCAGATCATGAGCAATGTGAAGAGATAAAGCGTACGCAACTAAATGTCATGAATTACGTAAACTCTGATTTAGAACCTACTGAAATGTATCCATTAAACCCAAATGGATCACTCCATGGAATTACCGCATTAACCAATACAGATGGTCGATTCACCATTATGATGCCTCATCCAGAACGTTTGTTCAGAACCGTTCAATATTCATGGCATCCAGATGACTGGGAAGAAGATAGTCCATGGATGAGAATGTTTAGAAATGCCCGGGTCGCTCTCGATTAGCCTTGGCAATAATTACCTGGAATAATGTGAAACTTATGGCTTGGGGACTGTCATATTTATTGAGTGAGTCGGGTCTTTAATATGAGCTAACAATTTGGTTAGCAAAGGGTGGGAGCTGTATGAATCAATACGCTAAATTTATTGTCATTATTGTGACTGGCCTAGTCGTGCCTTCTCAGAGTTATGCTGAATGGTATTTGGGTGCAGATCAAATAGTAAACAATAATTGGTACGATCTTGATGACTATTCCATCGACACCTCAATCACGGATTATTCTGGTTACGATAATTCTGGAATAAAGTTTTATAGTGGTTACAAAGCAAACGATCTTTTCTCATTTGAAGTTGAATACAAAGACCAGATGGAATTTGGTGTGGGAAATGTCTTTACTGGTAATGAGCTATGGTTGACGGACCAGAGTGATGTAGAGTTAGATAGCAGAGCATTATTTTTCTCTGGCATTAGTACTTTTGCTATTGATGAAACAAAGCGCCTATATTTGCGCGGAGGCCTGTACAATTGGGACCTGAAAGCCAACGGCCAAAACCCTGCCGATAATTCAAGTTCTCATAAAAGCGGCACAGATGTATTTTATTCTGTGGGTTCCTATTTTGATGTCACAGAAAGAATAGGATTCAGCGCCGAATGGGAGCGATTTGAATTTGATAACGACGAGGTAGACTTTATTTCTACTGAACTTCACTTCAATTTCTAAAGAAATAAACACAATTATGTTGATAAGAGTAAAAAGCAACTCATCTATCCCTGAATCAGAAGTTACTGATCACAAAATTTATAAGCAACGTAGAGAGTTTATTAAAAAAACAGGAGCAGCAGCGACAGCATTAAGTCTTGGCGTCCCCTCGTTGAGCTCTGCGGGTGTGGCAATTAATGAATATAAAAAAGACTCTGAAAATCCATTAGCTGATGAGTTAACAGAAGAAATAAAAGTCACTTCCTATAATAATTTTTATGAGCTTGGCACAGGCAAGGGTGATCCAAAATTAAATGCTCATTTATTAAAAACTGATCCTTGGGCAATTACAGTTGAAGGCGAGTGCGCTAAACCAGGTGTGTTAGGACTAGAAGATTTTGTATCACCTCATCAATTAGAAGAAAGAATTTATCGCTTACGATGTGTGGAAGCTTGGTCAATGGTTGTACCATGGTTAGGTGTTGAGTTAGGTCCAGTGCTAAAACGTTTTGAACCAACAAGCAAAGCTAAATATGTAGAATTTACTACCATTTTAGACCCAGATAATTTACCTGGTCAGCGTCGCGCAGTACTTGATTGGCCTTATCAAGAAGGTTTGCGTATTGATGAGGCTATGAATCCTCTGACATTGTTGGCGGTGGGTTTGTATGGAAAAGAATTGCCAAATCAAAACGGTGCACCATTGAGATTAATCGTTCCATGGAAATATGGATTCAAAAGTATTAAGTCAATTGTTAAAATTCGCTTTACTGAAAACCAACCCAACACAAGTTGGAATACCGCGTCTGCAAGAGAATATGGTTTCTATTCAAATGTGAATCCTGAAGTGGATCATCCCCGTTGGAGTCAGGCACGCGAACGCAAGATTGGTGAGCTAAGAAAAAGAAAGACACTTATGTTTAATGGTTATGCTGATGAAGTGGCGTCACTTTATGATGGCATGGACTTAATGAAATATTTTTAAAATCATTTAATTATTTATAAAATATTTGCCTGCGTAATCGCGTGCAAATTGATTTGCGATACGTCCGCTTCTTGAGCCTCGCTGTAATGCCCAGCGTAAGGCTAACTCACGATACTCATCCTGTGTTTGTTCAATGCCAAAGACATTTACCCAATGTTCAACGATCGCTAAATATTGATCTTGAGTAAGTGCATGGAAGGCTAACCACAATCCAAATCGGTCTGATAAGGAAATAGCTTCTTCAATTGCTTCGGCATGATGAATCTCACCGTTAACATGTTGTGCGTGTTGATTGTCCGCTAATTTTTCAGGCAATAAATGACGACGGTTAGAGGTGGCATAAATTAAAGCATTCTGTGGTAAGCCTGTGAGTGAGCCATCTAAGGCGGCTTTCACTTCCTTGAAACTTGTGTCGTCTTCATTAAAAGATAAATCATCACAAAAAAGGATGAATTTTTGAGGGGTTTGTGACCTAATCCAGTCAACAATATTGGCCCATTCTGCAAAATCATGATGACCGATCTCGATCACGCATAACTCATGGTGACTAAATTCACCCAATACTGCTTGAATTAATGAGGACTTTCCTGTGCCTCTTGCGCCCCATAGCAAAGCATTATTCGCCATAAAACCTGCAACAAACTGTTGAGTGTTATCGAAAAGCAGTTTAGCCTGCAGATCTATATGAAGAAGACTGTCTCGAGAAATTGGACTTTCCCACTTTATAGGGCTGGCGCCTTGAGTCTGACACCACCGCCATGCAAAAGAATCTACTTCGTCATTTTGATTTTTTGCAGGATTTTGTAAGGTCTCTAGTCGATCTAGTAATCTACTAGCTTTTTTTAATACATTATTTAGCAATATAGAATCTATAGTCATGATTTGAGGCGTAGTAGGTTAAGCATTATTATTTATCATATCGGTTATTTGTAAATTAAACATGGCAAAACAAACATCATTGCTTGGCAATCGTCGAGTTATTTTAATTTCAATTGTAATAGTTGCAATTGCAATTAGCTTTTGGTCAACCTCGCGTTATCCAACCTTGCAAGGCAAGGCGGATATGACGGGAATTATCCATCTTGAAGATACGCTTACACATGAAGTGTTTATTCATGTTGATGAAAAAGCCTCTTTTGTGGAAAAGGTCGCTTATACAACGATCAACTGGGCGTGGACTAATCGGCAGGGGATGACCTTTGCTGTATTTATTGCAGCGGCCTTTATGACATTGTTTAAATACTTGCCACGTTATCGTTCGCAAAATCGCTTCTTAAATAGTTTATATGGGTTGGCCACTGGGACACCACTTGGCGTGTGTGTGAATTGCGTTGCACCTATTGCTAAAGCGATGTACGAAGGCGGACGAAGTATTCAAACATCCTTAGCAGTGATGTTCAGTTCGCCGACACTGAATATTATTGTTTTAACGATGTTGTTTACTCTGTTTCCGTTCTATTTAGCATTAATTAAACTCGCTTTTACCATATTTTTAATTCTTGTCATCGTTCCCTTTATTTCCGATAAGGATCTTAAGCAAGACTCTGTCGTGTGTGCGATTCCAGATGTGCCAGTGGTCTACTCTGAATCATGGTGGGCGGCATTACTTGGGATAGTTAAAGATTACTGGGATAGTTTTGCCTATATCGTTATTCGCACTGTTCCCTTGATGTTTGTTGCGGGTTTTCTTGGTGCGCTTGTCTCCCATGTTTGGGATCCTAATACTTTAATTGGTACACATCCTTCAATATGGGCGGTCATCGCCATTGGTGTATTTGGGACGTTTTTACCGATGCCAATTGCATTTGATGTCATGCTTGCACAATCATTATTTGCAGCCAATGTCCCCATTGTGGTTGTTATGACATTGTTATTTACGCTAGGGACATTCAGTGTTTATTCTGGATTTATTATTTGGCGTACTTTCAGTTTTAAATTGGCATTACTGTTGTTTGTCATTGTGACAGGCCTAGGAGTTGCAGCAGGCTATTTTGCGCAAGAATTCACAGACTATAAAAATGAAAAATGGGAGCAGCAATATACCGATGAAGTGTTAAAGAGTGAGATAAAACATTCAGGCTATATTGAGAATAGAAATATCACTGAATTTGCTTTGCATGGTCTTGAGGAAACAACGTCTCTGCCAAGTGAAGATTATTATTCTAAAAAGAATTATCGAGTGACACGTTCAGCATTTGCGGCGCAGAATGAAGAAGGTACTTTGCCGTTTACTAAAATTAATGCCGTTGACTTGGGAATCGATTCTTATAACAAAATAGATGAAACCAACTTCATTGAACCATTCTTTTTGGGTCGTGGGTTAGCATCAGGCGATTTTAATAATGACGGCTGGACAGATCTTGTGGTGGCTGAAACAGGTGGGGTTGATCTTTTTCAAAATATTAATGGTGAATATTTCAAGAAAGTTCGTTTGGATGTCCCTGAGTTGGTTAATTCTGAAACCATATTTGTGGCAATGGCCGATCTTAATCGTGATGGATGGCTTGATTTTTACATCACCACATTTGGTAAAGAGAATTACATCGTATTAAACCCTTTAGCTAATGCGACTCAAAATAAACCTGTACGCATGATTCAAAATGGTGACGCTTTATTAACAATGTCAGTGTCCATGGCAGATGTAAATAACGATGGATGGTTGGATATTTTTAACGGCAATTGGAATGGTGGAGAAATTACTGCAAACCCTGGACCTAAAGCTCGTAATCAAATGTTATTAAACAATAATCTTGAGTTCAGTTTTTTCCCAATGCGAGTGATGCCAAGAGAGGTTGAAGGGAATACCTTGTCATCATTATTAAGTGATTTTAATCATGATGGGAATATGGATCTGATAGTGGGCAATGATTTTGAAGTGCCAGATCGCTTTTATATTAATCTTAAAGGTGAGATGTTTGGTCAATTATCCAGTAAGCAAAATGTCATTCCTGGTTCCCCAGAGTTGAATATGAGTATCGATACTGCCGACTATAATAATGATCTGGCTTTAGATATTTATATGACAGGTGGGTCGTGGACTGATACACCTGAAAGAGAGCGTGCAGCAGCAATCTATAAAGATTCTCAATTTTGCTTAAACAAACAAACACCAGAAAAACAAAAAGAATGTTTGAAGATTTGGATGTTAAGCAAAATAAATCTGGTTAAAGATTTTAAAGAATGTGAGGAAATGCGCGATCGCTATGGTGATGAAACCGTTCGAGATTGTTTGGTTACTGAGCGTGTTCATCAAATGAAATTTGATAGAGAGTCATGCAGTAAAGTGCCGGATAACTACACAATTTATAAAACACTTTGTAATGCTATTGAAGGTTACCCTGAACGTGTAGCATTAAATACTCAGGGGTTTGTAAAACAGATTCCAGTATCAAATGTTTTATTGGAAAATAAAACTAAAGATGGGTTTGCTGATATTTCAGAAGATACTAATACTCAGTATGGTGCATGGAGTTGGGCAGGTAAGTTTGCTGATTTAGATAATGATGGATGGCAAGATATTTATGTAGCTAATGGCTCTGTTTATGCTGCTTTTGTTGGCCCAACAACACATTCACCAAATATGTTTTTTCATAATAGAAAAGGAGATCAATTCTCTTTGAAGCATGTGTCGTTTGGGTTGGATGATTTCGATCATAGCTCTGCCTTTACATATATCGATATCGATAATGATGGTGATTTAGATATTATCGGCAATACCACACATGGTGGATTAAAAGTCTTTAAGAATAACCAAGCAGGAAATCATTCTATTATGTTTGAGATTAAAGACGAAATTGGCAATGCAAATTGCATTGGTTGTAAAGTCTTAATTGCCACTGGAACTGGCGAACAAGAGATGAAGCAAATTAGAGAAATCAAAGCCGGCGGTGGTTTTTTATCGTTTGATGCGCCTTATGCGCATTTTGGGTTGGGTGAAGAAAAGATAATTAATAAGTTGGCGGTGATTTGGTCAACAGGAGAAAGAATTATCTTTAGTCGTAAATTTGAAGCTGGGTACAAATATACCATCACTAGAGCGTCTATCTCAGAGACTCAAATAGAATAAATCTAGGCAAATTCAGGACATAAAATAGCCAAAACAAATTGCTATCTTTTGGTGCATAGGATTAGAATGGCGCCTGGAGAGTAAAAAACAATTAAAAAATAATAATTTAAATAGCATTAACGCTATATATACTTAAATTACACGAGAGGGGTTTTAAATGTCAAAGATTATAATTGCTATTATCATTATTGCTGGTGCTGCGTATTACTACATGAACCACATGAATCCAGAGCAGGGCGAAGCGATGATGGATAAAGCTTCATCTGCAATGGAAAAAACTGGTGAAATGGCTGGTGATGCAATGGATAAGACTGGTGAAATGGCATCTGATGCCGCTGATGCGACTGGTGATGCAATGGATAAAGCAGGCGAGATGACCGGTGATGCAATGGACAAAGCGGGTGAAATGGCGTCTGACGCAACAGATGCTGCCATGGATAAAGCTGGGGAAATGGCTGATGACGCAAAAGATGCTGTCATGGATAAAGCTGAAGCTATGGCTGACGATGCAAAAGATGCTGCGATGGATGAAGCTGAAGATGCAATGATGGATAAAGCCGAAGATGCAGCTAAAGACTCTGCCATGGATAAAGCAAAATCTATGCTATAGGCTTAGATTAAGTTTTTCTAAAGCAACGCCGACGCTTGAGTGATCAAAGTCGGCGTTTTTCATTTATGCATCTAATTTTTTATAGCGTACTCGTCTTGGCTGACTCGCTTCTTCGCCTAATCTCTTTTTCCTGTCTTCTTCGTATTCCGTAAAATTACCTTCAAACCAATGCACATTACCTTCGTCTTCAAAAGCAAGGATATGGGTGGCAATTCGATCTAAGAACCAACGATCATGAGAAATAACTATCGCACTACCAGGAAAGTTTAATAAACCTTCTTCCAGGGCGCGTAATGTTTCAACGTCTAAATCATTTGTCGGCTCATCTAATAATAAAACATTACCTCCTTTACGAAGTAATTTAGCGAGTTGAAGTCTATTGCGCTCGCCGCCTGATAATTCTTTAACTAATTTTTGCTGACCGCTTCCTTTGAAGTTGAATTTCCCAACATAGCTTCTTGAAGGCATTGTGTAATTTCCCACAGTGATATTGTCTGATCCTTCTGAAATTTCTTGCCATACGGTGTTGTCACCTTGTAAATCATCACGCAATTGATCGACATAAGATAACGTGACAGATTTACCTACACTCAATTCGCCGCTATCGACTTGTTCTTGCCCGACAATCATTTTGAATAAGGTTGTTTTACCTACACCATTTCCGCCAATTACGCCGACAATTGCACCACGCGGAACATTGAATGAAATATTGTCGAACAGTACACGGCCTTCAAATTGTTTGGTTATACCATTCGCTTCAATGATTTGATCGCCTAGTCTGTCTCCCACGGGAATGAAGATTTCATTGGTTTCTGCGCGTTTCTGATATTCTTGCGAGTTCAATTCTTCGAATCGTTTTAGGCGAGCCTTGCTCTTTGCTTGGCGTGCTTTAGGGTTGCTGCGTACCCATTCAAGTTCAGACGAAATAGTTTTCATACGCGCCTGTTGTTGTTTTTCTTCTTGTTTTAAACGCGTTTCTTTTTGATCAAGCCAACTTGAGTAATTTCCTTCCCAAGGAATGCCGTGACCTCGGTCTAATTCAAGTATCCAACCAGCAACGTTATCTAGAAAGTAACGATCATGTGTGACAGCAATGACAGTGCCTTGAAATTCTTTTAAGAATTGTTCTAGCCACGAGACAGAATCTGCATCGAGGTGGTTGGTCGGTTCATCAAGAATCAGCATGTCAGGATTGGCAAGTAGCAGCTGGCATAAAGCGACTCGTCGACGTTCGCCACCAGATAGTTGCTCAATGTTAGCTTCCCAAGGGGGGAGGCGAAGTGCATCGGCCGCGACTTCTAATTTTCGATCTAAATTCCATCCATCAGCCGCTTCAATTTGATCTTGAAGCGTGGCCTGTTTTTCAAGAAGTGCAGTCATTTCGTCATCAGACATGGGTTCCGCAAACTTCATGCTTACCTCATTGAAGGCATCGAGTGCTTGCTTAAGCGGTGCAATCCCTAGCTCTACATTTCCTCGAACATCTAACGATTTATCTAATTCTGGCTCTTGTGGTAGATAACCAATATTCAAGTTCGCTTGAGGACGTGCTTCACCGATATAGTCTTTATCAACCCCGGCCATGATTCGCAGCAGAGTAGATTTCCCCGCACCGTTATAACCAAGGACGCCAATTTTTGCTCCTGGAAAGAAATTTAGAGAGATATCTTTAAGAATTTGAATTTTAGGTGGCACAACTTTGCCAACGCCACTCATAGAAAATACATATTGGGCCATAAATTACTCAATTAAATGGATCGAATTATGATCGGCACAAGCCGAATGTGAAGCCAGACATGATTTCAAAAATTAGTAGCGCCGTCTAGCTTAGGCATAATCATAAAAAACTCTTACTTTTAAGTTGCCTATATAGGCCAGTAGGGTTAGTTCATCCACAATATTTTGGGGTATAATCGCCGGATTATGGATTTTGATTATATTTAAGACAGGAGTATTTACATGTTTTCAGCCGATATGGGTATCAGTAGTTTCGACACAGAATTATCTGATGCAATCAAAAGTGAAATGCAGCGTCAGGAAGAGCATATAGAATTAATTGCTTCAGAGAACTACGCAAGCCCAAGAGTCATGGAAGCACAGGGAACTGTGTTAACCAACAAATATGCAGAAGGTTATCCAGCCAAGCGTTATTACGGTGGATGTGAGCATGTTGATACTGTTGAGCAGTTAGCAATAGATCGTCTTAAGCAGTTATATGGTGCGGATTACGCCAACGTACAACCTCATTCTGGTTCACAAGCGAATGCGGCAGTATTTTTGGCGCTACTACAGCCTAACGACACAGTGCTAGGCATGTCATTAGCCCACGGTGGCCATTTGACTCATGGATCGCACGTTAACTTCTCAGGCAAGCAATTCAATGCGGTGCAGTATGGTCTGAACACCGAGACAGGTGAAGTGGATTACGATGAAGTTGAAAAGTTAGCTAAAGAGCATAAGCCAAAAATGATTATTGCTGGCTTCTCTGCGTACTCACGCGTCATGGATTGGCAACGTTTCCGTGATATTGCAGATAGCGTAGGTGCTTATTTCTTAGTTGATATGGCGCATGTGTCTGGTTTAGTGGCGACAGGTTTGTATCCTAACCCTGTGCCTATTGCGGACGTTGTGACTTCAACTACACATAAAACATTACGTGGACCTCGTGGCGGCATCATTTTGGCACGTGCGAATGATGACATCACAAAGAAATTAAATTCTGCTGTCTTCCCAGGCATGCAGGGTGGTCCATTGATGCACGTGATTGCTGCTAAAGCAGTCGCTTTTAAAGAAGCATTAGAACCAGAATTTAAAGCGTATCAGCAACAAGTAGTGAAAAATGCTCAAGCCATGGCAACACAATTCCAAAGCCGCGGTTATGACATTGTCTCTGGTGGCACAGATGATCACTTGATGTTGGTAGATTTAATCAAGAAAGGTATTACCGGTAAGGCAGCAGATGCTGCGTTAGGTAACGCTAACATCACAGTAAACAAAAACACGGTGCCTAATGATCCACAGTCACCGTTTGTGACCAGTGGAATTCGTGTCGGTTCTCCAGCGATTACAACACGTGGCTTCAAAGAAGCTGAGTGTGTTGAGTTGGTAAACTGGATGTGTGATGTGATGGACGACCTTGAGAATGCTGAAGTTGGAAATCGAGTTAAGCAGCAAGTGCTCGAGCTGTGTAAACGCTTTCCAGTCTACGCATCTTAAATCTTTGTCTAAGCAACTATTAATCTAGAGAAGAGCAATGCGCTGTCCATTTTGTGGTGCAAATGATACTAGAGTAATAGATTCCCGTTTAGCGGGAGACGGTAGTCAAGTCCGCCGTCGCAGAGAATGTGGAAAGTGCAAAGAGCGCTACACAACCTTTGAGACGGCGGAATTAGATTTACCAAGAATAGTCAAACGTGATGGTCGCCGTGAAGCATTTACTACAGATAAACTTCGTTCAGGCATTGTTCACGCGATTGAAAAAAGGCCCGTCTCTACCGATCAGGTGGAAAAAATTATTGATCACATTCGTCGTCTTTGTCTAGCCTATGGTGACAGAGAAATCCCTGCTAACCAATTAGGTGAATGGGTCATGCACGAATTAAGAAATGTAGATCAGGTCGCTTATGTTCGCTTTGCTTCAGTTTATCGTTCATTTACTGATGTGCAGGAATTCAGAGAAATTATCGAGCATGTAGAAAATGATCTTTCTCCGGAAATGCGAAAAAGTCAGTTGTCTTTAATCTCTGATAGTTAATATCAGTATGACTAATTCACGCGATGTTGAACACATGTCGCTAGCACTTCGTCTTGCCAAGCGAGGCCAATATACTACTAGACCGAATCCAAATGTCGGATGCGTCATTCTCAATAAGCATGGAGATATCGTCGGCTCAGGCTATCATGCCAAAGCCGGAGAGCCTCATGCAGAGATTCATGCACTGAATGAAGCAGGAGAGCAAGCGGCTGGTGGTTGTGCATATGTCACCTTAGAACCTTGCTGTCATCAAGGTAAAACTGGCCCTTGCGCACAAGCAATTATTGATGCAAAAATTTCCAGAGTTGTCGTCGCCATACAGGACCCAAATCCTTTGGTAGCAGGCAAGGGTATGCAAATGCTGCAAGCACAAGGAATTCAAGTTGACGATAACGTGCTGAGTGCTCAAGCAGCAAAGTTGAATCGCGGTTTTATCTCGCGCATGGCAAAAGGAAGACCCTGGATAACGTTGAAAACAGCTACCAGTATGGACGGCAGAACAAGTTTGCGTAATGGTCAATCTAAGTGGATTACTTCTGAACATGCACGATTAGATGTACAGACACTTCGCGCAAGCAATGATGCTATATTGACCGGCATTGGCACAGTTATCGCTGATGACCCAATGTTAAGTGTGCGACTTAATAAAGATCAACTAGGTATTAGTGAAAACCCGATACAACCGATCCGCATTGTGATTGATCCAGATTTAAAAATTTCACCCAAAGCGAAATTGCTGCACTTAGAAGGAAAGACATTACTCATCACTAAAGAAAATGTGGATGATACTCAATTAAGTGCTGATGCTAATTACGACATCATTCGTTTGCCTGATGTGGATGGAAAATTTGATTTGCGATTACTTACGAATAAGCTAGCGGAGTTAGAAATAAATTCTATTTTAGTAGAAGCGGGTTCCTCATTAATGGGTAAGTTAGTTGAATCAAAGCTTGTTGATGAAGTTATTCATTATTTATCACCTAAGCTCATGGGAAATTCTTCTCGAGGAATGTTTGATATTAATGAAATCACAGAAATGAATCATTGTCTCTCTCTAGAATATTCTGATATTCGAAAAATAGGCAATGATTTGCGAGTTACTTCATTAATTACTTATTAAAATTCTATGTCCACAATAGTAGCAGTCGAAAAAAACGGGAAGATTTGTATTGCTGCAGATAGTCTCACTACCTTTGGTGATATACGCCAAAGTAATGAATATGACTTAACCAGTGAAAAAATACTTCAACACGAAGAGAATTTTATTGGCATTGTTGGCAGTGCCGCACATCATTTGGTTATTAAGCATGTGCTAGAAAAAGAATCATCTTTGATTAATCTACAATCACCGATAGATATTTATAATACATTCTTGAGTCTTCATCCCATTTTGAAAGAACAATATTTTTTAAATCCGAAAGATGAAGATGAAGATGCCTATGAGTCCTCGCGTATAGATGCCTTGATTGTCAATAAGAAAGGTATTTTTGGTGTATATTCTTTGCGAGAAGTATTCCAATATAAACAATTTTGGGCCATTGGAGCAGGTGCTGAAGTTGCACTGGGTGCATTATATGCCATGCATAAATATGAAGATGATGCAGAAAAAATTGCTACCTGTGCGATTGAAGCGAGTGCTGAATTTCATACAAGTACAGCATTACCATTAACTAAATATTGTATTCAGCTAGAGAAATGAATTGATGTTTACCGGTATCATTCAAGCGATTGGTTCAGTCGTTAACATTGAAGTCAATGATGATTCGTTTGCATTGTCTATTAACACTCCTGATGACTTTCTTGCTAAGGTCAATATTGGTGATAGCATTTGTGTTAATGGAGTTTGCTTAACGGCCACTGCGATTGATGGCAATGTATTTAAAACAGATGTATCTAAAGAAACTATTCGCTGTACTTCGTTTAAACAATTAGATATAAATAGCCAGGTCAATCTGGAATTAGCATTGACTCTTGCAGACCATCTGGGTGGGCATCTTGTGACTGGCCATGTGGATGGCATTGGGGCGATAAAGCAGATAGAGCAAGAAAGCAATTCAACCTGTTTTACTGTGGCTGCACCTAAAGACATAGCAAAATTTATTGCTAAAAAAGGTTCAATTTGCATAGATGGGGTGAGCCTAACCGTCAATCATGTTGATGGTGATGATTTCACAGTCAATATTATTCCGCATACACTTGAGAATACCGTTATAATTCATTATCAAATTGACACAATTATCAATCTAGAAATTGATCTAATTGCTCGCTATGTTGAGCGATTACACACCTATAATTAATTCCTCGCTTATGAAATTTAATTCAACCGAAGAAATTGTTGAAGATATCGCTGCTGGCAAGATGGTTGTCATTGTTGACGATGAAGACCGTGAAAACGAAGGAGATATTCTTATGGCGGCCTCAATGGTAAGGCCAGAAGATATCAACTTCATGGCCAAATATGGCCGAGGATTAATCTGTCTCACGCTCACTAAAGAGCGATGCCAACAATTAAACCTTCCTTTGATGGTCGATGTTACAGAGGCAGATCACACAACAAATTTTACAATATCTATCGAAGCCAGCGAAGGTGTGACCACTGGAATTTCAGCTTATGATCGTGCGCACACAATTCGAACTGCCGTAGCACCAAATGCCAACAGTGGCAGTATTACTCAACCTGGACATATATTTCCATTAATGGCGCAAGCTGGTGGAGTGTTAACTCGTGCAGGACATACAGAGGCAGGATGTGATTACGCGAGACTTGCAGAACTAGAACCGGCTGCTGTCATTGTTGAAATTATGGATGAAGATGGATCCATGGCAAGACGTCCACAATTGGAAAAGTTTGCCCAAGAACATAATCTTAAAATTGGAACGATAGAAGATCTCATTCGATATCGAATTCAACATGAACGTACTGTGCATCGCAAATCGTCACAACCTTTTTCAACTGATTGTGGTGAATTTGAATTGGTTACTTACGAAGATAAGATTAACAAAGAAGTCCACTTCGCTTTAGTTAAAGGGCAAGTTGACCCAAACAAACCAATTGTTACTCGCGTACATATAGAAAACACACTGTGTGATACCTTGTTAGGAAATAGTGCAAGTTGTGGGTGGCCATTACGTGATGCAATGAAAAGAATTGCAAGTGAAGATGTCGGCGTTGCTGTTATCTTGAGAATTGCGAACGATAGTGAATCTTTATGTCAGCAATTAGAAAATTTGAATATTAGTAAAAAAGAGCGTTTAGATTCAGACACAAAAGATTCACCAGTGAATCGTTGGACTCTTGGCGTAGGTGGACAAATCCTCTCTGATTTGGGAGTCACTAAAATGCGCTTATTAAGTGCACCACAAGTATTTCATGGCTTAGGTGGATTTGGTCTCGAAATTGTTGAATATATTGATGGCAAGCAAAAATAATGAAAATACAAGAAACAAAAACAGGCAATATTAAACCTGGCAAAGCGCGTTTTGCTATTGTCGCTGCTCGATTTAACAATGATATTGTTGATAATCTATTGAAAGGTGCGACAGATACATTGCTTAAACAAGGTGTCGCGAAAAAAGACATAGATATCATTTATGTGCCTGGTGCATTTGAAATTCCACTCGCTGCAATGCACTTGGTTGATGCGGAAGAACATGCAGCAATAATCACCTTGGGATGTGTTATACAAGGTGATACGCCTCACTTTGATTTTGTAGCAGGCGAATGTGCACGTGGTGTGATGGATGTTAGTCTAAGCACTGGTATTCCGGTCGTATTTGGTGTCCTAACCACGAATACTCCTGAACAAGCTCAACAAAGATCACAAATTGGTGGTGAAAATAAAGGTGTCGATTGTGCTTTATGCGCATTAGAAATGTGCAATGTAATTAAAGATATTCGGAAAGAATCTTGAGCCAAGGTAATGACAGAGAGCTTTTTCATAAGCGACAGTGCTCAAGAAGATTGGCACTTCAAGCGATGTATCAATGGCATTTAACTGACGAAGACGCTCAGACTTTAGTGATGCAATATCATGATGATGAGTATTGGCCAAAATCGGATCCAGCTTATTTTTCAGAGTTAGTCATTGGAAGCATCAAACAATCTGATGTCATTGATGAAAATATTAACAATGCATCCGAATATGATGTTGAAAAAATAGATCCAATTGAACTTGCAGCTTTGCGAGTGGCTACTTATGAATTAATTAACTGTATACAGGTTCCTGAAAAAGTAATTGTATCTGAAGCAATTAGACTAAGTAAAAAATTTGGATCAGATGAAGGATTTAAATTAGTTAATGTTGTTTTAGATAAGTTGATGAAAAAATTTGATCGAAAAATAATGCTTCAGAAAAATTGAACGAAAAAGATATTATTCAACAATACTTCACTAAAGACTTTAATGATCGAGGGATTGTTAAAGGAATAGGGGATGATGCGGCAATTATTAAAGCCAATAATGGATGTGAATTAGTCATTACTACTGACACCATGACGGTGGGAAAACATTTTTCCAAACAAGCTCCTGCATATGCTGTTGGCTACAAACTGATGGCATCAAACATAAGTGATATAGCTGCCATGGGTGCAGCACCTCGATGGGCAACACTTAACCTCACATTATCTTCTTTAGATCAATCTTGGTTAGAAGGATTTTCCAGAGGCCTGTTTGAATGTGCGGAAATTAATCGTGTAGTCTTAATTGGTGGCGACACAACCGCAGGTGATAGTTTAACTATGTCTGTTCAGCTGATTGGCGAAGTGCCTATTGGCAAAGCTTTATTGCGTAGTCATGCAAAGGTCAATGATAAGTTATTCGTCACAGGAGTGATTGGAAATGCAGTGAGTGCATTAAATTACTTACAAGAGACTAATTTTAATCATGATGACTTATCTGATGAGCAATACACCGCTTTGTACACACCACAATCACGAGTAGATCTATCGATTGAAATGCGTGAGCTTGCAAATGCTGCTATCGATATATCAGATGGATTACTAAATGAATTGGACCTTATTTGTCATGCAAGTAATGTAGGAGCATGTCTACAGATAGATAAGATACCCATGGAGCATGAGAAAGATGCAGAGCTGGCCATTACAGGAGGGGAAGATTATGAATTATTGTTTACAATTCCTGATGAGAATATTCACCAACTTGACCGATTATCTAGTAAATATAATTGCCCAATTACGCAAATTGGTATGATCACTGACTCCCAAATTATTGAGATATATCAAGGAGACCAGGTCATACCTCGTCCACACTATTTAGGCTACGATCATTTTGAAAAGTAAGTTATGAGTCATCATCCTGATTGGAAAACAGTTGTCACGAACCCAATTCATTTAATTGCCTTTGGATTTGGTAGTGGGCTAGCACCGAAGGCCCCTGGCACATTTGGCACATTAGCTGCCATTCCTATTTATTTACTGCTTGCTCCACTAAGTTTAAGTGAATTTATAGTTATTTTATCTGTCCTATGCTTGTTCAGTATTTACATTGCCGGGAAATCTGCACAAATGTTAGGAGTGCATGACCACGGTGGAATTGTCATTGATGAAATTTGTGGTTATCTAGTGACAATGGCCTTAGCACCGCCTGGCTGGCAGTGGGTAATCATAGGATTCGTTCTTTTTCGAATCTTCGATATATTCAAACCGTGGCCTATAAACCTGCTCGATAAGCGCATTTCAGGCGGGCTGGGCATCGTCTTAGATGACCTAATGGCGGGAATATATGCCTTATTGTCGCTTGAACTAATTATCTGGCTAGTAAACTAATATTCAAAGTCAATTCTTTGCTATAAGATATGCTTTAACGTTATGTTTTTTCATGAATTTTATGAATTCCTGAGACAACATTGTCTATACAGTTCGGAAACAATAATTATAAATTTAGTTACCACATGGGTTTATTGAGCGGTTTTCTTTCAGATGGGTCGATTGCGCAGATTTCGCAATGCGAATCTCTGGCTGAACCAAATGCACAAAAAGCGATAGCCAAGTTAAAGAAGAATCCAAAATCTTCAATTCCTAGGCTGGCTGAAGCATTGCAGACGACGAATAAATTAGGTAACACGCATATCATTGAAGTACTCACTGATCTAGCCAACTCAAATACACTAGATTATTACATTCCGTTATTGGGAAATGATGTGGAGCTTATACGCCAAGGTGTCTCTGAAGCATTAAGTAAAGCAGAAAATATTGACCCTAATCCATTAGTTGCTAGCTTAGCTGATCCTAATCTTTCAAAAACTGCCATTATGAGTATTTTGACTGCTCATAAAGAAAAGTTAAAAGCTGTGAATTTAATTAAATTCGTATTTAGTGTGGATCACAACGAACAAGTGGCTTTGTTTAAAATTATAGATAATGTAGCCACTGATACCGTTGTTACCGAAATTATTAATCGAATCGAAACTAAAGAAGCATTTATTCGAAGTAATTTTGCAAAAATATTGCGCAAATTTGATCGACCACAAGTGCATCAAGCATTAGAAAAACTATTGGAAGATGAAAACAAGACGGTGAGATTAGCAGCATTGGATGGCTTATCTCATATGAAAGGCGATATAAGCATTGATCGTTTAACTAAACTAATCGATGACTCAGACTATGCTGTTCAAAATAAAGCAGTAGAGACCATTGTCACTATTCAACATCCGGAGACGGTTGCTCATCTAGTAGAGTTTCTTAAAAGTGAATCTGAGTATACACGCCGTGCAGCAGTTGAAGTGTTAAATGAAATTGCTAGCCCAACCTCAGTGAAAGATTTATTTCGAATTCTTAAAGATGAAGATTGGTGGGTAAGATCAAGAGCGGCTGATGCTCTTGGTAAAATAGGTGGGCCAAAAGTAGTTAAAGCAGTATTGATTTTATTAAAAGATAAAGATGAATTTGTACGAAGATCTGCCATTGAAATCATTAACTCAACTGAGGATGAAAGCACTTATGACTCTTTGGTTGAAGCATTAAACGATTCAGACTGGTGGGTACGAGAACGCGCAGTAGATGGCCTGGCAAACCTTGGCAATCGTCAAGCTGTACCTATGCTGATTAAGTTGTTACAGAAAAATGAAGCCAATGAGAATGACAAGAATGTCGAGTCGATGGGCATTATTTTGTTGCAAGCACTTGGAAAATTAGAAGCAAAATCAGCAGTGCCTTATGTCATCAAGCAACTATGGGCAAAGCAAGAAAATATTGTTAAAGAAGCGCTGGCATGTTTAGAGCGTCTAGCAGACGATATGAGTGTTGATGAAATTGTATCATCCATTGGCCATGCATTAGAGAATCGTGATGAAGAACTAAGAGAACTCGGCGGATGTTCGATTGATAGAATTTTAGATAGTCAACATAAGCAACGTACCGATATACGAGCAACCCTTACACGCAGTAGTGAAAGGTCTGACTCTGAAAAAACTATGCCAGGTACAATTATTCGTGGTAAAGCTGAGTTGCAGCCCAAATCAGTTGATCCAACTAAATTACAACCCGATGATATTCTTGCAGGACGTTATAAATTCATTCGACAGGTGGGTAAAGGGGCCTTTGGTGCTGTCTTCCTAATGGAAGATTTAATGATTAATGAAGATGTCATTCTTAAGTTTTTGAATGCACAGTTTGTATCGGATGATAGTGTCATTAAACGTTTTATTTATGAGTTGCGCTTTGCACGTAAAGTCACACATCAAAATGTTATTCGTATCTATGACTTAATTACCTTTGGTGAGTCACATGCTATTTCAATGGAATACTTTGAGAGTCATACCTTAAGTGCCGAATTGAAAGACCGAAAACCGTTAACCAATGAGCGTGCCATTAAAATTGCCAGTGATATATGCAATGGTATGGAAAGTGCGCATAGTGCAAAAGTGATTCATCGAGATTTAAAACCTAACAATGTTATGATTAATGAAGATAGTCTTCTTAAGATTGTAGATTTTGGAATCGCTGCGGCGAGTCAAAGCTCAGACACGAAGCTAACAAAAACAGGTTTATTGGTAGGTACACCAACTTATATGTCACCTGAGCAAGTACTAGGTAAAGATATTGATGAGAAAACTGATATTTATAGCTTAGGCACAATGATGTACGAAATGCTAACTGGTCGACCGCCGTATAGTGGCAAAGACAGCATGTCTATTATGTATCAACATGTACAAGGTGAAGCTAAGCCGCCTGTCGAAAAAAATGATCAGGTTCCGATAGAACTTAGCAATCTTGTTATGGATTGTATGAAGGTCAAGCCTGAAGAACGTATACAATCAATGACAGAATTATCCGAAA
Source organism: Gammaproteobacteria bacterium (assembly GCA_045106935.1). GTDB lineage: Bacteria > Pseudomonadota > Gammaproteobacteria > UBA4575 > UBA4575 > UBA1858. Next base: position 19,777 of record JBGCFN010000037.1, on the reverse strand, counting down.
GACTAAAAAAGTTTAACTCATAAAGATTATCTAATATGGCGCGTATTGATGCCTTTTTAAAATTAGGTCGAGAGCAGGGTGTATCTGACATACATTTTGCGGTGGGCGTTCCTCCCATGTTTCGCATGCATGGTGATTTATTGCCAATCAAATTTCGTGATTTAGGTGATACAGAATTAGAGTCTTATCTGTTTGAGATGCTAAGTAAGAATCAAATACAACGATTCAAACAAGGCCAGGATCTTGACTTCTCTTATATGTCTGAGGGCGTAGGTCGATTCAGAGTAAACCTATTTCGCAAGTTGTCAGGCATTGGGGCAGTGCTTCGGCATATTCCAACTGAAATCCCTACATTTGATTCTTTAAATCTACCAACCGTCATTAAGTCTTTTGCTGAATTCAAGCAAGGCATGGTGTTAGTTACTGGTGCGACGGGAACGGGTAAGTCAACGACTTTGGCTTCACTTATTCATCATATTAACTGCACTAGACGTGAGAATATAATTACATTAGAAGACCCAATTGAATTCATTCATCCCTCACAAAAATCACAAGTAATACAACGTGAAGTAGGGACTCACTTAAATAGTTTTTCAGATGGCTTAAGAGCAGCCTTACGTGAAGACCCAGATATCATATTGGTAGGTGAGATGAGAGACTCGGAAACAATCAGTATGGCAATGTTAGCGGCAGAGACAGGGCATCTTGTATTTGGCACATTGCATACGACCTCTGCAACAAAAACGCTCGACAGAATAATGGATGCGTTGCCGGCGGATCAACGAGAACAAGGTAAAATATTTTTATCACAACATTTACATGCGGTGGTTACTCAAGATTTGGTTCGGTCTGCAGATGGTAAATCTAGAAAAGCCATTGTCGAAGTGATGGTAATGAACAATGCAATATCGAATTTAATCATTTCTGATAAAACATTCCAAATACCTAATCAAATTCAAACGGGCAGTAATATTGGTATGCAATTAAAAGATCAGGCACTTTTAGATGCAATACACGCTAAAGAGGTAGATCCAGATCATGCTTATCTTTATGCCAATGATAAAAAGCTGTTCCAAAAATTTGTCACTGACACCAGCTTGATTACTGCCCAATAGTTGATAATACGATGTCTAAACTTAATGACTATTTGAAAAAACTTGTAGATGAAGATGGATCAGATCTTCACATATTGTCAGGTGATCCTGTGCGTATGCGAGTGAGTGGTGATCTGGTTTGCATCACAGAGGAGCCCATTAGTGCGAAAGATGCACTTGATGAATTTAGAGACATCATGACATTGCGTAATAAAGAGGTGTTAGATGAAGATGAACAGGTGGACTTTGCTCATGAAATTAAAGACATTGGTCGTTTTCGAGTCAACATCTTCAAACATTTGAATGGTATTGGTGGAATTTTTCGTGCGATTCCATCAGAAGTAGTTCCACTTGAAAAACTCAACATGCCACCAGTATTAGATTCCATCTGTAAACAGAAATCAGGCTTAATTTTAGTGACTGGTAAAACAGGTTCTGGTAAGTCAACCACATTAGCCTCAATGGTTGATGTTATTAATACCAATCAAAAAGGTCATATTCTAACCATTGAAGACCCTATAGAATTTGAGCACCAACGTAAAAATTGTTTGGTTAGCCAACGAGAAGTTAACAATCATACAAAATCTTTTGCTCAAGCATTGCACTCTGCATTAAGAGAAGACCCTGATGTCATACTTGTGGGTGAATTACGTGATTTAGAAACAATGGGCTTGGCTGTGACCGCTGCAGAGACAGGAATTCTTGTCCTAGCGACGCTGCATACTAATAGTGCGGCGGCGACGATTGATCGAGTAATCAATACGTTTCCTGTGAATAAACAACCACAAATTAGAACCATGCTGTCTACCTCGTTGAAAGCGATTGTTTCTCAGCAATTGCTTAAGAAAGCCAGTGGCAAAGGGCGCGTCGCTGCTGTTGAAATTTTGATCAATACATCGGCATGTTCAAATATTTTGCGTGAAGGTAAATCTGAGCAATTACAGAATATAATTCAGAGTGGGGCCGCGCATGGCATGCAAAGTATGGATAGTGCATTGCATAATTTACTCGAACAGCAGATGATTCAACCTCAAACAGCATTTGAAGTCGCAAATGATAAAGGTTCATTCACTCAATACCTTAAGAAAAGTTCGTAACTTACTTTATTTTAGTAATATTTTTCAATATTCCCTGATATTTGGTATAGTATTTATATTGTTAAATACCGGTAGCGATGTTCATGCTGCACCTCATGTAGAAGTCATTGCACTGTTTGAAAACAAAGCTATGCTGCATATTGATAATGACCGAGTGCTTGTATCGGTGGGTGAAACTACCAAGCATGGGGTTAAGTTAATATCTGCAAATGCGCATGATGCCGTCATTGAAATCAATGGTGAAAATCGAATATATCAACTTGGTAACGTCGTTCGTAATACAACGACAGACGAACAGAAAACTGAACCAGAAATTTTAGTTTATCAAGGTGCTGATACAATGTTCCGCACTATAGGCTCAATGAATGGTTATCCAGTAAATTTTTTAGTGGATACAGGAGCATCCAGTATCGCCATGAGCTCTGTGCAAGCCAAACGTTTAGGTATTAACTACAAATTAAAAGGAGAATCCACCTGGGTGGCTACCGCATCTGGAGTGGAGAAGGCTGTCAAAGTGACGATCGATAAAGTCACAATTTCAGGGATTACAATAAGATCGGTAGAGGGGTTGGTTATTGAAGGATCTGAACCTTCAACGCCATTGTTGGGGATGTCATATTTGAATCGTTTTAAAATCATAAACGATGGAAATTTGATGAGACTGAAAAGAAAGTACTAAATTTTCATATATGGAAAAGCATACTGATTGCGCTGTAATGTTCGTTGATATCGCGGGCAGTACTAAGCTGTATCATGAATTTGGTGACACTCTCGCTCAAGATAGTATTGCGCGTTCGCTCATACGTATGTCTGAAACAATTAAACGCAATAAAGGCACCGTAGTTAAATTTATTGGTGATGAAATATTGTGTTATTTCCAAGAAGTTGATCATGCAATTTCAACGGCATTTGCCTTGAATGATCTTTTAGAACAGTTAAAAGACCCTAACGGAATCCAAATTAAGATTCGGATTGGCTTACATTACGGCACAGCGATCATTGATCAAAATGATATCTATGGTGATACGGTTAATGTTGCCGCGGCCATGCGAGAAATTGCACGCTCTCGTCAAATTATTATTACTGAAACCGTGATACAAAAATTGCCGGCTGAAGTTCTTCATCGAGCCAGGCGCATAGAATCTTCCAAGCTAAAAGGCCGCCAAGAAGAGACAACGAGCTATGAATTGCAGTGGGAAGATGAAGATTACACGCAAATGTTATCTGCTGTTGGCCAAAATGAAGATGACAAAGTCACACGCTTACAACTCATCTATCGTGACTTGGAAATTTCTTTGTTAGAAGACATGCCGATTTTTACTTTAGGACGTGATGCATCTTGCTCTATGACGATTGAAGGAAAGTTAATTTCACGCAATCACGCTTCAATTGAATATAAAAAAGGTAAATTCATTTTTAGAGATACCAGTACTAATGGTACTTATATTCGCACTGAAGAAGGTCGAAACGTCTATGTGCGCAGAGAAGAGGTCGCTCTTTGGGGCTTAGGGAATATTAGTTTGGGGCGCGTACCTGAAGAAGACGAAGAAAATCTGGTGCAATATATTAGTCGTTAATACGCGAAAATCCATACATCTCTAACCCTCGTCTGGGTTATCATCACCATCAATTTTTCAAACTATTAAAATCTAGGTCTCTACATGGAAGTCAAAACTCGATTCGCACCAAGTCCCACAGGTTATTTGCATATTGGTGGGGTGCGTACAGCCTTATTTTCATGGTTATACGCCAGGCACCATCAAGGAAAATTTGTACTTCGGATAGAAGATACAGATAGAGAAAGATCGACTCAAGAATCAGTTGATGCAATTTTACGCGGGATGGAATGGCTAGGATTAGATCATGATGAAGGTCCATTCTATCAAACGCATCGTTTTGATCGATATAAGCAAGTCATTGAAACACTATTAGACGAAGGCAAAGCTTATCGCTGCTATTGCACAAAAGAAGAATTAGATGCCTTGCGTCAAACGCAACAAAAGAATAAGCAAAAACCAAGGTATGACGGCCGTTATCGTGACTTTAACGGAACTATACCCAGTGATGTTGATCCTGTTATCCGGTTTAAAAATCCATTAGAAGGCCAGGTCGTTATTCAAGACCAAGTGCTAGGTGAAATTGTCATTAATAATTCAGAATTAGACGACTTAATCATTGCGCGTTCTGATGGCACACCCACCTATAATTTAACCGTTGTCGTTGATGATTTAGATATGAATATTACACATATCATTCGTGGTGATGATCATGTGAATAATACACCCAGACAAATCAATATAATTGATGCAATGGGGGAAACCTTGCCGAATTATGCACATGTCCCCATGATTTTAGGTAATGATGGGAAGCGCATGTCTAAACGACATGGCGCGGTTAGTGTTTCAGCTTATGAAGACGAAGGATACCTTCCCGAAGCACTGTTGAATTATTTGGTGCGACTTGGATGGGCGCATGGTGATCAAGAAATATTCTCGAAAGAAGAAATGACTGCACTGTTTTCATTGGAGCATGTCAATAAATCTGCGGCTGCATTTGATATTGATAAGTTACAGTGGCTGAATCAACAGTATATTAAACAAACATCTAATGAACGTCTTAGTTCTTGGGTAGAGTTAGCCCTTTCTAATAAGAATATTAAAGTGATTTCCACACAACAACTTAATGAGATTGTTGAATTACAAAAAGATAGAGTCAAAACACTCAGTGAAATGACTCATGCAAGTGAATTTTTCTTTGCTGATTTTGATCATTACGATGAGAAATCGGCGAAAAAACACCTTAAACAATCAAGCCTTCCAATTTTGCACGCGGTGAAAGAAAAATTAAGTGAAATTGAAGTGTGGAATGCACAAAACATACAGCAATGTATTCATGACTACGCCGAAGAAAGTGAATTGAAATTAGGTAAAATTGCGCCTCCAATTCGCGTAGCTGTCTGTGGTAGTGCAAGTTCTCCTTCGATTGATGTTACCTTAGCGCTAGTTGGTCAGGCACGGGTAATCACACGTATTGACCAAGCAATAAATTATATTTCTTCACAAGTTGAGGGAAGTTAAGAACCTAGGCATAATTGCATCACCTTTCGAATATTGAAAAATATCGGGGCTATAGCTCAGCTGGGAGAGCGCCTGCGTGGCACGCAGGAGGTCAGCGGTTCGATCCCGCTTAGCTCCACCAATTCTTCCCAATGCTTCTTAGTGGAGAATTAATCCTCTGCAAACGTACTTTTACCAATCCACCGAGAAATATTCTTTGTGTACTCTTTGGGACCCAGGATTTTTATCTTGTTATCAAGAGTCATTTTCTCTAATTTCTCATAACCAAGCCAAACACTTGTCATCGTAGCTAAAGTAGAAATAATAACAATATCAGGTTCATGGCCTGTGTCTTCAAAGCATAAATCAATTTCATTATTATCTATCACCATCCACCAATAACGATCTCTTGCACTTTGCTCAGTAAATTCTATGTGGATAACAACGCGTTTATTTTGAAAGTACTTAGAATTTAAGCGTCTTCGCATGTCCCATAACAAAAATCCAGCATCAAGATCTTCATTGCTAATCTTATTTTTGGCCCATTTATGACCCCAAGAACCAAAGCCCAGAACTATTGGTCTTAATTCCTCGCCAGATTCTGTTAGATGATATTCATAACCATTACTATCCGTTTTTTTGGTGCGTAATATGATGGATTGTTCCTCAAGTGTCTTTAAGCGACGAGACAAAATACTTGGTGAAATCTTAGGTAGCCCACTTCTCAATTGTCCAAAGCGAGTACTTCCCATCATGAGCTCTCTGAGGACCAGAATCACCCACTTTTCACATAGAATCTCAGCGGCTTTGGCTACTGGACAGAACTGACAATATTTTTCCATAGATTAATTATTGAATATGAATTAACAAAATATGAATACACATTTAGAACTATTCATGATTTATTAGTCAGGCAAACTGACAACATTGCTGAATAATTATCAGTAACTGAGCTTGCCAAATTTGGGCATCTACAAGGGTACCTCCTTACTACTATATCGCCTGAATTTGGCTAATTTCAATCAATTATTATCTAATATACTTGAAAGTAATTTCGATGTAGCTGTACCTAAATGGCCCATTACAACCAAAATAGTAATGTAGGTATAATAAGCGTGCTATGACAAATACTACCTAGCGGTATCATTACCATAAAGCTGTATATTTAGAACCATAACCCTACCCAAGCAACTATTAGCTACATTCTCACAACACTATGCATTCAACAGAAATAGAAGTCAGCGTCAGTCGAATTAATACGATCATTGAGGCGGGAGGACCCGTTGTCATTGCCTTGATAGGTATGTCAATTATTGGGTTTGCCGTGTTACTGCTTAAAAATTGGCAGTTTTTTGCATTGCAGTTAGGAAAACGAAGTTTTATAGAACCAGCCATCAATGCATGGAAAAGTGGCGATATTGAACGTATGCAAAATATCCTTGCCCAATCTAAAAACCCTATTGCCCGAGTAATTGAGTCTGCGACCTATGCTCACTCACAACAAGATTCAGATAGTCATGTCGCTAGAGAAGAAGTCATGCGTGTGGCCACACTAAAATTGGCTGATGCGAGATCTTACTTAAGAGTCATTGAAGTCATCGCCGCCTTGAGTCCATTGTTAGGTTTGTTCGGCACAGTACTTGGCATGATTGAAGCGTTTCATCGCTTAGAGTCAGCAGGGACGGCGGTAGACCCTGCAGTGTTGTCGGGTGGAATTTGGGAAGCATTATTAACCACTGCTGCTGGATTGGCCGTTGCGATTCCAGCCATCATTGCATTAAATTGGCTGGAGCATAGAATAGAAAAGTTCAAACTTGCTATGGAAGATGCCATGACACAGATATTTACGGCTAAAGTTATTCTTAGCGAGAAGTAATGCAATTATCTCAGCCTAGTAAAAAATCTTTAGTCAACCTTACGCCACTAATCGATGTGGTATTTATATTGTTAATTTTCTTTATGTTGGCGTCTAACTTTATTCGTTGGCACTATATTGAGTTAGCTGTAGGTGAGGCTAGTGAAATAGAAATAGCAAATGAACATATAAGTATAATTTCAATTAGTGCAGATGGAGCATATCACCTAAATGAAAAAGAATTACCGATTAAATCGATTGTTAAACATATCCGTGAGCAAGTAAGAATTAATATTGATCATCCCGTGGTTGTGCAACCTAAGGAAGGGGCTGATGTTCAATCTTTAGTAAAGATATTGAATGTTTTAAAAGATTTCGTTGGGAATAATATATCAATTGCAAAATCTGATTCAGATAATTAATAGATCATGCATATAAAAGAACAATCCAACAAGCGTGAATTAGAAAATTTACTACCGCTAGTCAATGTTGTGTTCTTATTATTAATATTTTTCATGGTCGCAGGTGCATTTTCATCGCCCGAATTATTCAATATAAAGCCAGCAATTGCAGAAAATGAATCTGTAGCTGATCAGCAAATTTTAACAATACAAGTTAATCAACAAGGTGAGTTGGCGATCAATCAAGAGATTATTGTTGAAGGCTCATTGGTGGACATAATTAATGATTATTTGGAAAAAAATCCAAATAGCAAAATTCAATTGAAACCAGATACAGCCACTGAAGCGCTGCGCATTGTTGAATTATTAGAAAAAATGGCATTCAGTAATTTGGAAGCAATACACATAATGACGAGTAGTTCTGAGTAATAGCTAATGGTTGATCATGGATTTACAATAAAATCTTATCATTGGCTGCTTGCTTTTATAATGGCCATTTTGCTACATATTTTATTGCTGATTAATTTTAAGCAAGATAATGCACATTATGATGATCACTCAAATTCAAATGCTAGTGACATTATTATTGGGTTAAAGAAATTAAAGCTCCCACCTAAGTTGGTTGAAACTATTATTGAAGCACCTGTTCCTATTGAACCTGTTAAGCCGGCACCAGTAATAAATAAACAAAAAAGCATTAAACCTAAGCCCAAGCCAAAACCTATTATTAAGTCTAAGCCAGTTATTTCTAAACCTACTATTGTTTCTCCACAAGTCGCCGTGCTAAATACAAGCAGTGAGGTAAGGCAGCAGGATAGTCGTCCGACAGAGATAATCACTCCTGCTACTACGCAACCGGCAACAGCATCCATTGTCTATGAAAACAAAAAAGCTATTTACGACACTAAACTATCTCAATGGTTAGAACGACATAAAAAATACCCCACAATAGCGCGCAGACGAAATCAACAAGGTAACGTGACAATACAATTTGTCATGAACCGAAAAGGTGAGTTATTACGCTACAAGCTAATCAGTTCATCTGAATATGAGAGTTTGAATGCAGCCACGATAAAGATGCTGAAGCGCGCATCTCCCATGCCGGTTCCACCGGCGATACTGATGGGCGGTAAAAGTGAGCTGGAATATACTATTCCAGTCCAATTTTCGCTTGTTAATTAAATTACTAACAGGTGCAGAAATCAGTTTAGTAATAACTGATTGAATCAAAATAAATTTATTTTAATCAATAGCTTGAAAAGTATAGTTAAATTAAATTATGTAATATTTTCAACTCTAGTTTATAATTATTACCATGAATTGATTTGGCGTACTGTCAGGCGCTAAAGGAAATAAATATATATGATTAAATATATAAAAATTGTTGATACTAGCGAAGATGAAGATAGGCGAGAGAAAGAAGATCGACGCGTCAATCTGAACCCAACAACGTTCCCTGTATTTACTAAAAGCGGGACATGGATTCGTCGAGAATGCAGAAAAGTTCCCGAAAGACGACTCGAAAACATTAACGTGATTGAAACTAAAATAAAGGATGAAGAGTTCAACGAGTTATTTAAAGAGTTTTCATAAATGACTCATTAATATAGCAATAGTGTGTAAATATTACGTCAAGAATAAAATAACTAATTGATTCGCAAATTATTTACGTTCTGGATACAATAAGGACATTGCATACTCACTATTGAAGGTTCTCCCTTGCAGAAGTCTAGATCACGTCAGTCAGAAAGAAGAAGGTCAGTAGACGCGGCTACTTCAAAAAACAAGCCACGCGAACGCCGTAAAAAATCTTCAGAGCGCAGACATAGCGATAGTATCGTGCAATTCCCAATTATTACTACCCAAGGCATATGCGTGCGTAAAGAACGTAGGAAGATTCCTGAGCGCAGAATGTCAAATATTGTAGTGAAAGAAACGGTTATGAATGAAGAAGTGTTTGAAACGTTATTTTCAAACTACCTGCAATATCAAGAAAGGTTGAGCTTGATTAAAAAGCTAAATAACTAAAGCTTACCGCTTTGCCTTAAATTGATTGACCCATCGTTTTGTCGCTCACCGATATAATTTAAACCATTAACTACTGCTTCTGTTGAATTAGCATTAGCTCTTACATTCATGTTGAGCTGATATTTCATATCATTATACAGTTGTATTCCACCGGCCAAATCGACATGCCCCTGGTTATTGTTGATATTGATTTGCGTGTGGTCATCCATTGGTTCAAATTCACTATCAACATTGCCCATTGATAGTCGTAGGACACCGTTAACATCGAGTGCAGAAAATTTCATATTTCCGAATAATTGCCTGATACCATTTTCATCAAATTGAATAGCTTTCATATCCGCATCAAATTTTCCTGATAACGAAATGCCATAATTCTTAACAAGTGGACTTAAGATATCAGCATTACCGCGGGCAAGCAGATTGCTAATTTCTGTCGCACGTCTCATTTCCAAATTAAATGTGCTCTCCATATCAGCATGATGTTGTTTGATACTTGCACATAATTTAAGTAACAAAAGACAGCTTGATTTAAGTTCCCATTCTATCGAGCCATAATTCATTTTATCCACAACCACATTAGCAGCAGAACCATTCCATAAGCTTCCTTGAAATTGATTTGCGACGATATGCTGAGGTAATAACTTTGCAGCAATACTGGCTGGAATATAGGCAAGCATGGCAATCAAGAAAACTATGATGCCGATAAAGATATATTTTTTCATGTTCTCTTAAGCAATAATCTTGCTTTAACTATTCCTGGTTTGTCTAGTTTTGTAATTTTTGCTTCACTGACTTTGACATTACTATTTTTTTCTAGTTGTCCAAGCATGGTAGACAGTGCATCAAAGTCAATTTCATCCATATAGATAGTGGCTGCATGAGGTCCATCTGGTTGAATCTGCTTTATAGCAGAACGCAAGCCTAAGCGATTAGCTAAGCTATCTACTATTGCAAGTAACGAACGCTTACTATCTGATTTCAAGAGATTTGGATTGGTCAACTTGAGCTGCTTGATTTCTGTGCTTTTGGTTTTCATCCAGGACAGTAATTCCTGATTGTTTTCTACTCGCATGCGCTTATTGTCTCTTGCTTCTGTTAACGGAGACCAAGCTAATGAGTAGAATAAAAATAAGATAATAACAACGCCTGCAATCAATACGTAATTTTGCTCTCTAGTCTGTAAATTACTCCACCAATCTTTCATTGTGTTACTCCGATATTTGCATGCGTGCCATGACAAAATCACCTACAGTTTTTGCAGTTTGTAATTCGGCATTAACATTTTTTGATTGAAGCTTGGATTTGACTGTTTCCAAGGCTTGGATATTTTTAGTTTTTATATCTAGAGATAGCTGATTATTTTTATATTGAAGATCTGTAATGGTGATATTTGAGTCTTTGTATAGCTCATACCCACTTTGATGCAATAACTTAAGAAAATTAGCATCACTTTTTGTTTCTCCTGAAGATGATAATGCTTTCAGCCTTTGTTCCATTTGAACGCGTGCATTCACTACTTTCTTCACCTCCGGAAAAGTTCGTTTGAATACTTGTTTAATCTCAGTTGTTAATTTTTTGTCTTGTGAATTTAATTGTGAATATTCTAGAGCGGTTTGACCCATTGATATAGTTACCCAGATAGCAGCTAATGCAGCGGCTATTTTCCAAGGTCTTATTGTTTTATGTTGTTTGTCAGCTTTGACATAATCACTTTGTAATAGATTAATACAATCGTCTTCAGTAAAACCTTTGATAAAAGCGCTTGGTGACCAAAAATCATCAAGTTGCACATTGGCTAATTGATGTACGTCTTCTAATTTTTCATCAGGGTGGCTATAGACAAATATTTTGCTAGGTGCTTCTGTTTGTTCATTCAACGCAGCACTCATAAAATCTTTAAATTCATTTGTCTCGCAGCCAAATCCATTCCATTGTTCTGTGCGAGCTAATAGGTGACCATTATCAATACAAAATGTCCATTGGTCTTTTTCCCAATCTAATCCATAGATATCGGCAGTAATGACATCTGGCAATATATTAACGTTGCTCAAAATTTTGATTAAATGATCTAAGTGAGATTTCGAAATAACAATAACTGGAATGTCTCCATCGTCTTTGCGTTTTCCTAGCGCAAAATGTAAATTTTCGATGTCTTCCGTTAAGTCGTCTTCCAATGCATATGGAATCGCTTTTTCTAATTGCTTTTTATTCTTTGTTTGTACTGAAACAGAAGTGATATAAAGTTGTTCAATAGGAAGTAATATGACAATTTTTCGGTCTTGAATTAATTCAGCAGCATTAGCCAGCTTAACCGTTCCACAATCGTTAGCTTCAGTGTTTTCTGTGACTAATACCCAACGAACGGAGGTATCTTCATCAACGACTCGATTTTCTGTATTAGCAAGAAATCTTAGAAATAGGGTTTCCATATTTATTGTCCAGGGACTCTAGTTACAACTGTTATCGTAGAATTATTAATTCTATTTAATATGCTTTCATTTTTAATAAAACTATTTCCTACTTTAATTTGTGAGTTTAAACTAAAAAAGCTGCTATTAACGGATAATGCCTGAAGGTTAACTGACGTCCCTTGAAGCAATGGATCTGAGATGAATGCTTGTACACTTTCAAACGCATCTTCATTTCGTCCCTCAATGATTGTCTTAGCTGTATCAATGCCAATATTTGGTATTACAGAGGCTAATACTTCTGCATTTGCCGTATTCACATTCACAGCAGTATTTGATGGCAATGCCGTGAGAAATGGCTTCACGCGCTCATATACTTCTTGAGAGAAACCTTTGATGAGACGTAGTTCAGAGATATGCTGCATAGGTCGATTTGCCGTTAAATAGGGGTACTCTAGGCCCGTATAATAATCATCTTCAGCCCCGCTCGGTGGTATGGCGTTGACATCTGGGTCAATCCAGTCGATGACTGCTTGAATTAGGGTTGAATCCAGGTCTAATAAAGCAAATAAGGCTTCCAAGCGTGTACGTGTTAAGGGGTCTATTTGTACGCCTGAAATTAGATTATTGACGTTAATTTTGCTTTGTTCATCCTCAATTTTACCGGAGATATAGCCGCCAGGCAGAGGTAGAGCAGGGAGCTCTGTTGCCCAAGCTTCATTGTTATGATCATAGTCATTATTGTCGTCTAAATCTCTTGCTAACACGACTTTAGCCCAAGTTTCTCCGCCATGCAGGTATGACCAAACTTGGCTACCAAATACAATATTTTCAGCTCGACGAATGGATAGTTGGTGATTCGCAGAAATGGAAGTGGCTGCGATCACTGCTAATGCCATTACCAAGATTGCCGTCAGCAATGCGATACCACGTTGTTGAGAATAATGACTCATTGCGGCACCGTGATTATTCTAGAAATTTTGCCAATCGGAGGAGCCTCAAAAGCAATCAATATTGCTCGCGGCAGGCCGATTGCTGTTGGATTGCTATTTAAGGGAGGCCATCGATCAACCCAAGTATTATTTTGATTCAAGAATTCTATCTCTAATTCTTCAATCTCTTCCAATAAAATGATTTCACGTGCATCTTCACTGATTGCACCATCGAGACGATTCCAACTATGGCGTTTGAATTGCTTTTCATTAACTTCATAAGCAATGCGTTGCAAATTGCTTCTTAGTAGTCCTGCCGGATTACGCCAACCGCTGTATGTCAGACTCATTATTGAATCACCATCTGAAGAAAAGGCCGGTTGTGTGTCACCGTATTGGTCTCTAATGGGTCTCGCAATTGCGCGATTCACATCTCTTTCTAAGTATTTAAGTGTCAGTTGGATAGATTTAATTTGATCGGAGCGTATTTCTAAATCAGTTTGCCATTTGAGAATAGCATTAAGGCCACTAAAAGCAGTGACACCCACAATACCAAATACAGCTAAAGCCACGACAACTTCTATCAATGTGAAACCAGAATGATGATTAATTCGAGTAAACATAATGACTTTACTTAAAATATGCGGGAAATAGAGACACTAATGACGCATAAACTTGGCTATCAGGTTTGTCATCGCGCCGAACGTCTATTTCTACACGTTGTATGCCTGGGTCTTGTGTGTTGACAAGTTTCTTTGTCCAATACCATTCAATTCCAGCAATTTCTTCACTGCCAGTCGTTTCTTTGTCAGCATCATTCTCCAAGTTCAATTCATAGCTCGCCATGGCATTTTGAGCCACCCATGTAGCAATTACTCTCTCATTTAGATATGCCGTGTTTTTAGTTACCGTCCCAACTGTTTTGATTGTTCCCATTAAGCCGAGCGCAATCACTGCAACAGCGACAACAACTTCGATTAATGTGAAGCCGCGTTTTGTGGAATTTAGTTTGATGTGTATATTTGACATTATGCATCTGCCAATTCAATTTCAAACTCACCTAATTCATCAATATTTATTTGGTAAGTCCATTCGACAAGGTCTGTAATATTTAACTGAAAAGGAGAGACCTCTCCATCTGAGGTGATAAAAATTTGCGGTTTATTTTTATCTTCATTAGATAAAACTACTTTTATGCCATCAAGGTATAACTCATGCTCAATTCCACTTGGCAGTGTGCGTTCTCTAAATATTCTGTCATTAGAAACTAATGACCAGCCATTTTCATCGAGAATATAAAATGCATACCCAGAGTCCCATACAGACAAGGCATATTCTTGAGAGTTAAAAATTGCTTGTTCTTTTGCTAGCTGAATAAGCGCAGTAAAACGTTCGCTCGATTGCTTCATACGCTTCACTTGAGGATCACCAATGCTAATAGTAGCGATAGTCAGTACAAAGCCTATGATAGCAATGACAACAATGACTTCTATCAGTGTAAAACCAGATTGTTGTTTGTTAGCTCTCACTTTAGTCGCGTCTAAGAGTTACTCTAAATCTAAATGACTAATGTCTGCATTATAATCTTCACCACCAGAGACACCATCAGCACCTAAGGTATACAAATCATAATCACCGCTTTCTCCTGGGCTAATGTATTGATAATCATTCTGCCAAGGGTCTTTAGGTAGTTTTGGAATGTATCCACCTTTTTGCCAGTTCTTAGCTTCATCACCCGAAGAAGGTTTTTCAACTAACGCTTGTAGACCTTGATCAGTACTAGGATATTTATAATTATCAACGCGGTACATTTGAAGTGCACTCTCTAAGGCGCGAATATCTTGCTTGGCTTTAACAACTCGTGATTTATCAACATTACCAATCACATTGGGTGCAACAATCGATGCTAAAATTCCCAATATAACTAATACAACAATCACCTCAATTAAGGTAAATCCAGATTGTTTTTTCATTTTAGTTGTCTCCTTATTTTAAATTCACTAACCAACTAATTGATTCATTTCAAAAAGTGGCAACATAATTGCGATGACAATTCCAAACACTAAGCCACCCATAAAGACGATCATTAATGGCTCAAATAAACTCAATGTCGCAGAGATTACCGTTTTAAGTTCGCGTTCTTGCTGAACAGCCGCTCGTTCTAGCATGATTTCTAAGTTACCACTTGCTTCGCCACTTGCAATGAGATGTAAGGTCATAGGCGGGAAGTGTTTAGAGGTCTCTAATGAACCATGAATACTTGCACCTTCACGTACGTTAACTGCAGCATCATTGACTGCTTTCTTCATTGGTAAATTTGGGATCACATGTGAGGCAATTCTTAATGCTTCTAATACAGGCACACCTGAAGCAGTTAAGATACTTAATGTGCGCGCAAAACGTGAAGTATTAAGTCCACGAATCAAACGTCCAACGATAGGTAAGCGTAACTGTAGCGAATGAAATTTATTTTTAAATGCATGCGTTTTCATTAAGTATTTAAATATAAAAATTCCTGCGACGATGGCACCGATCCAATACCACCAGGTAGCTCTTAGGAAATCACTGGAAGCTAATAAGACACGTGTGGGTAGTGGCAGCTCATTACCAAGATCTGCAAACACCTGAACAACTTGTGGAACAACATAGGTTAATAATCCAACAACAACACCAATACATATTATTAGTAATACAATCGGGTAGACCAATGCCGTGGTGACATTTTGTTGCATCTCTTGGCGACTTTCTGTGTAGTCTGCCAATCGTTCTAATACTGGATCTAAATTTCCTGATTTTTCTCCTGCTGCTACGGTTGCACGGTATAAATCTGGAAAGGTAGCCGGGAATTCTGCTAATCCATTTTCTAAGCTGTGTCCCTCTGTGACTTTTGACCGTACACCTAAAATTGTCCGTGTGACGTGTGACTTTTCAGATTGCTTTGCTGTAGTACGTAAAGCTTCTTCTAAGGGTGTACCAGCTTGTAGTAAGGTGGCTAGTTGACGAGTAAATAGCGCTAGTTCACTAGCACTCATACGCTTACCAAGCGATAAGAATGATTGCCTTTTACTATTGCGATCTTTCTGTGCAATAGGGTGTATGTCTAAAGGGGTTAGACCTTGTGATCGTAATAACTGACGTGCAGATTTAGGACTATCGCCCTCGATAACACCTTTCTTATTGCGTCCTGAATCGTCTAATGCAGTATATTCAAAAGCCGGCATGGCAGATCACTCGGTTAATTTTCTCGAGTGACTCGCATCACTTCTTCGAGAGTCGTTTTCCCTTGTAATACTAATCGTATGCCATCCTGGCGTATGCTTGGTGCAATTTTACGAGCGTACTCATCTAAATCTTGTTCTGAGCCAATGTCGTGGATCATGCTACGAAAAGTATTATCCAAGGTAATGAATTCATAGATGCCACTTCGACCGGTATAACCACTATTGTTACAATTCGAGCATCCTTTCGCTGAATAGATAATTGGTGCTTCACTCACACCAGATCCGAATTGGGTTAAATTTAATTGCTCATATTCCATAGAGCTTGCAGTGTGTGGCTCTTTGCAGTCGTCACACAATACTCTGACAAGTCGCTGTGCAAGTACGCCAATTAAGCTTGATGCTAATAAGAAAGGCTCAACACCCATATCACGCATGCGAGTAATTGCACCTACTGCGGTGTTTGTATGCAGTGTAGAAAATACTAAGTGACCAGTTAAACTTGCTTGCACAGCAATTTGTGCGGTTTCAAGGTCACGAATCTCACCAACCATCACAACATCTGGATCTTGTCTGAGTATGGCACGCAAGCCTCGCGCAAATGTCATATCCACTTTGTTGTTCACTTGAGTTTGGCCAATACCATCTAAGAAATATTCGATTGGATCCTCTACTGTTAGGATATTGCGTGAAGAATTATTCAACTCATTAAGAGAAGCATAAAGTGTGGTTGTTTTTCCTGAGCCCGTGGGACCTGTGACTAAAATAATTCCATGGGGCTTTGTGATTGTACCTTTTAATTTGTCATGTAAATCTTTGGTTAAACCTAAATGGGCAAGCTCTAATCGGCCAGCTTGTTTATCTAGTAACCGTAATACCACGCGTTCACCATGACCAGAAGGTAAGGTGGACACACGCACATCGACTGGACGGCCAGCTACGCGTAAAGAAATACGTCCATCTTGAGGTAAGCGCTTTTCAGCAATGTCTAGATTTGCCATTACTTTAATACGAGAAACAATTAAGACACCAATATTTTTGGGAGGTTGTAATACTTCTCGCAACACACCATCTACTCTTAAGCGAATTGATAAACGCTGCTCAAATGTTTCGATATGTATATCAGAAGCATTTTCACGAACCGCTTGAGTAAGTAGTGCATTCAATAAACGAATAATGGGTGCATCATCTTCTGCTTCCATTAAATCTTGAGGTTCTGGGATAGAATCAGCTAGGCTTTCTAAGTCTAAATCGTCACCCAGATCTTCCATCATCGCGAGCGATCCGTTTGCACCACTGTCATATACCTTAGATAGTAACTCGTCAAACTCTTCTTCTTGTAACGATTTGAATGCAATGGGAGCACCTAAGAAACGCTGAATTTCTTGAATCGCATTCATCTTCACATTGGGGCGTTGAAACACAATAATTCGCCCATTGATTTCGTTACCCACGAGAACACCATGTCTTTTTGCAAAGCTGTAAGGGGGGCGCCGAGTTTCAATTACAGAAGCCATATAATCTTATTGATTCGATGAACTAGGTGCTTGAGGTTGTAATTGACTGTTTGAACTCTTAGTTGGATTTTTTACCTGCTTAGGTAATTGAGTCACTAAGTCATTAAGGTTAGGAAAGCGTACTGAGCCTTCTTTTATCAATCCACGATCTTCAATACCAGACTCAAGTTGACGCGCCCTGAGGTAATCATATTTAGTGCCGGTAACTAAATTAGCACTGCTTGCGTCTCGTAAAATAACTGGGTGGATAAACACCATTAGATTTTGTTTCGTTTTGGTCGTAGTGGTCGATTTAAATAAATTTCCAAGTAAGGGAATATCCCCAAGTAACGGAGTTTTTGTCACACTATCTCGATAATCATCTTGAGTGAGTCCTCCCAAGACTAAAATTTCATTGTCATCAACCATGACAGACGTACTAATTCTACGTTCATTAGTGATTAAGTCAGAGGCGACACTAGAATTTGAAATACTAGAAATTTCTTGTTCGATTTGTAGCCTAACACTATCACCTTCGTTAATTTGCGGTGTCAGCCTTAAGGTTATGCCCACATCTTGACGTTCAATTGTTTGAAATGGATTGACTGCAGAGTCTGTACCACTGCCTGTATTTGTGAACTGGCCAGTCACAAAAGGAACATTTTGTGCAACGACAATTTCTGCTTCTTCGTTATCTAAGGTCACTAAAGTCGGCGTAGAAAGCACATTGGTTGAAGCGTCGGCTTCTAATGCTCTTAACAACACTCCCCACTGAGTATTGCCATTGAGATCTGCACCACCCAGTGATAATCCTTGACCCGCTAAACTAGCACCCGAAGTGATTCCATCAGTTAGTAATGAAAGAATGTTCCCCGAATTAATTGAACCGACGGCCGGGCCATCAGGATTAGTTCCACCAGGGATCAAGAATCCTTCAGCACCTAATTCTTTGGTTAAATCATTGGATACTTCGGCAATGATTGCTTCAACCAAAACCTGAGCTCGTCTGACATCCAGTTGGCTAATGACTCGTCGCAAACTATCAAATCGAGCGGGTGGGGCAGTAATGATTAATGCATTGTTCGTTGCATCCGCTTGGATATTGATATCATCGTTTCCTGAATTAGAGGAAGCAGACCCATTTTCACCTGCCTCAAAATCTGATACACCTTGAAGGATAGGGGCTATTTCTTCTGCTAAGGCATAATGTAAATACACTACTTTTGTATTCCCTGTGCCTTCGATCGGGGTGTCTAAATGGGCAATTAATCCACGTATGCGAACTTTGGAAGTACTATCTCCAGATAGCAATATACTGTTTGTACGTTCATCTGCGGCAAGAGTAGGTGCACCTGGTGCTTGTGCGGCAGCTTGACCACCTGCAGTTCTTAATGAATTTAAGATTTGTACCACTTCGCTGGCCGAGGCATGTTGCAAAGTAATCACTTCAATTTCTTGTGCATCAGGTTGATCTATACGACGTATGATTTTTTCTAAGCGTGCAATGTTTGCACCACGGTCAGAAATAACCAGCATATTGCTTCCCGGGTATGCAGCTAAGTGGCCTTGCTGTGGGACAAGAGGTCGCAAGATTGGCACTAACTGAGCGGCAGCTACATTCTTTACTTCAATCACGCGCGTGACTAATTCATCACCCTTTGAGCCTGCGGCACCCGTCACGACAGTACCAGGACCTTGTTTAGCATTGACATCGGGTAAGATTTTAATCACTTCGCCCACTTCTACTGTGGCAAAACCATGGACTTGTAATACAGATAAAAATACTTCATAAATTTCTTTGCGATCCATAGGTCGTGCCGACACAACAGTGACTTTGGCTTTGACTCGTGGATCAATGACAAAATTCTTGCCGGTAATTTCTGCAACAGTTTCAATAAATGATTGCAGGTCTGCGTCTTTTAAATTTAATGTGATGCCTGTTTCAGACATCGAGAAACTAGAAAATAAGCAACCAAATAATAGGACCAGTGCAAACACATAAGATTTTATAACCGCTGGTTTGGCGAATTTTTTTATAATTAATATCATTTTAATTTTATGCTTATGGCTGCAATAATTGTTTTGGTTAATAATCGATTATATGCAAACTAACGTACGAACAGTACATTATCGAACACTTGTGAATAGTTTGTATGAACATGCGAATAAGTGGTCTATTCTAGGTTATGAAC
>JBGCFN010000036.1:0-98378 GCA_045106935.1 Gammaproteobacteria bacterium | reverse complement strand
CTGACGCATCTGTAAGAGTGGCAGCCGGCACTGTTGAAGGCAGTAATGTTAATTCGGTTAGCGAATTAATTAATATGATAGAACTTGCTAGAAAATTTGAAATGCATGTCAAGCTTATGGAGACAGCTGAGAGCAATGATTCAAGCTCAGCAACAATTTTAAGATTGCGTGGATAAATTTATAAAGGATTAAAAATGACATCAGCTTTATGGAATTCAAAAACAGGTTTAGATGCGCAGCAAACGCGTATGACAGTAATATCTAATAACCTGGCTAATGCTAATACAACTGGTTTTAAGAGAGATCGTGCAGTTTTTGAAGATTTAATCTATCAAAACATACGTCAACCAGGGGCGCAATCATCTCAAGATACGCAGCTACCAACAGGCTTACAACTTGGTACCGGCGTGAGAGTGGTTGCTACTGAAAAATTATTTACTCAGGGAAATGTATCGCAAACAGATGCGCCTTTAGATATTGCTATTCAAGGCCGAGGATTTTTTGAAATTCAACTGCCTGATGGCACGTCGGGCTACACGCGTGATGGAAGTTTTACCTTAGATGCGCAAGGACAAATTGTAAATTCAAGTGGTTATGTATTGCAGCCTGCAATATCAATCCCTCCAAATGTAACCAGTATTACCATCGGTGTCGATGGGACCGTCTCTACATTGACTGCAGGTGATAATGCGCCAACACAGGTAGGAAATATACAGTTAGTCGACTTCATTAATGAAACAGGATTGCAGCCAAGAGGTGAAAACTTATTTTTAGAAACTGCTTCTTCTGGTAGCCCAACGCCAGGCACGCCTGGTCAAAGTGGTTTAGGGACAATGATTCAAGGATCACTAGAAACTTCCAATGTGAATGTTGTTGAAGAGCTCGTCAACATGATTGAAACGCAACGTACCTATGAGGTGAATTCGCGAGCAATTGAGACAGCAGATAGCATGCTTCAATACGTAAATAACAATTTATAAATTAATTGAATAAATTTCAAGGATGAGATCATGAGTCAAGAATATAAGATAACAATATTAGGGTTAATACTAATTCTCATGTCGGGCTGTAGTGGCTTAGGGAAATTAAGCGATCCTGACTATGCAGCTACAATTCCGGAAATGCCTGAAGAAAAATCCACTTACGATGGTGGCTTATTTTATGCGGATAGTAATCTATACATATTTGAGGATATTAAGGCCACCCGGATTGGGGATTTATTGACAGTAGTGCTTTCAGAGGAAACTAATGCGAGCAAGTCAACTTCTTTAGAGGCAGATAAATCAACGACGATTGATTTGCCTAATCCTACTATATTCGGCAAAAGTGATTATACGATTGATGGTAGAGAAGTGTTGTCAAGTAGTGCAACTGCTTCACGAGATGTTGAAGGTGAAGGTGAGCTTACTCAGGAAAATAGTTTAACTGGCAATATAACAGTCACTGTTACTGAAAAACTATCAAATGGCTATTTGGTGATTAAAGGAGAGAAGCTACTCACACTTAATGAGGGTAGTGAAGTTGTTCGTATCGATGGCTTGGTGAGACCGACAGATATTGATTCAAATAATAGAATTGAATCTGAAAAGATAGCCAATGCTCGTATTACTTATAAAGGTTCAGGTGTCGTCAGCGATAGCAGTAAAGCAGGCTGGCTTGCTAAATTCTTCATGCATGCAGTTTGGCCACTATAATCAAAGGATGACCCAATGAGATTACTATACATATTAATACTGTTAGCGCTTTCAAATTCGGTTCTGGCTGAAAGAATTAAAGATTTAACTTCGGTGGCTGGTGTTCGTACAAACCAATTGCTTGGATATGGATTGGTTGTTGGTTTGGATGGAACAGGTGATCAAACTAGTCAAACACCATTTACAGTGCAAAGTTTAAAAAGCTTTCTTAATCGATACAATATCACTATTCCACCTGATGTGAATCCGCAATTAAAAAATGTGGCTGCGGTATCTATTCATGCAGAAATGCCAGCATTTGCAAAACCCGGACAAACTATTGATGTGACAATCTCATCTTTAGGTAACTCTAAGAGTCTACGTGGCGGAAGTTTATTGATGTCGCCTCTAAAAGGTATTGATGGCAAAGTATATGCGGTGGCTCAAGGTAACTTGGTCGTAGGTGGTTTAGGTGTACAAGGTAGTGATGGTTCAAGTATTACCATTAATGTGCCAAGTGCAGGGCGAATTCCAAACGGCGCAACAGTTGAACGCTCAATACCAAGTAATTTTGCACTGCAAGACCATTTGTATCTAAATCTACATACATCTGATTTTACAACTGCAACACGTATGCAAAATCGTATTAACGAAATTATGGGTGGCGGTGTTGCTAGTGCACTTGATCCTGTGACGGTTAGAGTTAGAGCGCCATTCGATGCCGCTAATCGTGTTTCTTTTTTAGCAGAGATAGAAAATATTCGCATGATACCTGGTGCTGGCGCCGCCAAAGTGATTGTAAATTCACGTACCGGTACAGTCGTAATTGGAGCAAATGTTCGTGTCTCACCCGCTGCAGTCTCACATGGTAGCTTGGTGGTGACAATTTCTGAAAATATGGAAGTCAGTCAACCTAATGAATTTGCAGCGGTTGGTGAGACTGAAGTGATCGTGGATACGGAAATAGATGTACAACAAAATTCTGATCGGATGTTTTTATTCGATCCTGGTATCTCTCTTAATTCTATAGTCAATGCAGTCAACGAAGTCGGTGCTGCGCCTGGAGATTTAGTGGCAATTTTAGAAGCACTTAAGCAAGCTGGTGCGCTTAAAGCTGAGCTAATAGTGATTTAAAATCATGAGTGACGGAATCGCATCTTTACTATCAACTGCATCAGATACAGCACGACTGCGTTTGCAGGCGGGCAATGGAGAGAAGCAAGTTGATGATGAAATTTTTCAGCAATTTGAAGCATTGTTTTTACAACAAATGCTAAAGAGTATGCGTACTGCGTCTCTTTCTCAAGGCATGTTTCAAAGTGAGCAATCTGAATTTTATCGAGATATGTATGATCAGCAGATTGCTGCAGATCTTGCAAAGAAAGAAGTGCTGGGAATAGCAAATATCTTAAATCGTCAATTGGGAGGTAATCATTCTGAAAATGCCAAAAATAATGATGATTCTATTCAACAATCTACAATTGATGATGTGATAGCTAGTGCAGCGACTATGACTAGCGAGAGTGTAGATGATGACTCTCCCAAGCAAGTCACACTTAACTTAGATGAATTTGTGGAGAACCTAAGTCATAAGATTCAAGAAGATTCGCAGGTGGTTAACACTATTCATTCTGCGAATGATGTGGCACAAATCAGGCCTTTAGCCTTTAAGCCAGAAACACCAAATGAGTTTGTAGACATTGCTTATCAATATGCTCAAGCACCTGCTGAGCGTTTAGGTGTTGATGCCAAGGTGCTAGTGGCTATCGCGGCACTTGAAACCGGCTGGGGAAGTCATGTTCCCAAAGATACTGGAGGTAGCTCAAATAACTACTTTGGTATTAAAGCGGATAGTCGTTGGGAAGGGGATCACGTGGGTAGTAAAACACTTGAATTTGAAGATGGTGCATTTAATGAACTCAAGCAATCTTTTCGAGCTTATGATTCATTGAAGGAATCATTTGAGGATTACGCTGAGTTTTTATTGGGTAATGAGCGTTATTCATATGCACTTGAATTTGCAGGTGATGCAAAGAGATTTTTAAGTGAAATTCAAAATGCAGGTTATGCAACAGATCCTAACTATGCAAATAAAATATTGAATGTTCTAGATAACGCAGCATTCTCTAAATTACGTCAATGACGTTGATAGGAATAAAATATGGCTAATTCATTAGATATTGCAGTGACAGGATTGCGTGCATTTCAAACTGCATTAGCAACAACCTCAAATAATATCGCCAATGCAACAACTCCTGGTTACAGTCGTCAAGAAGTCAACTTTACTACTTTGCAGCCACAGGGATTTGGTAATGGCTTCATCGGAACGGGTACGCGAGTTTCAAATATTCAACGGATTGAAAGTGAGTTCTTGATCGAGCAATTAAGAACAGCATCAACGGAAGCAGGTAGATTGGATGCAATTAGTAATTTAGCCTCACGCGTAGATAATCTATTAGCTGATGGTGATGGCAGTTTAGCGCCGTCATTACAGAACTTCTTTAATAGTGTACAAGATCTAGCGATTGATCCGAGTTCTAGTTCTGCGCGCCAAGTAGTTTTGAGTGCAGCTGAATCTCTAGTGTCTAGATTCACAAATATTGAGTCACAACTCAATGCCATTGATAGTGATATTAAAGTTGGTATCAGTGAAAATATTCAAGATCTAAATGCAATATCAACAAGTATTGCAGACTTGAACCTTAAAATCGTCGAATCACAAAGTGTCACTACAGGAGGTCAACGGCCTAACGATTTGTTAGATCAACGCGATCAATTAGTCCTAGAACTTTCTGAGATTGTTTCAGTGCAAACATTGGAGCAGGATGATGGCTCGTTAAGTGTATTTGTTGGCAGTGGTCAAAGTATCGTTGTTGGAGGTAATGCACAAACACTAGTTGCAATTTCAGATCCTAATGATGCGTCTAATACTCGTATTGCCTATCAAACATTTTCTGGTAATGCAGACATCACTAATTCAATTACAGGTGGTCGGTTATCTGGATTGTTAGAGTTTAAAAATGAACAGCTAGATTCAATTCGAAATGAATTTGGGCGCATTGCAACGGTGATCGCCGGCACATTTAATGAACAACATAATGTAGGGCAAACACTAACAGGTGCGATTGGGACTGATTTCTTTGCTTCCGGTCCAGTGGAAGTGGTGGCTAATACTGATAATTCTGGTAGTGCCACTGTCACGGGGACTATTACAGATTTTAGAGCGTTAACCTCATCTGATTATAGTCTTAGCTATGATGGTGCAAATTATACAGTGACACGCCTAGATGACGGTGTCACAACCGTCTCAGCTGCAACAACTTTCACTGTTGACGGTGTGGAGATAAATGTCAGTGCAGGGGCGGCTGCAGGTGATCGATTTCTAATTCGGCCAACGCGATTAGGTGCTAGCCAAATTGATGTATTAATTTCTAGAACTGATGACTTTGCTGCTGCATCGCCCGTGCGAACCAGTGCGCAATTGAGCAATCTAGGTGACGCCACAATTAATCCGCCTCAAGTGTTAGATATCACGGACCCTGATCTTACCGATACTGTGGAGATTCGATTTAATAGCCCTGCAAGTACCTTTGATATATTCAATGTCACTGATGGTGCCAACATTGCTACAGGAGTGGCTTATACCAGTGGAGCAGATATTGATTTTAATGGCATACGCGTCAATATCGAAGGTCCTGTTGAAAATAATGATGTGTTTGTTATTGAGCGTAATGCCAATGCGGTGTCAGATAATACCAATGCATTAGCTTTACTTGGTCTACAAACGGCCGATACAGTGGGTGGAAGTAGTAACTATCAAGAAACTTATGGTGGATTAGTCGGCAGAGTGGGGACAGTCACGCGTCAGGCTGAGTTGAATAGTAGTGCGCAAAATCGATTGCTACAAGATTCTGTTCAAGCGAAAGAAAGCGTCTCTGGTGTTAATTTGGATGAAGAGGCGGTGAATCTGACTAAGTTTCAGCAAGCGTATCAGGCAGCTGCACAAGTTATTTCTACCAGTGATGAATTATTTCAAACATTATTAAGCGTGGTTGCAAGATAATATATGCGTATTTCAACTTCATTATATTACCAACGTGCTGTTCAAGATATACAAGAGAATCTTTCTCAAGTAGCAGGTTTACAAGCACAAATAGGATCAGGTAAAAAATTACTACGCCCATCTGATGCGCCTACCGAAGCTGCACGCTCAGTCGATCTGAATCAAGCTATTTCACGATTAGATCAATTTGAACGTAATCGAGGTTTTGCAAATCAACAGCTAGGTTTGGTTGATGCTACGTTAACCAGCGTAAATAATACGCTGCAGCGTGTTCGTGACTTAACGATTCAAGCTAATTCAAGTACGCAAACCGATGAAACTAGAAATATTATTAAAACAGAAATTAGTCAGCGATTAGAAGAATTATTGGACTATGCCAATACTCGAGATGGCAATGGTGAATTTTTATTTTCTGGTGGAAAAGGAAAGACGAAGCCTTTTACTTTAACGCCAAGTGGCGCAACTTATAATGGAGATCAATCTCCGTTAAATTTACAGATCTCAGGCAACCGTGCAGTTGATATTGGTGAATCTGGTTATGAAGTATTTCAAAAAATACGTAATGGCAATGGCTCGTTTTCTACTAATGTAAGTGTTAGTAATACAGGAGGTGGGACGATTAATGCTGGCAGCGTGGTTGATAATACAACTTTCGCCGCAAACGATTTTAGAATTGTATTTACATCAGCGAGTACATTTGATGTCGTTAATGATACGACAGCAACAACGGTATTATCTGCTCAGCCCTATACTGATGGAACATCCATTAGTTTTAATGGAATTGATGTTGCAATATCAGGTGATGTAAATACCGGAGATGAATTTACAGTTCAGGCCAGTCGAAATCAGGATGTATTTGAGACTATTACTAATCTGATTAATACGCTTGATATTTCTCCATTTGATCAATCCCGAGAAGCTGAACTTCAACAAGGGTTACAAGTCGCTTTAGGTGACATTGATCAGGCAATCGGTAATATACTTAATATAAGGACAACTGTCGGGACGCGTCAAAACTCATTAGACTCCGCTGATACTGAATCATCAAGTGCAAAATTGGTATTACAGCAAACCTTATCAGAAGTAGAGGATTTAGATTTAGCTGAAGCAATTAGCCAGCTAACCTTTGAAATAACTTCACTTGAAGCAGTGCAAGCCACATTTTCACGCGTACAAAGTTTAAATTTATTTAATTTCTTATAAAACTTTAGTTTACTTACCGTTAGTCACGGAAAATTTCCCAGTCATCAAATCATTATTAAAGAATTTTCTTTGTGTGAAATCTGAAATAAGAAAGTCAAGATTATTTTTATCCGTTCATCACTTTTTTTAGTTACATTCCTTAAAGTTTTTATTTGCAAGGCCGATACGCTTGACAATGGCAACGCGGGAGCACTAAAGCTCTGCAGAGTCGGAGTGTTTCCTAGCAAGGAAAGAAACTTTTTAAAGGAGCTGGTAAAATGCCACAAATTGTAAATACAAACTTATTCTCGTTGAATGCTCAACGAAACTTAAACGAGTCGCAGAATGCGTTAGGTCAATCATTGCAACGTTTATCATCTGGTTTACGTATTAATAGTGCGAAAGATGATGCTGCAGGTCTGGCGATTGCTGAGCGATTCACTTCTCAAATTCGAGGTCTTAACCAAGCGATTCGAAATGCGAATGATGGTATTTCATACGCGCAAACAGCTGAAGGTGGTTTAAGTACATCGACTAGTGCATTGCAACGTATTCGTGAGCTAGCAGTTCAATCAGCTAACGATACTAATACTGCATCTGACCGTGAAGCAATTAACAATGAGGTACAGCAGCTAATTGCTGAAGTGCGACGTATCGCAACGACTACTCAGTTTAACGGGCAAAATGTACTTGATGGTTCTTCATCTAGCTTGTCTTTCCAAGTGGGTGCTAACCAAAACCAAACAATTAACGTTTCTGGTGTTGATGCTAGAGCAGATATCTTAGGTGCTCGAACTTCTGAGTCTGCTTCAATTGACCAAACTGCAATTGATGCATCAATTGCTGCAGATAACTTAGTTATTCAAGGTATTGCTGTAGATTTATCTGGTTTGTCAGCAGGTGATTCTGTTGGAGATATCGTTAATCAAATTAATGCGATTACATCTTCTTCAGGTATCTCTGCACAGCAAGCTACAACAACGACTACAGATGCATTAACACTTGCTGCAGGTACTGCAACAATTAATGGTGTTACTGTCACAATTTCTGCGACTCAAGCGACAGATATTGCTTCAATTAATGCATTGACTGCTCAAACAGGTGTAACAGCGACAGCTAGTGGTGGTGGTGCAGTAATATTAAGTAATACAGATGGTACAGATATCACAACGACTGGTGCTGGATTCAGTGCAGGTAATGATACTTACCAAGCAGGTATTGTATTAGCTGGCGCGGTATCTGAGTCAAATACTGACTTTACAGCGACAGGTACTTTCGCAGTTGTCACAGGTGGTACTGCATTGGGTGCTACTCAGACCAATAGCTCGGTTACTGGTACTGATGTATTAACGCAATCATCTTCAACTACTGCATTGTTAACATTAGACTTTGCACTTAGTCAGGTGAACACTCTTCGTTCAGAGCTTGGTGCGGTTCAAACACGTTTTGAGTCTACTATTTCTAACTTGCAAATTACTTCTGAAAACTTAACGGCTGCTCGTTCAAGAATTCAGGATGCTGATTTTGCTGCAGAGACTGCTGACTTAACTCGAGGCCAGATTCTACAACAGGCTGGTTTATCGATTGTGGCTCAGGCTAACTCATTACCGCAGTCAGTATTATCGCTTCTTCAGTAAGCGTAATATGAAATATGTGCTCGGTCGGCTATGGCCGAGCACAATTTTAGCAAAGATAGAAAAAGGTAATAACGATGACGACTGATGTGACATCCTTAACAGGTATAACACGACCACAGTCCAACTCGAATAATAATAATCGAGGTACGGCAAATGTCGTCGCGATTAATGCACAACGATCTGAAAAAGTAGCTCAAGAGACTGCAAAGCCCACTACTTCAGATGTAAAACAAGCTGCAAAACAGGTCAATGATTTTGTTAAGCAGTTAGATAGAAATCTTGAATTTTCGGTGGATGAATCAAGCGGTAGAGTCATAATTACCGTGCGAGAGCCTGAAACCGGCAAAATTATCCGTCAAATACCTCCAGAAGAATTACTTGTGATAGCTAAATTAGTGAGTGAAAACTTCGCTAGTGCGTCAGTTCCCACAGGTATTTTATTAGCTGACGAAGGGTAATGCTGTTCGGCATTATCTTTGCAAGCTATTAAATGAATTAACTTATAATTTTGAGATAAAGGTAAAAATGGCTGGATCTATATCATCGCTTGGAGTTGGATCAGGATTAGATCTTGAATCGCTGGTTCAAAATCTAATAGCGGCTGAATCAAGACCGATTCAATTATTGCAAACTCGCCAAGCTAATCTTGATGTGAAAATTAGTGCGTTTGGTCAACTACAAGGGTCGTTATCTTCATTCCAAAGCTCAGTAAGTGCATTAGCGACTTCTGATGCATTTAGGGGGGTTGCTGCATCATCAAGTGATGATTCTGTGTTTACAGCAAGTGGTGATCAAGCTGCAGTCACAGGCTCAAATGATGTTGAAGTCACTCAAATTGCGCAAAATAATAAATTAGGGTCACAAAGTTTTATTAGTGGTAGTGAAGTGATTGGTACAGGCCAGATCACGTTTACGGTGGGTGCGGATACTTTTAATGTAGATATTACAAGTGAAACCAATACGCTAGAACAAATTCGTGATGCTATTAATGCTGAAAATGATAATACTAGTGTTCAAGCAAGCATTATTAATATAGATGAAGGGAGTAAGCTGATTCTAACGGCTAATGACTCTGGTCTAGCAAATACTATACAAATCGCGATCACAGATGATGATGCAAATAATACTGATGATGCAGGTTTGTCCCGACTTAATTTTAATATTCAAGAACTGACCCCAGCGCTTGATGCGATTTTGACTGTTGATGGGTTTGAAGTAACAAGAACTAGTAATGAAATCTCTGATGTGATTCAAGGTGTCACATTGAACTTAAAAGATGTGGGCACTGCTACTGTCTCAGTTTCAGAAAATTTGGGTGTGGCAAAAACCTCTATAGAAGCCTTGGTGTCATCATACAATGAGTTGATCTCAACGTTAAATGTTCAAGGTGATACTTCATTGTCTGGCGAAAATACATTATTAAATATTGAAACCCGTGCCAGAAGTTTATTTTCAAATTATTATAACGACTCGTCATCTAATATTAATTATTTATTTCAATTAGGTTTGAGCTTCGATAGAGATGGTATATTAAGTTTTGATGGAGACCAATTTGACGATGTAGTCAGTACAAACGTTGGTGAGATTCAAAATCTTTTTTCAAACTCTGAAAATGGATTTATTGCTTCTTTAGAGTCTGTCATCAAAAGTTATACAGACAGCGATGGAATAATTAGTACAAGGACTGAAGGTCTTAATACAGAAAGACAAAGTTTAGATGAAGATATTGAAAGAATATCTATACGCATAGAAGATACTGAAGCGAGGTTGCGAGCCAGATTTAGCTCTTTAGATGGATTGTTAAGTCGGCTTAATTCAACCAGTTCTTTTTTAACTCAACAGTTGGCAAATTTGCCATCACTTAACCAATCAAGTTAAAGGTAATAATAAACATGAATTCATTAAATTCTAATCAAGCATTGGCAAGCTATCAAGAAATGGGTGCCTATGGACAAGTAGAAGAAGCAAACGGGCATGAGCTAATTCGTTTATTACTAGAGACGTTGTCAGTACGTATTACTGAAGCGAAGACTTGCATACAAGAAGACGATATTGGTGAGAAAATTACACGTCTAACTAAGGCCTTAAATATACTTGATGGACTTCGTATGTCTTTAAATATTGAAAAAGGCGGCGAGATTGCTGCTAATTTAGATGATTTATACGATTATATGCAGCGCCAATTGATTCAGGCAAATGCGCATAATGACATTCCAATTCTTGATGAAGTGAAAGGACTAGTTGAAGAGATTAAAAGTGCTTGGGTGCTTATACCTCAAGAACTACGACGATAAATTCATGTTTAATTCACAAGAGTTACATCAAAAGCTACTACAAGCTATTGATCATAGCGAAAATATTATCACTTCCTTGAAAAATGGGCGCATTGGAGCGGCTGGTGAATATGATAGTAAGCGAGCAGAATGTGTTAGGGCTATATCTAAATGCCAAAATTTTGAAGAGATGGCATCGCCTTTTATTGCTGATGTTTCAACACTCGCGGAATTAGATAAAACGATTTTGTTCTTAAGCCAGACGTTACGTGACGAAGTTTTGACGGAGTTGCGTCAAGAACAAACAAATAAGTCTGGGCATATGCAGTACAACCAGAATCAACAGCTTTAGTTGAGTATTAATACCTACATTTATTTAACA
Source organism: Gammaproteobacteria bacterium (assembly GCA_045106935.1). Lineage (GTDB taxonomy): Bacteria > Pseudomonadota > Gammaproteobacteria > UBA4575 > UBA4575 > UBA1858. The sequence continues at coordinate 87,168 of JBGCFN010000036.1, read as the reverse complement.
TTGCTTATATACAATATAGTCATTAACAATTAATCATTGTTTAACAGTTTTGGCTAACATCTTGAATTTTATAGACTTAGAACTAAATACAAGTTAATATTTGTTTATTGTTAAGTAATGAGTTAATAATACACTGGAATATACGAGAAAACTGGAATATCATTTAGTGACAGTTTTTTGCCATTGAGAGACGTTTTACCCTACACAAAAAATATAATAATAAATGTGTTTGTAATTGTTACGTTGGAGGGAAATTAATAATGCGAAGTGTCATACAAGATCCAGAGCAACAAGTCGATGCTGCAGAATCTAAAGAAGCGATTGCTGCGAGAAGGCGTCGTGGTAAGTCTTTCTTAGATGGACACAGTCATGCAATACAAAATGTTTGTAAGCTTGTTGAGCATGTCGCCTCAACAAATGCAAATGTACTCATTCTCGGAGAATCTGGCACAGGAAAGGAATTAGTCGCCAGAGCAGTTCATTCATTCTCCAATCGTGCCAAAAATCCGTTTGTTCCCGTTAATTGTGCAGCAATTCCTTCTGAATTATTAGAGAGTGAATTATTTGGTCATGAAAAGGGCGCATTTACTGGCGCAATAACTGCGCATAAGGGCCGATTTGAACTTGCACAACATGGCACTATCTTTTTAGATGAAATTGGTGATATGGACCTGCAAATGCAGGCTAAACTATTACGTGTATTACAAGAGAGAGTATATGAACGAGTTGGTGGTACTAAGCCCATCCAAGCTGATGTGCGTATCGTAGCAGCGACTCACCGTAATTTAGAAGAAATGGTTAATAGCGGAGAATTTCGTGAAGACTTATATTATCGATTGAATGTATTTCCAATTGATATGCCACCGTTGCGTCGTCGGGTTGAAGATATTCCTGCATTAATCTGTGCGATTACCGATAGATTGAAGCGTGATAATGGTGCTAATTTCTCATTAACTAATGATGCAGTCAAAATCTTGGCCAATTATCCATGGCCAGGCAATGTTAGAGAGTTATCCAATTTAATTGAACGTCTCAGTATTCTTTATCCAAATAGTTCGATCGATTCTCTGCAGTTACCAGAGAAATTACGTAACAAAGCATCTATTACGGCCCCTGAAAGCGATGAAAGTGCTGAAATAGATTTTATAGAACAATTAGTCGAGCCTTTTGTGATTGAACAAACCAATGAATCACTACAACCTTATGGACATCTGCCCGATTCTGGATTTGACTTAAAACATTATATGAGTGATGTAGAGGTTCATTATATTAGAGAGGCATTAGAAGCATCTGACGGAGTAGTGGCGCAAGCTGCCAAATTACTTGGTTTAAGAAGAACAACGCTAGTTGAAAAGCTTCGAAAATATGGAATCCAAAGGTAAAATTGACAGTATTTTGGCATTAATAATTCATAATTTATCTAAGTACTTATTTTATATAGTTAAAATCATTTAGGCACGCCGTTTGCTTAGTGTTAGTTATCCTGCAGTTAATTGCTGCATATAACTAAACAGTTAGAAGTAAACAAAAGGGCGTGCGCCATGAACGCAGTATCTAATTTAACAAATGCAGACCTACGTACTGCTTTTGAACAGTTCAATCAGATATCAGAACAATTTACTTATGCTTATCAAGATCTAGAAGGTCGCTTTAAGCAAATCAAAAGTGAATTATCGGACACCAAAGCCAAACGTCTATCAGAGCTAGCAGAGAAAGAGCAGTTAGCTAATCGAATGCAGTTACTATTAATGGCATTACCTATGGGGGTGATGGTAATTGATAGTGCCGGTGTTATTCGAGAATGTAATAAATCCTCAGTCGAATTGTTAGATACGCAACTTCATGGAAAGTTATGGTCTGATGTTATAAAGAAATTATTTCCTAAAAAGTCTCAAACAGATATTTCTAGTATTGATATTAATGGGCGTAATATACATTTTTCATCAAAATCAATTACTGGGTCAAATGACTCATTAATTCTAATCAATGATGTCACCGACCCAGTGACACATATTGATAGTGTAAAAAGAAAAGAACGTCTAGCATTCCTGGGAAATGCAATTGCTTCAATTGCACATGATATACGAACACCACTTGCCACATCATTCCTTCATTTGTCTAACTTAAATAGAAAGTTAAAAAGTCATAATCATGATGGTTATATAGCTGTGGTCGATAAGGTTAAAAATAATCTTAAAACATTAGAAAATACTATAAATACAATGCTGATATACGCCAAGGGTGGTGCTGATACATTTGAATTAATGGAATGCAAGAAATGCTGTGAATTGATTGCGAGTGATTTATTGGAGATATTTCCAGGCGTTACATTTGATATACAAGCTCAAGAAAGCTTAAAAAATAAATGTTTAAAGATAAATTTCAATGCGGTAATGACATCTTTTAGAAATCTTATTGCAAATTCTCAGGCGGTGAGTCAAGGGGATGTTGTTATTAAGATTAACTTCATTAGCGATAAAGATGATTTTATGAGGATTACTATCGAAGATAATGGTCCTGGAATAGATGTAGAAACAATAGATAAAATATTTGATCCTTTTTTTACCACAAGAAAAAATGGTACCGGGTTGGGATTGTCAATTGTTAAATCAATTGTTGAATCTCACCATGGGGATATTACTGCAGAAAATAACTCAACAGGTGCGGTGTTCAATATCCAATTACCTTTAGAGTATCAAGAATGGAAACCAAAAATTGGAGTAAACCAATAAAATGGTTAATAACAAGGAGGAAGTAGTGTCAAAAATAAATATTCTACTCGTTGAAGATGACAATGAATTGTTACAAGCATTAGTCGATACATTGAGTATTGACAATTATATCGTGCATGCAGTCAACTCATTAGCAAAAGCAATGACATGTTTGAAAAATAATGACATAGACTTGATTGTCAGTGATGTGAATTTTAATCAAGAAGATAAGAAGTGCATATTGCAGACCGGTTTGGATTTTCTTAAATATACTAGAGACAATTCATTGCAAATCCCATTTATATTAATGACTGCATATGCGACCGTCGATAAAGCAGTAGAAGCAGTGAAATTGGGAGCAATCGACTATCTGGTAAAGCCTTTTGAAGCAGAGCAATTGATTAATATTGTGCGTAAAAACGTAAAAGTACGTAAAGATGATTCAATTTTTGTTGCTGTCGATGATGAGAGTGTGAGGGTAAAACGTCTTGCAGCACAAGTTGCATCTACCGATGTGTCAATTTTGATTAATGGTGAAAGTGGTACTGGAAAAGAAGTATTAGCAAGTTATATACATCATTGTTCAGCCAGAACTGATGCTCCATTTATAGCAATTAATTGTGCAGCTATTCCTGAAAATATGCTTGAAGCAATGTTGTTTGGGTATGAGAAAGGTGCTTATACAGGTGCTCATTCATCAAATCCAGGTAAATTTGAGCAAGCCCAGGGAGGCACCATCTTGTTGGATGAGATTTCAGAAATGGATATTAGCTTGCAGGCTAAGCTATTACGAGTCTTGCAAGAAAAACAGGTAGAGCGTCTAGGTGGAAAAAATATTATTAACCTAGATGTTAGGATTCTTGCAACAACAAACCGAAATATTAAAAAAGAAGTAGAAGAAGGTAGATTTAGAGAGGATTTGTATTATCGCCTCAGTGTTTTCCCGATTGGCCTAAAGCCTTTAAGAGAAAGAAAAGATGATATTTTGCCTATAATTGAATCATTGCTTTATAAATATCGCAACATTTCTACAAACGTCACACTTAGTGAAGCAGCACAAGAAAAATTGGTGACTTATCGTTGGCCAGGAAATGTGAGAGAGCTAGATAATGTGATTCAGAGATCAATAGTTTTATCTAGTGGTAAAACTATTTTACCTGAGCACGTCTATATTGATGATTCGCACGATAGTGATGACATTAATATACCTGAAAATAACTTGAAAGATAATGAGAGAAGTCTAATTCTCCATGCATTGAAAGAAGGTAAAGGCAGTAGAAAGCAAGCAGCAGAAAAACTTGGAATTAGCCCAAGAACATTACGCTATAAACTGGCAAGACTGAAAGATGAGGGTGTTGATGTTCCTTCAGCATTTGGTATGGCATAAGGAGTAATTATTAATGGATAAAATAAATTCAAATGAATTGCTAAATCAATTACAGGTTTTAGCAAGGAAAGTTCAAGAAACAAATACTCAGGCGACTAGTGATAATGAGGTTGCACAATCTAGTCAATTTACTGAGTTAATGAAAGATTCCATCAATAAAGTTAATGATCAGCAAATGAAAGCAGGTGAAATGACTAAGGCATTCGAGATGAATGACCCGGATGTACCACTTTCATCATTGATGATCGAGATGCAAAAGGCAAGAGTATCATTTGAAGCGCTTAAACAAGTGAGAAATCAATTGGTTGATGCTTATAAGCAAGTAATGAACATGCCTTTGTAAAATAATAAATAAAACAATTGCAATAAAAAAAATAAGAGGATAGTCATGGAAGGCGAAGTTAGCATTCAGAATGGCAATGACATGCCTGATAAGGCAATGCGCATCACGAAAACAATCATATCATCAGTGAGTATGCTATTTGGGTTGGCTGCTGTATTAGCGCTAAGTGTGGCGGTAATAATGTGGGCTTCTAAACCTGAATATTCTCCTATTGTAGATAATTTGTCTGATAATGATATTGGTGCGATTACATCAATATTAGCGGCAAGTAAGATTCCTTATAAAATTGACGCTATGTCAGGAGATTTATTAGTCGCTAACGATAAAAAGCAACAAGCAAGAATGCTGATTTCTGCTGAAGGACTCCCCAATTCGAGTCCAATGGGTTATGAGTTACTTAAACAAGATACTGCTTTAGGAACAAGTCAATTTTTAGAAACAGCACGATATCAACATGCTTTAGAGACAGAACTAAGTCGATCTATTTCTTCTATGAGAAATATAGATAGCGCACGTGTACATTTGGCTATGCCTAAAAGAACTGCTTTTATGCGAAAGAAAGATCGTAGTAGCGCTTCCGTGATGGTTAAAGTTGCTGGTGGTAGAAAGCTAGAAAAAAATCAAATTAATTCTATTGCTTATTTAGTGGCATCCAGCGTTGCATACTTGGATGTGTCTAATGTCACAGTAGTCGATCAATGGGGTAATTTACTTAATTCTACCAGTGCTGACAAAGGCATGGAGCATTCACAGAAACAGTTCGATTATAAAATGGAAGTAGAATCATTGTATGTTGATCGAATTGAATCAATGTTGGCGCCAATTTTTGGGTATGGACGAGTTAAAGTACAAGTCAATGCTGAAATGGACTTTACACGTATTGAGAGTACTCAAGAATTATTTGACTCAGATCAAGTGAAGGTGCGCAGTGAACAAATTATCGACCAACAACAAATTGGTGCTTTAGGTGGTGCGGTAGGTATTCCAGGTGCATTGTCTAATCAGCCACCTGCTGGAGGAACTGTAGATCCTCAAGGCGAAGAAGGTGAGGGTGAAAATATCACGCCAACAAATAGCAATAGGAATTCAGTTAGAAACTATGAGTTAGATAAGACGATCAGGCATGTGATGCAACCAGTTGGAGAGTTGCAAAAAATTACGGTTGCAGTGGTGGCTGATGATTGGTTGACAGTTAATGATGAGGGTGAAGAAGTTAGAACTGAGTTGAGTGGAGAAGATTTTGCTTTAATTCGAGGAATTGTTCGAGAGGCTATTGGTTTTAATCAAGAACGTGGTGATAGTGTCTCTGTGTATAACAAATCATTTCAAACTATTGATCACGAGGAATTACCTGAAATACCAATATGGAAACAAGATTGGTTTGTTTCTGTAGTTAAGCAAGGGTTAGCGGGGATTGCTATCTTGATACTAATTTTCACTGTCGTGAAACCCACAATGAAAACCTTGCAAGGACGACTTATTGAATCAGGTGCTAATGCAGACGGTCAATTACTTGCGCTAGAGAATTCAGATATTTCTAATGCTAATGCATCAGATTCAGAATCTCCAAATTCACTAGCTAATGATCATCCAAATTATGTTGAACAATTAGCTATGGCTAAACAATTAGTCGGTCAAGACTCAAGACAAGTGGCTAAAGTAGTCAAAAATTGGGTAGCAGATAATGGCTGATGAATTAGCTGCACTTGAAGCTCCATCACGAGAGTTATCGGGTGCTGAAAAATCTGCCATATTGTTAATGGTATTAGGTGAACAAGATGCTTCGCAAGTGCTGCAGCATATGAGTCCAGAAGAGCTTCAACAATTAGGTGAAGCAATGACAAGTATGACAGACATTACTCAGCATGAAATTCACAATGTGATGCTGAACTTTTCTGATGATACTAAAAGTACTACACCTTTAGATATAGGAGCATATGACTATCTTAAGAAAGTGTTGAAAACAGCATTGGGTAATAATAAAGCTAAAAATATATTATCTAGAATTGTTCTTGGTCCCGATGCGAAAGGAATTGAAGTTTTAAAGTGGATGAATGCTGATACGATCTCTGATTTTATTAAAGAGGAGCATCCACAAATTGTAGCAACTTTATTAACTCAATTAGATAGTGAGTTAGCCGGTAAAGTATTAGAAAGTTTAGAGCCTCAAGTTCAATCTAAAGTGATAGAAAGAATTGCATTAATGGAAGATGTTAATTCTGAAGCATTAAAAGAGCTTGATGAGTTGATTGAAGATTATTTTAAAAAGGATAAACCTGATAAGGTCCCTAGTGTCGGAGGGCCTTCGATTGCTGCTAACATTTTGAATAATGTCAAGACTGATATTGAATCTAATGTTATGGAGCAAATTAATAATCGAGATAAAAAGCTTGGTGATAAAATTAAAGGATTGATGTTTGTCTTCGATAATTTACTCGATGTGGATGATCGAGGCATGCAAACTATTTTACGTGAATCACCACAAGATAAACTTGTATTAGCATTAAAAGGTGCTAGTGCAGATGTGAGAGAGAAGATATTTAAGAATATGTCTAAGCGCGCTTCTGAAATGCTTAGAGATGACTTAGAGACTGCTGGTCCAGCAAAATTATCTGAAGTAGAAGATGCTCAAAAAGAGATACTTGAGGTTGCACTCAAGCTCGGTGAAGAAGGGAAGATTATGCTAGGTGGTGGTGATGATGATTATTTATAAATCATATACAAAGATAATTGAAATATATTTATTTTAGGTAAATTATGAGTGAAGGTGGAATAACAAGACTAATTTTTGAAAATAGTCGTCAAAATAATGTTGATAAAAATCAATTTAGTCCCAGCAAATTATTTGTAGATGGAAGTTCAAATCAATCTGATAATGTTTATCATGATAAATTTGAAGAAGAGAAAAAACGCGCATTTGATCAAGGTTACCAGGAAGCTGTAGCTCAAGCTAAATCTGAATGGGATGATAAACTCGCGCTTATTGAAAATATTACTCAATCATTAAATCAGCCTCTAAAAGATATTGATTTAGTATTGCAAGAGAAATCTGCCGAACTTGCTATTGCTATCGCCAAACAAATTGTAAGACGTGAACTTTCTATAGATTCTGGACAAATTGTCTCTGCTGTTAAGCAGGCAATAGAATTAATTCCAAAAGATGGGGAGCAGATTAATATTCATATTAATCCTAATGATGAACAGTATATCAATCAGTTATTTTCTTCTGATGAGAAATTAAGTAAATACAATATTATTCAAGATCCAACCATCTCTGTAGGCGGTTGCAAGGCAAGCACCGATTATTCTTTAGTTGATCTAACTGTAGATAAACAAATCGCAAATATTGCGACACAAATATTTGGTGATCAAAGAAATGCCTCAAGATAATACTGCTATGCAGACAAGAGTAGACAGTTATGAACAATGGTTTGATCAATGTATTAATAGTGCGCAGCCTTCTCCGCCAATAGTGCGTGGCGTACTAACAAGGATTTCTGGATTAGCTTTAGAGGCGAGAGGTATTCACTGCAAAATAGGTACTCGATGCGAAATTATCTCTGATGCTGAACAAACAATTGAAGTTGAAGTTGTTGGCTTTTCTTCAGGTAAGACATTCCTCATGGCTATGGATAAAACCCATGAATGTGCACCGGGCATGGAAGTAATTCCCAAAGACGACCTATTAGGCTTGCCTGTCGGTGATGAATTGATTGGACATATATTAGATGGTAATGGGTCGCCACTTGATGGTAAAAAACTTCCAGATCATCTATCGAGATCACGATTAACGCAGCATCCTATAAATCCGTTAATGCGTGGAATTATTTGTGAACCACTCGATGTCGGCGTTCGCTCAATCAATAGTATGCTCACAATTGGTCGTGGTCAGCGAATAGGATTAATTGCACCAAGTGGTGTCGGTAAGAGTGTGCTATTAAGTATGATGACACGCTATACGAATGCAGACATTACAGTAATTGCACTAATAGGTGAACGTGGACGTGAAGTAAGTGAATTCCTTCACCATACTTTAAATGAAGAATCTAGAAAAAATTCAGTCGTGATTGCCGCGCCAGCTGACTACAGTCCTTTGCATAGAGTACATGCAGCACAATATGCAACATCTGTTGCTGAATATTTCCGTAGTCAAGGAAAACATGTATTGTTATTAATGGATTCGTTAACTCGTTATGCGCAAGCACATCGTGAAATTTCTCTTTCGGTGGGTGAACCTCCTGTATCAAAAGGATATCCACCTTCAGTATTTGCAAAAATACCTGAGCTAGTAGAGAGGGCGGGTATGAATGAAAATGGTGATGGTTCAATAACAGCATTTTATACTGTATTAGCAGAAAATGATGACTTAAATGATCCCGTTGTTGATTCAGCTCGATCTGTTCTAGATGGACATATTACTTTGTCACGTGATTTGGCTGAATATGGTCACTATCCTGCGATTGATATCGAAAAATCAATTAGCCGAATAATGAATAATATTGTCAGTAAGGATCATATTAAGCTGGCACAAGTATTTCGTTCAATATATTCGAAGTATGAAGAAAATAAAGATGTTATACAATTAGGCATATACAAGAAGGGCTCAGATGAAGAATTAGATGTGGCAATTGCATTAAGAGAAAAATTGATGGCGTTCTTAGCACAAGATATTGATGAGCAATCAATGCTAAATGACTCTATTGAAAGTCTTTCAGCATTATTTACATTGAATAATTAATGAAAAAAGTTAAGCGTTTAGAAAAGCTATATAAACTTTTGAAAATTCAAGAGCAAGATATATTGGCTGAGTTTAAGCAACTCCAAAATACAAGTCACCAAATTAAAATGCAAATTAAAGACTTGGCTGATCATAGTTCACAGTCTGCGAAAAATCTTAAGGAAAATCCTATTGCTGTTAGTCAACTTACATTATCTAGAAAATTTAATCAGAAAATTGAGTTAGTCATAGAGCAACTTCAAGTTCGTCTCTCTGATAATGACAAAAATTTTCTTATAGTTGCAGATAAAGTAAAGCAATTAAGGACTAGCCTAACTTCTATAGAAAGACTAAAAAATAAGCATCAATTATTAGAGGATTACGAACAAGAAAATTTCACTCAAAAACAAATTGAGGAGAATATTAACTTTACGGTTTCTTCTCGTGAGTAAGCAATGATAAGTGATCAAGAAAGTTGGCCCGCTCCGTGCAATAACATAGATATGTTACCAACTACTTTATAAATTTTATGCAGTCTCTAATTAGCCAGATCACAAATTTATTCGCAACACAATCGTTAAACTCTATAGAAAACAATGAGTTATTATCATTTCCAGCGTTGAATACTGGTTCAAATAGTGAATTTAGTGGTCTATTTGAAAATTTTGTTAACGAAGCAAGTCCTGCAAATATTGCCGCGCTAAACGGCAATCCTTTACAATCACCACATACGCCAATCTCGTTTGAATTTACACAATTTACATTGACTGCTAAACCGGGTAACTCAGAAAATGCAATTGAGTATAGCGGTCAAATAGCTAATGCAAGTATAGATAGCAATATTAAAAATCTATCTGATTCACAACAGATCTATACAGCAATTCGTCAAAATGATAGGAATGAATTAATATTTCCAAATCTTAATGAAAATTTAATATCGGGCTCTAATCGTACATTAGTCAATGATTCATCGCTTAAAGCTAATGCTGCTGTCACTCCAGGAGTAATATTAAATTCATTTGATGATTCGGTTGATTATCCTGGTGTGCCAACATACAAAAATCAAGCAGTAAATACTAGTCAGCAATTACTTGGCGGTGTTATAAGAGATTCGAGTGATGTTGTTGTTACAGTAAGAAACCATAACCGTTCTTCATTGGCACAAGAAACATCTCAAAGTAATATTAATGCAATAACTCAAGGAAGCATAATACAGAATGAAAATACTAGTCGACTGGAAAACGATTTAAGTAAGCCTGTTGCTTTGGTTCATAACTCTTCTATTGATAAGCCTTTTGATCAAGCATTGACTGCCTATTCAGTCTCTCGAGTTGACGAGAAACAAATCAATAATACTGTTAATTCGAATCCTTTATTTGTTGATAATAAAAATTCAGTTTTATCAGATTCAGACATTACTGGTAAAGCTAATTTAGTCCCTAATGAAAATTCAGTAGATAAGCCAATTTCATCATCTGTCTCTGAAGCGAAATTGGATGCTCGCTTTGTACAAGCCGATGTAAATAAAATAAATCATGTTACTACTACGCAACCTATTCAGGTTGAAAAAATTACTTCAGGAGAATTGGTTATAGATCAACAAGAAATTGTTGAAGCTAAACATACTCACAATATAGTGCAGCAAGAAGAGGTGAAGCGTTTTGAAACATTACAACGTGATGAAAGTGTCAGTTTAAGATCGAATGTATTTGATCAAGATAGGCACTTTGAGAATGTAAGTCGACTGAATCAGCGTAATGATGTAGCAGTCGATTTATCTTCGCCAGTTAAATTACAAGAGAATATTCAAGATGTAAAATTTTCACCTAATAATGTCTCTGTTGAAAAAGCCTATGTGACAGGTGTAAGTCCATCTGAGCATCTAAATGTTAGTAATAAAATTTATAGTCTGGATAAATCTCCTTTGAAACTAGATGCTGGAAATGGCATTAGTAATGGTGAAGACTTAGCGCAACAAATTGCTTGGGCTAAGAGCAATAATGCAAATAATATTAAAATTGCTATAGCGCCAGAACACTTGGGAGCATTAGAGATTGATATTGAAAGTGACGTCGATGGATTGAATATTCAATTTATCACTCAAAACACGACAGCCAAAGAAGCATTAGAAACATTTATGCCACGACTTAAGGATATGTTAGAGCAAAATGGTCTTAATTTACAAAATGCTAATGTTTCACAGCAAGATAAAGGGCAAAGTCAAAACAGTGAATATCAAGATAGTGATGAAGCTATCTTACAATCAAATAATAACGATCAGTCAAACTTAGCTAATGACTCTGATAACAATAGATCTGTTAAGCAGAATAACCATCATTTGCTAGAAGCGTTTGCATAAATCATAAGCTGTCATATTCTTGGTAGTTCCTTTATTTACACGTCAATGTGTTGGCATTCTCTATGATGTCACGCCAATTTTACATCTATCACCCTCTATCTAGTTGAAATATATATAGTTATTTTATTGGCATGTGCTTTGCTTATAGCTAGTGCAAGGATGCATTGTGTCTTAATAATTTTATTAGAAAGGATTAAGGAATGGCTGAAGAGAATACAGAAACAGATGAAGAGAAAAAAGGTGGATCAAAAAAATTGATCATGATGATAGCAATCGGTGTTGTTACCTTAGCTTTGGGTGCTGGAGGCGCTATGTTCTTTATGGGTGGTGATGAGCCAGCTGAGGGTGAAATGGCAGAAGGTGAAATGATGGAAGAAGAAATGGAACCAGAAATGTCCATTTATCATGAATTACACCCAGCATTTGTTGCTAACTTTAGTGGCAAATCTAAAAAGAATTATATGCAGGTATATATTGTTGCAATGGCTAGAGAAGACTCTGTGATTGAAGATTTAAAGCTACACATGCCTGCAGTAAGAAATGATGTGTTAATGACGTTAAGTAAAACTACTAGTGAAGAAATTGAAACAGTTGAAGGTAAAGAAGAATTACGTCAAAAAGTACTGATGAGAATCAAAGAAACTATGCAAATGAAAACAGGCAATGAAGGCATAGAGGATATTTACTTCACTAAATTTGTGGCGCAATAACAATGTCTGATGATGATATTTTAAGTCCAGATGAAATGAGTGATCTTGCTGGAAGTAGTAAAGACAGTCAATCTTCATCTCAAGAGGAATTATATGAGCAAGGGCAAGTAATTCCATATGACTTTAAACAACCAGAACATACTAAACAGTCACATTTTCCAACTTTACAGATTATTAATGAGAAGACAGCACTTGATTTGCGCGACAAATTGGAGCTAATGCTACAACAGAAAGTTGAAGTGACTGCACAAGAAGCACACATTAATCGATTTGGTGAATTCGTACACTCGTTGAGTATCCCGATAGATATTAAGAAAATTTATGTACCTGAATTGAAAGGAAGTTTTTTAATTTGCTTTGATGATGGCTTAATTGATTCAGTTATCGAGGGATATTTTGGTGCACCAGAAATGGCTGTTGACGAAACTGAAAATACTGAAGAGAAAGAAAATAATGATGATGAAGAGTCAGAAGGAGAATCAAATGATTCTGATGTCACTTTGGATGATTTTATCGAGAAAGAAGAATTCACCAATGCGGAGTCAAGAATCAGTCATAAGTTATTAACATACGTGTTAGAAAGTATGCAGAGTGGTTGGAAGTTGCTAGATAATTATTCATTCAACTACGAAAAGACTGAAAACAATCCGCGACTACTAAACCACTTAGATCATGAAGAGCTGATTATAAATATTAACTTTGAATTAAAAATACGAGACAAAGTGAATGTTATTCAGATTGGTATGCCATACAAGATGTTGGACAAAGTTAAGCATAAATTAAGAAGAGTTGTTCAGAACATTCAAGAAGCGAGTGATAAAAAATGGTTGTCTAAATTATACGATAAATTGCAATCAGTTCCTATGGAGTTAGTTGGCGAACTAGGACGGGTTGTATTGCCTGTTAATAAATTAGTAGAGCTTAAAGTAGGCGATACATTAAAAATACAAAAACCAGAAAATATTACTGTGTATGTAAATAAAACGCCAATATTGACAGGTCAATTAGGTGAATCAAATGGTCAGACTGCTATCCAAGTGAATGATTGGATTAAGCCTGAAGTGAAAAAATAATAAAAGGATTGTTATGAGTGAAACAGAACAAGAGGTGAGCGTGGATACAAAACAGGAGAGTATGGCTGATGAGAAAATTCTTGAAGCTGCTAGCGTTGATAATAATCCAAACTTAGATGTCATACTCAATATTCCAGTTCAAGTATCGCTAGAACTTGGTAAAGCTAAAATGGATTTGAGAGAGTTACTGCAGCTAGGTCAGGGGTCTGTTGTTGAACTTGAAAGAATGATTGATGAGCCACTAGATGTGCTTGTGAATGGAGCATTAGTTGCACGTGGAGAGGTTGTAGTAGTCGATAATAAGTTTGGAATCAGGTTAACGGATATAGTAAGTCCCGAGAAGCGCGTTCAATCATTTAGTGGATTATAAAAAATGAATTTTTATTTAATTAAAATAGTGATGATAGCTATTTTAAGTCTCTTTTATATGTCCTGTGCTTGGTCTCAAGAATTGATAGAGGGTAATACTTTAGGTTCATATTCATGGGAAGCAATTAAGGTTGTTATCTCATTGGCAATAGTATTAGTAATTTTCTATCTATTGGTTAATGCATTTAAAAAATATTCCGGCGTATCTTTCAAAGGGAGTTCCTCATTGAAAATACTGGGAGGAATTACGCTGGGTGGTAAAGAAAAGGTAGTTATATTAGAAGCTGGTAATGTTAATTTTCTCATTGGTGTTTCAAGTAATGGCATTAGTAAATTACATCAATTTGAAGCTGATGAATTAAAATTTGATGAGGAAAATAATAAATCATCTAGTTTTAATCAACAGATTGAAAAGATATTGAGTAATAAATAATCATGAAAATTTTATTTATATTTATTGCATTAATATTATCTCAGTCTATTCAAGCTGCTCCTGGTCTAGAAGCCTTAACAGTTGAAACGACTTTGGAAGGTGATCAGAAATATTCTTTGAGCTTGCAAGCTTTGGTGTTAATGACAGCACTGAGTTTGCTACCAGCAGCATTGTTAATGATGACTTCATTTACCCGTATCATTATTGTCTTAGCAATTCTTAGGCAAGCATTAGGTACTGCGCAAACACCATCGAATCAAATTTTACTCGGACTAGCGTTATTTATTACTGTGTTTATTATGTCGCCTGTCTTGAAAGAAATAAATGAGACTGCCGCTCAACCATATTATGCAGAAACTATTTCTGCTAATCAGGCAATTCAATTAGCTAAGAAACCAATAATGGAGTTCATGTTAGCGCAGACTCGTGAAGACGACATAACTATGTTTATTGAAATGTCTGGAATTCAGGGTATTGATGGCCCAGAAAATATTCCATTAACTGTATTGCTTCCATCATTTGTTACAAGTGAGTTAAAAACAGCATTCCAAATTGGATTTCTAGTGTTTCTTCCATTTTTGATTATTGATTTGGTGGTAGCCAGTGTATTGATGTCAATGGGTATGATGATGTTATCACCATTAATTATATCTTTACCTTTTAAGCTAATGTTGTTTGTAATGGTTGATGGTTGGTCAATGATTATTGGCAGCTTGGCCTCAAGCTTTTTATAAATATTATGTCTCCAGAATCCGTTTTAGATTTGACTCAAACTGCTATGTGGACAGCAGTCATTGTCGCTGGACCAATGTTAATGGTTGCATTAATTGTAGGCTTGGTGATTGGTATGTTTCAAGCAGCCACACAAATTAATGAAATGACATTGAGCTTTATTCCAAAGTTGTTTGCACTATTCTTAACTTTAGTTGCTGCTGGTCCATGGCTTTTGTCTACACTGATGAACTATACACAGCAATTGTTGTTGAGTATCCCTACTGTGATTGGCTGATCTGATGCAAGCGACATATTTGTTTGGTTATCTTAGCGATTTTATGTGGCCATTTGCGAGAGTCACAGGTTTGCTGTTAATTGCACCTTTAATTGGCAGTTCATATATTCCTTTGTATATAAAAATATTAGTTGCTACTGCGATAACAATCTTTGTTTTTCCATTAGTTAAATTTCCTTCTAATGTAGATCCATTAACTATTAATGGTGTTGCTATTTTAACTCAACAGCTGCTCATTGGAATAACAATAGGGCTGATTATGCAGGTTGCCTTTAGTGCAATCACTATTGCGGGTGAGAATATCGCATTAACTATGGGTCTTGGTTTTGCTTCGATGACTGATCCTGCAAATGGTGTGACGATTCCAGTAGTTAGTCAATTAATGACTGTATTTGCATCATTATATTTTCTTGCATTGAATGGGCATATTGCATTAATCGAGCTATTGATAAACAGCTTTATTACTTTACCTATTGATGGGGTATTCTCGTTAAATACCGCAATGTCTGTTGCTGAATGGGGTGGACGGATGTTTATTGGCGCTTTGCTTGTTGCTATTCCTGCAGTGACAGCATTATTAGTTGTAAATATTGCCATGGGCCTTATGACTCGTGTTGCTCCTCAAATGAATGTGTTTTCAGTTGGTTTCCCCCTCACAATGATGCTCGGTTTCATATTTATCGCAATAAGCATTCCTATGGCAATGCGTATTTTCCAAGATTTATTGGAACAATCGTTTGAATATGTTGTTGTTCTTTTTAGTTGATGAGATAAGTCATGGCAGATAACACATCAGATCAAGAAAAGACGGAACAACCCAGTGCCAAGCGTCTCTTAGATGCTAAAAAGAAAGGTCAAGTTCCAAGGTCGAGAGAGCTTAGTGTCATGATTGCTAGTTTAGGTGGAGGCTTGTTATTTTTATCGTCTATGGGACAGATTCAAAGTGCTATTGAAAGAGTGTTTGATAAAAGTTATGTGATTAGTAGTCGTAGTATGTTGAGTAATGAATATATTCTTGAGACATTTGGAGCGACGTTCAGTGAAGTATTATTAAGTCTCTCATTTATGTTCTTATTATTGATGATAATAGTTGTTGCAGGCCCTGCATTAATTGGCGGCTGGTCTTTTAGTTTGTCTTCACTAAGTTTTAAAGCATCTAAACTCAATCCTATGAGTGGATTTAAACGGATGTTTGGTACAAATGGATTAATTGAACTAATAAAATCTGTCCTAAAAGTCGTTTTAGTGGCGGCAATTTCATTTGCATTTATAAAAGCAAATCAAGAAGAATTTTTAACACTTGCAAGTGAGCATCATGATAAGGCAATTATCCATTCCGTAACAATTGTAGTTAGCAGTTATTTGTATATTGCTTTAGGGCTGATTGTTATTGTTGCTATTGATGTTCCTTATCAATTATGGAATCACAAGAAGCAATTGAAGATGAGTTTGCAGGAATTAAAAGATGAATATAAGGAGACAGAGGGTAATCCTGAATCTAAAGCTCGCACACGTAGCTTGCAGAGAGAAATATCACAACGCAAGATGTTGCAAGAAGTGCCTAATGCTGATGTTGTTATTGTCAACCCAACTCATTTCAGTGTTGCATTGCGTTATGACATAACTAAGGATTCAGCACCTATATTAGTTGCTAAAGGTGTTGATAACGTTGCAATGAAGATTAGAGAAATTGCAACCGGTCATGATGTCCCAGTTTTTACTGCACCCTTACTTGCTAGAGCTATTTATCATACCACTGATCTTGATAGTGAAGTTGAATCTGATTTGTATATTGCTGTTGCTAAAGTTCTTGCCTATGTATTCCAATTAAAGAATGCAAAACCAGGTAATTATCCTAATCCTCCTACTGATTTAACTATTCCTAAAGAATATAGAGCATATTAAATAATGAACGTATTAAATATGATTAGAGCATTTATCAAAAACGGTTTAGGTACGCCGGTACTCCTAGTCATGATGTTAATGATGCTGATTGTGCCAATACCGCCATTTGGTTTGGATGTTCTTTTTACTTTTAATATCACGCTTTCATTAATTGTTATTTTAGTGACAATTTATACTATGCGACCATTGGATTTTGCAGTTTTTCCAACTGTATTGTTGATTGCAACGATGATGAGATTAGGCCTTAACGTTGCTTCAACGCGAGTTGTTTTGATAGAGGGTCACACTGGTTCTGATGCTGCTGGTTCTGTTATTCAATCATTTGGTGATTTTGTCATTGGTGGTAATTATGCAGTAGGTATTGTTGTGTTTGCCATATTAATTATTATCAATTTTGTAGTAGTGACTAAGGGTGCAGGCCGAGTCTCTGAAGTTAGTGCGCGTTTTACCTTAGATGCTATGCCAGGTAAACAAATGGCAATTGATGCAGATTTGAATGCAGGATTGATTGATCAACATCAAGCCAAAGCAAGGCGTGAAGATATTTCTAATGAAGCAGACTTTTACGGCTCTATGGATGGTGCGAGTAAGTTTGTTCGTGGTGATGCTATCGCCGGTATATTAATTGTGTTTATTAACATTGCTGGTGGTTTAATTATCGGCATGACACAGCATGGTTTATCCTTAGAAGTTGCTACCCAGAATTATTTATTGTTGACAGTTGGTGATGGTCTAGTTGCTCAGATTCCTTCGCTTCTATTATCTACGGCGACAGCAATAATTGTAACGCGTGTTTCATCTTCTCAAGATATGAGTAAGCATGTCATTACTCAGATGTTTGATGATAAGCGAGCCTTAGGTGTTTCAGCAGCAATTATTGGTGGCCTTGGTTTGATTCCAGGTATGCCTAATGTAGCCTTTTTAACTTTAGGTGCTATTGCAGGTGGTGCAGCTTATTGGATGAAAATTGATAAAAGTAAACAAGTCGCATCTGAAGTTGAAGATGTCGAACCTCCGGCACCTAGCGAGGAAAATGCAGATATTAGTTGGGATGATATGCAATCCGTTGACAAGATTGGTTTGGAAGTTGGCTATAAGTTAATTCCATTAGTCGACCGAAAGCAAAATGGTCAATTGATGGGAAGAATTAAAGGAGTTAGGAAAAAACTTTCACAAGAATTAGGCTTTTTAATTCAACCTGTACACATTAGAGACAATCTTGATCTAAACCCTAATTCTTACCGTATTACTCTATTAGGCGTTAATGAGGGTGAAGGCGAAATATATCCAGATCGTGAATTAGCAATCAATCCAGGCTCTACAACCAGTGAATTAAAAGGAATTAAAACCACAGATCCTGCATTTGGAATGGATGCCACGTGGATTGAAGCAAATCAGAAAGACTATGCACAAAGCAATGGTTATACCGTTGTTGATCCTGCCACGGTGATTGCAACACATATCAATAAAATCTTACGTGACCATGCGAGTGCTATGTTGGGTTATGACGAAGTGCAAATGTTACTCGATAATCTAGGCGAAAAGTCACCTAAATTAGTAGAGGACCTTGTGCCTAAAGCACTTCCAATTGGAACCATAACTAAGGTGTTGCAAAATTTATTGCAAGAAGGGGTGTCAATCCGAGATATACGAACAATTTCCGAAACATTGTTGGATGCGGCAAATACTAGTCAAGATGCTGACGTTTTAACAAGTACTGTGAGAGTCGCACTTAGGCGAATGATTGTACAAGGCATCAATGGAATGCGCTCTGAACTGTCAGTTTTCACCATTGATACAAAACTGGAACAGTTATTGCAGAAGTCAGTACAAGGAAACAATGACGGATATTTGATGATTGAGCCAGGTTTAGCTGAAAAGTTACAAAAAGGCGTAAGAGAGTCTGCACAGAAGCTACAAGCAATTGGATTGCCAGCAGTATTAGTAGTTTCTAAAGGACTGAGAACAATGTTATCGCGTTTATTCTCTAATACGGTTACCGATTTACATGTAATTGCATATGAAGAGATACCTGAGTCTAAACAAATAAAAATTGTAGCCAATGTCGGTGAGGAAACTGAAGAAACAACACCGAATATGATTGGTGTCACAGCATGAAATATATAAGCGTTAATGGTATGGAGTTAAATAATGGAAATTAAACGAATTAAAGAAAAATCAATTCATGATGCTATACAAAAAGTTCGTGAAGAGCTGGGACCTGAAGCGGTTATCCTCTCGACGGAAAAAAATAGACATGGAGTGGAAATTATTGCCGCTTTAGATTTCGATGCTAGCGTATTAGAAGATAAATTAGCCGAATCTAGTGAGCATGAATTAGTAACAGTATCTGAGCCAGTTATTAATCAAGATGCCTTGAGTGATGCGATTGAGAAAAGTATCGAGAAACAATTTTCCGCACAGATGGATAAAATCAGTGAAACAATTGTTAACTTTCAAATTGAGAGTAATCAAGAAAGAAATAAAATTTATGATAATTTAAATCAAAAAATCGATACTTTGCATAAATCTGTAGAAGAAAAATATATTGAACAACAGCATGCAAGAACCGAGAATTTTTCCGTATTGCAAAAGCAAGTGACACAACTAAGAGATGATTTCACAGACTATATGACAAGTGCATTGCCTGATGAAATGAACTCAATAATGCAAATACATGAGGAAATAGGTGACTTGAAGGATGTGTTAGGTTGCCAAACAAAATTATTAGATTGGGCCAAATGGGGAAAGAATAATCCTAGTGGTATATCTCTAATTTCAAGATTGGTTAATGCTGGTTTTGGAGTGGGTCTGAGTAAACATGTAATGAGTAATATTAGTGACATTTCAGATAATGAAACCGCATGGAGAAATGTAATTGAATTACTTGCCTCTGGCATTAAGACACCAAAAACAGATGTACAGTCTGAAGGTGGTGTGGTGATGGCACTAGGACGAACTGGTGTTGGTAAAACAACAACGCTAGCAAAGATTGCTACCAAATATGTTATTGAGAATGGACCTAATGATGTTGTGTTTATTAATCTTGATGACAAGCGAGTTGGTGGATTTGATCAGTTAGATACTTACGGACGAATTCTTAATGTACCTGTATATCGTTTTGATGCAGATGAGAATATGCGAAGTATTTTAAAAATAATACGTAGTAAATCACTTGTACTTATTGATACTGCTGGTGTGACAGAAGCAGATGAAGCCATTCAGGCATTCATAAATAACTTGACTAGAAATAAAGTAAGTGTTCATAAGTTGCTTCTGATGAGCGCAAATACACAATTACATAATTTAAAAGAAATTGTTAATGGATTTAAAAAATGTGATCCCAATGGATGTGTTATTACAAAAACTGATGAGTCATCACAACTAGGAAATGTTATTACTGTATCAATTGAAGACAATTTGCCAGTATATTTCGAAACGTTTGGTCAACAAGTACCAGAAGATATATCTAGTATTGAATCATCATCTCTAATACAGAGAGCAATTGATAACAATAATGATCATGAAATGCTTTCATCCGATGATAGCCTGCTATTGGAGGGCTTAAATCAGCATGGAATTACAGACTAACATATCGACATTTAGAAAAAATATTATGAATTCATCCCAATTAACTATGGTTGATCACAAAGTACGTTGTATTGCTGTGACTGGTGGTAAAGGTGGTGTTGGAAAGACAAATATTTCAATTAATCTTGCCACTAGTTTTTCGAAATTAAATAAACGTGTCATGTTGCTAGATGCTGACTTTGGTTTAGCGAATGTAGATGTCGTTTTAGGCTTGGCACCAGAAAAAAATCTTTTACATGTCATAGAAAATCAATGCTCCTTAAAGGATATATTATTGGATGGCCCTGAAAATATAAAAATTGTACCGGCCTCGTCTGGTGTAAAGAGGATGGCTAACTTGAATAGTTTTGAACAAAGTGGCTTGATTTCAGCCTTTAGTGAGGTTGGTGACCTGGTAGATGTGATGATTGTAGATACCGCTGCAGGAATAAGTGACAGTGTAGTTCATTTTGCAAGGGCGGCAGGTGAAGTCGTTGTTGTTGTGTGTGATGAGCCTGCATCAATCGCTGATGCCTATGCATTGATAAAAGTTTTAAGCCGAGATTATGCTGTCAATAAGGTTAGTGTTATTTCTAATCAGGTTGAATCAAAAGCACATGGTGAGATGCTGTTCAATCAAATTTTAAAAGTCATAAATAAGTATCTTGATGTATCTGTTACTTATTTAGGAGCTGTACCAGATGATGCGTATTTAAAGAAAGCTGTTAAAAGGCAATTAGCAGTCACAGCAGCTTATCCTAGATCAAGATCATCTGAGGCATTCAAAGAGATTGCTAAAACAATGAATAGTAGAAAGATCGAAGAATTTTCGTCTGGGAATTTAGAATTTTTCGCAGAACAACTAGTAAATATAAATTAACTATAAAGTTGGGAAAGGGAAGTCAAGGATGAATGCTCACACAATGTACATGAATGTACAACAAGAGACATCTGCAGATGAATTAGTCACTCGTCATGCACCATTAGTAAAACGCGTCGCTTATCATTTGAAAGGTAGGTTACCTGACTCTGTACAAGTTGATGATTTAATTCAATCAGGGATGCTTGGTCTACTGGAAGCAGCTAAGAATTTTGATTCTACCCAGGGCGCAAGTTTTGAAACATATGCAGGTATAAGAATACGAGGTGCTATGTTAGATGAAATTCGTCTGGGTGATTGGACACCTAGATCAGTTCATCGTAAAGCACGTGAAATGAATCAAGCAATCAAAAAGATAGAAGATAGAAAGCTTGGAAATGCATCAGATAGTGAAATTGCTAAAGAGATGGGAGTTTCATTAGATGAATTTAATCAGATTTTAAGAAATGCATCGGTATCTAAGATATTTAGTATCGATGACGGTGAAGTAGAGCATGACTATAACGGTAGTATGTCTACTAAAGTTCAACCCGAAACAATTTATAAAAGAGAAGAGCTTGCTTTTGCATTAGAAGGGATAATCGACGATTTGCCTGAGCGTGAACGTTTGGTTATGTCTTTCTATTATGAAGAGCAAATGAACTTGAGAGAGATCGGTGAAGTGTTGGGCGTTAGTGAATCGCGAGTATCACAAATTCACGGTAAAGCGCTTATAACTATTCGATCTAAAGTTCAAAATAGCTTCGATAATATTAAGTAGTAAGTATCGTGAGTCGTGTAATTAAAACATTGTGTGAGGTATGTGAATTTAATGGAGCATACTCATGGACGACAATCGAATTAAACCTGTGACACCTTCGCTTGCGAGATTGAAATACGAGCCTAATCGTAAAAATAATAGTGAAAAAAAGAAAAAGAGACAATCTAACAATAATCATGAATCTACAACAAACAACGAACATGTCTTTGATGACTTTGCATAAAGGATAAAAAATGAATTACTCAATTTCTGATGATGAATTATTTTCTACTAAACCTACTTTCATTGAGAGAATATCATCTACATTTATAAACACATTTTTTGCTAAAAAACCTTCTTATATTAATCAAATTGATGGGTTACGTGCTGATTACGCAATGGCGATGGATCATTGCCAAATGATGAAGCAGCATATTCAAGACCTTGAAAGCAAGCTAGATAACATGACGGCTACAATGGATTTACGCCCAGAAGCTGTTGAACCCGAAGTTCCATACTCCACTGCAATTGTATTGGCAAAGCGTGGATGTGATAAACAAGAAATTCAAGAAGCATGTGGGTTGACGGATTCAGAAGCTGATCTGATTTTGACTTTACATAATAATGCTCATAGGCATGCTGAAAACAGCATGTTGGCTAATTGATATCGGTATAAACGTCTTAGAATATAGGATATTTGGTCATTATTGTGGATTTAATGAGCGTATTATCTATATGTTATCTATCAACGTAGAATTTGCGGTATGGAATATTTTGGCAAAAACACATTAGAGCAGATGATTCTAGACTTTTTGGACAGACAAAAAGAAAATAGAAATCTCACTACTCAGGAATTAATCGGCAAAGTAAATAAAGTCGTAGAGTATTACAGAGAATCATTGATGTATGAATTTGACGAATCTGAATATCCTAGTACTTTAGAAATGATGCGCGAAGATGTCGTGCCTAATACTGAAGATAGTTAGATCATTCCATGCTGCTTGATGAAGTTTATTACTTCATCAAGTCCAGTTTCTTCTTTTAGATTTGTAAATAAGAAAGGCTTATCACCTCTCATTTTTTTTGCATCACGATCCATCACTTCCAGTGAAGCGCCTACTAATGGTGCTAAATCTATTTTATTTATAATTAATAAATCCGATTTAGTAATTCCTGGGCCACCTTTACGTGGAATTTTTTCTCCTGCTGCCACATCGATAACATAAATTGTTAAATCTGATAATTCTGGACTAAATGTTGCGCTTAGATTATCTCCACCACTTTCAATAAATACAAAATCTAATTCTCCAAATGTTTCACATAAACTCTCTACAGCTGAAAGATTCATTGAGGCATCTTCGCGAATAGCGGTATGAGGGCAACCACCAGTTTCTACTCCAACAATTCGATCTTTTTCTAGCGCTTTATGGCGAATCAGAAAATCTGCATCTTCGCGTGTGTATATATCGTTAGTAACTGCGGCGATTTGATAATCATCACGCATATGCATGCATAATAGTCGTAGTAATGCAGTTTTACCTGAGCCGACTGGGCCGCCGACGCCAATTCTAAGTACTTGTTTATTTGTAGTCATATTGATTTGTTTGAATGTATATTTAAATTAAGAACGAAAAAGACGAGTATACTGTTGCTCATGTTGCATGCTGGCCATAATTGCACCTGGACATGTTGCGCCAATCATGTTGTCTTCTAGGAGTAATCCATTAGTAACACTGTCATGAATACTTGTCATAAGATTTGATAATATTATTTGTCCGCTTGTTTGGCCTAGAGGAATTAATTTAACACCAATTCCTACTTGATTTTCACACCAACTCCATACTAAACCTTGCGTTGATGTTGTTTTGTCAATTTCCCACTTCACGCATGCTAAGCTAAATGTTGTTAATAATGAACATTGGTTTTTTTTCCAATGCAGTGATTCGGTTATTCCTAAATCCACAAGTAATCGAGCTAGTGCGCCGCCCATTTGTGTATCTTCTAATAATAATTCACTTGTTTCTCGTGATGCTAAAATGTAATCATTCCATTCGCAGACAGCATCGAAGTTTTGAGTGTTATGCGCCTCATATAGTCGAGAAAAGACTGGAATATCTAGATATTCAAAGCTGTTTGCTAACATCCCCTTTATCCATTCGTTAAGACTTTCTTGATCATCAACATATTCATTATGACAAGCTGTCTCTAAGCCTTGTGAGTAGGCGTAGCTGCCAATTGGCAGAGTGGGGCTACATATTCGTAGAAGCTGAAGTAATGAAATGTTACTCATGGTGATGATGTGTGTGGCTATGATTATGATTATTGGTTTTTGAGTAGGCGCCTGACTCCGGCTCAAATGGAGCAAGTTCTTTAATCGCGGTAAGATTTAAATGTTCTAGCATTTCATTTAGGACATGATCATAATGGAATCTTAAATAGTTTGGTGTCACTTCTAGTGGAACATGACGATTACCTAAATGATAACTTGCACGCATTAATTGCAAAGAGCTATTTGAAGTGACAGTGCTAACTTCTTCGTTGGCTGAAATGATTTTAATGATTTCGCCTGTTTCTGCTTGTAGTAAATCCCCACCTCGTAAAATTATACCGCGTGGTAAAAATAAACCTGCTTCCTCTCCACTGTCTAGTTGTGTGTGTAACCTGGCTTTCTGTCTGGAATCAAATGGTAATGTTAATGACAATTGTGTTTCTACACTAAAGTCAATTTTTTGTGTTATTTGAATCATCACATATAAATTTTATTAGAACAGAAAATATCGTTGAGCGAGCGATACTATTTCTGCAGGCTCACATGTAAGAAGCTTTCCATCAGCGCGAACTTCATAGGTTTGTGGATCTACTTCAATTTTTGGTTGATATGTATTGTTGATTAAATCTTTTTTTCTGATTGAGCGTGTATTTTTAACGGCGACACAACGCTTATGTAATGATAAGGTTTTTTCAATATCATTTTCGATAGCGGCTTGTGATACAAATGTATAACTCGTTTTATGAGTTGCACTCCCATGCGCGCCAAACATGTAACGATAATGGACAGGTTGAGGTGTTGGAATTGAGGCATTTGGATCTCCCATGGGTGCGGCTGCAATGAATCCACCTTTGATAATTAATGAAGGTTTAGCTCCAAAAAATGCTGGTTTCCATAATACTAAGTCTGCTAGTTTGCCAACTTCAACAGAGCCAACTTCGTGGGAAATTCCATGTGTAATAGCTGGGTTGATTGTATATTTTGCAATATAGCGTTTTGCGCGATTGTTATCATTGTCAGCGCTATCTTCTTCAAGTGCGCCACGTTGTTTTTTCATTTTGTCCGCTGTTTGCCATGTGCGACAAATCACTTCGCCGACGCGGCCCATTGCTTGTGAGTCTGAAGCGATCATGCTAAATGCACCTAAGTCATGAAATATATCTTCAGCAGCAATCGTTTCTTTTCGAATTCTTGATTCAGCAAAAGCAACATCCTCTGGTATTTTTGTATCTAGATGATGACAAACCATTAACATATCTAAATGTTCATCAATTGTATTGACCGTGTATGGACGAGTTGGATTGGTACTTGAAGGCAATACATTGGCTTCACCACAGGCTTTTATAATATCAGGAGCATGTCCGCCGCCAGCGCCTTCTGTATGATAAGTATGTATTGCGCGGCCTTTAAATGCTGCGATTGTATCTTCTACAAAGCCTGATTCATTTAGTGTATCTGTATGAATAGCGACTTGAATATCATACTTTTCTGCGACACTTAAGCAATTATCAATAGATGCTGGTGTAGTTCCCCAGTCTTCATGCAGTTTCAGCCCCATCGCACCTGCAGCCACTTGTTCTTCTAATGCCTCAGGGAGGCTGGCATTACCTTTGCCAAGAAAACCTAGGTTCATGGGAAACGCATCAGCGGCTTCTAGCATTTTATAAATGTTCCATGGTCCCGGAGTGCAGGTAGTTGCATTTGTCCCAGTGGCAGGGCCTGTCCCGCCACCTAACATAGTGGTGACGCCTGACATTAATGCTTCTTCGATCTGTTGTGGGCAAATAAAATGAATATGTGCATCAATACCGCCCGCGGTGATAATTTGTCCTTCACCTGCTATGGCTTCCGTACCAGGTCCAATAGCGATGGTGACATCTGGTTGAATATCTGGGTTTCCTGCTTTACCAATACCAACAATTCTCCCTTCTTTAATGCCAATATCTGCTTTCACTATACCCCAATGATCAAGAATTAGAGCATTGGTAATGACTGTATCAACCACATCTTTTGAACATAATTGACTTTGCCCCATACCATCACGAATAACTTTGCCGCCTCCAAATTTTACTTCTTCACCAAAAGTTGCGTAATCTTTTTCAACTTCAATAAATAAGTCAGTATCACCTAGACGGATTTTGTCACCCACAGTGGGTCCGAACATTTCTGCATATGCTTGTCTACTTATCTTAGCCATGGTTTTTTGTCACCTTTCCCATTACTTTTGCATTAAATCCATAAATTATTTTGCTGCCATCAATTTCAACGAGTTCGATTGTTCTTTCTTGACCTGGCTCAAAACGTACTGCAGTGCCTGCTGCAATATCTAAGCGCATACCTAAAGTGCTTTCACGATCGTAAATTAGTGCGCTGTTAGTCTCGTAAAAATGATAGTGAGAGCCAACTTGAATTGGTCTATCTCCAGTGTTTGCGACAGTGATAGTTAATTTTCTGCGACCTTTATTCAATTCAATTTCGCCGGGTTGTGCAATTAATTCGCCAGGTATCATATTTTTATGTCCAAGGTTAAGTAATAGGATTATGCACAGTGACTA
Source organism: Gammaproteobacteria bacterium (assembly GCA_045106935.1). GTDB lineage: Bacteria > Pseudomonadota > Gammaproteobacteria > UBA4575 > UBA4575 > UBA1858. The sequence continues at coordinate 60,139 of JBGCFN010000036.1, read as the reverse complement.
GTTTAGTGCCATCAGGGAAGGTTGCTTCGACTTGAACATCGTGAACCATTTCGGCAATACCATCCATCACGTCATTTTGTGTTAGTAAGTGTCTGCCTTCTTCCATGAGCTCTGCTACTCTTTTTCCTTCTCGTGCTCCTTCTAAAATTGCGCAAGAGATATATGCAATTGTTTCTGGATAATTTAATTTTATGCCTTTATTTTTACGTCGTTCAGCTAAAAGTCCAGCAGTGAATAATAATAATTTGTCTTTTTCTCTTGGTGATAATTCCATGCTTGTTCCTATGTAAAATTAAGTATGCCAAATTCTAGGAGTGCTTGATTCTAATTGAAGAACCTGTGGCCTTAGTATTTGCCAAAGCTCTGCAAAAAATTCTTTTACAACTTCTGCGAAAGCGCTCATTGCTCTTATAATAAATAGCCCATTCAATGATGTGTGAGAATTGCTTAGATTTTTGAATCTAAGTGAAATGTTGTTGACGGTATCAATATCTATTGTTGAGTTAATATCTGAAATGACGAACGTACCGATAGCTTTATGTCCTTGAAGTCCCCAACTTGAATCAAGTAATTTGTCCCCACCAATAAGTCGGTTGGTCTCTAGCAAGATGGGTCTATTATTTCTCCATATTTCTAATTTTTGACGGCATTTGCCTGCAACAAAATAATCTTTTTGTGCAGGCAAGCCTAAACATTGAATTTCCCATGCGAAAAATTGATTGCTGTTATTTGTGTTGATTCTCGTTGAAGAAAATGCGTTAGTCTCATTGAAATATACTGTTTCTTGAGGGAGCCACTCTAATATGGCATTTTCCTCTAAATCTATTGTTTGGCATTGGCTAGCTTGTATCCCGGTACTACGATAGAACTTGGTAGCTGCTGGTGTAGTGATTAAAGCGTGTGTGTCTTTTTCAAGATGAGCATTCAGATTGAGTGAATCACCACCAACAATACCTCCAGGCGGATGTATCAAATAAATATGACAGCAGCCGTTTGTCTCAGGATAAAATGGTTTTTGAACCATAAGTGGACCTGAGTGCTTCTTGCCGGTCAGTATTGTTTTATTCTTCTTATTAGCAAATGATAAATCCAGTGTAGCTTTCCAGCTAACTGTGCTTTCAGAAGGTATCGCCGTTGCCGCCATTGTCAGGTGACTAGTGTTTAAAGTGATGGTAAATAATGCCCGCAATAACAAATAAAACTAATAAATATTCGATACCAGAATGGTTGTGAATGATATTAGTATGTCCAGAATGGGCAGATGCAGGCGCAGCAATAATCATTAGTGTGATAGATAGACAAGTGCTGGCAAATCTTAAGCGCATAATATTCTCCTATATGCTTTTTTTAAACTTTTAAGTATTTATTGATTAGTTGGTCGTCTAATTCGTTCATTGAGCCATTGGCAACGTCACGACCTTTTTCTAATATACAAAAATTAGAAGCAACACGTCTTGCAAATGGTAATTTTTGTTCTACTAATAATACCGTGAGTCCGAGCTCTTCGTTTAATTTTTTTATGATGTCACCAATTTCACGCACTATGTTGGGTTGTATGCCCTCTGTTGGTTCGTCGAGAATGAGTAATTCAGGTTCAATCGCCAATGCGCGCCCAAGTGCCAGCTGCTGTTGTTGGCCGCCAGATAAATCACCGCCGCGGCGATGTAACATTTCTTTCAGGACTGGGAAAAGTTCAAAAATAATGGAAGGTAATTGCCTTGAATTATTGGCTACAAGACCTGTATTTAAATTATCTTCAACGGTTAACTGAGAAAATATTTCTCTGCCTTGAGGCACATAGCCAATTTTATGGATTGCACGTTTCTCTGCATTTAATTTGCTAATTTCAGTATCTTTAAATTGAATGGTTCCATCTGTGATTGACTCTAATCCCATAATACATTTCAAAAGCGTTGTTTTCCCAACACCATTTCGTCCCATCAAACATGTGACGCTGCCTTTAGGCACCTCTAATGAAAGATCCCAAAGCGTATGGCTTTCTCGATAGTATTGATTAATTGAAGAAACACTTAACATATTAATCTCCTAAATATACTTCAATTACTTTACGATCATTTTGAATTTTATCCATTGTACCTTCAGCGAGTACCGAACCTTGATGTAAGACAGTAACTCGCCTAGCTATTGATCTGACAAATTCCATATCATGTTCCACTACTACGACTGAATGGCGTGTTGCTAATGATGTCAGTAACTCTGCGGTACGTTCAGATTCTTGATGTGTCATTCCTGCAACGGGCTCATCAACTAACAGCACCTGTGGATTTTGCGTGATTAACATACCAATTTCTAACCATTGTTTTTGGCCATGTGATAACTCTCCAGCCATTCTGTATTTTTCAGCTTCAAGGCCAATGGTTTCTAATGATGAATCAATTTTATTGCGTTGGTCTTCATTAAGTTTGTAAAAAAGGTTGCTTAAAATATTGCGATGGCCTTCAAGAGCGAGTTGTAAATTCTCAAACACACTATGATTTTCAAACACAGTAGGTTTTTGAAATTTTCGACCGATACCTAAATTGGCGATTTCGGCTTCATCTTTTGTGGTTAGATCGATGTGATCACCGAAATAGACTTCACCTTCATCTGGTTTGGTCTTGCCAGTGATAATATCCATCATTGTTGTTTTACCGGCGCCATTTGCCCCAATAATGCAGCGTAATTCATTCTTATCTATATAAAGACTTAACTCATTTATTGCTTTAAAACCATCAAAGCTAACTGATACATTGTTTAGATATAATATGGATTCATTTTTTTCCATCATGAATTCCTTATATTTGCTTGTGATTCTTTCATAGATTTTTTTCTGGTATTACGTGTGCGAGCTTGATTGTAAATTCCCACCAAACCTTTAGGCATGAAAACAGTAACAAATACAAAAATACCTCCTAAAATAAATAACCAAGCTTCTGGTGCCCAAGCTGTAAAGAAAGTTTTTGCATAATTGACAACAAATGCGCCTAATACTGCGCCATATAATGTGCCACGCCCGCCAATGGCCACCCATATGACTAACTCTATTGAACGAATCGGTGCAAATTCACTAGGGTTAATGATGCCAACTTGAGGGACATATAGTGCGCCCGCAATTCCTGCGAGCATGGCTGAAATAACAAATATAAATAATTTGATATGTTCATCTCGATAACCCATAAATCTTACGCGACTTTCAGAGTCGCGAATCGCCATGACTAAGCTACCTAAACGCGACTGGGCAATATATTTACACAAAGCATAGCCACTAAGTAAGGCGACTGCTGATGCGACAAATAATGCACATCGTGTCGTGTTGTCTTGAAGATTGAAGCCTAAAATTTCTTTAAAATCGGTGAGTCCGTTATTCCCACCAAAGCCAAAATCATTTTGAAAAAATGCGAGCATTAAGGCATACGTCATCGCCTGCGTCATTATCGATAAGTATACGCCTGTGACGCGTGATCGAAATGCTAGCCAACCAAATACATAAGCAAGAATTCCTGGAGCAGCAAACATCATTAATAGTGCTATTGAAAAGTGGTCAAAGCCAAACCAATACCATGGTAGAGATTCCCAATTCAAGAACACCATGAAATCAGGAAGTAATGGGTTTCCATATACGCCACGATCACCAATTTGACGCATTAAATACATGCCCATTGCGTAGCCACCTAAGGCAAAAAATGCACCATGGCCTAAACTTAATATGCCTAAGTATCCCCATACTAAATCTACAGATAGAGCAAGTAGGGCATAACAAAGATACTTGCCTAATAAGGTAACTGTATATGTGGAGATATGCAGTGGTGAATCCACTGGCGCAAGTAAATTAAGTGCAGGGACAACTATCGCGATAAATATTATTACTATCGTGAGTATCTTGCTGCCGGTATCAGATAAAAGTAACCGTTGTAAGAGAGATTTTTCCATAAGCTTAGTTGTCTACAGAGCGACCCTTTAAAGCAAACATGCCTCGAGGTCTTTTTTGAATGAACAATATAATGAATATCAATACGATTATTTTCGCTAACACAGCACCCATCGATGGTTCTAGAAATTTGTTTGCGATGCCTAGAGTCATTGCACCAAACAATGTACCCCATAGATTTCCAACGCCACCAAAGACGACCACCATGAATGAATCGATAATGTAGGCTTGACCTAAATTGGGGCCAACATTTGTTAGCTGGCTTAGTGCAACACCGGCTATGCCCGCAATGCCAGAACCAAGACCAAAGGTGAATGCATCTACCCAATCAGTTTTAATACCCATCGCTTTAGCCATGGAACGGTTTTGTGTCACAGCCCTCACTTGTAAGCCAAATTTGGATTTATTTAATAACAGCATTAATCCTGCTAGCACTAACAAAGCAAATATAATGATATAGAGTCGGTTATATGTCAGAGATAATGCAGGATTGATATCAAGTGAGCCGCTCATCCATTCTGGTGTTGACACTGCACGGTTTTGTGGAGAGATAAGTGTCCTAACCGCTTGTTGTAAAATTAAGCTAATGCCAAAGGTGGCTAATAAAGTTTCTAATGGTCGACCATAGAGAAATCTAATCACGCCTCGTTCAATACCAATGCCAACTAGTCCAGTAAAAATAAATGCGGTTGGAATTGAAATAAGTATTGAGTATTCAATATGGTTTGGTAGTAATAACTGAATGATATAAGTAGTGTAGGCGCCAAGCATGAGCATTTCACCGTGTGCCATATTGATAACACCCATGACACCAAATGTAATGGCTAATCCTACAGCAATAAGTAATAAAACCGAGCCTAAGCTGATACCAAAAAATATATTTTCTATTTGTTTGTAAATGCCTACTCTTGATTCGATCTTTTTTAAGGAATTCTGTATCGCTTCTATTAGCGTTCGAGACTGTGATGTTTGAGGCTCATTAGATAGATTTTTCTCTAATTGATTTAAAGCAGCACGTACTTCAGGGTAGAGTGAATTAGATAAGGATTTAATTGCTTGTAGCTTGTCATCGTAGACAGAAGATTTAAGCTGATTAATTGAAATTGCTGTTTTTAGAGTTTCTATAACATGTTCATTTTTTTCTACGCCGAGTTGTTTTTGTAATATAGAAGACATCTCGTCATCCATATTTTTAAACATTTCTACAGCGGCAGATTTTCTGATTTTAGGATCTTCATTGTTCAGGCTTAGCTGTGCAATAGAAGAATTTAATACACGCCTTAATTTGTTATTAATACCTACTTTTTTGAGTTTCTTTTTAGTTGTTTGACCTAATGGTTCACCGGTACTTGCATTTATTATGCTAGCTGTTTTTTTTGTAATTTCAGCAATAACAACTGTTTTATCATCTTTTTTATAATAAATTCTTCCATCCAATAGTTTGGCTAGAATAGTTAGTGATCTTGGATGTTCTGACTGTTGAATTTTATTGATGAGGATGGCTTTTTCATCAAATTTTTTAGTCGTTAGATTAGCAACTAATTCGGGGAAGCTAAGCACAGTATTGCCTTCATCAATCGCATCAGCAAAAGATGTGCTGATAAGCAAGAATAAAAGTAATAATATGGATGGTAATTTTAGTAACATTATCTTTATTATTAAAAAGGGCGTCCAGTTATTGAACGCCCTATTAGTAACTAGGTTACGTATTATTTTGATTATCTATAACTTAGTAATTCTGTCCTGAGCACTTCTTAGTCTCAGTATTGAAATTACCACAATTGATTGCTGGGTCTGCCCAGTCAGAGACAATCACTGCACTTTCAGGTAAGTAATCAGTCCATGCATCACCTTTCACTTCACTGTCTGTAGACCACACGATCTCAAATTGCCCATCATCTTGGATTTCACCAATGAGTACTGGCTTAGATAAGTGATGATTAGTATTCATGACTGCAGTGCCGCCAGTTAAGTTGGGCACTTCTAGTCCGTACATTGCTGGGCGTACTTTATCGACTTCAGTTGTGCCTGCTTTAGAGACTGCTTCAGCCCACATCTTGAAACCAATGTAAGTTGCTTCCATTGGGTCGTTAGTCACGCGATCTTCGTTACCAATGAATGCTTGCCATGCTTCGATGAAGTTATCATTTTCTTCACTCTCTGCGCTTTGGAAATAATTCCAAGCGGCAAGATGACCCACTAGTGGTGCAGTATCAATGCCTGAAAGTTCTTCTTCACCCACTGAGAATGCCACGACAGGAATGTCTTCAGCAGATAATCCTTGGTTGCCTAATTCTTTGTAGAAAGGAACATTAGCATCACCATTGATTGTTGAGACGACGGCTGTCTTTTTCCCTGCTGAGCCAAACGCCTTAATATCAGAGACAATTGTTTGCCAGTCAGAGTGACCAAACGGTGTGTAATTGATCATGATATCTTTTTCATCGACACCTTTAAGCTTTAAATATGATTCGAGAATTTTATTGGTTGTACGAGGGTATACATAGTCAGTTCCTGCTAATACCCAGCGCTCTACACCGCCATCCATCAAATAGTCTACTGCAGGTATTGCTTGTTGGTTTGGCGAAGCACCTGTGTAGAAAACATTTTTAGAGGATTCTTCACCTTCATATTGAACAGGGTAGAAAAGTAACCCATTAAGTTCTTCAACAACAGGAAGTACTGATTTTCTTGATACTGAAGTCCAACAGCCAAAGATCACATCTACTTTATGAACTTCGACTAATTCACGCATTTTCTCCGCAAACAATGGCCAGTCTGAAGCTGGATCAACCACGACTGCTTCTAATTGCTTGCCTAATAGTCCGCCGGCTTTGTTTTGCTCTTCAACCATCATCAGCACCGTATCTTTTAGTGTGGTTTCACTAATTGCCATCGTGCCTGATAGCGAGTGAAGTACGCCTACTTTAATAGTGTCTGAGAATGCGCTTGATGACCATGTAATCATCTCAACACATAACACTGACCACAAACTCAACTTTTTCATTTTTTTCTCCAGTGATTAAAATTTGGGTGTTCAAAAAGAGGGCTTGCATCAAGTTCAGCTTAGGTAACTGCATTGTGATTGTGCGTAATGCCCTTGCTTAGGTCTCTTCATGTTTTGTGCCACAAAATTTTTAAGATGAAAAAAATTTTGGGTTGTGTATTTAAATCATTAAATTAAAAGAGAAAATTAATTTCTTACAATCTGTGGAGGAATGAGTGCATGGATAAATGGGCCCAAAATAGAAGCATCTTTACGCGCTATCGTGGTGCGATAATGAAAGTGAAAGTTCAAATTTGGTGCGTGCTATGACGATCTGTCAAATATGGCTCGTTTTAAGAAATAACCTTAATGGCTAACCTCAATCGCTATCGGCAATGTTTCAAATCGGCAATATCTGTACAAATATCACGATCACTTGATATATAACTTACTGATATTATAAATTTTTATAAAAATAGAATGTACAGAACACTGAATTCTATATAAACAATAGATGTATATGCTTGTTATTTGTTCGATTTAACGTTAATGTATATGTAACTTAAATGTACGAGGATGGACAGATGGAAGCACAAATACGTAAGGACGAATATAAAATCGGTGCGGTATCAAAAATAACCGGAATAGGGACTGAGACACTTCGTGCTTGGGAAAGACGTTACCAAGCGGTGGTTCCGAGTCGTTCAGAATCTGGAGATCGTGTATATAGTAGTGACGATCTAGCAAAGTTATTTTTGTTGAAGAATTTATCTGACGCCGGTAATTCCATTGGCACAATTGCACGGCTCTCTGTACATGAGCTCAAAGGTAAATGGGAAAATAGTGTGCAGCTTAGTGAGCAACGCTCCAATCAAATGAATGCTCACGAAGGACAGATGTCAAATAATCAATTATGCCGTGTGCTATTGCTGGGTGAAGACTTTCCTCTGAGAGTCATGGATGGAATGTCCGATTTTGATGGAATAGATTTGCTTGGGCATGCTGAGTCAATTGAAAGCTGGAAGCAGCAGGAACCAGCATCATTAGTTCATGTGGCCATCATCGAGCGGCCGACTATTAATGAGGCAACCAGAAAATATGTATCAAAACTCTTAAAAGATATGGGTGTTTGGCATGTCATTGTTCTATACGGATTTGGTTCTCAAGTCGAAATTAATCAATTACAAAGCCCTCAAGTCAGTGCCATTAGGTCATCAATTGATGTTTATGAATTGGCTCGCTTATGCATGGACCGCTCGGGTGGTGATTCTAAAAATTTACTTGCCACAGACAGTTCAACTGTATATCTGGAAGATTCACTGCCGACGCGGCGGTATAGCTCTAAGCAGTTAGGTAGTTTGGCGAGAATATCGTCTTCAATTCAATGCGAGTGCCCTAAACATTTATCAGACTTAATTAAAAGTTTGGTTGCGTTTGAGATTTATAGTGCTGAATGTGAAAACAAGAATGACCAGGATGCTGAATTGCATGCTTTTTTACATGCAACCTCTGCGCAATCACGTGCGATTCTTGAAGATGCATTAGCGCATGTGATTAAGTATGAAAATATACAAATTTAACGAGTTGTTTGATCGGATGAATTGTAGCGTTTGTTTAAGTGGTTGAATCTATCAATCACTTGTTTGGATTGTCTGAGTAAATACAATAAAAGTAACTATTTGATTGTTTGAGGTATCATGATTTCGTCTGTAATTTTGTTCCATTTAGTATTTTGATGCACATGAAATACATCATTGTTTTATTCAATTACGCATCGTCCCATTTAGCCTATAGCTAAATACGCTCATCCGATTCCATAGTAGTGCTGATATCTTGCTTGATATGTTGTTTGCCAATGGAGTCGTACATCATTTTGCTAAGAAATGATGATAAAAATTATAAAATAATTAAATATATAACATGGTGAGTAATATGCAGTCGGAAAATACAGCTGAATATGATGATGTGCTTGAGAGAACTCAAGTGAATCATCAAGATAATATTGTGCGTGAGAAATTGGATCAGAGAATACGTCCGTATTTTTTGATAACCGGATTTTTATTCGCATTTCTGTTGGTGGAAATTTATCGTTGGTATATGAATGTTCCGCCCATGCCGATTGTTGTATTTGGTTTGTTTATAGCATCAATAGTTTTTGTTGCTTATCAGCTTGCAGATTATAAAGATCATTTTCGATTTTTGCGCTTAGGTAAAAAAGGTGAGCCATTATTAAATGAGGCAATCAAAAGTCATAGTGAAGAAACCGGCAGTACCGTATATAAGAATGTTGTGATGGGTAAACAGAAGATTGATTACCTGATTGCTAATCAATCAGGTGTTGTACTGGTAAATTTATGCGACTGGCGAACACCATCAAATGATGAGGCTATTATTAATTATGACGATGAGCAAATTTTGCTTAATGGTTATAGGCCAGACGCAAATCCTATCGAACCATTAAAAAATGTAAAACAATGGGTTGAGAATAAGCTCTATGCAAGCTTAGGTAAGCCGATTGATGTTGAATGCTTAGTGGTGTTTCCTGAATGGTTTGTAAGATCGCCAAGCGAACACGTTGTTGTCCAAGTAATTAATCCACGTGAAATGAAGAAAGTGTTAGAAGAGCGAAGAAGTGTATTATCAGATAACGATAAAACCTTGCTTAACTATCACGTAGCGAAACTTATTAATAAAAACAGAAATAGTTAAGGGTGTAACATGATTTACAAGCACGAGTTATAAAAACTCGTGCTTGTATGATCTAGTGCTAGTTTATTGAGCCTTGCTCGAAATCAACTTCAACTTCTATATCGCTTTGCAATCTGGATTGGCAAGCTAATACCATTCCACTTTTTAATTGCTCACCATCAAGAACATATGAAAAGTCGTTCAATGCTTTGACTTTGCCGCTCTTGATCGTTGCTCTGCATGAACCACAGCTGCCAACACGGCAATCATGTGGCCATTCAATTCCAGCATTTAATGCAGCTTGCAACAAATTAATGCCACCCTTTACTTCAAAAGTTTGTCCACTGTTAACAATTGTTGCAGTGAAGTCTTTCTTTTTACCTAATCCAAACATGTCTAATCTCCAAGCTTTATTACTTCCAATGTATTGCCCTAAAGATTAACCAGGGCGGTGTGTATTTATTTGTTTTGAATATGTTTTATCAAACCTGCTGGTAGTTTAACTATCCAATTATTTGGTAGAAATATTAAATGGTAGATAGGCCGGACACCAAGCTGTTATTCCTGTAAATACGGGTATGATTCCTATCACTCCCCACCAAGATGAGAGTGCAAATCCTATCCCAATTATCAGTAGTCCAACTAAAATTCTAGCCATTCTCTCTGTATCACCGACATTGCAAACCATGAAAAATACCTCAATTAAAATACTGTTATTATTTATGCCTATATTAAGCACATACTTTATCTTGTGCAATTCTACTACGTATAAGAAACTGGACCTAGCAAGAATGTCTGGATGTACTAGATAAACACTGTACGATTGACTTTATTCTGTAAAAATTATTACAAATGGAAGCTAACTATGTCATTTTATGTGAAATTAACCGATAAAATCGCTTAAATGGTGAAAGAAAGTACAGAAAAGTTGGGTCTAGTAGACATGAATACAAAAGAGCAGGGATTTGAATCCATGGTGCATGCCTATTCGAAAGATCTTTATCGTTATGGATATTGGTTGAGTAAGGATGCGGCGATTGCTGAAGACCTCGTACAAGAGACATTTTTACGTGCTTGGCGAGCGATTGATTCTCTCAACGATGCAAAAGCGGCAAAAAGTTGGCTATTCACGATACTGCGGCGTGAAAATGCTCGCCGTTTTGAGAAAAAAAGTGCTCAAGCAGAATTAACGACGCTTGATGATGAAATGGTCGAAGTATTTGCGACAGTCGAAGATGATTTTGCCAATGTAGATAACATGGCTGTTCGTGCAGCCTTACGCCAGTTACCAGCCTCTTATGCTGAACCATTGGTGCTACAAGTTATTGGGGGCTATTCTTGTAATGAAATTGCCACGATAATTGATGCTAAACCTGGTGCCGTCATGACGCGAGTCTTTAGAGCCAGACAGAAATTAAGAAAGTTATTGGAAGAGGACGAGACTCAAGAGGTCTCAATTTAGTTATGGATGATATGAACTGTTTAGCGGCAAGACGCAAAATAACAACTGACATTAAAGACAAGGATGCGGCGTTTGTTCAGCACCTTTCAAATTGCTCAACGTGTAAATCTTTTTATGAGAAACAGCTTAAGTTTAATTCAGTACTTAAGAAAGCTGTCGACGTAGATGTGCCAGAAGGCTTAGCGTCTCGCATTTTGGTTGAGCATAATCTGCATAAGAAAAAAACTGGCGTCCAAAAATATCGTTGGAGTGCAATTGCAGCCAGTGTCATGTTGGTGTTTGCAGTGTCGATTGTATCCACATTTAATACATCTCCAGCTATTGCCGATGTAATTTTGGAGCATGCACATGAAGAGTTGTGGGTGTTGGAGGACAAAGGCCATGTCACTTTAGAAAGCTTAAATCAGTTGCTGAAACCTCATGGTGTGCGAGCAGATGAAAATATCGGTTATGCGACGCATGCAGGAAATTGTGTGATTCAAGATAAAGTCGGTGTGCATATTGTTTTTGCAGGTGAGAATGCACCAGTTACCTTGATAGTTTTCCCTGAAGCTTTAGATGGTGAAAAGAATATTCACTTTAGCGATCATTTTTTCAAAGGTGTTTTATTGGGCACTAATAAGGGGACATTAGCGCTATTATCTGAAGATGAAGAATCCTTAAAGATATTTGAAGCAAAGTTAAATTCTTCTTTGATGACCTTTATTTAAAAAGGCAGTAAAAATTAAAAGGCGCATCTTTTTCAGATGCGCCTTTTTTTATGGGTTAACTATTTTGATAATGCTCCATTAATATCTTAGCCACCTCGGGTCTTGCAAACTCCTTTGGAAGATCTTCACCTGCAGCTAACATTTCACGCACCTTGGTACCAGAAAGCAATACAAAATCTTCTTTGCTGTGATCAGGGGCATCTCGCATCATGACAACTTTATCTAATTTCTTAGAATAAGCAGTATGATCAGCATTGAATATTTCAATCTCTAAAGCGCCTTCAGGTACTTGATCATCAAAAATTGTTTGTGCATCAAACGCACCATAGTAATCACCCACGCCGGCATGATCGCGACCAATAATGAAATGAGTGCAGCCACAATTTTGTCTGAATACTGCATGCAGAACTCCCTCTCTAGGGCCGGCGTAAAGCATGTCGAATCCATAGCCAGTGATCATGACCGTGTTAGGTGGGAAATATAATTCGACCATCTTACGAATAGCGGCATCACGTACTGGAGCAGGAATATCGCCAGGTTTTAATTGTCCTAACAACATATGGATGAGAACACCGTCAGCATTGGTAGACTCTTGAGCCATCTTGCATAATTCTTCGTGAGCACGATGCATAGGGTTTCGAGTCTGGAAGGCAACAGTTTTTTTCCAACCACGCTCTTCAATTTCAGCACGAATCTGCACGGCCGTTCTAAATGTGCCAGGAAATTCTGTTTCAAAATAACTGTAGTTCAGTACTTCGATAGGCCCGGACACTACTTTATTACCGAGTGAAGTAAACGTTGCAACACCTGGATGGTCTGGATCTTTTGTCGCGTAGACCTTTTCGGTGATTAAATCTAACTCGTCTTGACTAAGCTCTTCAATCGCTTCGACCGTTTGAATAGCAACGACTGGATTACCATCGACATTTGGATCGAGTAACGCAATTCGATTATGCCCGCTAATTTCAGATACATCTTTACATAAGTTTAATACAGGAGTCGGCCAGAAAAGACCGCTACTAGTATGCATAGTATTGGCAACTGAAATGGCATCTGCTTTAGTCATGTATCCCGCTAATGGAGTGAAATATCCGGCGCCAAGCATCACTGCATTCGCAGCGGTGGCAGAATTGACAAGTAACTTGGGTAGCGTCTCTGCTTCTGTTAGTAATGCTGCGCGTTGCTCATCGTTTTCCACGTATAGTGGGGTGAGTTTGTCACCTCCATGCGGTTTAATCATCGCATACTCCTTTTGGTTTAATTTATGTCGTTATTATTATTTTTTATCTATATTTATAGATGAATCGATAACGTGGGGGATAGTATCACTAACGCAATTATAGGCAAACTTAGTCAGCCAATTGACCTCATTCTGTCGTTAGATTGGCTGTTTCAATGGATCTAATGATGCTCATATTGCCGTGACTAGAACTTGATTAATGACAGATACGAGTGGTTGCTAAGAACTGTATGAAAATCAGAGGCTAAGCATTGACCAAGTTACTCATCTCTCAGTCATCGGTGACAACAGAATATTTTATGATGCGAACTCCGCTATTGTGAGTTATGACGGAAATATTTTGCCTGATTTAAAGTGTATTTAATTGTGCTCGCGTATGTGTGAATGATTGAATCAATTTTCATATTTATATGTTTCATAAATTAATTAATTTTTTGATTGAAATATTACATTGATTGTTTGCCAAGAAAAACTCACCATCTATTAATAAGATACGAAAATTTTGGCGTATTTTATCCTATAATTAGTTGCTATGAACTCTTCTATCTATCTAAAAACTAAGTAGAAAACGTTAATCCGATCACATTGCCTTTTGGGGCGCTATGATAATCTAAATGCGTAATTTAACGTAGTTAAAGCAGGGGATTTTATGTTGTTAACAAGTGCGGTCATCGTTGCTTGGTTTGCCGGATTACTCGTCATGTTTAGTGGCTTCGAGCGTTCTCAAGAGCTGAAGTCTGGTGCATTGATAGTTGATCAACAAAAACGTAACAAGCTAACGTTTGGCTTAAGCATTTACCTAGTGGTCAGTCTAGGTTTACTAGTCATGTTCGTCACTAGTTAATAGTATCAAACCAATAACTTCCATTTCTTGAAGTTCACTCACATATTCAAGTAGCCACAAAGCGTAACGCAACCCCATTGTTACACCAACGTTCTCCTTTAGGTAAAGGCCCATCCATAAATAAATGCCCATGATGTCCACCACAGCGTGCACATTTATAAGCTCTTTGGGGAGGTATAGCTGATAAGTCCGTATAGGTCACTAGGTGGCCATGGATATGATCATTAAAACTAGGCCAACCTGTGTGGCTCTCATACTTCATTTCTGAATTGAATAAGTCCAAATCGCAGCCTTGACATAAGTAAACACCAGTTCTCCATTCCTTGTTTAAGGGGCTTGATCGACGAACTTCAGTTTTACCTTTTCTTAGAACGTAATAAGCGTTTTCAGATAGTTTTTGTTGCCATTCTTTATCACTAAGCTCTAATACTTTTATGTCGCTTGCTGCGGTATACAATTGTTTGCTCTTACCGGACAGTATTTGTAAGTATACAAAACCAGCAAAGCCCACTACAGCTAACAAAAAATTTCTTCGTGATTTAGATAAATTCATACGACACTAAATATAACAACGTTAATAAACATTAGACCAAAGATATATAGTGTAATCTTACAAGTTCGTTAGAATACTATATTGAACAAACTTTGTGCACTTGCAGCAAACACTATGACCAACACTGCCACAGACGTAAAAAACTATTTTTTAGCCACTAATCGTTCCATTACGGTTAGTTTAGTTGTCATTCTAATCGTTGTGTCAGCATATTTTTGGTATACCCAAACAGTCACACTAGAAAACGCTTCATTTTGGATTGGTGCAGCTTTCATGTTGCTGGCCGTCCTGTTTTATCAAATTCCCTATGTGAGTTTTTTGATTACTCGGCGCCATTTTTCAAGTGCTGATCGTCATGGCATCGAGATTCTAGATTCTGGCTGGAAAGCCTTTAGACAGTGGTTGGAAGCTTAGACACTATCCTCAATATTCCGGCTGTGTGTGGCTGACCGAATAAGCTTGTTTCTGGGAGTATTATCGGAATATCAACGGTCTCATTGAGTAATTATAGTAGCCTGTGAGTAGACCCTGCTAAAGGGTGAAATTGGCTTATATAGACATAATAACCGGAATTTTATATGCATTATCCACGTAGCCCACGCGAACCGATTGACGGTGAAGTGATTATAAAGCGTACAGGAAAACCCACGTTGAAATCAAAACAAGGGAATTTCAGCGATGGTGGCTTATTTATAGAGTTGCCTGCCGAGCATGATTTGCAGAAAGGACGACGCGTAGAAGTCATTATAGTGCGTGAAAACGGCACTATTCGAGATATGCAAAGAATGTCTGGCATTGTCATCAGAATAGATAATGAGGGTGTGGCGATGGTCACTTATAAGGCCGATCAATTACGTCGAGGTGAGGCGAATAACGCCAGTTCCGCTAGTATTAGATAAAATATCTCTGAAACCTCATAAACGGTCGTTTTCGACCGATAATGGGTAAAGTAATTTCTCTCCTTCAATCTATAATTAATACCGTAGTTTCTCTCCTTCTGAAGCTGACCCGCAGTAATTTATTACTGCGGGTTTTTTTATGCCCACTGTTTATCTTCTGTATAACTAAGACTAATCTTAAGCTTGTCCCACAAGCGTCCAGATGATTGAATGTCTTCATTGAATCATTTCTACATCTACAGGCTATAAATTTATGAAATCATTGTTATTAGTTGCACATGGTAGTCGCCGAGCAGAGTCCAATGCAGAAATTGCCGTGGTAGCGAAGTCGTTGGGCGAAAAAGTAAAAGGAAATTATGCTCATATATCCCATGCCTTCTTAGAATTGGCAGAACCTTCTATTCCCGAGGGTATTGATAGCCTGGTGCAAAATGGAGCAACAGATGTCACAGTGCTACCATATTTTTTGTCTGCAGGTCGTCATGTTCATGAAGACGTTCCAGAAATCGTGAACCTAAAGCAAAAAGAGTACGATAACGTGAAGATACATATCGCACCATATATTGGTGAAGCGGCAGAAATGATAGACGTGCTCGTTGCAATTTCAGAGCAGGAAAATAAATAGTTTATTTGTTAGGTGATAATTAAAGAAACTTGATGGCGGTTTAGCCAGTCTGATAAATAAGTCACAGCCACTTTGCTCACTTCGTCTTCAGGATGATGTAAGAGAAGTTGCTCACACACGTCGCTTAAAGACCCGCCTTTCAAAAAAGTTTTGATTGATGTTAGCTCACTAATATCAAGAGATCTGAATTCAGTTATTTTTTGTTTATTCCGCCACACTGCCCAAGCGGCATACTCAATTTTTTGTGCGGCTGGTGGCGTTGTCTGTTTTTTAAGTGCTTGCCAAGTATCAACGCAATTGTAGCTGCATTCGAACAGTTGCATGCTTGGATGAAAACGAATTTTAATATTAGGCCAATCTTCAAGCGATAGCTTATTTAGATCCAGCATATTTGAAGTGTCTGCATCATTGGCGTCAAAAGCAAATAATAAGGTTTGTTCAAAACGTGCTAGTTCAGCAATGATTGGATGATCTTTAAACGGAGCATTTGTTTCTAAGTAATTTGGGATATTACTGCAATAATCTCTTAAAGAAGTGTGATTAGAGGGGTAGGTCTGAATATAGCCATCAACTAATTGATCAAATAATTCATCACCCAGATAATAACTCAAGATCTCATGGTCAGTATCAATCACACCTCTCAAGCGCAGTGCGTAAGCATTGCTATAAATATCGAGACGAGTTTGTTTATCTATAGGTCCACCGTCAGTAATGTAACCATCAACTCTGCCTTTCTTACGAATAAGAAAATTAATTAAATCTGACTGTAAGAGACGCAAGTCTTGCATCATAGTGCCTAAACGGTGGCTAAGGTTTGTTGTGCAATATCACGAGCATGTTGCATTTCAGAATGCAGATCTTCAAAAGGTGGAATATTGTCATCTCTTTCAATTAATGTACTGATTAAGCCAAACTTCTTAATTGCATCGGCATACAAGTCCCATACAGCAGGCGGGACATCATGATCATGAGTATCAATTACATAGTCTCCATAATCACTATGTCCAGCTAAATGAAATTGTTGAATATGTTCTGGCTTGATAGCGTGTAAAAATGTTTGCGCGCAAAAATCATGATTGCGTGAGCTGACATATATGTTGTTAATGTCTAGGAGTATTTTGCAGCCAGAACGATCAGCGATAGCATTAATGAATTCCCATTCTTCCATCTCTGATTGATTATAAGTGAGATAGCTAGAGACATTTTCAAGGACTAATGCCCTTCCTAATATTTCTTGTACTTGTTGTACACGGTCAACAATGTGTGTGATTACTTCATCATTGTAGGGAACAGGTAATAAGTCATGACTGTTTAATCCTTCTGCGCCAGTCCAGCACAGGTGATCAGATACCCATTCTGGTTGTACTTCAGAAGATAACGTTTTTAATTTTTTCAAATAATCCATGTTTAATGGATCGGTGCTAGCGATAGACATAGATACGCCATGCATTACAACAGGGTAGTGCTCTCTTACCTTGTGAAGAAAATATTTAGGTTTGCCACCCGCGACCATAAAGTTTTCGGAGATCACTTCAAACCAATCAACATCGGGTTGGTTGTCGACCACATGCTGATAATGATCGGTGCGCAAGCCTACGCCAAATCCTAGAAAATTATTATCCATTTTATTTCTTTAAATCACGGGAAATGCAAAGCACTTCCCGTGTTTTTTAGGGTCGATGCTTAATTATGCGCCTACTTCGCCGCCAATATCTGCACATGATTTTTCAGTTGTCCCGACAAATCCATGACCTTTGCATGCTGCTTGGCCTGCACAGGCATTCTCAGACGTGCCACAATCATTGTGACCTTTGCAAGTGTTGACGCCATAACAATGAATTAGGTCTGTTTTAGCAACTTCACCAACAAAATCATCTTTGATTGTGCCGCCAACATCTCCGCATGCTTTACTAGGCATAGCGACGAATCCACTTCCTTTGCAAGATGCTTGACCGCCACATGAATTATCTGCAGTGCCACAATCATTATGGCCTTTGCAAACATTAACGCCATAGCAATGGACTAAATCTGTGGTATTGCTTGATGCCGCCGCCGCTTCAGTGGTTTCAGTCGTTGTTTGGCAACCGCCAATGATACCAGCCGCCGCTAATGCAAGTGCCACACCGGTCATTTTTGGAGCAAATTTTGGGTTTTCCATGATTAATTCCTTGTATTAAATCTATGTAAAGAGTGAACCTAAAGCAACTCAATAAAGACAGCATAATTTGGCTGCAGCTGTGAGTTGTTAAATACAAGACCTCAAAAGTGTGGTGTTAATTACAAATAATTTAAATTTATTTTAGTAATTCTTGAGCAGTCACAGGGTTGTATGGAGTGTCACGTGTTTTGTCGTGTGTGTGCATGCGATATTCCACGAAATCGCTACATTTGTGGAAATGTAGGAAAGGATTACCGTCTATTTGCTCGCTTAAATGGGATGTCGCTTTACTGGCGTAATTATGTCCTGGGAGAATGACTGTTTCTGGGTCGAGTTCATTCTTCATCTTTTTTAGTGTGGAAAACATTTGTTCTGGGTCACCGCCTTGTAAGTCACAACGTCCACATCCAAATACGAACATAGTGTCACCCGTGATAATGTCATTGTTAAGTAAATAACATGCTGAACCTGGTGTATGCCCAGGCGTATGTAAAATGGTTAGTTCGGTTTCTCCAATATGCAGTGTGTCACCCCCATAATGCAAAGAAGGTTTATTTAAATTTGCTTCCCAAAAATCAGCTTCTGGCTTTAATAAGTGAAGTTGTGGGTCAGAATGATTGAGGATTTCTTCAACACCATTGATGTGGTCATGGTGGCTATGTGTTAGTAAAATATCTGTAATGCATATTTCTTTTGATGCTGCATGTTGAATAATCTTAGCGGCATCCCATGCTGGATCGACAACCGCAGCTTGCTTAGTTTTGATATCAGTAATTAGATAAATGAAATTTTCCATTGGGCCTAATTCCATCGTGGTAATTTCATATGTCTTGTTCACTGTAAAACTCCATTATGTCGGTTGATGAAATGTATCTAGCTCAAGTAAGTATATAATGTAAAAGCGAGAAGTTTGAAAGATAAATAAGATGGTTGCTGTCAAAAATAAAGACATTTTTCTGCCAGATTACCTTGACCATGGGTTGAGGATTTTATCGGTGGGCTTGAATCCATCCATCCCTTCAGCAAAATTGGGTTTTTATTTTGCTAATCCGCGCAATCGATTCTGGAAAGCATTCAATCAAGCGAATATTATCGATGAGCACGTCGCGCCAAATAAAAATATTCATAAGCAGTTGCTAGAACAACATGGCATAGGATTTACAGATGTAGCGAAGCGAGCAAGCGCCATGGGCCACGAGTTACGTGCTGCTGATTTCAAACAAGACGCACCGATGCTTCGAGAAAAAATAGATTGTTATGCGCCAGCGATTGTATGGTTCCATGGAAAGGTGGCGATGGGGAAATTCATGCGCTATGCCTATGCCGATAAACGCGATTGGCAGTGGGGGTTTAATGCTGTTGATAGAATAAATGCGAAAGTGTTTGTTAGCCCAAATCCCAGTCCTGCCAATGCTGCCTATAGTCTTGATGTATTAATTGATTATTATAGAGAGCTTAGATCAACATGAGTTTTTTATTGATATTAATGCTGAACCCAGACTCCTTAAAAGGATAAGTGCATTTGAAAATATTCTTCCGTGTCATATTAGTCAGTATGATCATTAGTTCTTTATTTTTATCGTTGTCGTCAGCGCCACACTCAGTGCCGATGGTGTGGAATGATAAATTGATTCATTGCATTAGCTATTTTCTACTGATGATGGTGTTAGATTTTTCATATAATGCGAGCAAGCAGCTATTAATTAAAGCAGTGCTAATATTGATTTATAGTGGTTTGATTGAATATGCACAAGGCTTCATTCCGGGAAGAGAGACCTCATTAGCCGATCTGTTGGCAAATGGTGTTGGAATAATGTTATTTATAGCGCTAGTACCTGTGTTGAAACAATTAAAAGCATATCAATTTTTAAAGCTAATATAATGTTAAGAAATTAAGAGTGAATACTATGTATCGTCTATTAAATTTATCAATTGTCGGGATTGTCATTGCCTCAATGCTATTTGCACTCTATTACTTGGAGGCGGTTTTATTTTTAGAACCATGTCCTTTGTGTATGGTGGATAGAGGAATTTTAGTCGCGATTGCTGTCATCTGTTTTATTGCTTTCTTGCATAATTCAGGTGGAATAATGCGCTGGATATATAGCAGTATGGCTAGCTTGTTTGCGCTTGTGGGTATTGGTGTGGCAGCACGACATATATGGTTACAAGGGTTACCACCAGATCAAGTGCCAGAATGTGGACCAGACTTGAGCTATATGCTCGATGTATTTCCATTGGGCGATGTAATAAAACGTATATTTACCGGGTCAGGTCAGTGTGCAGAAGTTAGCTGGACTTTCATTGGCATGACAATTCCTCAGCAAACCTTATTATTGTTTGTTGTATTAATGATTCTCATCATTGTGGCTCATTTGCAATCTGATAAACGTTAATGTTTGATTAAATGTTGAATAAAACTTAGCGTAAAATTTTAATAATCGATATAATTTAACCTTAATATTTAGCGTGTTTTTAAAATTGATTGGACAGAACTGATTTAACTATGAGTACCAGTACATTGGAAGTAAAACAAACTCATTCTCGTACGACTGCAGCCACAAAATTTGTGACCTTGAGAGGAGATTATGGCACGGGCGACTTTGTCATGCACCGTGGTGGCGTGCTTAAAGAAGTCGTTGTTGCCTATGAATCTTGGGGGCATTTATCAGATAACCATGACAATGTTGTCCTGGTGTTTGGTGGTTTATCACCATCTGCGCATGCATGTTCGTCTGAACAAGATCCAAGTAAAGGTTGGTGGGAGTATATGATTGGACCAGGTAAGCCAATCGATACTAATAAATATTATGTAGTGTGCGTTAACACCTTGGGTAGTTGTTTTGGGTCGACGAGCCCGTCATCAATTAATCCTGAAACAGGCCAAATTTACGGATTAGACTTTCCAGACCTTAGTATTGAAGATGTGGCTAAGTCTGCTCATCATGCTTTACTGGATTTAGGCATAGACCATTTGCATACCGTAGTAGGTAGTTCGATGGGAGGTATGTCTGCGTTAGCCTATGCGTTAATGTATCCGCAAGAAGTTGATCATTTAATTTCAATATCTGCGGCCACTCGCGCCTTACCTTTTACAATCGCGGTGCGATCTTTGCAACGAGAAATCATACGTTGTGATCCTGCCTTTAAAAATGGCTTATATGATCCAAGCCAAGAGCCAACCAGTGGAATGGTGTTGGCGCGTAAATTAGGTCTCATGTCGTATCGTGCTGCTGAAGAGTGGCACCAACGTTTTAATCGTGCACGTGTGAGTGCGGATAGAAAATCAGATGATCGTTTTGGGATTGAATTTGAAGTTGAATCATACTTAGATTACAACGCGCATAAATTTGTTAAAACCTTTGATGCAAATAGCTATTTATATTTGTCTCGCGCGATGGATTTGTTTGATGTCGCTGATCACGGAGGTTCTGTAAATGCTGGGCTTGCAAAAGTCCAAACCAAAAGTGCGTTAATTATTGGTGTTGAAACAGATATTTTATTTCCCGTGCATCAACAACAAGAAATTGCTGATGGTATTGGTAAATCTGGCCGTCCAGTTGAATTTGTTCAACTTAATTCAATTAATGGCCATGATTCATTCTTGGTTGACGAAGAACATTTCGCCCCTGTCATGCGCAAATTTTTTGAGCAAAATATCCCGGCATAAAAAAAGCCCTGATCGTTTAAGCGAGCAGGGCTTTCGTGTACTTACTTGCTTAGAGACTAACGTGTCTTGATGTCAGCATAATCTCTTGATGCATAGCCTGTGTAGAGCTGGCGAGGTCTGCCAATTCTAGCGTCAGGGTCGCTCATCATTTCCATCCAATGAGTTAACCATCCAACGGTACGTGATAAGGCAAAGATCACAGTGAACATACTTACTGGAATACCAATCGCTTGGAAAATGATTCCTGAGTAGAAATCTACATTCGGATATAACTTACGTTTAATGAAGTAGTCATCCTCAAGTGCAATCTTCTCAAGATCCATTGCTATCTTAAGTAACGGTTTGTTCGGATTGTCGTCGTCAAGTTCGTCTAATAAATCATGACAAATTTGACGAATTATTTTAGCGCGTGGATCGTAGTTTTTATAAACTCGGTGGCCGAATCCCATTAAGCGGAAACGATCATCTTTATCTTTTGCACGAGCAATGTAGTGAGATAAGTCTTTACCTGATTCGACAATCTCATTCAACATGAGAATCACAGCTTCATTTGCTCCACCATGAGCTGGTCCCCAAAGTGAGCCAATACCAGCAGATAAGGCAGCAAATGGGCTAGCCTCTGAACTACCGGTGAGTCGAACAGTAGAGGTTGATGCATTTTGCTCATGATCTGCATGTAAGATCAAAATCAAATCCATGGCACGAACCATTGTTGGCGTTGGCTTATATAAGCGGCCTGGCATGCTGTATAGCATGTGCAAAAAGTCTGCAGTGTAATCTAATTCAATATTTGGATAGTTAAACGGTTGGCCAAGGGCAAACTTGTAACACCAACTCGCAATGGTCGGCATTTTTGCGATGAGACGGTGTGCTGCCAATTCTCTAGAAATCGGATCGTGTACGTCGACTTCTTCATGATAAAACGCCGCAAGTGCTCCAACTGAAGCGACCATCATTGCCATAGGGTGTGCGTCATGGCGGAAGCCTAAGAAAAATCGTCTCATTTTCTCATCAAGAAGTTTGTGCTCCTTGATTGAATTAGTGTAATTGGTGAGTTGCTTCTCGGCAGGCAGCTCTCCATAAAGTAGCAAATAACAAACTTCATCATAGGTGCTATTATCGGCAAGTTGTTCAATTGGATAGCCGCGATAGGCTAAGCGGCCTTCGGCGCCATCAATAAAGGTAATTTTACTGTCACAGCTCGCAGTGGACATGAATCCTGGGTCAAATGTGAAATAACCAAGTTCTTTATAGAGTGATCTAATATCTATAGTACCTGGACCGTCAGTGCCTTCAAGGACAGGCAACTCGACTTGCTTACCGCTAGTGTTGTCAGTGATAGTGACGGTTTTCTTCGATTGACTAGACATGTTTAGTCCTCCTGGATTCTAGTTCAGCGTCCGTTGATTGGGGGGCGCACTGATGAGTGGTCTGTTCAGTGTTTTTGGATAATTGACAATACATTATAAATTTGATTAATAAAATGATGTAACTAATTGATACTTCGTGTGTTAAATATTACGCGGATTAACAATAAGTAGTATTACTTTCAATTGCCGAGCTATTTTACATGAGTCGGGAGTATAGAGGATATCTAAATCAATAATTGGTGTTAGAACACACATTTCTTATCTAGCCGAGCTTAAAGTGACTACAGATAAAAGTCGCTATCTCCTTAGGTTCATTGATATCTAAGCAAACTACTTGTTCAGTATTGGCGCATGGTTCATCTGTGGCCAAGGCAATAATATTTTTATCGTCTAGGCTCATAATAGGGTGACCCAAGCTTGGTCGATGTAATTCAATTTTAGGGAAAGATAGCTTTTTGAAACCTTCCACTAAAATTAAGTCGATGTTTACATGATCAATGTTCGACACCAGGTCTGGTAATGATAATTCGGTTTGTGATTCACTTAATTCGGTCATTAATGCCCAGCGGCGTGAGGATGAAATCAGCATCTGTGCGGCACCGGCATGGCGAAGCTGATAACTATCTTTGCCTTCATGGTCGACATCAAAATTATGATGAGCATGTTTAATGACTGCGAGACGAATGCCACGCTGGCTGAGAATTGGGATCAGTTTCGTTAATAGCGTTGTCTTGCCTGTGCCACTGAAAGCACAAAATCCAATCAGAGGTGTGGGGCAGTTGTCTAAATTCATCATTAATTGTCGTGTTAGCTAGATTAATTTACTGGCTGCTTGCACATCTTCAGGCGTATTAATATTAGTAAACATTTCTTTGCATGAAGAAAAATTGGCTTTTACAAAATTATGTTTATCATACCAACGATCAATTTTACGTTCGCCAGAAGCAAGATATTCATTTAAATCGTCTAATAAATCTCGGTGAATCAGGGCATATACCGGTTGTAATCGATCGCCGTCGAAGCCAACACTGATCGGGCAATTCGCATCTGTTGCGGCTTGCAGGAGTATATCGACATAATTTTCTGGCAATACAGGCCCATCACAAGGAACGGTCACGATATAATCAGTATGACAGTGCTTTAGTCCGCTCGCCATGCCAGCCAACGGGCCTTGAAAATTTTCAAGTTCATCGCTAATCACATCATAGCCGTATGATTCATAAGAGCTAATGTTACGATTAGCATTGATCAAAATAGAACCTACTTGAGGGGCTAACGCATCAATGATGTAGGCAATCATCGGCCGTCCTCCTAATTCGACCAGGCCTTTGTCTGACCCACCCATGCGACGAGCTAATCCGCCGGCAAGTATTAAACCAGTAATATTGTTGTGTGTTTTCATGTTGGAATGGAGCGCTTCAATGTAAAATACATAGAAATCAGATTATAAAGGTTTCAAACCTAACAAGGAGCATAAATACATGAGTGATGAGCATAAAGTGGGTGATAAACAAATGGAAATTGAAGCGGCTGTTTATAGACGTTTAGTTGAGCACCTGCAATCAAAGCCAGATGTGCAAAATATTGACTTGATGAACCTGGCTGATTTTTGTCGTAATTGTTTGTCAAAATGGTTTGTAGCGGCAGCTAAAGAGCAAGGGCTTGAATTGGATTATGATCAGGCGCGAGAGCAGGTATACGGTATGCAATATTCTGAATGGAAAGAAAAATACCAAAAAGAAGCGACACCGGAACAACTCGCAGAATTCAACAAAAACAAAAAATAATTAACACATAAATTAATGCCTAATTCTCGAGAATTAACTGACGCACAATTGCTGCAATTTAGTCGCCAGATTATGTTGCCGCAAATTGATGTTGAGGGTCAGCAAAGATTAATGGCGGCAAGTGTGCTCGTCTTAGGCGCCGGCGGTTTGGGTTGTCCTGCGTTGTCATATCTGGCAACCGCCGGGATAGGCGACATTGTGATTGTCGATCCAGATGTCGTTGAACAATCAAATATACAACGCCAAATTTTATATTCAGTTGAAGATATTGGTCACTATAAAGCAGAAGTGGCAAAGAAAAAGTTAGCTCAGTTTGGCACGTCAGTTGAAATTAAAGCGGTCACAGTAATACCTGATGATGACGTATTGCAGACACTGGTAGACAACGCTGACATTGTCCTTGATGGCACAGATAATTTTGCAGCCAGATATAAACACAATAAAGCGTGTTTAAATGCTAAGACACCCTTGGTGTCGGGTGCGGTCATACGCTTTGAAGGGCAGCTGACGACGTTTGATCTCAGAAACGAAGACTCACCGTGCTACCATTGCTTGTATCCTAACGCACAAGATGAGCAGTTAAATTGCTCAGAAAATGGGGTATTAGGTCCCGTGGCGGGAATTGTAGGCACCATGATGGCGACAGAAGCAATTAAACTTTTGTTAGGTATTGGAGAATCGTTATCCGGTAAATTAATGTTGCTAGATGCGTTACATATGGAATGGCGTTCAGTGAGATTGCGTCAAGATTTAAGTTGTACCGTGTGTTCTAAAGAGTGAATTAATGCAAGCTATTTTAACAAAAATATCTGATGCTATTTGGCAGGCCGATATAAAGTCGCAATCATTATGGAAGCGATTTACGATGAATGTCTGTCGCTTTGCTTATTTGATTGTCAATGATCTGGCAAACGGGCAATTAAATTTGCGGGCAATGTCATTAGTGTTTACGACAATTTTGTCATTTGTGCCTTTGATAGCCGTCAGCTTTTCTGTGTTAAAAGCCTTTGGTGTGCATAATCAAATTGAACCCGCGTTACTTAATTTATTTTCACATTTAGGAGATAAAGCGCCAGAGCTGACCAGTAATATTATTGGTTTTGTAGATAACGTTAAAGTGGGGCTGCTAGGGGTGCTGGGAATCGCACTATTATTCTATTCGGTTATTTCATTATTAACGAAAGTTGAAGAAGCCTTTAACTATACTTGGCGCATTCATAAAACAAGAACATTAACAGAGCGCTTCAGTAGTTATTTGAGTGTGCTGATGGTGGGACCTATTTTGGTACTGCTGGCGATGGGGACGACGGCGACATTATTGAATAATTCTGTCACTCAAAGTTTAGCCAGCGTAGAACCATTTGGTTTGGTGTTGGAATTTATTACTAAACTGATTCCATACGTATTAATTATCTTTGCTTTTACTTTTGTTTATTCGTTTGTGCCTAATACTAAGGTGAGATTTATTCCTGCCTTAACTGGTGGGGTGGCAGCAGGCATATTATGGCAATCAGTGGGATATCTTTTTGCATTAGTGATTGCGCAATCGTCTACCCAGACTGCTATCTACGCAGGTTTCGCGATTATCTTTTTCTTTATGACTTGGTTGTATTTGAATTGGTTAATCTTGTTGGTTGGTTCAAGTGTTGCGTTTTATCGGCAGTATCCCGAGTACTTAATGGCAAAGAGTCAAACAGTGTCATTAAATAATCACGATCGTGAACATATTGCTTTGAATGTATTATTAATGATTGGGGCGAGCTTCTATAATCGCCAATCTCCTGTCAGCATAGAAGCTATTGTGGATCATTTGTCTTGTCCTAAACAGTCAGTCGAAGAAGTATTGCAGTGTTATGAAGATGCCGGGATATTACACAGTGTCGGTGTGTCTTCTTCATCGTATTTGCCAGCAACACCTCTGGAAAATTTAACAGTGTCTGAAGCCTATTCTGCAATACGTTGTAGCTACGCAATATTTTCTCCCGTGGCCATGCATAATGCTGATACGGATATGGCATTGCACATTGTCGATAGAGTGGAGGGTTCGATAGAGCGTGAGCTGGGTGACTTAACGATTAAAGAGGTGATAGAGATGAATGCGGATAAAGCCGACAATTTAAACATGGCCATGGCTGAATCATAATGGAAAAAAGTGAAGTAGAAGAACTAAAATTATTGCTAAGAAAGTTTGCGCAAGATCGTGACTGGGAGCAATTTCATAGTCCTAAAAATCTATCCATGGCGTTATCTGTCGAAGCATCTGAGTTGCTTGAACATTTCCAATGGATGCCGGACCAGTCGAGTTATGCCTTGGGTGAAGCTAAGCAACAGCTTGTGAGTTATGAGTTAGCAGATATATTTATATATTTACTGCGTATAAGTGATCAGCTAAATGTTGATCTGATGTCTGTCACGAAAGAAAAAATGAAAATTAACGATGAGCGATATCCCGTGAGTAAAGTGAAAGGCAGCTCAAAAAAATATACCGAATATTAATCTAACCTTTTTTAAATCCAATGAGTGAATTATCTGCTGAATCTCAGCCAATTGAAGAGATTCAGGTAAACAATACAAATATTACTATTATAGGAACTGCGCATGTGTCCAAAGCCAGCGCAGAGGCAGTGAGAAAATTGATTGAGACCAATCAATTTGATGTCATCGCGATTGAGCTTTGCGAGAGTCGCTATAAATCGATTATCAATCCAAATTCATTAGCTGACATGGATTTATTTGAAGTAATAAAAACAAAGAAGGCCAGTATGGTCGCGGCGAGTTTAGCGCTAGGTGCTTACCAGCAACGCTTGGCTGAGCAGTTCGATGTGCAGCCAGGTGAGGAAATGCGTGTTGCGATTGATCTTGCCAAAGAAAATGAATTACAACTGGAATTGGTAGATAGAGATATTGGTATTACTTTGAAACGCTTATACAGAAATATCCCTTGGTGGAGAAAGCTGTATGTTATTTCAGGGTTGATTGCCAGTGTCATGACAAATGAGAAGGTCACTGAAGAAGAAATTGAGAAGCTCAAGACGGGTGATATGCTTGAGAATACGTTCGCACAATTTGCGACATCTGCCTATGACCTTTTTAGTCCACTAATTGCTGAGCGCGATCAATTTATGTCGGCAAAACTTCGACAAGTTGTCGAAAAGCGCGACGGTAACAATATCTTAGCGGTTGTCGGTGCGGGGCATTTAGCCGGCATCAAAAAAGAGTTGACTAGTGGTAATGCAAATCCACAAGAGACGATTCGAGATTTGACGCATTTACCTAAAGGCTCAAACATAGGCAAATTTATACCGTGGATAATTGTTGCTTTAGTATTAACGGGATTTGCATTTGGATTTAGTAAGAGTACGGAATTAGGGTGGAGTCTTGTTCTGGACTGGGTGTTAATCAACGGAGGACTATCTGCGCTAGGTGCAGCCATTGCAGGGGCACACATATTAACGGTGTTGACAGCTTTTCTTGCCGCACCTCTCACCTCGTTAAATCCCACCATTGGCGCAGGCATCGTGACGTCTGCTGTTGAACTGTATCTACGAAAACCCACGATAAAAGATTTTGAAAATGTGCGTGTTGATACAACTAAGTTATCTGGCTGGCGTTCTAATCGTGTCGCTAGATTAATTCTCGTGTTTCTGCTGAGCACTTTGGGTTCGGTGTTTGGAACATACATTGCTGGCTTTCAAATATTCGATGCGCTCGTCAATTAACCTGTGATTGGGCTCGATAGCATTGTTATATTTTTGTTGCTGGGAGCCGTTGTTGGTTTTTTTGCAGGTCTCCTAGGTGTAGGTGGTGGTGGCATTATGGTGCCGGTACTGACATCGTATTTTCTATATAAGAACGTCCCGATAGAATCTGTTGTGCATTTGGCGTTAGGCACATCAATGGCGTCTATCATAATGACTTCTGCATCTAGTTTATATGCACACCAAAAACATCAAGGGGTTGTGTGGCAGGTGGTAAAAGCCATGGCGCCTGGCGTGCTGATCGGAACATTTGCAGCCACGTATTTTGTGACACTCGTTAGTGCTCGCTACCTAGCTATATTTTTTGCAATATTTATGACCTATGTGTCCATTCAAATGTTCTTGAATAGTCAACCAAAGGCATCTCGTACTATCCCAGGCAAAATAGGATTGTTGGCAGCAGGTGGAGGGATTGGAGCGATTTCTGCTGTGGTAGCGATTGGCGGTGGTAGTTTAACTGTGCCATTTTTAGCCTGGCATAATATCTCGCTAAAAAAAGCAATTGGCACGTCTGCGGCAGTCGGTTTTCCTATCGCAATAGCTGGGACTTTAGGTTACTTAATCAATGGCTGGGGAAGTGACTATCAGCAAACGTATTTGTTTGGCTTTATTTATTTGCCAGCCGTGATACTGATCTCATTAGTAAGTTACTTTACCGCCCCATTGGGCGCACGTTTGGCGCATAAATTACCAATACCCGTGCTTAAGAAAGTGTTTGCAGTCTTTTTGTTAGTGCTAGGCGTGAAGATGTTGCTATCAATTGTGTGATGGCTTATTGCTGAACAACCATGCGTTGTTTAGCACGGTTCCAGTAACTATTTAGATCTGCCGATATCTGTGCTGCTTCAATCAGTAAGATATCATTTTCAATATCATCGCTGTCTTCAGTTTGGCTATCATCACTTGTTGCCTCTTCACTGTCTTCACTGTCTGTATCTCTTAAGCCAATTAACAGTTCATATTCTTTTCGATCGTTTTCGAACTGGGTAAATGTTTTTTCTCGTTTATTTTGATTAAGTGATAGCTCGGTCTGATTCTGTAAGCTTTCATTTAAATCGTATAGCTTGATTAATGATTGATATTTTTTGTCATCCTTGGTGCGAATGACATGTTGTTTTTCAAGGTTCTCAACAATTTTTTTCGAGATATGACGGTTATCGAATTGTGTCGGTGAAATTTTTGTCCACGGTAATGCATTGTCTAAACTGCGTTCGCCTTGTTCAGATTTGTCATAAGAAGCTTCAAAGGGAATATCAGGTTCAACACCTCGGTGTTGAGTACTCTCACCGTTAATTCTGTAATACTGGGCAATGGTGGCTTTTAATTGACCTAAATTAGCATCATTCTTGCGCCCAAAACGATTTAAGTCGACCAGCTGTTGTACCGAGCCTTTCCCAAAAGTAGTTTCACCCACAATCACAGCACGGCCATAATCTTGTAAAGCACTCGCAACAATCTCTGAGGCGGATGCGCTGAATCTATCAACGAGGACAACCATTGGACCTGTGTAAGAAATGCTAGCATCTTTGTCTTTATGGATTTCAATATGGCCACTAGAGTCTCGTACTTGAACAATCGGGCCTTTGTCTATAAATAGACCTGCTAATTGCGTGGCTTCAATTAATGACCCGCCACCATTTGAGCGCAAGTCTAAGACTAAGCTATCTATATTATCATCGAGCAACTCACCAAGTAGCTTGTGTACGTCTCGAGTCGTACTACGATAGTCTTCTTCACCGTTCTGGAATGCATTGAAGTCTAGGTAAAAAGTAGGGATGGTCACAATGCCTATCTTTTCAGTTTTATTATCATGAGGAATTTCTAGAATATCTTTAGTCGCCGCTTGTTCCTCTAGTTTGATTTTATTACGAGTGATAGAAATTTCTTCAACGGCAGCACCATCACCTTTGCTTCCGGGTAGAATTTGTAATTTGACAATAGTGTCTTTGGGCCCACGAATCAGTTCAACCACTTCTTCTAAGCGCCAGCCAACAACATCGGTAAATTCTTTTTCGTTTTGTTGCGATATACCAATAATTTTATCTTTGGCGTGTAATAACTCGCTTAAGTCCGCTGGGCCGCCTGGGATAATGCGTTCCACCACAGTGTTATCTCCATCTGAACGAAGTAACGCGCCAATACCTTCAAGCGAAAGGCTCATGCGAATCTCAAAATTATCAAATGTGCGAGGTGATAAATAACTCGTATGTGGGTCAATCGCTGTAGCGTAAGAGTTGATATAAAGTTGGAAAATATCATTCTCGTCTAATTGTTGAGTGCGTTTTAAAACACTGCTGTAGCGTTTGACTAACGTCTTTTTGATTTCATCTTTCTCTTTGTCTGCGAGCAATAATGACAACACATCATTTTTAATGCGTTTACGCCATAGATCATTTTGTTGTTCGATAGTGATCGGCCATTTAGCATTTTCTCGTTCAATGACAAAAGTTTCGTCTTTAGAAAAATCAAATTCTTTTTCAATTAGTAGTAATGCATACTCGATGCGCTCATTGACTCTTTTTTGGTAAGTAGAGAAAATTGAGTAGGCGGGGAGTAAATTATTTGCGCGTAGGGCATCGTCTAAGGTAAATCTGTATTTATCAAAACGTGCAATATCGGTAGCTAAGAAATAGCTTTTGCTTGAATCTAGCGAGTCTAAAAAATTATTGTAAATAGTGACTGAAAATTCATCATTCAAATCAACCTTTCTATAATGGTAGCGGCCTAAAAAATCAGTAATGATTTTCGTTGCACGCAAATGATCCACAGTAGGTGAAAGTGTCGAGTTTTCAATGCCAACACTGCTAAATGATAGAGTAAGCAATAGAAAGGCAGAGATTAAGCTGATAATTTTTTTGTGCACGATATATTTGACTTGGAATAAGGTGAATAATTCAGAAGGTTTATTATTATATTTCAATTTATTGTATACAAATGTTCATGTAAATAGCGTATTTAAGTCTCTATTTTGATAAAAAACTCTCAATGAGTTCCATGAGAAGTGATTAAAATGGACTGTTGGCGAGCTTGGATTACCATGCAATTGTGCCATATAATTATAGGATAGCGCTATAACCTATTGAAATAAAAGAATATTAAAGATCAAAACTCTCGTATATAAGGGATGACGAGGACATATTAAGGAGAATATAAGTGGATTCACTGAAACAAGAGAAAATGCTGTTTATGACACGCCTAATGACCCCAGAAATGGCCAATTTTTCTGGAAAAGTCCATGGTGGTTCAATTTTGAAGCTATTGGACGAAGCGGCTTTTTCTTGTGCATCTCGTTATTGTCAGACCTACGTGGTGACTGCCTCGCTTGATCAAGTGGTGTTCAAGAACCCAATTACTGTGGGCGATTTAGTTACTTTTAAATGTAATGTGAATTATGTTGGCCGTAGTTCAATGGAAATTGGTATAAAAGTAGAAGGCGAGAGAATTCGTGAGAAACAAAAATACCATGCAATATCGTGTTATTTCACAATGATTTCAGTGGATGAAAATGGGAAATCTCAGAGCGTGCCAAGATTGAATCTGGCCTCAGAGACAGAAGAAAAATTATTTCAGGCTGGGAAGATGCGTTGTCAAATGCGTAAAGAGATTCAAGAAAGGAATATTCAATTACACGTAGGCCTCGACATAGATTAAGTGAGTGTGAGTAACTGGGCTGGCGCCGAGTTACTCACACATCGCATTAATTATGCTTAAACAGGAACGACATTATTAGCACATGGGCCTTTCTGGCCTTCGCCCACTTCAAACTCAACTGTTTGTCCATCATTTAACGTTGCGTATCCGCCACCGTTTTTGATTTCAGAGTGGTGTACGAAAAGATCTTTGCCACCTTCTTCTGGAGTGATAAAGCCAAAACCTTTGTCTGCGTTGAACCACTTAACTGTACCTTTACTCATTTTCTATCGTTCCTTTATGGATTAAATTTTGTTTGTCGTCACGCAAAAGTTGCGTAAATAAATCGACAAGCGTGAGTGTAACTGAAGGTAAGGGCATATACACATTTTAATCGGTCATATATGGCTTAAAATGCAGTTTTATCGCGGATTGTTGCTAAGATTCTCCTACTTTTAGTAATAATGTTGTGCCATGAATGGCATATCCGTTTTTTTTGATTTGGCTAAGTACATCTTTATGGTCTAGAGCGGGGTGTTTTTTGCTGGCGTCAATCTCCAAACGCGTCCTAAACGGCGACAGTGTCAGTAGGTCTTGATCCACAGATTCTGGTAATGCCAACTCGCTTATTTTCGTCCCCTTAGGGACAGAGAGAAATTTGTCGCCTTTGACTGCGCTGTTGTAGATGTCTATTTTCAAGTGAACCCTTAAAGTAATGTATATATTGAACGTTAATGTTGTGTAACTGGTTTAACAATCATGATGTTCCCATCCACCGACGTAATCACACACTGCTCGCCATTGGCAATAGACTCAACACCTGCACGATTATCTAAACGACTATTCCAATCAATGCCCGAGTAACGAATAGTGCCAGTGTTGGCATCAATATCACTACTGGCGGGGACTTCTCTACCTATCATGTCGCTACTTGTGTCGGCGCCACCACCTGAATTTTGAAATTTTTTCAAAGGCTTCCAAAGTAGTAGGGTGGTGAGTGCGGTAAGTATGCCTAGCGCAAAAATTTCAGCTTCCCAACCAGAAATGGCGCCTATACTAATTAGCAGACCAGTAATAAAACTCGCAATGGCAAAAAATAGTAAAGGGCCACCAAAACCAATAATAGTGAGCTCGACAATAAAGCTAATTCCAGCTATTAAATAAAAGAAGTGATCATGATGATCAGCAATGTATTGCATGATATCCATGGTTAAGCTCCTTCAGATTGGCCAGGTATTTTCAGACTACTGGAGACAGCAATCGCTTGAGCCACTGTATTCACAACATTCTCACTGGTCTTGCCGTCACTTAATACGACGGTGCTTTCTGCAGCAATGGCACGATGGGCAGCAATCGCCTCACGCCCAAGTTGTAACGTCATGGCTGACTCGCCTGAGTCAGTATTCGCAACGTCACCCACTGTTTTCAAAGCACTGGCATCGGCTTCGGCGACTAAGCGAATTGCCGTGGCTTTACCCATCGCTTGTAAGATTTGTGATTCTTTATCGGCTTCGGCCGCGAGAACTTGCTCTGCTTTAGCCGCTTCAGCATCCAACACGCGTGCCGCTTTTAAGCCTTCTGCTTCAGTAATAGCCGCAGTCTTTACACCTTCAGCAGTAAGAATGACCGAGCGTTTTTCTCGCTCTGCAGTCATCTGCTTTTCCATGTCTTCGCGAATAGACTGAGGCGGTGAAATATCTCTAATTTCATAACGTGTGACCATCACACCCCATGGCTGGGTAGCTTCGGTCATGGCATTTAGAATTGTTGCGTTAATCGCATCTCGGCTTTGAAAACATTCATCGAGTTCCATTGAGCCGATTGCGTTACGCATAGTGGTCATCGCAAGTTGCGTGACCGCCATTTTGTAATCAGTCACATTATTCGTTGCCGCTGCTGCATCGGTGACTTTCATGAACAGAATGCCATCTATATTTAAGGTGATATTATCTTTGGTAATAGCAGACTGTGAGGAGATATCTAAGGCCTGCTCTTTTAAGTTTCTGTCCGCTGCCACTCGTTGAACAAAAGGAATAATGAAATTCAGGCCAGAAGAGAGCGTTTTGTCATATTTTCCAAAGGTATAGATGACATAACCACGGTTCTGGGGAACGAAATGAATACCTTTCTTTAAGGTATAAATAATGACTAACGCTATCCACAATAAAGGGCTAGAAAGTAAATCAGCGAAGAGATCCATAATTTTTTCCTATTAAAGAGTACGCTCATGATAATGTATTTTCACAAATACTGCGTAAAAGAATGCACACATAAATTGGTTGAAAGGGATTTAATCAGGGAATTAATCTAGCCTAGGCGTGCTGGCTAAGTTGCACCTGCATTTTCATATCGTCAAATTCAATAATATCTCCAGAGATGATTTTTTTACGTTTTCTGGTTTCAATTTCATTGTTAACAAGCACTTGCCCATCAGCAATGATTGACTTGGCTTCAGCGCCACTCGCGACAATGCCTTCAAACTTTAAAATTTTATACAGTTCGACAGGTTCGGAAGTTATTTCTACTATGGTCATGGTTTCTTTTTGGCTGATCACTTTATTTGAATGGATCTATGTATGGGTTAAATATACATTAAATAACTATATTTTAAAGAAACACCATTAGTATTTATTAGGCGCATCACGGTTAATCTAACAGGTGGGAGATGAGTTAATAGTCCGTTAGTTGAGTAATGTTTGTAAGCCAGTGATTAATTTTTCTATGCCTTGTGAGACTGTAGCGCTGGTGAGTGCGCCATAAGAGATTCTTAAATAGGCGCCATTTTCGGCTGCAAATGCGCTGCCTGGAATGGTGGCGACTCTATATTTTTCTATGAGTTGTTTGGCAATACTGAAATCGTTTTTGCTTGTGTTTAATTTTATAAATAAATAAAAAGCACCTTCAGAGATAGCTGGTCTGTCTAGTAGATTGGTTTGGTTGATGAGGGTTAAGCACGCTTGTCTGGATTGTTTGATTTCGTCTAAATTATTTTCAATATAAGAGTAGGGCGCTCTATGCGCACCGATTGCTGCGTATTGGGAAATTATGGTCGGTGAAATAAGTACAGTGTCTTGTACCTTTCTTAACGAAGCAAACAAAATACTAGGAATGACCATGTAACCTACTCGCCACCCGGCAAATCCATAGGCTTTAGATAGTGAATATAAGCTGATCGTATGCGCTTCAGCATTGTTTAATGAGGCCGGTGAAAAATGTGTTCGATCTTCGTAGAGGAAATCTTCGTAAGCTTCGTCTGAAATATGGTAAATGCCATGCTGCGCGCATAATTGATTGATAAGCGTGAGTTCTTCTTCTGTGTAGACTGCACCGGTTGGGTTGTTGGGTGAGACAGTAACAATGGCGCGTGTCTTATGAGTGATCGCCTTAGTAATGTGTTCTATATCTGGGTGATAATTTTCTTGTGTGGGAACTAATACAGGAGTGGCATCGGCTAAGCGTATTGCCATTTCATGGTTGAAATAATAAGGCGTGAGTAAAATGATTTCATCGCCTGGGTCTGCAATTGCCATCATTAATGAACTGAATGCCATATTGGAGCCAGCCGTTACAAACACTTTATTGTATTGATTGATATCAATGCTATTTCTTGACTGTAACTTATTTGCTAATACTTCAGTCAGTTCGGGAATTCCTTCAACCGGTCCGTAAGCATTTAACTTTGGCTGAGTGAGTTGTTTTTGTATTTCGTCATAAGCTTGTTGAGGTGGGCCATAATAGGCAACGCCTTGGCCAAGTGAAATTGTACCTGGGTGTTCGCGTGCCAGTTGGGTAATAGTCGGAATAATGGGTGTCTGCACAGCTTCTACGCGCTGACTATGTGTTTTTTTAATTGAGTCGTCCATGAGTTTGTTTGGTGTTACATGGTGATGTGGCGATAGATATCGGAGACTTTATAAGGCAGTTTGTCGACTTGATCAACAATCGTAAAATTCACTGGGCCATACATATGTTGTAAGTAATCCATGGCTTCGTCATCGATGGTAATGCAAAATGGATGAATGCCTAAAAACTTGGCTTCTATTAGTGCGCGTCTAGTATCTTCTATTCCGTAGGCGCCACGATAACCATCTTGATCATCAGGGCGACCATCCGATAGAGTGATTAATACTTTGGTTTTTGCTTCAACCTCTGAGAGTAATTTAGATAAGTGGCGAATAGCAGCCCCCATGCGTGTGTAGTCTTGCGGTTTGATGCTGGCAATTCGATTTTTGACTGTGCTCGAATAGCTTTCTTCAAAATCTTTTATCTTATACAGGTCACAGCGGCGATGCGTTAAGCCAGAAAATCCATAAATAGCATAGCGGTCTCCTAAGATTTCAAGTGATTCGCATAATAAAACTAAGGCTTCGCGTTCCATGTCGTTGATCCAACCTGACGTTGAGCCACTCATATCCACCATAAACATCACGGCGATATTACGGTCGACTTTGCGTTGTTTAATGAAAAGGTTTTGGCTAACTTCTTCGCCGTTAACCATGTCTGCATAGGATGAAATCACTGCATCTAAGTCTATGTCTTCACCATAAGGTTGTTTACGTACTCTCCGATCTTCATCACGTAGCGCTTCAAATGTTTTATGAAGATGTTTTAATAGGCTGCGGTGTTTATTTAGTGTTTGTTCGACAAAATCAGAAGGTTTGCCTTCAACTTCTATCTCGCGAAGCTGGCACCATTCTTTGCGGTATTTCTGTCGCGAGTGATCCCATTCGTCATAGAGAAAAACTTCGCCTTCACCGAGACGGATATTAATATCATCTTGATGTTCTTCACCGTCGCCCGTGCTGTAGGCATTGTCATCGACAGGAGACAAATAAGAATCAGGTATTTCGCCTAAGTCTTGTTGAATTGAATCTAATAATTCTTGAACATTATCTGGTGGTGTGATGGATTCGCCATCGAGATCTAACTCAAAACGATAACCATCGGGAGTTTCATCGTCTTCAATTTCACGTACTTCAAAACGGTTACCTTCTTGCTCATCATCGACTGGCATGTCTTGATTATTGCTGCTGGCTTCTTTTTGTAATTCATCTAAGGCCAGTTTTAAATTGTCCTTGTCTTGTTCAATACGCTCATCCATGGCTTGCTTGGCCAACGCTGGATTGAGCACCCCTTGATAGAGGGTATCCTCAGGAATAAAGTCATGGTCGTAGAGTTCGTACACAATTCGCGCAGTATCATGTGCGCTTGCGTCTTTAGAAGACAGAGTGTTAATTGCACTTTGCCACGGTTGAGAGAGATCACTAGAGACGAGTAATGAATTGAATTTTTCAATTGCACGCCCAATGCCTGGGAGTTCACGCGTAATGTTTGCATCTAGCCGTACGGTTTCAAGCTTATGAAATAAGTTAATCGCTTTTTGTTTGTCTGGAAAGTTTTCGACTAGCTGTTGTATATCGACTCGCCAGGTGCCGTACCATGTTTGCGCCCACTGATGAACAGCGATGGACTTATAGAGCGCAAAGTTGTCTTCACGATTGTTAAACACAGAAATATTTTCGGGAAGGTGGATCACTTCTGTGTCTGTGAATAATTGGTCGCTGGGTTCTAATTTCAATGCGCGGCCATTTAAACCAGTAATGACACTTTCAACGATACGACTAATTTCATCAAAGCTAACTGAGGTGGGTGCTGCAGTAATTGAATCTAGATAGTCATCAACATTTTTCATTGTGTTGACGCAATCATTTATTCCTTTGCGTTGATATATGTTTAGTAGGTGAGTGACCCAAGTGTCCCAGTCTTCTTCGTCAATGACTCTTAAACTCGGCGGGGCAAAGTGACAAAAGTTAAATGCTAGCATGGCATTAGTGATAGACAGCGCATCGACCGATTTAAGAAAACGCTCTTGATCTGCCAGGCTTGAGCTAACTAATGCTTGCGCAGGTTCAAAAACACTATTTTGAGTAGACAGTACTTCATCAACTAACAACTCCATACGTAGTTGAAGTTCACGTTCACCCATGCCGCCAAAGGTTGAACTATTTTGATTTTTTCCTGCACGGCTTGGTGAGCGGATATACCCACCATCTTTGGAATAAGATTTAACTTCATACTCGGGCTCATCGCTATCTGCGCGTTTGCTACGCTTATTTTTTTTCTGCCAGAATTTAAAGTTCATGAAATTAGTTGCTGAGTTGATTTATTAATAAATCTTTAGCTTGGTTAATCTTAGTAGCCAGGTAACTGGAGCCTCCTCGATCAGGATGCAGCTTCTGCATTAAACGTTTATGGGCAGTAATGATCTCTTTTTTATCTGCACCTGGTGTTAAGCCAAGAATAGCATAGGCGTCTTGTTCAGTAAGATCCGTATTACTGTTTGTACTGTTGTTTGTGTTTGATGTGTCGTCTTGTCCGCTTCGCCAGTGGTTGCCATGAGCACGGTCAAGATAGTTTTCTAGTAATAATTTTGAGTCTTCGTCATTTAATTTATAGTACTCACGCAATTGTAAGAGTTCATCCATAGATAGATCATCCAGATTACGACCAGACAATAATCCTGACTTGACTATGCCAGACAATTTGCCTGAATCATGGTCCAGAGACATCTGTAGATATTGTGTTTCTACTTGAGAGGTCTGGCCTTGGCTGGGTTGATTGACACCAAAGGTGTTAGCCATTCTTTTTAGCATGGGTAAATATGCAATCAAGCTGATAATTCGTTGAAACGCTGGAATGAGTGCACCGACTAAAGCGAATAATAAAGGTAATTTGCCTGTCGCGACTAAGGCAAGTAATACCACGCCAACAATGATCATGGCGTATTGCCATCGTTTGTTTGCTGGTTGGTGTTTAATCCATTTGAATATTAATAATGCCAACACCAGGGCGGCAATGATGAGTATAATTCTTGCCATATATGGATTACGTAGATGATTGTTTAGGCAGTTGTTTAATTAGCGAACATGCGATTGCATTCCCTCGTTGCGAATGTTTTTCTAGCGCATCAAAGCCACCCACAGCGAAGGCGGCCACCGCACATAATAATTCTTTTAATTGTGCCACACTGTTGTGGTCGAAAGCACAATAAGCCCCATTACTAAGTTGCGCGATGTGTTTAAACGCGTTCTTTGCGGTAGGGTCCTGACCTTCATGAAAGACAAACACCGGCACGCCTAGCATGCCTAGTTTTCCTGCCACCATGCCGACTTGATCAATCGATTCTTCAAAACTATCGCTCACCAACACCACAGCTTTAATTTTTTGTTTGACACAACTTCCAATGGCGTGTTCTAGCGTGCGCTTAATTTGTGTGTGACCTGGAAGACATCGCACTTGCAGCATTTGGTCACGTAATTTATTCGCATGGTTAGTCCATTCATATGATTTGAATTCATTATATCCACGGTAGTAACACAGCGAGATTTCAAGATTGCCTATTTCTTGAGTGCTCATGAACATATCAGCCTGAATCTGGCAGGCCATATCCCAAGCATGTTCTCGACTGGCAGTCGCATCCATGGCGAAAAGTAACCGTCCAGAGTTTTTATTATCTGTATGCGGCACGATTTCATCAGATTTTTTGAGAAAATCTTGTACCGATAGTGAATTAGAACGGTTAAGCTGCTGTTTTGCCATAACAAGTGATTTTAATTGGGTGACTAAACCTTTTTCGTATGTACTGGTCTATTGGTATGCCTATTATTATAGAAGGAGCATAAGAATGCAGCAGTTGATGATCAATCACCACTCTCTTTTAGTCAGATTTTGTATGTTAACTCTGCTCATGGCGGTTAGTTTTGGCCCAGTTTATGCTGAAGAGATTAAAACCACGATTAAAGATCAGAAAGAACTGTCGTTGACAGTGTACAACCAAGATTTAGCGTTAATTAGAGATGTGCGAGATATCAAATTAACAAAAGGTTTAAATAGAATAGCGGTGAGAGAGGTGAGTGCTCAGATACGGCCTGAGACTGCAATTATTACAAGTGCTTCTCATCCCAACTCATTAATCTTACTTGAACAGAACTTTGACTATGATTTGCTAACCCCTCAACAATTGTTACAAAAATATGTCGGTAAACAAGTACGTGTAATTAAGACACACCCAACGACGGGAGCAGAAAAAGAAGAGATTGCCACAGTATTAAGCGCAAACAATGGCGTGGTGTTGAAAATAGGTGATCGTATTGAGACAGGTGCGCCTGGACGTATTGTCTATGACCAAGTGCCTGATAATTTACGTGATCGTCCCACCTTGTCAATTCTTGCTAATAGCAATGTAGGGAAAAAACAAACATTAGAATTGAGTTATTTATCTGGTGGTTTGAGTTGGAAAGCTGATTACGTCGCAAAGTTAGATAAAGATGATAAATTTTTGGATCTAAATGGTTGGGTCACTTTAAACAATCAAAGCGGTGCGAGTTACCATGACGCAAAATTACAGTTAGTCGCTGGTGATGTGAATCGTGTGTATCAACCGACTACGCCACAGCATAGAGATGTCAGAATGATGAAATCAATGGCTGCTGATAGTGTTGCAGAGATGGCGGAAGAAAGTTTGTTTGAATACCATTTATATACCTTAGGACATAAAACTGATGTCTTGCAAAATCAGACTAAGCAAGTAGCGTTATTATCTGCAAGCCGAGTGCCAGTAAAAAAAGAATTTATGCTTCGAGGTAACCAACATTACTATTACAACAAATACGGTGTGATTGCTGATAAGTTAAAAGTCGGTGTATTTGTTGAATTTGAGAACGAAAAGAAAAATGATTTGGGTATTGCGCTACCCAAAGGTATTGTCAGAGTTTATAAAGATGACTCATCTGGAAATTCACAGTTTATCGGCGAGGATCGTATTGATCATACGCCTAAAGATGAGAAGATTCGTTTGAAATTGGGTGATGCATTTGATGTGACGGCGAAAAAGAAGCAAACGTCATATAAAAAAGAATCTGCTTTTGGTAAATATAAGCATGCCGCTAGTTCCAGTTATGAAATTGAAATACATAACGCAAAAGAAGAAGATGTTGTTGTTAAGGTACTGGAGCCGGTGCCAGGTGATTGGAAAATGGTCGAAAGCAGTTTAGAGCATGAAAAAGTGAATGCGCATACTGTTCAATGGCTAGTTAAAGTACCTGCGGAGAAGCGCGTTACTCTAGAATATAAAGTGTTAGTCAGATACTAAGTCCAAGTTTTAAATTTGGGTGTCACCCTTGCGTGTCCTGAGGGTGACATTCTTTTCCCTGAGAATGCTACTATCTTAATCGAGCTTTCTTTTCTTTAATAAAAAGTTTCTTTAAATGACATCGTCTCGATTATTTGATTGGCTGGCGTTGCTGGCTTTAGTTGCTATGTTTGGTTCAGCATTTTTATTAACGAAAATTGCTGTGCAAGAAGTGCCGCCTGTGATGGTGGTTGCAGGTCGAATTGTGATTGGCGCAATATTACTGTTAATTATTGCCTATGCACAAGGCGAGCGACTTTCATCATTAAAGCCCTATTGGTTTATCTTGTTTGCTTTGGCTTTAACCGGAAACTGCATTCCATTCTTTGTTATTACCTGGGGGCAGCAATACGTCGATAGTAGCCTGGCAGGTATATTAATGGCCATGATGCCATTAACTACTGTGGTATTGGCGCATTTCTTTGTGGCTGGAGAGCGCATCACAAAAAATAAAGTCATTGGTTTTTTGCTTGGGTTCGCGGGTGTTGTGATCCTCATGCAACCTGAGTTGACACTATCTAGCGAATTTGACTGGCTGTATTTGACGGCAATGCTCTTAATATTGTTAGGCGCAATTAGTTATGCGGCCAATTCTGTGATTGCACATTCATTGCCTAAGATCAGTCTGCCGTTAATTTCTGCAGGTGTATTGTTAGCGGCATCGATAGTCATAATACCGCTATCCACTTTACAAGGATTTGACTGGGTGGCGAATACTTCCTCTAGCGCGCTGTGGTCAGTGCTATTACTAGGAATCTTTCCTAGTGGCTTGGCGACAATTATCTACTTTAGTGTGATTCGTCATGCAGGGCCTGCATTTCTATCTCAAATTAATTATTTAATTCCAGTGTGGGCCGTATTGTTAGGGGTGATCTTTGGTGGAGAAAAACTCACTATTAATGCACTGATTGCTTTGGTCGTAATACTTGTGGGTATTGCCATCGCACAGAAAAATCGCTCGACAAATGTCGACACAACATATCATGATTAATGTTAATCAAAATGCTTAGGTAGCCCACCTACGCGCACATAGATTAAGCAGCCTTCTTTGGAGTAGGGTTTGTGTTTGCTTAAGTATGGGCTACGTATCCAAGAACCTGTTGGGTACTCACCATAGTCATCTTCAAATGTTCCTTCTAGAACAAAAATTTCTTCGCCACCTGGGTGAGTGTGCTCGGGGAAATAAGTATCGGCTTGCCAGCGAACCAATGCCATATTCTCTGGGTAGTCTGGTTGTGAATAAAGTGGTAACACGGTTAAGCCTTCTACCATGCCTTGTCGCCATTCCATAGTATGCGTATTCACCGCTAACTGTTTACGCTTAGCACCATCGTACTGACGTAACCTGACAAAAAGCGTGCAACCAATTTCTGAAAAAGGTGCATGTTCAGTTCCGTCAGGGTTTAATATATAGGTGCCAGCAGGATAGCGGCCATGGTCATCGCAAAATTCACCATCTAAGACATAAATTTCTTCACCTTGAGGGTGAGGGTGGGTACGAAACTGTCCGCCGGCTTCATATTTTACGATACTTGTGACAGGGCCAAACTCACCACCTACTCGATATAAGGGTTTTCGCCAGACAGTACCACTTGGGCTGGACTCCCATTGCATTTGCTTAGTATCAACCACAATATGTTGACTGAGATCGGCATTGATATCATCGAGGTCTGTCATTATTGAGTAAATTTATTCGTACACAGTAATTTCTAAAGAATCTATATCTATCGCGTTCCGGCTAAAACCAGCAAGCTCATTTTTAGGGTTATATAAAAGTTGAGAAGGCACACCTATCAGTCGTGTCTGACTGATGTCTTGGTACAATTCATTGCTGCGATCAAAATTTGTGAGTACATGTGTGTAATTTAAATCGCGTGTATCGATCTGGTTAAGGGCTTTTTGTTTTGATTCAATACCATCGGTAACGACGCCAATGACGGTTAAATTAATAGATGGATTATCTTCAATAAACTCAGCTAATTTCTCAAAATCTTTTTTACAGATAGGGCAATAAGTCGCCCAAAACATGACAAGTTCCCAACGACCTTCTTGTAATTCATCTAATAGAATACTTTTGAGGGGGCCCTGGGGTTCTAGTATTTTACTCGTCGGTGCACTGGCAGCGATCGCGGATCCTGATTTATTCTCGTTTGATGTGGAGGTGTTTTCTTGATCTGAACAAGATTGGAGTCCTATCAGTAATAGGGTAAATAAAATAACAGTGATTTTTTTCATAATAATTAATGTCGTGGTGATTAACTAAAGACTAGACCATGATTTTGTGGTGAGTATTACAACAACTGTTTTATTTGTGATTGGGTTATACTTTGAGCATAAACAATAACAGATTTTGGAGCGATTATGGCGACGACACGTGTGCAGGCAGTACTAGATGAAGTGGGATCACTCGCATTT
This sequence comes from Gammaproteobacteria bacterium, assembly GCA_045106935.1. Classification (GTDB taxonomy): domain Bacteria; phylum Pseudomonadota; class Gammaproteobacteria; order UBA4575; family UBA4575; genus UBA1858. Next base: position 16,226 of record JBGCFN010000036.1, on the reverse strand, counting down.
CCAGGCATATACGACACACTCTCCGCAAAGATTGCTGAAAAAGTAGGATTTCCGATGGCCTTTGTCTCTGGTTATTCTTTAGCCGCATCAACGATTGGTGAACCTGATTTTGGCTTATTGACTCAAACTGAAGTCGTTGAACGTGCTCGACAGATCTGTGGCAGTGTGAATATTCCTGTCATTGTTGATGCTGATACTGGTTATGGAAACCCTTTAAATGTTTATCGCACAGTCAAAGATTTGATTGCTGCTGGGGCGGCGGGGTGTTTTTTAGAAGATCAGGTGTGGCCTAAAAAATGTGGTCACATGCGTAACAAAAAAGTGATTGAACGCGAACAGTATTTGCAAAAAATTGCAGCAGCAGTAGAAGCACGTGGTGATGCAGATTTTTTTATTGTTGCACGGACTGATGCAGAAGCTGTTTTAGGCTTGGATGAAGCCATTGCTAGAGTTGAAGGTGCGCGTGAATTAGGCGCGGATGCCAGTTTTGTTGAAGCTCCCGGGTCTCTGGAACAATTAAAAGAAATTGGCAAGCGTGTGCCTAAGCCGATGGTGGCGAATATGATTGAGGGAGGTAAAACCCCTGTTTTGCCTAAAGAGGAATTGGCCGAGATGGGCTTTCAGCTAATTTTATATCCGTTGACAGGGTTGTATGCAGCGGCAGCCAGTATGCGAGACTTTTACCAAAAGCTTAGTGATGATGGAACAACCATTGGTAAAGAAAATGAGTTGATGCAGTTTGCCGAATTTAACGACTTGATCGGTGTAGAAGAAAAATACCGATTGTCAGAAAAATTCGGAGAATAACTTTAAATTATACGAAGCTTTAAACTATAAAATTGTTGTCCACAGATAAAAAATAACAGTGGCATAAAGCGCGTATGTAGTTGGATCGATTAACTCCCAATATTCATCGTAAAGATCTTTCATTAATATTTCCTGATTTTATTTAGATAATGTAATTCATTGTTTAAGCTTTGAGGGTGCTTCTTACTAATAGTTCACAGAATTAAATAATTATTGGTGAGCGGTAGAAAAATCACCCCCAACGGTCAATTGGGAGTGATTTTTTCATTGTTTAAAAAACGGCTAACCACAACCCGAATGTGCTGCATGTTCCGACGGTATATAAAGTGGGGTCGATGATGGTCCAGAAATTTTCATAAAATCGTTTGAACATAATGTTCTCCTCTAGTTTAAGAAATTAAAAATTCAATTTTATGATTTTCTAATTGCAACCGTTGTGCCAACTTTTTTTATGTAAAAAAGGCGATAGAGAGGGGTGTTTTAGAGGTTTGAAATAATCTGCGCGCCAAACTAGCGCATTTGAAAATTATAGTGAATGTTTATTGTGCATTATTGAGATAAACACATTCGTGGGTTGTTACTCTTGTGGCGAGGCAAGGACGAGTGTCCAATAAATGCGGTAATCCGCTATATTATTTCTCGTACATGCTAATCCTATGTCAGTATGAGCATTATTCATAAGGTTGTGACAATGACCGGGGCTGATAACCCATTGGTCAATTGTTTGTTCTGGCGTATCTGTGCCGCCGGCAATATTTTCTGCCACCGTTTTCCAGTTATAACCCTCATTAGACACACGGTCATTAGCATTTAAGCCAGATGAGCCTTTGTGACCGAAGAAATTATTTTGTGCCATATCGTTTGAATGAGAAAGTGCGGCGACCGATAATTTATTGTTCCATTTGATATTTCCTGTCGCCGAATAAGATTTATTGCCGCAGCTGCGAGCTTGAGCGCGAAGTGAATTTATATAGTTGACGACGCGACGAATCCTTAATTCACTAAATTCACATTCACTAGTTTTTGGTGCTGCTTTGTAAACAGGTGCATTGGCAATCTTTTTAGTATTAATGTAATCAGAAACACCACATCCACATAAGAATAGTGAAGTAAATATGATAAGCGATAAATTGAGGCTTAATTTGTTATTCATAACTGGGTTTATTAATGATTGGGGTATAATTTATAGCAAGCAGATTGGATATATCGAGCGCCAATTTCTGTTTGTACGCGCTTACCATATTTTATCACGCAAGCGCTGGCAGTTTTGATGCCAAACCAGGGACGTTTTTTCTCTACAAAGACTCGATCATGAAATGCAAATTTATCTTTGCAGGCAGACACTATTTCTTCTGCAATGGTATCGCTTTGTACTTCTCGCATTTCGTCTAGTAAGCATTCCCAGTAGTTGTCAGGGCTGAACCAACCAGCGTGCGTGGTACTGATTACATTTAGTGACATGATGATTACTAGTAGTAAGTTTTTCATCAATAATTCAACGTTAACGCTAATTCAAAACTGAGAATTGGCAGGGCAATAGAGAGGTATTCAGTGTTATTTTAAGCGCTGTATTGAAATGCAGCAGCTAAGCCGACGGTATTTGAGTGTGTATGATCAATGCCATTGCTGCGATACCAAGTTTTCTTCGATTTGGCGACGGTGATTGGATTGCCGGGCGCTATAGCGAGAGGATGGTTGCTCACTACGACATCGCCGCCATCTTCACCTTCAATGGTGTACATTTCATTTTCGCCAACTTTGCCAATTTTTAAATGGCGCTTCTTCCCTTTGATAGTGAATTGAATAGGGGCTTGTTCTACCGTTTTTATTTCACTGACTAATCCAGCAATAACTGCTAGATGCCCGCCATGTTTACCACTCCATAATTCACTGATGGCCATCACTTGCATGTCTGTGGCAGCATCATCGATATATAAATTAATTTTCCATCCACCATCGGTAAGCATGCCTGGTGCTTCTAGGTAGATGGCGACTTTGACTCCATCTAGCTTAACTTCGCCTAAATTGCCTTTTTCTATCTTCCAGCCTACGAGCGCATTGCAGTAGCCTTTAGTTGGTGGCATGAGGAAAATACATGGGCATACTAAATCACAAGTACAGGATTCAAAATAATTTCCTTCGAGACTCCAGTTGTTAGCCATGCATGCATCCTCTGGGTAAATATTATAATGTAGTTGATTAGTATACTTAGTCGTTAGTGAATATCAAATTAGCTAAGTGGTTGTTATTGTTATTATTACTATCGGAGCTAGCCTTTAGCCCGTTATTATTTATGAGAGCAAAATCCATTAGATTAAATTATTTTAGCCGTGACCATTTAATTGTCTACATGGCGATGGTGACGCTATGTTTTGTTGCTTGGGGTTATATGGCTTACATGGGGTGGGCGATGCAGCATATGGATACGGTGGAAATGTGGATGCCACCACGTTCGGGTACGCGACCATGGCAATTACATGATTTTTGGATGCTGTTTGTCATGTGGTCAGTCATGATGATTGCCATGATGACGCCATCTGTGTTGCCTATGGTGTCAATGTATATGACAGTGACCCAGAGTAAAAAAGCTAAAGGCCAAGCATATACACCCACAATTATATTTTTAATTGGTTATCTAATCGCATGGATATTATTTAGTGTGGTTATTTCAATTATTCAATATCCGTTACACGTTACGGGTTTATTAAATCCGATGATGGATAGTCGTAGTTATTTGCTTAGTGGAACAATATTAATCTTTGCTGGTATTTATCAATGGACACCCTGGAAGAATGCCTGTTTGCAACAATGTAGAAGCCCATTGCAATTTTTAATGACTAGTTGGCATGAGGGGAAATGGGGTGCTGTCCGTATGGGTATACATCATGGAGCATACTGCATTGGATGTTGTTGGGCGTTAATGGCCGTGATGTTTTCGGTGGGTGTGATGAACGTTATGTGGATGATAATAATTGCCTTTTTTGTATTAGCGGAAAAAATATCACCAGTCTCAGCTGGCTATATTCGATTTATTTCTGGTGTAGGGTTAGTTGTCTGGGGTGGCTATTGGCTGACTTTATATTTCTGAAAATTTGTTGTGACTGTGAACTGCGTAATTTGTCATGTAATATATTAGTATGCTTGGGTCTGTGTTTAGACAGATAATTTAGATTTGCAGAATTAAAACGGAAAGAAATAAACGGAATTATTCATGATAAAAGTTAAGAAGAGTGAGATCCACGGGAAAGGATTGTTTAGTGCTAAAAAAATTCGTAAAGATACTGTTATTGGTAAATGCAAAGTCAAAAAATCTAAAGAAACGAATCTTTATACTCTATGGGTCAAGGATAAACCTTTCGACGTAAAATGTGATTTACGTTTTATTAATCACTCTAGTCAACCTAACGTTGTTTATTATGATGATTTTACAGTGGTTGCACTCAGGAATATCAAGAAGAGTGAGGAGCTGTTTCACGATTACGGATGGGATGAATAATTAAAAGTGTTGGGTAATTGATTTGAATTAAAAGCCAATCACCGGTTTGAACACTAGATAAGTAAAGGCAGTTATTAATAGTATGCCGATTATATTTAACCATAACCCAGCTTTACACATTTCTGGAATAGTAATGTGACCTGAGCCAAAGATAATTGCGTTTGGTGGCGTTGCTATAGGCATCATAAATGCGAAGCTAGCGGCTATTGTTGCTGGGAATATCAATAAGTATGGGTGCATACCTGCGCCAATCGCTATACCCGCTAATATTGGCACTAAAGTGGCTGTAGTGGCTGTGTTTGAAGTTAATTCAGTTAGAAAGATGACGCTGGCACAGATGATCAAAACAAATAGTATTTCTGGAACGTTCTGAAGAAAAAGTGCTTGTGAGGCAATATATTCTGCTACGCCGTTTGTTTTTATTGCTTTTGCTAGCGTTAATCCACCGCCAAATAAAATAAATATTCCCCAAGGAAGTTTTTTAGCGGTTGGCCAATCTAAAACAAAAATCTTTTGCTTGAAGTTGACTGGAATAATAAACAGTAACATAGCCGCTAGCATTGCAATGCCAGGATCGCTGAGTTGGTGCAAGGGCTGGAAGGTTTGTTGGTTTAATGTGATTGTTAAGTCTTGAAGTAATGGTCGAGTTATCCAAATGATGACAGTGGCGATAAACACAGTGATCGTTATTTTTTGTCCACGATCCATTTTGCTTTGTTGGCCAGAAAGATTTTCTGACTGTTGATTAAGTGCGTCAGCTTTGAATGGAAAAACGAATTTAGTCAGCACTAACCAAATAATGGGTAAGAAAATTAAGGCTAGTGGTGCAGAAAATGACAACCATTTAACAAAACTAATCTCGAGCTGGTATTCGTTACTAATACCGTCTTCAAGAAAACTAGCTAAGAAAAGATTAGGCGCGGTGCCAATCAAGGTCATTGTGCCACCGACGGATGCGGAATAGGCAATGCCAAGCATCATGCAGCGAGCAAAATTGTGGTGATTGATGTTAGCAAAGCTGTCTTTTTCTTGGCTTGTATATAGTGCGATGATGCTTAAGCCAATCGGTAACATCACAGCGGTCGTGGCAGTGTTTGAAATAAAGGCGCTAAGCACAGCTGTTGAAGCCATGAATCCTGCGATAATCTTAAATGGATTTTTTCCCACCATTGCTAAGACAGTATTGGCTAATCTATGATCTAATTTCCATCGCTGCATGGCGAGAGCGATCAGAAAACCACCCATGAATAAGAAAATTAGATGTGAGGCATAGGGGGCGGTTGTTGCTTTAATATCAGCGATGCCAAGTAAGGGAAACATGGCGATAGGAAGCAGTGCGGTTGCACTGATGTCAATCGCCTCCGACAGCCACCAGATCGCCATCCACACTGTCATGCAAAGTGTTGTTTTTGCGGAGAATGTGAGTGGAATTAACGCTTTATGGGTATCGACATATTGGTCAGGTAAGGCAAAGTATAGGCATAACGCGACCAGAGGTCCGGCGAAGAATCCAATGCGTTGAACGGCGAATTGCATAGGCTAAAGTAAAATCCTGCAAATTTATTTGTAATGAATAGTACACATGACTGAATTGAACGACCAATTTAATCGCAATATGCGAGATTTACGAATTTCGGTGACGGACCGTTGTAATTTCCGCTGTACTTATTGCATGCCTAAAAAAGTCTTTAACTCAGACTATCAATTCTTAGTGCGTGATGATTTGCTGTCATTTGAAGAAATCACACGTCTAGCAGAATTATTTGTTCAACAAGGCGTGCGTAAGCTACGTCTAACCGGTGGCGAGCCAATGTTACGCAAAAACCTTGATGTTTTAGTCACGGAGTTGAGTAGTATTTCAGGTGTTGAAGATATCGCGTTGACAACAAATGCTTCATTGTTAACGTTGAGAAGAGCAAAACAACTCAAAGAAGCAGGACTCGATCGAATTACGGTTAGTCTTGATGCTATCGATCAAGATACTTTTGTGCGCATGAATGATATGAATGTGTCTGTGCAAAAAGTATTAGACGGGATTGATAATGCACGTGCGGCAGGCTTTGATAGTGTCAAAGTAAACATGGTCGTGCAAAAAGGTGTCAACGAGCATGATATTTTATCAATGGCCGAATACTTCAAAGGCACTGGAAATATATTGCGCTTTATTGAATTCATGGATGTGGGAAATACTAATGGCTGGAATATGGATCAAGTTGTTTCAGGGCAAGAAATCATTGATAGCATTCAGAAGAAATTTCCCATAGAACCTGTTGACCCACACTATAAGGGCGAGGTTGCAAAGCGTTGGCGCTATCAAGATGGAGGTGGCGAAATTGGGATAATTACTTCAGTTACACAGGCGTTTTGTGGAGACTGTAATCGGTTACGATTATCTGCTGAAGGCAGTATTTACACTTGTTTATTTGCATCTCAAGGAGTGGATTTACGCCGCTTATTACGAGAAGGTGCTTCTGATGAATTTATTAATGAAGTCATTGCAAATACGTGGAAAGGCCGAACAGATCGTTATTCTGAATTAAGGGGTGAACATAGCGCTGAAGTTCACAAGGTTGAGATGTCTTATATCGGCGGATAATCCACATTGGATGCAGTTACTTTATATGAGCGGATTGGTGGTCAAACTGCCGTAACAAAACTTGCGCATCAATTTTATGATGTCATGCAAAGAGATGCATTTGCTAACGATGTTCTCACTATGCATCCAGATGACCTTACGCGTTCACGCAAGCGATTAGCGAATTATCTTTGTGAATGGTTTGGTGGGCCCAAATTATTCGGTGAACAATATGTTAATCCTGAATGGATTAAAAGGCGTCATCAACATTTAGATATAGGGGTTGATGCGCGAGATCAATGGATGCATTGTATGACAACGGCTATGCGTGAACTTCACTACGATGAGCCGTTACAAAAAGAACTGACAAAATCGTTTTTCGAGTTAGCAGGTTATATTCGTAACCGTGTGTGATGTTACTTCTCTAGTAAGCGGGGAATTAATTCAACTAAATTACACGGGCGATGGCGATAATCTAACTGTTGATTGATTAATTTATCCCAGGCATCTGCGCAAGCACCGCAAGAACCGGGTAAGCAGAAAATATAGGTACCGTTAGCCACACCAGCTGTGGCGCGAGATTGTAAAGTTGAAGTCGCAATCGACTCGAAAGATAACACTCTAAACATTTCACCAAAACCGTCTATTTCTTTATCAAGTAAAGGTTTTACTGCTTCTGGTGTGCCATCTCGACCAGTAACACCTGTCCCTCCGGTAGTCAGTATGACTTGCGGTTTTTCATCAGCAATCCAGCGTGAAACAGTGGCACGTATTTGATAAATATCATCCTTAACAATTTTTTTGTCACATAAAATATGTCCCGCGTCTTCTAGACGTGCGACTAATAAATTTCCTGACTTGTCATCCTTTTCGGTACGTGAGTCTGAAATGGTCAGCACGGCAATGGATAAAGGGATGAGTTCTCTGTTTTTATCAATCATACATTTTCTCTATTTAAGCGCTAAATTTTGCTTCGCGCCAATTATCAATGACCGCTGAGGCTTGTTCATAATCATTTTCATCGACGATCACTCTAATTAATCCATTTGCTGGCAATTCCCCCATTGCACCCTGGAGATATTCGCCCACCACATTGGAGGCAATCCCTTCGCTTTCTAGCAAGCCTTTAATAATGTGTGCTTCTAATGAATTCAAAGCATGCAATACAGTTTTCATGAGTGGTGTATAGATTCTTTTCTAAAACGATTATTATGTTGTCTACTATAAGCCAAATATTTGCTGTCAGCAGCGATTAAATATGAAATATATGATAGTCAAATGAAAGTAGAAATTTTTAGTCAACCATATAATCCTTGGGAATGGGTGCAAGCTTACCAAAATGAGCAGGCGAACTTACAGCATAATTTTGGTGCAACCTCTGTTTTTGTGGGAACGATGCGTGATTTTAATCAAGGTGATGACGTGACTTCAATGTTTCTTGAGCATTATCCTGGGATGACAGAAAAAAGTTTAGAAAAAATTATTCAACAGGTCATAAATCAATGGGAACTCATTGATGTATGTATTGCTCATCGTGTGGGTGATATTTTCCCAGGTGACCCGATTGTTTGTGTCGCAGTATGGTCTTCGCATCGTAAGGAAGCTTATGAAGCAAATAGAATGATAATGGAAGCGCTTAAGTCAAAAGCGCCTTTTTGGAAGAAAGAAAAGTTAGGACAAGACGCACAAGAACAAGGACGATGGGTAGAGAAAAATACTAAAGGTTTCTAAGGAAGTATAACTCCTGGATGAGAGGCAGCTTGAATAATTAATTTGCTTTATTGGCCGATATATTCCTAATCGATTAATTTAATAATGATGTAAAACTTACTAACAATATTTCGATTGATTAAATCGACATTTAAGACTGTTAATCTAGGAAAATAATATGGATGCTGTTGTCATACTCGTTGCATTAATCGCAGGGTTAATATTCCGTAAGTTTAACTATCCGCCACTTCTTGGTTATCTGTTATCAGGCTTTGTTGCGCATGAATTGGGGATAGGTAATGTAGAGCATATTGCTCCCTATGCCGATATCGGCATTCTGCTTTTATTATTTACAATCGGTCTTAAGTTAAATTTAAAATCATTGGCATCACCTCATGTTTGGGGTGTTGCAACATTGCATATGGTGATTGCAGTTGTGCTCACTGTCCCTGTCATTATGGCAGCGGGCTTCTGGATGCCAGCCTTGGCAATTGAGGATTCCATCGCTGCATGGACACTTGCATTTGCATTGTCATTTTCCAGTACTGTTTTCGCTGTAAAAATATTTGATGAAAGAGGTGAGAGCGCATCATTGCATGCGTCAATTGCTATTGGAATTCTGGTTATTCAAGATTTATTTGCGGTGTGTTATTTGGTCTTTACTTCGGATAAGTCGATTGAGCCTGCTGCAATCATATTATTTGCATTACCTCTTGTAAGGCCAGCGTTACTTTATTTGATGCGCCTAACCGGCCATGGCGAGTTGCTTGTGTTGTTTGGTGTTGTTGCGGCAGTGGGTGCAGCAGAATTGTTTGAATTATTTAACTTGAAAGGCGGTTTGGGAGCGCTTCTTTTTGGAGTGCTGCTTGGCAATACTGAGAAATCAAATGAATTATATAAAAATTTATTAAACTTAAAGGATCTTTTCTTGATCGGCTTCTTTCTTCAAATTGGTTACTATGGATTACCGTCTGTTGAAATGTTGTTTGTTGCAGCAAGTTTGGCGTTACTAATATTTTTGCGTCCACTTATCTATTATTTCTTACTGGTGGCATTTAAATTAAGATCCAGAACAGCATTTTTATCGGGTATTGCTTTATTTAACTACAGTGAATTCGGTTTGATCGTGGGGGCAATAGCGGTTGGTAACGGATTACTTTCTGCAGAATGGTTGACGACCTTAGCGCTAGCTATGTCAATCTCATTCTTTATTTCTACTCCTTTCAATACGCGTGTTCATAGTATATTTGGGAAATATAGTGATAGATTGAGTCGTTTTGAGCGTGAGCAAAAACTTAAACAAGAGGCGTTACCTAATCTTGCTAATTCCAAGATAGTTATTCTGGGGATGGGCCGTGTCGGACAAGGTGCTTATGAATCTCTTTCAATGAAATTTGAGGGTGATATCGTAGGTGTTGACGAAGAATCAAAAACGGTGGATAAGCTAAATAGTCAAGGAGTGCGTTGTTTGCGTGGTGATGGAAGTGACTATGAATTTTGGCGAGCAACCGATCTTGTATCAAGCGAAAAGATATTTGTCTGCTTATCTAGTCATCGTGAAAATATGTATATTGTAAAAATTGCAAGACAATTGGGTTATAACAATGTGTTAGCTGTTGTATCAAGATTCCCTGATGAGCAACTGGAGTTAGAGAAAATGGGTTGTATCGCATTTAATTTATATGCTGAAGCAGGACATGGTTTTGCAGAACATGTGTTGGAAGAATTGGATGATTGATGGATTGGAAAATTCATAAATCACAACTTGCATATGAAGGTCATTTTGCTGTAACAAAATATGAGTTATCACATGAAAAATATAATGGTGGTGTTACCCCATTATTACATCGTGAATTAGTCAACAGGAACAATGCAGTTGCAATGGTTGCATATGACCCTGTCACTGATGAAGTGATATTTGTTGAGCAATTTCGTGTCGGAGCAATTGAAGAACAGCAGCCATGGTTAATTGAAATTGTAGCAGGCTTGGTTGAAGAAAATGAATCGCCTGAGCAGGTAGTTAAAAGAGAATCCCAAGAAGAGATTGGCTGTAAGCCAGATGAGTTAAGTAAGATTGCAGGCTTTTATACAACACCTGGCGGGAACTCTGAATGGGTCGACTTATACATAGGCAAAATCTCAGTGGCTAACGTCGCCAAAACGGGTGGGCTTGAAGTTGAAGGTGAAGATATTAAAATCATCGTTGTTCCTGCTAGTGATATCCCTTACATGTTATCCACGGGTGAAATAAGATCCGCCATTGCCATTATCGGGTTGCAATGGTTTCTTATAAATCGTGACAATATTCGACAGCAATGGTTAAAATAAATAATTGCTAATTCCCGCCACCCACATATGTTCACAATTTGTGACATTTCCATAAAACTTATCTGTATTAAACTAGTCAAATATCTGCAAGTAATACACATAAATCTGTGTAAAATCAGAGATATAATGTGAACTTTATCACATAAATTATGTGTTCAAGCGGCTATAAATCGTACCGCCGTGGCGGCTAATTCAAAAACTTTAGGGTGTTTCGTCTCTAAAAACTAACCATTAGGCGCCAATTACACAATAAATCTGTGTCTTTCGTGGATTTCATCTTAATGTGCTACTGGGGCCGTATGTATAGTTTGCACGCACAATAATTTATTGAAAAAGAAAGAGTATGAAAAAAGTACTAGGTTGGTTACCAAAACATCTTCGTCAGCAGAAAATATCTGATACTTCTAAAGAATCAGAAGGCACGGGCAATAATATTCGCTCGTCTCTGTCTTATGATTCTATTGGTCAATCATTAGAAGCGCTGGAACCACGCATTATGCTAGATGCGGCGGGTGTTGCGTCGACTGCAGATGTGCTGGCTGATCAAGTGGCTGCGGAACAAGCAAATGAAGCGGTTCTCAGCGACGATGTAAAAACACCTCCTATTGTTCAACAACAGCAAGATGCTTTAAAAGAAGCGCTTAGTTTGAGTCCATCGTCAAGTGATCGTACCGAAATTGTATTTATAGATAGATCAGTCGAAGGTTATGAAGATTTATTGCAGGGGATAGATGCCTCTGCCGAAGTGATATTAATTGAAAGCGATAAAGATGGTGTTGAATTCATTGCAGACGTATTGCAAGAGCGTAGTGATATAGACGCGATTCATATTATTTCGCATGGGGATGCGGGGCGTTTAAATTTAGGAAATTCTTCGTTAACACATGCATCAATACAAGGTGAGTATGCAGATGAATTGCTCACGATAGGTCAAGCGTTATCAGCAGATGCAGATATATTAGTATATGGATGTAATTTTAGTGAAGGTGAAATTGGTCGAGCCGCCACTAATGCACTATCACAAGCCACCGGCGCAGATATTGCTGCTTCTGACGATTTAACCGGTGCTGCTTCTTTAGGTGGTGATTGGGATTTAGAAGTAGAAGTAGGTCAGATTGCAAGTAGTCAGTTGGCAGAAAGTTTGGCAGCAATTGATTGGCAGCAGACATTAATGCTGACTGTCTCAGATGGCAACACAGCGACTGATGCGACCATTGTGGATACAGTGTCAGCACCAGGTAATGGTATCAATACCACATTGCCGGCCGATGCGACGCCAAATTCTGATGCAATAGCCATCGGGACATTTACTAACTTTCAAGATAGTAATGGACGAACATTGGCTTCAGGTGTGGTTGTATCTACAGGTAATATAAATCAGTTGCCGGGTGATGCAAATGGCGCGGGTAACTTTGGATTCAGCACTAATAATGCGAGTACTATTGTCGATGATACCGATCTAGATACGGTAGCACCAAACTTAGATCAGAATGATGTAGGCACATTGACGTATGATTTTACGTCTGATGTACGAAAAATTTCAGTGCAATACATTTTTGCTACTGAAGAGACAACAGGTTTTGCGCCAAACTTTACTGATGTTTTTGGCGTCTTTATTACTGATCAAACGACAGGTATTACCACTACGTTAACATCGCATGATATTCAAACCGAATACACTAGTGGTGGTTTTCTTGTTAATACCCCTGATTCCGGTGCTAATGTAGAAACAACTGCGAACACGGCAGTGTTAACAGCAACGCTTGATCTCGATACTTTGTCTGGTTTCGGGGCAGGTTCAAATTATACAGTTAAATTTGTCATTGCTGACCAAGCTGACTCAGCATTGGATAGTGCTGCATTTATTGGGCACTTTGGTGGCTCATTAACATTAGACAATGATGCAAATGATAGTAGTGGAACAACAGGTTTTGATTATAGTGCGACCTTTACAGATGGAAGTGGCGGCATTGCAATTGTCGATACCGATGTCGATATAACTAACTACGATGTTAGTACCTCAATACAAACTGCCACCATTAATTTAACCAATGCTGCCTTAGGCGATCAGTTGATTAATGCTGGTGTTAATGCTGCAAACTTTACTGTCACCGGAAGTGGTACGAGTAGTATCACAATCGCGGCTATTGGAGTCCAAAGTGAAGCAAATTGGCAAGCAGCATTACAGCAAATTCAATTTAATAATACTTTAGCTTCTCCAACTGTTATCACTGACAGAACTATTGACATCATTTTGAATGACGGTGTCACAAATAGTAATGCTGCCACCACGACTATCGTCATTAATGATACAAATGCGCCTGCTCAGCCTACGATTACTTCACCGATCGAGGTGGATAATATTGCGAGTGGTGCTGAAGATAATGATGTCTTGGTGAGTGGAACAGCTGAGCCATTTAGTACGGTAATGGTTGTGTTTGATGATGGGGTAAATCCAGTCGTATCAGTATCTGTTGTGACTGATGTTTTGGGTAATTGGTCATTGATCGGAAGTGAAGCTGATATTAGCGGATTGAACCAAGGCAATATTAATATCAGCGCAACTGCAACTGATGCATCTAGTAATACATCAGCAGCCGCTACTACATCAATTGCTCATGATTCTGTTGTTGCTGCGCCGACTGTTAATAGTCAATCAACAAATGACAACACTCCAGTGATTACAGGCACATTTGATGAGGCCGATTACACGCCGGGCAATGGTGATCTCCAAATCACAGTGACGGGGCCTGGACCAACTAATCTCGTTTTTGATGATACTGATCCTGAAGTGACTACGGATGGTTCAGGGAACTGGACGCTAGATTTAAGTGCACTGCCTGGACTGAGTGACGGGACTTATGAAGTGGCCACTAGTGTGATGGATACTGTTGGAAATAGTGCGACAGATGTTACTACAAATGAATTAGTGATCGACACAATGGCGCCTGCATCACCAGTTGTTAACGCCATATCCACTGATACAGGTTTATCGGGGACAGATGAGATTACGAGTGATAATACATTATTAATTAGTGGAACAGCTGAAGCAGATAGTACGGTTGAAGTATTTATAGACGGAGTGAGCATTGGTACAACGATGACTGATGCATTGGGTAACTGGATATTCGATCATACAGGGACAGTATTAGCAGATGGTGGTTATGCAATTACAGCGACTGCGACAGATGCAGCAATGAATCTTAGCGCACTATCAGCTGCCTTGCCGATAGTGGTAGATACAATGGTTACCGCGCCAACTGTTAACGCGCAAGCTACGACGAGTACTTCTCCTGCCATAACAGGCACATTTGATGCGAGTGACGCTGGTGGTGGATTTGCAGTGACCATTGACGGGGTCACATATACATTAGGAGTGGATCCTGAGTTAACAGCCGTTGGAGATACTTGGAGCCTTAGTTTGAATGACGCAGGGCAAGTACTTCCAGGGCCATATCCGGCATCTTTTAATGTTGTTGCAACGGTGACTGATAGTGCGGGTAATGTTGCATCTGATGTGACGCCTGCTGAGATCAGTGTAGATCCTGGTCAAAATGTTGATGCGGTCGATGATGTGCTGACAACCATTGGCGCAAATGATACATCAACAGGAACATCGCCGGGATTGCTAGGTAATGACACCAATCAAATTGCGACAGGTGCAACACTGAATTTTGATGCATCGAATGAAGCAAATACTGCGAATACCATCTGGGAAGATAATGTAGGGACAAGTGGGTTCAATTGGGATTTTTCAGGAACGGGTGGCACTGGTGGTGTCACTATTAATAATGCTCCTGGTTCTAGTTTTGGTGGAATCTCAGCTTCATATACTTTTGATGGGAGCGGTGGTGCGCAATTTTCTAATGGATCAGGAGATGATGATGCGTTTACCAATATTGCAGGTAATCCTACAAATAATGACGCCAGTTTTGAGATTTGGTTTAAGGCTGCTGACACAACCGATGAAGATATTATATTTGAAACAGGTGCAACTGGAGACGGAACCTCTTTAAGTATTAATGGGACTGTTTTAAGTTTAAAAATTAAAGATAGTGGTGTAAATATACAGCCCACATTTGATCTTGCATCTATCGGAATTGATCCAACTGCTGAATTTGTTCAAGTTGCCTGGACATATGATCAGAATAACACTGGCACCACAGACCAGGTTATTTTATATATCAATGGAAATGCTGTTGTAACTGACTCAACACAAACTAGTCTTAATGACTGGGGTGGTGGTAATGATGCTGGCCTTGGTTTTAACAATGAAGGGATTAACTTTGCTAGCGGTGGTGCATTTGAAGGTGAAATTGCAATCTTCCGTTTTTATGAAAGTGTGCTAACAGCGAATGAGGTGTTAGATAATTTTGAGGTTGTTGCAGATGCGGACCCTGATGCTAATACTTCAAGTTTTGGCCTGACAGTAAGTGCTTTTGATGCATCTAGCACACAAGGAGCAACCGTCGTTGTTAATGCGGATGGTAGTTATAGCTATGACCCGTCTTCTTCAGTAGCTATTCAAGCGTTGAATCCTGGTGAGTCCGTTGTTGATACATTTACCTACACCATTGTAGATGAAACCGGATTAAATACAGATACGGCAACTGTCAGTATAGAAGTGTTTGGAACGGCTGAAGCTAATTTATCTGTCTCACAGCAAGGTGATGAAGCTGGTCCACAAAATATCATATATACAGTTTCATTAGGTGCTGGAAAAACTAATGACACCGGTGCAGCAATAACCTTTGACTTAAACTTTACAGGTGGGACAGCAAGTCTTGCTGATATAACAGATGTTAGTGGTACAGGCGTAATTACTATTGCGGCCGGTGCAAGTACAGGAACATTAACTGTTCCAGTAATAAATGATCTGCTTGTTGAAGGCGCTGAAACATTAGAAGCTACTATCTCAAATGCTTCGGCTAGCTCAGTAATTATTAGCAGTAATATCGCTACGGCCAATATTACAGACAATGACACATCATTAAATAGTGTGACGATTACGGCGAGTGATGCAGTTGCCAGCGAGACGGGTGTGAACCCAGGCGAATTTACAGTTGATCTTGGTGCAGTCAATAACACCGGTGCAGCGATTACTGTGAACTACACAGTCGCCGGAACCGCAACTGCCACAGGTGACTACACTGCCTTAAGTGGTTCAGTCGTCATAGCGAATGGCCAACAAACTGCAACGATTAATGTCGCAGGCATTGTGGATGATGCCTTAGTCGAAGGTGGTGAAACGGTTATTGCCACCATCACTGGAACAAGTAATGCATTGTTTACGGTGGATGCCGCGAATGA
>JBGCFN010000035.1:0-7745 GCA_045106935.1 Gammaproteobacteria bacterium | reverse complement strand
TTTCTTCCAATTCTTCACGAATCACTTCCATCAAACGATCAGGGCTTTCTAAGATAGCCAATAGACTAGCGATTACTTCGAGCAGCTCACTAAAGTCTTGAACAATTTTTTCTTGCTCAAGCCCGGTTAATCGATGCAATCGCAAATCCAAAATAGCTTGCGCCTGAACTTCAGATAAATAATATTTGCCATCACGCAAACCGCAAATGTCATCTAGTCCATCTGGGCGCGAAGCTTCGGCACCCGATCGTTCTAACATATCAGTGACTGCACCCGGAGCCCAACCTTGTCCGACTAATGCGGCTTTCGCATCTGATGGCGTATTGGATGCTTTGATCAAAGCAATCACTTCATCAATATTCGCTAAGGCGACTGCCTGGCCTTCTAAGATATGTGCTTTATCACGTGCTTTACGCAATTCAAACATAGTACGTCGAGTCACGACTTCGCGACGATGACGCAAGAATGCTTGCAAGATTTGTTTAATATTTAATAATCTAGGCTGACCATCAACCAATGCCACCATATTAATACCAAACACACTTTGCATTTGCGTGTGTTGGTACAAGTTATTCAACATCACTTCACTGACTTCACCACGGCGCAATTCAATCACAATGCGCATGCCATCTTTATCAGACTCATCACGCAATCCGCCAGGAGAAATACCTTCAATGCGTTTCTCTTTAACTAAGTCGGCAATTTTTTCAATTAAGCGTGCTTTGTTAACTTGGTATGGAAGCTCTGTAACAACTATCGTTTCACGATTCGTTTTTTCGTCAGTTTCAATATGGCTACGCGCACGTAAATATATTTTTCCGCGACCCGTCTGATAAGCATCAACAATTCCTTTCTTGCCATTAATAATGGCAGACGTTGGGAAATCTGGCCCAGGCACTATGTCCAAAATCTCCATCACAGACAATTCTGGATTTTCTATCATCGCGACACAGGCATTAATGATTTCAGTCAGATTATGCGGAGGAATATTTGTCGCCATGCCCACGGCGATACCAGAAGAACCATTAATTAATAAGTTGGGCGTTCTAGAGGGAAGAACTGACGGTTCTTTTTCAGTTTCGTCATAGTTAGGAATGAAGTCGACCGTTTCTTTATCTAGATCAGACAACACCTCATGAGCAATCTTAGACATGCGCACTTCGGTATAACGCATAGCGGCAGGTGAATCGCCATCAACCGAACCAAAGTTTCCTTGCCCATCAACCAATAAGTAGCGCATTGAAAAATCCTGCGCCATTCTAACAATAGTGTCATATACCGCGGTGTCACCATGCGGGTGATACTTACCAATGACGTCACCGACGACACGCGCAGATTTTTTATAAGGCTTATTCCAATCGTTACCCAGCTCATGCATGGCAAATAATGCACGTCTATGCACAGGCTTTAAACCATCTCTCACATCCGGCAGCGCACGGCCGACAATCACACTCATGGCATAGTCCAAATAGGACTTACGCATTTCGTCTTCTAAATTTACAGTGAGAATTTCTTTTGCTATAGATGCCATTAAATCAACGCAGACGGGTTTAGTTCCTTATGAACCGGAAATTATATCACACCTCTCCCCTGAGAAGGGTAAATCAATAAAAACGAAAAATGGCGAAATAAGGCTGTGCTACATAGATTTCGCCGTTTTTGACACGTTATTTATGACTACTAAATGGCCTGCTTGTTGAATAATTGAGCGATCTTATCATCGCTAGGATTTTCCACCGCGCCACGCTCGGTAATGAGGACGTCAACGAGTGCTGCTGGGGTCACATCAAACACAGGATTCCACACGTTTGCCCCTTCGGTGGCCATCACTTTTTCACCCACTTGCGTCACTTCTACGCGACCACGTTCTTCTATTTCTATGTCGTCACCGTGAGCAGAATTTAAATCGATGGTACTCGTCGGTGCCACGACCATAAATTTCTTCCCCATATGCTTTGCTAAGACAGCCAAACTATAGGTACCAATTTTGTTCGCAACGTCGCCGTTGGCTGCCACACGATCGGCGCCCACAATGATCCAGTCAACATGATGCGCACGTAGTGCGCTGGCGGCCGCAGAATCGCAAATTAAATTAACAGGAATCTGTTCTTGCTCTAATTCCCAGGCGGTTAATCTCGACCCTTGAAACCAAGGGCGCGTCTCATTGGCAAATACAGTCGTTAACTTACCTTGAGAAAATGCAGATCGAATCACACCTAATGCAGTACCGTAACCTCCCGTGGCTAATGCCCCCGCATTACAGTGCGTCATGACGCTACTTTGTGCATCAATATAGCTAGCGCCCAGCTCACCCATCGCTTTATTTGCCGCGATGTCTTCTTCATGTATGGCGATGGCTTCTTTTTCTAGACACTCAACCCAGTCACTGTCATGACTGTGCAAACAATCCTGCATGCGCGCTAATGCCCAGGCTAAATTGACCGCCGTTGGACGCGCTTCACTCAACTTGGCGATATCCACGATTACCTGCTGCCTCGCTTTATCTTTATCCAAGCCACGATGCATTAAAGTAGACAAAACCACACCATAGGCAGCGGTCACTCCAATGGCCGGCGCACCACGAACAACCATATTTCGAATCGCATCAAATGTGTCGCTGACGTTATCTATTGATAGAAATTCTACCGACCCGGGTAACAATCGCTGGTCCAATAAAATTAATTGTCTATCTCGCCATTCAATGGCGCGATTGGGTAGAGATTTATCCATAATATTTATTTCAAGGTTTTTACTTGTCCTAAGCATGCGAGAAAGGTAAGTTTAATCCCATGCGTACTATTCAAACACTTCTATCTGCTCGCCATATCGTGCCAGTGGATACAGAAAACTCTGTACTAAACAATCACTCTATAGCGATTGATAACGGGCGTATTGTTGACATTCTACCAACACAAAAAGCGCTGCAAACTTACAGTGCCAATTCACACATTGATTATGATAACCATATCTTAATGCCCGGCTTAATCAATGCCCATACCCACGCAGCGATGTCATTACTACGTGGCATTTCCAGTGATCTTCCGCTCATGGAGTGGTTGCAAAATCATATCTGGCCGATCGAACAAAAATGGGCCGATGAAAATTTTGTGCATGATGGTAGTGAATTAGCCATTGCAGAAATGCTACGTGGTGGCACCACATGCTTCAATGACATGTACTTCTTTCCTCATGTGACGGCACGCGTGGCGTCGACAATTGGCATCAGAGCCGTCATAGGGATGATCGCGCTAGAATTCCCAACCGCCTATGCAGCATCTCCCGATGAATATCTATCTAAAGGACTGGCCCTTTACGACGACTATAAACCCGACCCTTTAATTACGAATGTCTTTGCACCCCATGCTCCATATACAGTCTCAGACACGACATTCAGCAAAATAAATAGCTATGCAAATGAATTAGACCTACCGATTCACATGCACATCCATGAAACAAAATCAGAAATTGACACCAGCGTTAAAGAATTCGGCATGCGCCCAATTGAACGGCTAGATAAACTCGGATTAATTAACCCAAATCTACTCGCTGTGCATATGACACAACTGAATCAGCAAGAAATACAACGCGTCTCAGAAGCCGGTGTCACTGTCATCCACTGTCCCGAATCTAATATGAAACTAGCCAGTGGGTTTTGTCCTACACACGAATTACTAAAAAATAATTCTCGCGTTATTATTGGAACTGATAGTTGCGCGAGTAATGATGACTTAGATATGTTCTCAGAAATGCGTACTGCTGCATTAATCGCTAAAGGAGTCAGCGAGGATGCCACTGCATTTTCTGCTCAACAAGCAATACGTGCCAGCACCATAGATGCGGCTAAAGCACTTCGCTTGGATGATGAAATCGGCTCACTTGAAGAAGGCAAATCTGCTGACATTATTGCCATCAGTTGTCATCATGTAGAGGGGCACCCGCTTTTTGATGTACATAGCCACCTTGTTTACAGTACTAACCGTAGTCGCGTCTCAGATGTATTTGTATCCGGCCGACAACTATTACGCGATCGCACACTGACGACGGTAAGCGAAGATGACATTATTGCGAAAACTGAACAGTGGGCGCATAAAATTTCCACGACATAACTGAATTTATACACGACAAATTATAAACATGGCTAATGCAGACAATTTCGACCCCGCTGAAATCGCAAAATTTGAAGATCTTGCTTATCGCTGGTGGGATAAAGATAGTGAATTCAAACCACTTCACGACATCAACCCTTTACGACTAAATTTTATTGACGAGCGCGCCAAACTATCGGGAAAAAATGTATTAGACGTGGGTTGTGGTGGCGGCATTTTATCAGAGAGCATGGCCGCTAAAGGCGCCAGCGTTAAAGGTATTGATCTCGGCAAAGCCCCACTCTCAGTGGCACAGCTACACGCTAAAGAAAGCAACTTAGATATCAATTACGAAATGATATCTGCTGAAGACATTGCTCAACGCGAACCCGAATCCTATGACGTCGTGACTTGCTTAGAAATGTTAGAACATGTGCCAAGTCCAGACAGTATTATTGCGGCGTGCACAAAATTAGTTAAACCAGGCGGACATGTATTCTTCTCCACATTGAACCGCAATCCAAAATCCTATTTATTTGCCATTATTGGCGCTGAATACATTCTCAATCTTCTTCCCAAAGGGACACATGAATACCAAAAGTTTATTCGCCCTTCTGAGCTAGATAAATGGTGCCGTAGCAATCGGCTTTCACCCAAAGAATTAATTGGCATGAGCTACAACCCAATCACCAAACACTATTGGTTAGGCAGCGACGTTAGCGTTAATTACATGCTCCATACAATGAAGCCAGCCCCTTGAGCACAACGTCCACTGCTATCCATGCTGTTCTGTTTGATTTAGATGGAACATTATTAGATACCGCGCCTGATCTTGTATTAGCATTAAATACGTTACTCAAGCACCACGACCGCCCAAGCGTAGATGTCAGCAAACTTAGACATTTAGCCTCTCAAGGAAGTATCGCCCTCACCCGCTATGGATTTCCTGATGTCAACAACGCCACTCAATTTGAACAACTTCGCCAAGAGTTTCTGCAACATTATGCCGAATCAGTGTGTGTGGATACTGAATTTTTTAATGGCATGGAATCATTATTAGAGAGCATAGAAGCACAACACATCCCATGGGGTATTGTCACCAACAAACCAGGTGACTTAACTAAGGCCCTATTAGAAAAATTATCATTATCAGATCGTCCTGCGTGTGTGGTCAGTGGCGACACTTTAACTGTACGCAAACCCCATCCCGAGCCACTGCTATTTGCTAGTGAAAAGATTCAATTATCTCCTCACCACACCATTTACCTTGGTGACGATCCACGTGACATTTATGCAGGTAATGCTGCGGGCATGTATACTTGTATCGCCCAATACGGTTACATTGAAGATGATACCGACACTGACCAATGGGGCGCTGACTTTACAATCAATCATCCTTTAGAATTATTAAATCATATTCAATTAAGCACACCAAGTCATGAAATGGGAACTTGAGCTCAGTTGGCAGTTAGGCGTAGCAATAGGTATTGCTGCGTTACTTGGCGCACTGATTGCTTATCTTATTACTCGCGCACGCATGGATAAAAACATTCTTGATCTGCACGAAGCCAACCATCGCCTCTACACAAAATTGCGTATTGAGCAGGCTCAAAATATTGAAAAAATTGCCGCACTAAACGAATCTCGCGAACAATTAAAAGAAAGTTTTAGCGCCTTATCGAAACATGCATTAGATTCTAACAATGAATCTTTCTTACAGCTTGCTCAACAAAAATTAGGTTTATTTGAGTCCCGCGCACAGGCCAATTTAAGCGAAAAAGAAAAATCCATTGAAACGCTTTTAAAACCGATGACAGAGGCTTTACAAAAAACCGAACAACAAATTTCCAGCATAGAAAAAGAACGCAAAGAAGCATTTGGCTCTATCACCACACAATTAAAACTGGTGACAGAAGCTCAGTATGGCTTGCAGTCTGAGACCGAACAACTTGTGCGCGCATTACGCAGACCAGAAGTGCGAGGCCAATGGGGCGAGTTAACACTGAAACGGCTAGCAGAATTAGCCGGCATGGTGAATCACTGTGACTTTGAAGAACAAACCCATGTTGACGTTGATGATGGAAAAAATATACGTCCCGATATGATCGTGCGCATGCCAGAAAAACGTGAATTGATTGTCGATGCAAAAACACCATTAGATGCTTATCTCAGCGCTGTTCAAGCCAACACTCAAGAAGAACGCGAAACTTATTTAAAACATCATGCACGCAAAGTGCGTGAACGCATGAAAGAACTGGCGAGCAAAGCTTACTGGTCTCAATTCAAACAATCTCCTGACTTTGTGATTTTATTTATTCCTGGCGAACAGTTTTTAACATGCGCACTAGATTATGATGACAAATTATTAGAAGATGCATTTGCAAATCGAGTCATCCTGGCCACACCAACGACATTAGTCGCGTTATTACGTTCAGTTGCCTATGGGTGGCAACAAGCTTCTATTTCAGAAAATGCGGAGCATGTGAGAGATTTAGCACAAGACCTTTACAAACGTTTGCATTCGTTCTGCTCTCATTTGCAGAAAGTAGGTAAAAACTTAGATGATAGTGTCGCGAACTATAATAAAGCCATTGGTTCACTAGAACGCCAAGTATTACCGGGTGCGCGTAAATTTACCGAACTGGGTATCGCAGCAAAAGAAGAGCTTCCACTCATCGATGAAATCGAGAAAAAAGCACGCGACATTCCAATAACAAAACAAGACAAACATGGATAATCATATTAATAATTTCCAAGCGCCTGACAGCTACTTGCAAGACAAAGTGATTTTAATTACTGGCGCAAGCCGTGGCATCGGCAAAGCCGTGGCCTTAGATTGCGCGCGACTTGGGGCAACCGTGTTACTCGTGGCAAAAGATTTAAAAAGACTCGAACACACCTATGATGAAATACTCGCATTAAACGCTCCTCAACCAGCGATATTAAATATTGACCTCGAAGCAGCCACCGCAGATGATTATCAAACAATCGCTGACTCGATCGATAAAGAATACGGTCGACTTGATGGCTTACTACATAATGCAGGCCGTGTTGGCGGACTCACGCCTTTACAGAACATTGAAATTGAGACTTGGTCAAAACTAATCACTTTACACTTACATGCACCTTTCCTCATGTCACGCGCCTGTCTTCCTTTACTAAGAAATAGTCAAGACCCCTCTATTCTTTTCACCATAGACGAAACCAACAAAGCTTATTGGGGTGCCTATGGCGTAAGTAAATATGGGCAAGTGGGCTTATTAAAAATACTCGCAGACGAGTTAGATGGCGATCAGAAAATTCGCGTAAATGGAATACACCCCGGGATAGTTCGCACAGATTTAAGAACCCACAACTACCCTGGCATTAACCCTAATGAATTCCCTGCCCCCGACACAGTTACAGCGCCCTTCATTTATTTCTTAGGGGCAGACAGTAAAGATACAACAAGTACAATTCACCACATTTAATTTTGCATAAAAAAGGGCAGCTAACACTTGCCGCCCTTATAAACACTTATTTTTTACGCTAGAAAGTCACGCGTCCTTCTAAGAAAAACGTTCGAGATGGCCATGGATGGAATACGCAGGCTTCTTCATTAAACACGTTATCGATACCCACGCCTATTCTCGCGTCTTCTGTCACATTCCAGTTAGCCTT
>JBGCFN010000034.1:0-43525 GCA_045106935.1 Gammaproteobacteria bacterium | reverse complement strand
GGAAGCACATTAAATTTGCGCATAAACTGCTGATCAATCCAATTTTTTACTGTCCATAACCACTCACCTTGCCAAGACCATGAGCCTCTAGAGGCCACTGCATACTTATTGCCTGTACTAATCAGGCCAAGAAAGTTTTTCTGAGGGCGATATTTAGATAAAGACTTATTGATTGCGGATGCGATCAAATTTTTTGTTAATACAGGCCCCTGTCTAACCGCAAACACACCTGATTTAGGACGTGGATCTGGCAATGATGCAACATCACCCACTGCAAACACATCTGGATGAGATGTAGACTGCAAAAACTGATTAACTTTTATAAACCCATCTTGACTGACATCTAGTCCTGACTGTCTAGGCCAGTCAGGTGCTGACGCATTGGTTACAAAAATGCATGCATTGGCATCGATTTTTATATCGTTATTCACACACACATGATCTTGCTTAATTTCAGTCACTGAATGATTCAATAATACGTCTATATTTCGATCTTTGAGCACTTTCGTGAACCGTTTCTGCACACCCGTGTTATGCGTAGAGAGAATACCCCCACCCTGAGTTAACAAACTAAACTGAAGTCTTTCTGGATTATCCTGTTTAGATGAAAGCAGTGTGCGTAAACGCAATTGTGCCGACAAAGCAAGTTCCACTCCTCCTGCACCACCACCGACAATCACAATTTTAAATTCACCCGTACTTTGTTCAACTTGATGCTGTAACTTTTCCCAACGCTGCAGAAAAACATCAATTGGTTTTGCGACCAGCGCATACTCATCTGCACCAGGCACATCAATAACTCGTGGACGCGATCCCGAGTTAATTGATAATAAGTCGTATGACACAGGCGGCCTATTTCCCACATGCACCTGCTTGTTTTCTAAATCTAATTGAGTGACTTCATCATGATATAGACGTGCATTTGCAAATCGAGCAAGCGGGCCTAAATCAATATGACACTCATCGTATTTATAATGACCGGCAATATAGCCTGGGAGCATACCGGAGTATGGTGTATGAATATCGCGCGTAATTAGTGTCACTCGCAATCCAGGCACTGGCTGCATACCAAGTTTACGCAATACAGATACATGAGCATGCCCGCCTCCCACGAGGATTAAATCTTTGACAACGGATGATCCAGAATTTTGCATAATGATATTTAATTAGATTTAACCGAGAATAAATGAACACTGAAATATTTCTCATCATCCATCCATACATTGTCGGAATGTAATCCTGCGTCTGTCGCTAATGACTGAAATTCTTCAACCGTGTATTTATATGAATTCTCAGTATGTATTGTTTCGTTTTCAGCAAAATAGAATTCATGATCGCCAATGGAGATTACTTGTTCACACATACTTTTAAGGTGCATCTCAACTCGCCCCAGCTCAGTATTATAAAATGAATAATGTCGCCATGTTTGCAAGTCAAAGTCAGCAGAGAGTTCATTATTCAGACGTGTTAATAAATTCATATTGAATTTTGCAGTCACACCATCAGAATCATCATAAGCTCGATTCAAAATATTTTTGTCTTTTTTTAGGTCAACACCAATGAGTAGTTGCCCAGACTCACCAACCAATTGTGCAATACCAGACAAATACTCACGTGCAGCTGAAGGGTCAAAGTTACCTATGCTGGATCCAGGGAAAAACACGACTCGAGGATTATCAGGTAGCCCCTGAGGAAGGGCCAACTGAAATGTAAAGTCATTACAAACCGCATGAATATTTAACCAAGGCAATTCTTCAGACAATTGCTTTGCTGAGGACAACATATGTTGTTGAGAAATATCCATAGGTACATAGATACTTGGTTTCAATTCACTAATAAAAATACGAACCTTTGAACAACTCCCTCCACCAGGCTCGATCAGCAAACAGTCTTTGTGTAGCGACCCCACAATTTCTTGTTTGAACTTTTGTAGAATTCCAATTTCAGTTCTTGTTGGATAATAATCTTCTAATTCAGTAATTTGGTCGAATAATTGAGAACCCACTTCATCATAAAAATACTTAGGAGATAGGCTGCGTGGACTTAATTGCAAACCTGTTAACACATCCTCTAACAAATCACTGGCCGTAGGATGCATATCATGAAAATGAATTTTTTGCTTAGACATAATAATTGTATTGTCAGGTGATTGCGCAGGTTCTAAATCCAGCAAACACATCATTGCGATCGGGCGCGTAATAATTACGCCAGGTGTTTCGCATCAATCTAGCTCGAGTTGCCCAACAACCCCCGCGTAAGACGCGTGTTTTCCCAAACAACGGTTGTGAATAATCCTGATACATATCAGGCGTAAAGCCAGGGTAAGGAGAAAAAATTGAATCTGTCCACTCCCAAACATTTCCTAACATTTGACGACAGCCAAAAGCACTGTCGCCATCTGGATTCGCATTTATATCAATTGGACCTAATGTTTCCCCATTAAAATTAGCATGCTTTGAAGTAGGCTCCTGATTCCCCCAAGGGAAATATCTTTTCTCGTTAGTTAAAGCAGTATGATCCGGTGTTGGCACAGCAGAAGCAGCAACTTCCCATTCAAGTTCTGATGGCAAACGGCGTTCAGCCCATTGACAATAAGCTCTTGCTTCGTACCAATTGATATTCACGATTGCAGATTTGGCTGGTATATTTTTCCATTGATCAAAGAGGCGTACTTTCCATTGATTCGTTTGTTGATCATATTTCCAATAGACCGGGTGTTGGATATTATTATTACTAACCCACTGCCAGCCTTCATCACACCAGAAATCACGTTGGCGATACCCTCCCGCCATGACAAATTGTTCAAACTCTTCATTGCTGACAGCCGTCTTAGAAATTTTAAATGGTGCCACCTTAATTTCATGCGCCCACTTTTCATTATCGAAAATAAAATTATCATTATCCTCCGCACCCAATCTAAAAGTGCCACCGGGAATAATTGCGTCTCCAAGCGCTTGGTTATTATTGTCTAAGGATTGCAAATCTAAAGAAAATTTTGGTTCAGGATACTGCAATGTTTGGCGAGTATAGGTAAATGCTTCGCAATGCATGTCTTCATGAAATATTGCATATTGGGTTAAGTAATCTCGAATTGGGTCGTGTTGACCATTTGATAAGTGATGTACAACACGATCCTTCACCTGTTGCATATATTTTATTGTATCTGCTAATGCTGGCAGCTTTAAATCCCAACGCGATTCGTGTGGTATATGAATAGAATCAAATAATTCATCAATATCAGTAATTAAAGATGGCTCTTTATAATGATGTCGTAAAACCCAAAACTCGTAAAAATATGCTGCATGACCAATTTCCCAGCGCAATGGGTTTACAGTCGGTAATCTAGGCCCAGTCAACTGTTCCTCACTCAGCTGATCAATTAATGCACATGTTCTTGCTCGTGCATCAGTCAACTGTAGTATTAGATCCTCAGGGCTTGCCAACGACATAGTTAAGCTCAGATATTTTTATAGACAACATGATGTATCGTCATGATACTACAGCCGTGCTTACGTTTTTACTACTAAACGACTTATAAAATGCGTATTCAATTAATTAGTCCAGCCACTATAGATTCACGCAATGGTAATCGCACAACGGCTGTACGGTGGAAAAATATTTTACAAAAACTTGGGCATCAAGTATCAGTATCTCAAGTTTATTCAGGTCAAAATATAGATCTCATGCTAGCGTTACATGCATGGCGTAGCGCAGATTCAATACAGTTGTTTGCTGATAAATATCCAAACCGTCCATTAATTGTGGCTTTAACCGGCACAGATATTTATCGATATTTGCATACACACAAACAAGAAACACTTAACTCAATTAAACATGCAGATCTGTTAATTGGACTACATGCCAATCTTGCCCACTCGATACCCAAACAATATCACTCCAAAATTCGGATTATTTATCAATCCACAGAAACAAAACCAAAACGAAGATCTCATCATAGACGGCAATTTGATGCGTGTATTGCTGGGCATTTACGTTATGAAAAAGACTCCTTACGCCCTGCCTATGCAGTGCGTACACTTCCACCATATAGCCGAATTCAGATTTCACATTATGGAAAAGCTCATACCCGCGCATGGGAAAATACAGCTAGAATAGAAATGGCGAGTAACAAACGTTATCAATGGTATGGAGAAGTCTCTCAATCATTACTGCAATTTAAATTTTCACAGTCAGACTTACTTATCCTTCCCTCACGCATGGAAGGTGGTGCTAATATTATTTCAGAGGCGATTGTTGCAGGACTTCCTGTTATAGCATCATCGATTGAAGGTTCACTAGGCTTACTTGGAAATAATTATCTTGGTTACTTCGAAGTTGAAAATACCAAACACTTAAAAAAAATATTATTGCGTTGCGAATCTGATACTAAATTTTATCGTCAGTTAATTCAACAATGTCAGTCTCGGCGTCATTTATTTAATCCAAACAGAGAAGTCTTTAGTTTCTCGAAGCTCATAACCGAAATTCAATAAAATGCGCACAATGCGTTTATAAAATATTCCCATTACACACCCGCTAAAACTCATTTAACTAAGGTTCTTACCAAACACATATCACCTCCATTAAGGTGTCTAGATCGAGCATATTCTCAAGCTTAGCGCATATCTTGAAATTGTATAAATTATGCACAATTACATATGGTCATGAATTTACCAGTGAATTAACTGTCTAACTTAATAATTATTTTAAGTAGTTGCTATAAGCTTGCCTTTATCACAATATCTGGTATCATTTTGTTACTTAGATCACAATATCTTGATAATTTTTAAGATTATCAGATGTAATTTTCAGCAATTTGATTACTAAATATTCAAGTCATGAGTTTAGCCGAAAGCCCTAGAATCTATGCTGCACTTCAACTCTTTGCCAGCTCCCCTAAGGTAAACAGACGTTATCAATCGCAATCTGGTATTTTTAGCACCAAGAAGCCCTTAAAACTTTCAGTTAAATGGGCAAAATACAGGACTCAAGGTTGGTGCAAACTCAACACTTTAAACTTAGAGCAAGTTAAAGCGAGTGGAAACTTCATTATTTGGAAGCCACAAAATAAGAATAACGTCATACGAATAGGTCATGGCCATGTGGCTAATGAATTGCAAGCGTTAAGAAATAATTCACTCATAGCCAGATATGGTGATGACTTATTAGTTACTTGGGCCTCTGTACAAGAACGTTATCGAGACGGTGTAGAGAGATACCTTTACGAACAATACTCACCAATTAGTGTAGACAGAGTGACTAACGCCAGGTTGGTTTACGTCAATATGCCAGGAAAAATAAAATAGCTATCCAATATTAGCGCTTGGATTGCAACCAAATGATTAATTCCCTTCCTACATTTGCTTCTACATAATTTGGATTGACGCCTATCAGTTGAGCAGTCGCCGTTTGATTAAAAAAGAAATTTTCTAATACCTCGTGAGAGTAAGTGAGCAATGGTTGTGCCAACCCCGGCTGTGGTTCTAGCGTCAAATAATCCAAATGATGGGCAGCACCGCCCACATTATTCACACTATGACAAGGTATACAGTTTGCTGTTAAAACCTTATACGCCGCAGTACTCAGTCCAGTGAAACCGCTATAGGGGTTTTGGTCTGTAAACTCAATGCTCTCAAAAAGAATAGATGTGTATTGTAAATAAGGTAACTCCATGTCAGCGGGAGGTGGTATTCGAAAATGAATAAACGCTCCCAATGATTGAGAATAGAGCATATCTTTATCTGGACCACCCTGTTGCCAACTATAATACTGCCTAGTCTTATAAAAAGAAGTCATTCGATATAGATTGTCTTCATCATCTATTGCCACAACAAATTCTGGTTGATATTGCTCATAAAATTTTAGGTCAAGATAGAATTTATGTCCTTTTCTATTTGAAAAAATGGCAAATCGACCTCGTTTATCTTCAGGCAAAGAATTTCTATATTTTATGAGATCAAATGCTTTATATTCTTTAAGCGGCCACTGTTTCAAAAGACTGGGATCATAAGCATAAAAGGCTTTAAGAATTCGGTAAATATCATCATCAATTTGGCGCACCTGGATTAAGTCATTGAGTGCGAAAAATCTGTCATTATTGACTATTGGATTTTGCCAACGAGATTCGGCGTTAAATTCAACCTGGTAATCAGTATTAATTTTCCCATTAATTAGATATGACACCATATGAGGTAACACTGGATGAAATAGCAATCCATCACCCTCGTCTACTAACAGAGTTGACCACACCCATTGATGGTTATTTCTAATTTGAGAAGCTAGAACACGAGAAGCTGAAATATTTTCAGGCCTATCATTTAGATCACTAACTATAAGTGTTTTAGGTACAGATACATCATTCTGAAACTTAGAAATTGAATCTGCTTGTAAAAGAATTAATCCGGCAACTTGATCGGCATTAAATTTTGTTACACCAGCGAGCAAACTTATAGAAGAGTCTTTATCAGCCAATAAAAGCAATGGTTTATTAACTGCCTTTGTTCTCAATAATGTCTTTTGTATATGCTTATTGACACAGGCCAAACGCTTCGCGTCATTACCACTTGTACAAACATCAATAAATTCTACTGATAAATCTAATTTCTCCCATTGCGAAGCTAAATTTGTTTTGTCTACATCTTTAGCAACAAACATCAATACCAATGCACGCCCCAGAATACTTTTATCAGGAGGCGAGTAATAATACCAGCTGCCAGCAGTGATTAAGATTAGAGCAAGTATTATGTATAAAACGGACTTCTTCATTACACTCAGTTGAAAGCACATTAGAATATGCTAAGTGTAACTTATTTTATAAATGGATGAAGTAAGTTGGTTTTTATAGGACGCCTCAAAGATTATCTATTAATATTTGACGCACCGCCGCGATTGCATCATCCACCGCCATATCATATTGTTTGGCTAATAAATCAGCAATTGCCTCAATACTTCGTTCACCATCAATAGCAGATAATACTTGCGCCTGTAACAGATGCTTTGATGACGCCGCCATTAATTCAGCCTGATTTGGAATGCTAATACTATGGTTATTTATCCAATCAGGTAGATAATTAAATTTTTCTACTGCTATAGAGTCAAATTTCTTTTTTGCTGAAAAACTAAAAACATTCTCAATGCGACCATGAGCACTATGAGGTGAATTTAAATAATTTATTTCTGTTCGCTTTATCTGAATATTTGCAAAACCATGTTTTTTCAATAAATCGACAATTTCTTCTTGGCTGTAGTTCCATACCGGATCACTATGAAAAAATGCTAATGAACCTGTATTTATCCACATTCCACCTGTTTTGAGCAGACAATTAACTCGTGGAATAAAACTCTTAAAATCTATTGGAATAATATCTATTACCCATGGTGTAAGCACTGTATCAAATGTTTTATCGATCATTGGTACATCTAACGCATCGGATAATAGAAAACTAAAATCATGCTTGTACTGACTATTAATCTGACATTGCTGTTCAATTGCGAAATCTTCTATCGTTAATGGGGCAATAGGAAATTCATTCAATGTGATTGTCTCGTTATTAATAATTTTAGCTGCGCTACCCAACAGCACAGGATTAATATCAAGTAATACAGAATGTTGCGCATTGTATTGCGCATGAAAATCGTATGAAAATCTTGACGCACCAGCACCTAATGTTAATGTATGGCCAGCTTGGTAATCATCATCGACTACCCCATTAATACTGTCTAATAGTTCTTCATTCTCACCATTATTCCAGCACCAATCACGAAATATATTGTTAATATAACTATCAATGCCTTGATTCTTAGCAATTTCGTTACTGCTATACACATGTTGCTCACGATTATATTGTTCAAAACAACCAAGGTGATCTTTTATTTGATCTCTATATTGTTTCTTACATCGTAATAAAGACTTTAATTTTTCTTTGCTTATCTTACTGATGGTTTTATTTTTTAGCTGACGTTCAAGACTCTCAATATCTTCTTTAATTTTTTGCTCAAATCCATTAATTCGTGCGCACCATGATTGAAGTGCAGCATTCACATCTGAAAATACAAAAGGTATGGTGATATCGCCGAATTCAAGCTTTGGATAGGATTGCTTACATTGATTACAATCAATCGAGGTAGCATTTTCTGTTAACTGCTCACAGCCACATTTTGCACACTGCAAACAAGAGATCAGTGAAAAGAGTTTTTTCGCAACTGGTTTAGTTTGATTTCCCAAGATAAATGCAAACGTGTTTTAGAAGACACTATTTTGGGTTTATTGAAAAGATAAGACATGACTTTGGTCGCCAATTCAGGACCATTCATCATTAAAAAGCAGAGTGAAGAATATCACTCTGCTTTTATTGTCTAGTTACATCAGTCTCTTAAGCGATTGGATTGAATGCGACATATGGATCTACTGCCGCACCTGTGCCTAAACTATTATTAGTTAACACATCTGCACCAAATCTTGCTTGCTGACCATGCAATCCTAAATAATTTAACACAACCACTTCGGCTAACGACGTAACGCTATTAGCAAATGGACTTGATGCAGTATCAACGTTGCCGTCCATTCTAAATGCCCCTAATTGATTTGTTCCCGCTGCATTACCTCGTAACACTGGTCTGACGCCACCCGGTTGATAAACAAATATGGCGCTTGCCGCCGTTTGTGAATTATCTGAACGCCAACGGAATTTTGTGGTTCCATTGCCATCATCTTCAGGGTTATTAGTATCCGCAGATACTGAACCATCACTAAAGACATAAATCATCACAGGTTGATTAGCACGTTGTGCATATTCTAATGTGGCACCAATCACTTGCCCTACGACAAAATCTTTGCCGTCAGTTTCAGGACGAGGATCTTGATGATAATCACGACCACCATATTCAATGGTCCCTGCACCTGCGAACCCTTTAATGACAGTCTTCATCACAGCGGCCGCTTTTCGGAAGTCGCCATCATTCAATTCACCATTAGGGAAAATAGCCTGTAAATCAGTATCCTGATTCGGATCTAGTTCTGCCGCTGTGATAGCGGTGTTGAATGTCGCTGAACTCTTATCATAGCCACATTGAACCAGTTCTTTAGTCGCCTCCTCAGCAGTAATTTTACCTAACTTCAATTGGCTAATGATGGCAGAAGCTTCTGCAACTCGCCCAGTTGGGAAACCGTCATCATCACCGCCGCCCAAACCAATTGCTTCGTTAGAATTACTCACTTTAGTGGGTCGAACTGCCGGATCAATCATGTAACCTGGCGCATCTGAACGACCACCCGTATCAGAATTACGTGTTCCTACCGCTGCAACAAATTGGCCGTTAGCACCGGCTTGAGCAATTCCATACACAGGATTATGTGGATTATTACCTGTATCGTTTTCAGAACGCGCGGGGATAACTACCCCATTAGTCCCTGCTCTCGTTGCCGCACTTGTTTTATCTATCATACCTCTCAGCATGGCACTATTAGGGTGCATGGCAATACCAAAAGTACGATCAACGCCGACACTGTCAGGAATAATTGCTTCAGGTAATCCTAATTTTGCATAGCCCGCGGGACTTAAAAAGTTTTCCTGACCTAACGAACCTACCATCACATTTGAACCTGCGATATTGGCACCTCCACCTTGATCAATACTGATAAAAGGAATTTTTCCAGCCCCTTGAACAAGTGTTGATAAATCACATTCTGCATGTGCTTGACGCGCTAGGAATGTTGAAAGCGTGGGTGCGAACACCATACCCATTCCAGAAACCAAACCTCTACCTAAGAAATCTCGTCGTGTCACCGGACGTCTATGACCTGACTGGCGACAATCTTCTTCGATACGTTGTTGCAAACGACGTTGTTGTTCTTCTTGACGTCGACATTGCTCTACATATTTACCCATCGTTATATCCTCGCTTATAGATCAGTTAATTGTCATCACGCCACTAGAGAGTACTGCAGCACAGCTTGCTTGCAGTGCAATATCCTTAGTTGCATCAGTACAGCCATTTGCGCATCCTAAATCGTCCATTAAACGATTCACTTCTGCGGTAGTTTCTGCACGATCTGGTTGATTTTCTAAATCCCCAACAAACCTATCGAATAAAGCATTGACACGATTTTGTTTGTCAGTGGCATTAGCAATATTGTTACAACTATTACCAAACACTGTATTACACGCAGCGTTTGATCTTCTAACACGATCACAATATGTAACGGCTAGTCGTTGAATTGCAATTTGCGATGCTGCATTGAAAGCTAAAATATCAGCTGTTGCAGGCAATTGATCTCGCAATTCTTCGTAACGATTACGCACTGTGTTTTGTGTCACTGGAATAGTCGTTAAAGCCGACATGGTGTCATTCACACTTGAGAATGAGCGTACTCCAAGATCAGGTAACACACCGTAATCAGCAATCCCTGGCTCAAGTGGAGGAACATAAGTATCACCCGATCCTACTTGTGCACCCAATGTTTCAAATTCCAAATGGAACATATCCAAATCAGGACCTAAATCTTTAGGAATGACAGCACCCAGAGGTGATAACTCTTCACCGCTTTGCATGACAGTCATATCTACTGAACGGAATGCTTGAGTTGCCACTGGAACACTATTATTAACAGCCACTCTTATATTACGTACTTGCACACCAGCGACATCTGTCATCATTGTAGGAGATGCAAACAAATAAGCATTGTCATCCATATTTGTGGCTTGCATTTGAATAGTCGCAGGCGCGCCAACTATGTCACTCACATCAAATGCTAGTGTGACAAAATTACCTAAACCCGCATCAAAGTTTTGCTGAACTTGCACATCAGAAAGTGCTCGATTGTGTATGGCCACCATCTTATAAGTACCTAACCATAAGTTTCCGCTTTGATCTTCATACTCATTTCCAAGTACAAATCCAAAATCAGAATCCCAGTTAAGTTGACCTAAAGATGATCCATCCATATCACCAACAAACTGACCATCGACATACACTTTACGGCCTGATGTGGCATCGACTGTAAAGACGACATGCATCAAATCCGTTCTCACTGTGCTGCCATTGACAGATAATGCAGGTTGTCCATTATTGCCTGTTGTTTCACTTCTAGTTCGAAGTTCAAAGTTTGTATTTACTTGACCAAAAATGAAATTATTGTTGTTTATTGAAGCGTCATTACGCTGGTATCCTGCTATCACAGAAATTCCTCCAACATCTTGATTTTCTGCTTCAGGAATAATCCAAGCTTCAATGGTAAATTCATCTTGATCTTCAGAAATAAGATTGAACATCTTGGCACTCGCACCCATCGCCGCTTTCGCTTTACCATTGACGTTGCGAAGTCCACCACCTTCTGCCCATTGCATATCTCCTTCAATTAGAAGATCCATTGGTGTTCCTACACCGCTAGAATCACCAACGATATCGCCAGTTCCCTCTGAGAAGTCATACATAGCAATCACATTAGCATTAACTCTCGCCGCTCCGCCGTCTTGTCCATCGGCAAAACTTGACATTGCACTTGCAACACGAGGAAGGTTATTAGTAGGTGGGTTTGCTGCAGCGCGTGCAGCTGCCCAAGTACTGATCGCTGATTCCATTGCTGTTGCAAATTCCTCACATGCTACTGCGCCACCACAATTATGATTAGTCGCTCTAGGTTTATCGACTAAACGTGAGTTAGCAGGATTTGTGAAACTCACTTTTTGATTGTTAATTACCTCGTTATAAGCAGTTTCAAGTGTTGCATGAGCCATATAAGGTAACACTGGTACAAGACCAAGAGGTGTCGGATCACTGTGACACTGCACACAACTATTTGATGTCATTAATGGATAGACACTCGTCGCAAACAACTGCTGATCATCCACTGGCGGCATAACTGGAGCAGGTGGTGCCGGCACTGGAGGTGCTGGTGGTGGTGCTGTCGGTGCTGTTGGTGTTGTGGGCGTCGTTGTTGGATTTCCAGCAACAGACCCACCTCCATTATTAGAAGTCGTTGGTGAAGCATCTTCTTCTGAAGAGCCTCCTCCGCCACCACATGCTGTCATAGCGATCATTACTAGAATGATACCAATCCATTGCAGCGATTTATGAATTCGTCGGACATCCATTTTC
Organism: Gammaproteobacteria bacterium; assembly: GCA_045106935.1. Taxonomy (GTDB): domain Bacteria; phylum Pseudomonadota; class Gammaproteobacteria; order UBA4575; family UBA4575; genus UBA1858. Next base: position 31,429 of record JBGCFN010000034.1, on the reverse strand, counting down.
CGCGATACAGTTAAATTTTCCTGAGTCATTACTATTCTCCTCGGTAGCATCGCTTAGTTACCCATGCAATATGCAGCAGTCTCAGCGAATACTCGCTTCATACTGTAATTATTGTTTTGGAAGGTAGTTGCAACATTCTCAACTAATGTATGATCAGCTTGACCATTGGGTGGCCGATAACAAACTTTTTCAAATGTCTTCTCAACTTGGCACTCGGCAAATTGTCGTGTAGATGCAAATTCAACACCTAATGATTTCGCACCAACACCTGAGCCAGTACCTTGCCATCCCATATATGCATTAGGTCCTGTGCGCCAATAATTGACCCAACCATCGTATGTAGTTTCATGACCAAATCGAAATACTCCGGCATCGCGCAAATACTTTGGCTGTACCACACCTGCGGTATATGCAAGCTGCATGTTTTCTTCATCGAAATCATAATAAGCAAATGCGCCAGCTAACCCGTCCAAGCCTGCATGACAAGTTAAGCAATCAGTCAAGAAAATATTGCTGTCTCCACCAGGAGAACGTGTCACGTCTTGTCGTATAAAGTCAGGTCTAGCTGTGATGTCACGCAAGTCTTCTTGATCTTTACACAAGAAACTAAACATTGCGTTTCTCACAGCTGCTCGATTTGTTCCTGCCACCAAGAAAGACTGAGCAAAAGCACGTGACGTCATGACGCCCGCGGTTGCTGCGGCAGGCAAAATATTTCCTGGTAATAAAGTTTGTTGAGTTTGAATCAGATTATTTGGATCACCCAAATTAACATTACTTTCTTGCAACTCAACATAATGGTCATTATTCGATTGTGAATAAGCAACATTATTAGTCGCATCTGCTGAACCAATGTAAACAATGTTTCCTGACAACACTTCGGTAAATGGAACCTCATCACGAATCATGCCGATGATTGTGGCTGAGAAATCGTTTAGATCCTCATAAACAGAAGCTTCTCGATTTACCCATGGCGTTGAAAAATCTTTTAATGTTGTATTATAAAAAGCCGGGTTATCCATGGCATCATAAGCGGCTCCAATCGTGTCACCGTTTTGAATCTTAGTGGTCATAGAATCCAACACAGCAGTTGATGGCGGAACTCCAACCAACCGGTCATGCAGTCTTTTCGCTTGTTCACGTGGACCTGCATGCACTGCAGAGATCGTAAACATAACGGATATGAGCGTAATAACTAAACTATAAGCAAGTTTATTGCGTAAGCGCATAGTGGCACCTTTTCAGCGTTACTTTATATTTTTAACGCCTTTTCATTGGTAATTAAGGCGTTCCCCTCCAGCCACATCCATGGACTGATTTACACATCAGAAACGTGAATTTCTGATCACCTTCCGGCGTGGGTGTATGTATAACTCTGTGAGCCAGTTCTGATTTTGATCCACGATAAACGGTCAAATTTCCCCTCCGAGCGGAGATATCTGATTAAAATTTAGTGGGTTTACTAAGAGAGACTGTTGAAGGGTGAGTTATAATCCCCCCACAATAAATGTTGGCATTTAAACCAAGCGCTTTACCTGAAAATATAATTCATCTATGTATAGTCAAATGACAAGTAGGATCTTAGGAGTATGGTTGTTTTTCACCATCTTGACTGGAAGCTCATGCAGCAGCGAGCAGAATCAAATTATTGCGGATAATATTAATCTAGAGTTTGAATTAACTTATCGTTATGTCATCCAGAATATGTCAGCTGAAGGTCGCGACAGTAATGAATTTTATTTATTTAAACAAAAAAATAATGACGCATTCACATCTATTGCATATACATGGCACAGTATTGCGACAAGCGAATGTGGATTGGCAGATAGTAGCAAGCAAAATTCCAAACCTTCAAGTTATGATCGATTAGCTCAAAAATCACCGACAAACAACTATCTAGCAAAATCTATTACAAACAAAGATCGTGCGTGCCTGGCAAAAATTTATCTTTCACATTGGCCAGAAATTCAAAGAATGTTGTCGCTTAGCTTCCCTCCTTTTTAAGTAACCTATTGTCTAACAATACATTATCGCTAGTTAATAAGACAAAAATATCACTTTTCTGATTGAATTATATTAATGCGATAATTTTTAGACATTTTTTTGACGGCGTTCAAAGTGCTTACTGTCTATCTCTATTATATTTTACAAACATTACTAATCATTAAAACATCACATCAACATGACTTATACAGTTGTATTACTAGATCGCGCTGGAAATGAATCACCTGCATTTCCATGTGATATACATTGTGATGGGACAGAACTAGAAGTTGATGCAGAACTATCGTACGAATTTATAAATAGCTCACATACTGCTCATATCATTGATGGCAATGAAATTATTAGTAAACATTCCTTATTAGGTTACAGCTTTCTCGGTGACACAATTATTAATGGTGTCAATGCATCACGTAGTGGACGATATATATTAATTATTAGTACGGCAAATTAATCCACGCATCTCGGCCTATCACGATCTCGATCTACAATACAAAAAAACCCAAACGGCTCTGACTTTGAATTTGTTAACTGATGAATTGTCATCGGTTTAATATATAAAACATCGTTTTTCTTTGCCAAGTATTTTTTATCACCCACTAATACTTCACCTTCACCTCTTGCTACTATGATTACGTGAGTATGTTGATGCACTTCTTTGCTAGAGAACCCGCCTTCTGCCACTTCAAAATAACGTAGATCAAAATCAGCTTCCTCTCCATTCTTCCCAATTAATTCAACTCTACTTATATTATGAAATGAAGCGGAATCTAATTGTTTATACTCAACACTTTTTCTATCGTGCCAATTAAAATCATCAAACTCAATATACTCTAATAATGAATTTGATATTTGTGCTGGATAGTCGCACGAAGAGAGTATAACTTCATCTTTTGCTACTGAATTATTCTCAGGAAACTCTTCTTCTATTTTATCTTTGAATGCCTGTGTCGACTCAGACAACTTAGCTGAATGCTCCAACAACGAGCCTCCTAATAAGAACACCGAGTCCTTTTGATACCAATGACACATATCGGTTAAATGCGAGTATTGCATTCCTCCTGCTGGACAAGGAAATGCAGATTTTATATTTGCCAAGGGCTTACGCAACTCATTAGCAATTTTTTTACAATCATGCTCACTAAACTGAAATCTACCTCCTGTATTAGGAAATACAGAAATATCTACTCCCGCCAACCTAAACAAAAACCCATATAACAAGTGATAGTTCATTCCATCATTGGGTGCAACACAATAACTTCCAGTAAAAGATGGGTGTGCCATATAAATCAAATCATACTTAGATGCTAGCCCTCTAGCAGTATCTAAACCAATAATCAGTGGCGCTAATAGAACCCCTTCTACACCTTGACGCTTAACCCAATCGAAATACATGTCTATTTGTTCATATGGCGCAGATATAAAAGGAAAATAAACACAACGTTTTCCTGTTTTGTCTTCAGCTCTTTTCACCGCACTTAAACACAAAGTGACTCTTTGCTTAAAATCATCAAAATCACTAATTAAATTTTGATCATCTTTAATGATATCTCCACCACCCAAAGCAAATTCATATGCAAGGTGTTCAAATTCCCGATTACTACAGCCTCGCGGTTTTAATGCAGTAGCCAACAATGGCCTGTCATAAACACCAAGACGCTGACGAATCCCATCTACACCATATCGAGGACCGGAAAAACACGAAAGCAAACTATCAGGCAGATCAATATCGACACACTTGACACTTTGGTACATAGAAACATTACCCAAACATAAGTTAACAAGCTGATTAAATTGCTGACTTAATATTTCCTCAGGATAACTTAAGGTAACAGTAAATTTTTCGAGATGATTTTTTACAGGAGTAATATTTTCAATCCTGCCCACAAACCTATCTTCTATTTCAGGAGTAATTAAAGACTCAGGCGTTTCTACACTCTGCTCAATGGCAATTTTTCTAGCTAAATCAGACACACTTTGCTTATCTGAGATAACTTCATAGGTAATGACAATATCTGACATTAGGAAATTTCCTTAATTTCTAAAATATCGATGGCTTAACTCGATAACTGGTAAAAAATCACGACTAAACGATTTGTTAGACCTAAAGAGTACTGAGTTTTACCGATAACCTAAGTAACCGTACAAACATTTGGATCTATCTATGGGCACAGTATATACAAACTTTGAACAAGCAAGAATTGATCGTGAAACCACGAAAATTGTGTCTGACTTGGTGTCCATTGGTGGCGTCGACTGGGCAATAAATACGATTACGCAAATTCCTTCATTCAAAGACACTTATCAAGAAAGATTACGCATAGCTTTGAAAGAGAAATTAATCAAACTTAATACTCACGTTCTCTGACCCTCACCAATGCTGCCATACCACTGTCAGAATTGAGCAAAAATTCGTCAGATTTTGATTATTGACATAAAAACTGATTCTATAGCAATTTCGTTAACTCACTAAATTATTTACAATAAAATCTAAACTATGGCACACGAATTTGTCTTAATTCCCACACCAGTCATCGGAGTTAAATTCAATTTCATTAGGTTTTGTGTACAAATACGTACCTAACATTAAGATACTCAGATCGGCCAGTTATCAACCAGAAAAGGACTACATCATCATGCTACGTCAAGCATTAGTTACCCTATTGTTACTTATTTCCACGTCGTTATTTGCTGATGATGATATCTACGTCGCCAAAGAAAAAGATCAATACAGCGAAAAGCAAGAAGGCCTATTTGATGGTAGGTTAGAAAATTTTGCACTTCAGATTAATTTAGCGTCGTACCACCCAGGAAATGCTAGTGAATATAATCAATTTAATCGCGGCATTGGAATCGAATACCACTTCGATTCTTTCTTTTTAGCAGGTGGATATTTTTGGAACAGTTTATATCGGGATAGTTTTTATGCCGGTGCCGGAAAAGAATTTACATTTGGTGATGTTGATTGGGTAGGCTTAGGTGCTATTGGAGGATTAATCACAGGATATGATGATGGCCAAGAGCCAAGACCTGCGTTGATTCCTTATATCTTTTTCACTAAGGATAGATACTCATTGAAAGTGCATTACCTTCCAGAGATTGGTGATGTGGAAGATGATGCATTTGGATTCGCACTAAGAATTAAATTCGATTAAATTTTCATACCGGTAATATATGGGAAATATATATCCAAGCCCCGCACTGAATTGATATGCTTACATCTTAATTATTATATTGATGAAAGGCATAGTCTATGGAAGATCAAGCCACACTTTTCACTAAGATTATTAATCGAGAAATTCCCGCAGAGATCATATATGAAGATGATCTTTGTATTGCTTTTAATGACATCAACCCTCAGGCACCTCTGCATGCCTTACTCGTGCCAAAACAAGTCATTCCTAAACTTTCAGATAGTTCAGAGCAAGCACAGTCCTTATTGGGCCACTTAATGCTAACGGCACCGCGCATTGCAAAACAACAAGGTTATGCCGACGCATTTAGATTAGTCATCAATAATGGTGAAGCTGCTGGGCAAACAGTATTTCATTTACATATACATATCATTGCCGGTCGAGACTTAACCTGGCCACCAGGCTAATTTTTTCAACATAGATTTAGCAACGATTAAGACTTATCTAATGAGTCTTCTTTTCTATCCAGGCAATTAAACTCTGGATTTTATTGGGCTCAGATGATTTCTCTTTCAGCACTTGTAAGCTGTACTGTAATTCATGAACTAAATTTTCATAAGACTCTATTTTATCGCGCTGATAGGATAGCTGCGTATTAGCCTTCATCAACATTTGTCGCAACTCTTGTTTACTCAGCTCATGAGATAATTTTTCTGTAGCATGCTGTAAAGAGCTATCTTTAATCTTATTTACCCACATCACCATATCTGCTTCATCAGAACTCACATTTGGATGTAGTTCAGTTAAGTCATCGATATGAACCATACCTCTCACACACGGTAAACGACCTGTATCTATTTCCGATTGCAAATCTCGAGCAGAAATTCCTACTAATGTAGCCGCTTTATGTACTGTAACAAATCGTCCCATTTTTATTCTGAACAAGCATTATTTCGATGATTATAGTTATTCATACTATGCATGTTTATTTCAACGAACACCAATTCAAAAAGACAGAGTGAATTAAACAAGACATGATCAGTTAGAAGAATTTAATGATTTGTTAACGCCATGAAAACGTCACAAAAACACTATAAAATAAGCTATTTATAATAAATTGTTACTTGCGCTATTTGCAGTTAACGCATAAAGTAAACAGACAACAAGAAGAAAAATAATAATAATAAAAGCGGTCCATCATGCCCATAACAATTAATCTAATTATTGCTTTATTAGTGCTTGTCGTAAGCGTTGGTGTATTTTTACACCGACATTAAAATCAATAAGATAAGAACTAAATTTAAACGTATTTCTAGATAATCATTCTAGTTGTTATCTAGTGGTCACTGCAAAAACTAGGGTGACAACCGCTTGGGTAATCCATCACCTCGTTTCGTTGGTATGTGTTTACCAATAAAACCAAAGCCCATACCGTTTTGAGAAATATGGGCAATCACGGCAAAGACTCGAATCATTTTAGCCGTACGTCCTCGATCAATCACAAATACCAACTGAATACGTCTCCCCACATAGGCTCGCTTAGGGACAAAATCAATAAAAACACCTCGAGAACTAATATTGCTTGGCTTACAACGTTCTAATTCGAGCTGTTTACAATATAAATAGACATTTTCCGACGTAGGACGTCGAACACTAAGACGCCGCTCCATATTTTTTCTTGCTGACATAGCTTATTGGTATGTATTTGGTATTTTAAGATGAGATACTTTAGCAAAATATACAGCAATCTGAAGCATTTACAGGATAAATTGCAAGAATATTCGACCACTTCACGTATCAACTCCGTATACTTCGATTCATCTCACTAATGATTATGTTAAATCGTATGTATTTCAACCTAAATTGCTTAAACAATCTACAAAATAGCGGCCAAAATGTACAACCATCGGCAAAAAGTCTTCGATTGAGATTAAACCTTGGTATCTGTGACTTTTTTACTTAAAATAGGCACCTTGTATCGAATTAGCATAATTTACGCATAAACATTAGCTTACGCGTATTTGATCTACCTTTGATACTTTGTTGTAACAACTAAAATATATATATTTTTAAAAACTTCGGAGTTATAAAAAATGCAAGACAAGTTATTGAAATCTCTTCAAGCTCTCGCAATGGTTGGAACTGTAGCGTTTGCTGCTGGCTGTACTGTTACAGGTACAGAAGAAGCTGCTGACACTGGTATTGACCCACTTGCAGAAGTACGTGAAATTGCAAATGAAGCACTACGCACTGCAAACACTGCTGCGTTTAATGCGTCAACTGCTAAAGATATGGCACTTTCAGCTCAAGAATCAGCTGATGCTGCTTTAGAAGCTGCTGCAGCCGCACAAGCATGCTGTGATGCAAACTCACGTCGCATGAACGTTATGTTTCACGATTCAATGAAAGGCAAGTAATTTCAGAATCGATATAACAATAAAAAAGCCCCTTTTAAGGGGCTTTTTTTTAATTAAATTTTATCTCTCAGGGTTATTCATTTCTCAGTGACATTAAAAATGGTACACCACGTTTCTCCCTAGCTTCTTGATACCCTCTTTCCCAGAGTATTTCATAACCATCATTTTCATTTTCTTTAGTTTGCGCAACAACCAACTGTACAAACTCAGTTAGATTCCTAGATGACGCTTTTTCTTGCTCTTCTATTTCAGAATGGGTTTCAACGTAAAGTTTATTATCGCGCCAACCTACTTTATAAGGCTGATTAACAATCGTCACTGGTGTATTTATTTCTACACTCTTAAATAATTTTTCAATTCCAGTAGGATGAAGGCGAATACAACCGTGAGTCACACGCATACCAATTCCTTCAGGTACATTTGTTCCATGTATCAGATAACCAGATAAAGCTAACCCAATTTTATAGTCTCCCAATGGATTATCTGGGCCTGGAGGAACAATTTTTGGTAATGGGTCATTGTTCTCTTCATGTTCTTTGCGAATTGATTCCGGCGGATACCAATTTGGCTTAGCTGTTTTTGAAGTAATACGAGTGAAGCTAAGCGGCGTTTCCCATTGATCGTCCTTTCCAACACTGACCGGATAGGTGGATACGCTTGAAACATTATCCTTCGTGCCATGAAATTGATACAACCTTAATTCTGCAAGATTGATCACCACACCTTCTCGCTTGACATTAGGCAACACATATTGTGTTGGTATAATTATCTGTGCACCCTGTTCTGGAATCCAAGGATCTACATCTGGATTTGCATCCACTAGCTCAAGAAATCCAACACGAAAAGTTTGTGCTAACTCTAAAAAATTATCGCCATCTTTAATGGTATGAATAGATATATTACCAATCACATCTTCACCCGTGTGATAGTGATAAGTTTCAGCCATCGCAGTCCCCATACACATAGCAAAAAGCAATATTAATTGTTGTGATATTCGCATGTTCATATTCTCTATCTTGTTAATCCGCTACGGCCACATTGACAGCTTCTTCCATCACTTCAAGCACCAAGTCTATTTGTTCATACTCTATTACATAAGGCGGCATAAAATATAAAACGTTCCCTAATGGCCTAAGTAAAATATGATTTTTAAGTGCATGCTTGTAGGCTTTTAAGCCACGTCGTTGCTGCCAAGGATAAGGGGTTTTAGATGCTTTGTCTTCAACCATTTCGACCGCAAATATCATTCCTGTTTGACGTACATGACCAATATTAGGATGATCTTCAAAGCGTTGACCATTTTCTTGTATACGTTGAATTAAACCCTTATTTTTTTGAATGGTATCAGTATTATGAAAAATACTTAATGTTGCTAATGCAGCTGCACAGGCCAATGGATTCCCTGTATATGAATGAGAATGCAAAAAGGCTCGCATGGATTCATAGTCATCGTAAAATGCATCGTATATTTCATTTGTAGTTAATACCACCGACAGCGGAAGATACCCGCCTGTCAATCCTTTCGATAAACACATAAAATCAGGAGAAATATCAGCTTGCTCACAAGCAAACATAGTCCCTGTACGGCCAAAACCCACTGCGATTTCATCTGCAATTAGATGAACATTATATTTATCACAAGCAGCTCTCAGCAGAGTTAGATACTTTGCATCATACATGCGCATTGAGCCTGCGCATTGAACCAATGGCTCAACAATGACTGCACTGATCTCTTCATGATGTTCACTTAAGGTCTTTTCCATATGTGTAAACATACGTGTCACATAATCATCTGTGTTTTCACCCGGCTCCATATTATAACTGTCTGCCCCAGGTACAGTAATTACATCAAGCAATAAAGATTTATAGATATCTTTATATAATTCAACGTCTCCTACTGATAGCGCACCTAAGGTTTCACCATGATAAGAATTTTGCAAAGTAACAAATTTCTTTTTATTTGGTTTACCTACATTTTGCCAATAATGAAAACTCATTTTCAGTGCCACTTCGACAGCCGAGGAGCCATTATCCGCATAAAAACATTTCTGTAATGGCTCTGGAGTAATTTCAACTAATTGTTCTGACAAATAAATAATAGGTTGGTGAGAAAACCCAGCCAATAATACATGTTCCAATTGTTGGGCTTGCTGTGAAATAGCATCACCAATCGTTTTATTTGCATGACCAAAAATATTTACCCACCAAGAACTAATAGCATCAATATATTTATTACCATTAAAATCTTCTAGCCAAACACCCTGTCCTCTCGCCACTGGAATAATTGGAAAATGCTCATGGTCTTTCATTTGCGTACACGGATGCCAAACGTGTGCAAAATCTCTTGTAACTAAATCATCGGATACTAAAGAATTTTCTTTCATAGAAAACACTCACCTCAGGGTAGAGACGGAATAAAAGTTGTTAAGGCAGACCTATGTTCAGGTCTTGTGAATACTCTAATTATTGAATGGGGTTAACCCGTGTGAACACGCGGTAACCTAGCAACACTGCAAGAATTGAAGCATAAATAAATGGTTCCAATAAGTCTGCTTTCACCAACCACCAGAAGTGGAGTATAGCAAGAATTGAAATCACATAGATTAATTTATGCAGTTTTACCCAAGCACTTTGGAGTTTTCTTTGCATTGCATCAGTCGAGGTCACTGCCAATGGCACCAGCAATACGAATGCCGCAAAACCAAACGTGATATAAGGGCGATCTTTTATATCATCAACAATCGCTAGCCAGTCTAACCATTGATCCAAAATAGCATAAATCAATAAATGGCAAGTAACATAGAAAAAACTAAGCACACCAAATAATCGTCGTAAATGAATCAATCCATTAATGCTTAATAATTTACGTGCGGGGTTAATTGCAAGTGTAATAAGCAGTAATCTTAAAGCCCATTCTCCAGTGATATGAGTAATCTCTTCTATTGGATTTGCACTCAACGTACCATTGTAAAATTGCCATACAGCGATCATAAGTGGCGATAGAAAAATGAGCAATAACGGAAGTTTAACTGCATTGCTATTAAAATTGACATCAATTGCCATAGAGACTTACTTTAGAAATATTAGGGCTTTATTAAAGAAGGCTAAACATTAAAAATGTATTGCACGCCCATCAACATCAAGCGCAGCTTCATGCATGCCCTCTGACAAAGTAGGGTGACCATGTATTGTTCTTGCTAAGTCTTCCGCGGTCATTTCTGTTTCTAGTGCAAGCACAGCTTCAGCGATCAATTCAGATGCACTTGGCCCAATTATATGCACACCAAGAAGTTTATCTGATTGCGCATCTGCAATAAATTTAATCATCCCTTCTGTATCACCCATGGCACGAGCACGTCCAAGCGCCATAAAAGGAAATGAACCTGTTTTGTATTCAATATTAGCAGATTTTAACTTAGCTTCTGTTTCACCTGCCCAAGCGATTTCTGGCCAGGTATAAATAATCCATGGAATGGCAGAATAATTTACATGACCGTATTGATTGACTAATTGTTCAGCCAAGGCAATACCTTCTTCAGAGCCTTTGTGAGCTAACATTGCACCACCAATCACATCACCTATGGCATAAATACCGTCTATATTGGTTTTCCAGTGTTCATCTACCTCAACAAAACCACGCGAGTCTTGTTTTATTCCCAATTCACTCAATCCCAGATTTTCAGTATTTGCAACTCGTCCAATCGCAACTAACAAGCAATTCACTTCTGTTTGAGTCTCACCTTGAGCATTTGATACTGTCACTGATACAGAGTCATTATTCTTTGTGGCTGCTTGCACTTGACTATTGAGTTGAATGTCAAACCCTTGAGATGTGTATATCTTACTTGCTTGCTTAGCAATATCAGCATCAACGGTTGGCAAAAATTGCTCTGACGCTTCCCAGATTGTGACCTTAGCACCTAAACGACTCCAAACACTCGCCATTTCAAGACCAATGACACCCGCACCGATAATTCCTAAATGATCAGGCACACTTTCTAGTGCTAAAGCACCTGTAGAGTCAACAATTTGTTTTTGATCTATCGGTAAAAAATCCAATTCAAGTGGTTTAGAACCCGTGGCAATCACTATCGTTTCTGAAGAAAGCTGTTGGTTGCCATCATGATTATTTACTTGAATTTCTTTTGCAGAATTTATTGTTGCTTCGCCATGTATAAAAGTGACTTTGTTCTTTTTTAATAATCCTTTAACACCCGTTGTCAGTGTTTTAACCACCTTGTTTTTTCTTTGCATCATCTTAGCAATATCAATTTCACATTGTCCGGTTGAAATTCCATGCTCATTTGCATGCTCAGCTAAAAATGCATAATGGTGGCTGGAGTCTAATAAAGCTTTTGAAGGAATACACCCTACATTTAAACAGGTTCCACCTGGACTTGGCTTCTTATTTTTATCAGACCATGCATCCACACAGGCAACATTCAAGCCTAACTGTGCACAACGAATTGCACACACATACCCAGCTGGCCCCGCCCCAATAACGACAACATCAAAATTAGATTTATCCATAATTACAAATGCAACAAAAGTTGAATAGGATCTTCAATGATTTTTTTAATATGACTTAAAAATAAGACAGCTTCACGACCATCAATAATACGATGATCATATGACAGCGCCAAATACATCATTGGGGCAATTATTATCTCATCGCCCACCACAATTGGCCGTTTCTCAATCGCATGCATTCCAAGAATAGCACTTTGGGGTGGATTAATAATTGGTGTAGACAACATAGAGCCAAATACACCACCATTTGTAATCGTAAATGTTCCACCAATAAGCTCGTCAATTGATAGCTTATTTTCACGTGCGCTTGCGGCAAGTTGATTGATTTCTATTTCAATCGAAGACAACGACTTTGTATTTGCATTACGCACAATAGGGACAACCAGTCCTCTCTCAGCACTGACGGCAATGCCAACATCGACATATCGATGATAGACAATTTCATCACCGTCTATTGATGCATTCAGCACTGGATATTCTTTTAATGCTTCAATTGCCGCCAACACAAAAAACTACATAAATCCAAGTTTGACTTCGTGGCGCTCAAGAAATTTTTCTTTATTCTTTGCTCTTATTGATAAAATCTCACTCATGTTCACCTCATTAAAGGTAGTTAACATGGCGTATTCTTGTTGCGCAGATACTAAACGGTCTGAGATCCTTTTACGCAAGCTACTCATAGGTACTCGCTCAGTCTCGTTGCTAGCTGATAAATGATTGGGAGAAGATGTTGATATATCTTTTTGCTTTTTTGTACTTGAGGCTAAAACATCGTTTTTGGTCACGCGATTATTTTTACCTGTTGGCTTCACATCTTTTAGCTCAACATTATTCTCAGCGATCAATTTCCTAACAGCTGGACTCGTTTTCTTATATCCTGCAGATTCATCATGACTTTCAGTAGCAATTACATCAGCTTCTTTATTATCATTAGAAGGCGTTACCTCAGGTATCACTTCTTGCACTTGAACATTAGCAGATGCAGATAACTGACCAATCACTTCTTGGCTATTTACTGTGTCATTTTCATCTTTTACGATTTTCTCAAGCACACCTGATGCAGGCGAAGGAATTTCTAACAAAACTTTATCAGTTTCAATTTCAACTAAAGTTTCCCCTTCCTCGACAGAATCACCCACGCCCTTTAGCCACGCGCTGATGGTTCCCTCACTAATAGATTCAGAAAACTCAGGGATTTTTATATCAATTGCCAATGTAATTCCTTGAATTAATGGGTTTTAACTAACACTTTTGAGCTCAACATTTTTTGTGCTATTGGTTAATCCTAATGCTTGATTCACCAATTGTGCCTGCTGCAGGCGATGTAGCTGCAAATAACCCGCCGCGGGTGATGCAGAATAATCTCTGCCTGCATACTGTAATGATTGATCAGCATAAATACAATCAGCCAAATTCTTACGAGACTGCATATAAAACCATGCGCCTTGATTCCTTGGTTCTTCTTGCACCCAGACAATCTCAGCTACATGTTTAAATTTAGCAAGCTCTTGTTTAATCTCATCTTTAGGGAATGGGTATAATTGTTCAATTCTTATGATCTCGACATTATCTAAATTGTTTTCTTGTTTTTTTGCTAACAAATCAAAATATACTTTGCCTGCACATAGCAATAATCTTTTAACCTTAGCTATATCCTTATCATTATACGTGGTAATAATTTGTTTAAATTCATCCTTCGTGAACTCACTTAACTGCGATGTTGATTGCGGATGGCGCAATAAACTTTTAGGCGTCAATACAACAAGCGGCTTTCTGTAAGGTCTTAACATTTGCCTACGTAACAAATGAAAATGCTGAGCCGGAGTAGTAGGAATACACACTTGCATATTTTCCTCAGCGCATAACTGTAAATATCTCTCCATACGCGCAGATGAATGTTCTGGCCCTTGTCCATCATATCCATGGGGTAAGAACAAGACTAAACCACAATATCGTTGCCACTTCACTTCTGATGAACTTAAAAATTGATCAATAATGACCTGTGCATTATTGGCAAAATCACCAAATTGAGCTTCCCATATCACTAATGAGTTGGGTTCAGATGTTGCGTAACCGACTTCGTAACCCAGCACCGCCGCTTCAGACAACAAGCTATTTATTGGTAAAAACTGTGGTTGTTTGTCATAAAGATTACGTAAAGGAATATAGATGTCACCGTTATCTTGATCGTGAAAAGCACTGTGTCGGTGAGCAAATGTTCCACGCACGCTATCTTGTCCTGACAATCGAATTGGATAGCCCTGCTCTAATAAAGAACCATAGGCCAACATCTCTGCAAACCCCCAATCAACAGCTAACTCTCCGGAAGCCATTCGTTTACGTAGGTCCAAGATTTTTTTCACATTTCGGTGTAATGAAAAACCTTCAGGAACAGAAGTCACAACCTCACCAATCTGCTGAATAACCTCCTCATTGATAGCGGTATCTGATGATTCTCGCCAATGAGTGCCTTTAAACGGCGTATAGTCAACAACGTACTTTGAACGACTGCGTTGAGCAATATCAGAGCATACAGGTTTACCTATATTTAATTTTTCAACATATTTGTTTTCAATTTCCCGATGTGCATTCTCAGCAACAATGCCCTCTTCTAATAACTGTTGATAGTAGAGTTGATCAACACGCGCTTTATTACGAATTCGTTGATACATTAATGGCTGAGTAATCGCGGGTTCATCTGCTTCCGAGTGCCCATGACGGCGATAACAAATCATGTCAATCACAATATCCTGCGCATATTTCATGCGGTAATCCATCGCCATTTGTGCGGCAAACACAACGGCTTCCGGATCATCTCCATTGACATGTAAAATCGGCGCTTGCACCATTTTAGCGACATCAGTGCAATATAATGTCGAACGAGAATCCAACGGATCACTCGTGGTAAAGCCAATTTGATTATTAATAACAATATGAATTGTACCGCCCGTGGTATAGCCTCTAGTGCTAGATAGATTAAGCGTTTCCATCACAACACCTTGCCCTGCAAATGCAGCATCGCCATGAATAAGAATAGGAATCACTTGACGACGTTGTTTATCTTGACGTCTTTCTTGACGCGCGCGCACTGAACCTTCCACAACTGGATTAATAATTTCCAAATGAGAAGGATTAAATGCTAACACCGCATGAATAGGGTTTTTCTTTGTTTTCAGGTCAATCGAAAAACCTTTGTGATACTTAACATCCCCCGAACCAAATTCTAAATCGACATTCCCTTCGAATTCTTCAAATAAATCTTGTGGGCTTTTACCCATAATATTGACTAAGACATTGAGTCGACCACGATGAGCCATGCCTATAATGGCTTCTTTCACAGAATGATCCCCTGCACTTTGTATCAACGTATCTAGCATCGGAATAAGGCTAGTGCCTCCTTCCAATGAAAATCGTTTTTGTCCCACATACTTTCGATGCAAATAGGTTTCTAACGCATTTGCAGATATCAGCCTTGTGAGTATGCGTTTCTTTTTATCAGCGCTGAACTTTAAATCTGCATAGTTTGATTCCAGATATTTACGTAGCCAACGTTTCTGTTCTGGATCTGAAATATGTTCTGTTTCTGAACCTATACAACCACAATAGGTTGTCGACATGAGGTTTATAATTGAACTTAAGGACAGCTTTTGACTAGTATCATGCTCCCAAATAAAGAACTCATCATCTAAATCAGATGACGATAAACCATGATATTCAAGACTAAGCATATCAACTTCAATTCGACCATCACCATAAAGCGGATCGATATCTGCTTGACGATGACCTAAGCGACGGTAGGCACGAATTAAGCGTAAAACAGCTCTTTGTTTTTCTTGATGATGTTGATCCAGGCTAAGACCATCCAAGCTTGTCGATTGCTTGTCTTCATTACGCAATTCACTGGCGATACTGTTTCTTATACTTTGATGTAAGTCTTGCAGCGGAATGTCTTCATCAACATCTAACTGACTAAAATATTCTTGCCAGGATTGACTAACTGAGGAGGGGTCTTGAGTATATTGCTGGTATAGAGACTCAATATATTCAGCATTGACACCATAAATATGTTGATTGTTGTTATGGCTCATTGCTGTTTCTATTTTGTGTTTATATAGTTAAATTTTATATTTTTAACCAAATAGAAAGCAAGCTATACAAATTTGTTACATGGTATGTGTTGGCCTATCTGCCTGTAACGCACCACCTAATAGTGCTTCAATTTTTGTACGCGTCTCGCCACTGTCTTGGTTACTAAATTGGACACCAATACCTGTGGTTCTGTTCCCTTGGGAACCTTGAGGTGTTATCCATATGACCTGACCTGCCACCGGGATTCTTTCACTTTCTTCCATCAAAGTCAGCAACATGAATACTTCTTCACCTAAACTGAAATTTTTACTTGTGGGAATAAATAACCCTCCATTTTTTACAAATGGAATATACGAAGCGTATAGCGAGCCTTTATCCTTAATCGCAAGCGAAATAATTCCTCTTCCACCATTGGCCATATGTTTATTCTCTTTATTTCTCTTTAATTCACACTGAGTGTTTTATTGCTAATTTGTGGCTACGAATCAACAATGATTCTGCAAATAAACGCCTATTTAGACTATTATCAAAAATCCTTTTGCGCTCTAACAGCAATTCCCAGAACTCCAGTAGTAAAGGTACTTGCATACGAGGCGCTAAAGCAAGCAATGGCCGATAAAAGTCAGGATTTTCGAGCGTTATTGGGTTTTCAGCTCCTTTTATCCTCAATAAATCAACAATCACGGCTTGAATCCACTGAAAACATTGTAAAAACGGGATTGCCTCAATTCTTGCCGCAATTTCTATGGGGTCAGAATTTGCCTCAAATACTTCTAAAAACCCCTGCACCACTGATATTCGCTGATCTAGCAACTCGGTTTCATGATATTGCATAGCTTGCAATGGAGCGCCCTGAGCCACTCTGAGCAAAGGCTCCCATTCCACATCATTGGCAATGTTCTTCAACCACGCCAAGGCCTCTGCCTGACTAGGCGAGTAAAATGGGACAAATTGGCATCGACTGCGAATCGTCGCGGGTAATTTAAGAGGTGCACTGGTCACTAGAATAAGAATGGTTTCATCAGGAGGCTCTTCTAGTGTTTTTAGCAACGCATTAGCGGCACTCGTATTCATACTTTCCGCAGATTCAATTAAAGCAATCTTTTTTGCGTCAAAATGACGAGTCAGGTGCAATTTGCTGATTAGTTCACGAATTTCATCGATCGATATCGTATTTTTATCTTCTTCGGGGGTAACGTGGACAAAATCAGGATAAGTCTTCGCTTCCATTAATAAACAATGCTTACATTGGCCACAGGCTTCACCTGTCTCGGCAGGCTCTAAGCACAAGATTGCTGACACTAGATTTCTAGCAAAGTGGTGTTTTCCAACTCCTTCGGGGCCACTTAATAAGATCGCATGTGGCAATGAATCTGATTTGGCCATACGCTCAAATGATTCCCACTGCTCTCTATGCCAAGGATACAATTGATTATTCATTTAATAGCTCATCCAATTTGATTTGAATCTCAGCTTGGACTTCATCAATCATGCCAGTTGCATCAACTATCACGACTCGATCAGGATCGCTTTTTGCAATCGTCAAATAACCTTCTCGCACTTTCTTATAAAATTCTATTTTCTCATTTTCAAATCGATCTTTATTTCCACGCTTAGTGACACGTTCCATACTTACGTCTAATGTTACATCCAATAACAAAGTCAAATCAGGCGCAAGATCACCGACTGAGAATTCTTTAAGCGCATCTATGCGTTTTAAATCAATCTGACGCCCATACCCTTGATAAGCATAAGTTGCATCGTAAAAACGATCACAGACAACCCATTGACCAGATTCCAATGCAGGCAAGATGACTCTTTTCACATGCTCTACTCGCGCAGCGAACATCAACATTAGTTCAGTGTCCATGTGCATGCTTGGTAATTGATTATCCAAAAGCACATCACGTATTCTTTCGCCTACCAAAGTCCCACCGGGCTCTCTAGTGCTCACTACTTCAATATTCTTACTTTGCAGATAATCAATCACAAAGCTCACTTGAGTACTTTTTCCTGAGCCTTCAATCCCTTCTAAACTAATAAAGCGCCCTTTCACAATTATCTCTTTAATTGATACTTGCGTACTGCCGCAAGATGCTCTTTATAAGTTTTCGAAAAATAATGCGTTCCGTCATTCTTAGAAACGAAGTACAAGTTACCTGTGATATCAGGATGCAAAACAGCACGAATAGCTGCTTTACCTACCAAAGCAATGGGTGATGGCGGCAAACCTCGTCGCGTATAAGTATTGTAAGGATTATCTGTTTGCAAATGCTTACGTGTTAGATTCCCATCAAAAGCGGCACCTAATCCATAGATCACTGTAGGATCTGTTTGTAATGGCATATTGATTTTTAGACGCGAAATAAACACGCCCGCAATCACGGGTCGCTCTGATTCCACTGACGTTTCTTTTTCAACAATAGAAGCCAATATCAAAGCTTCATACGGACTAGAAACAAGTGATTCCTCGCTACGATTGGGCCACTCTTCATCGAGAAAGTCACGCAACAATTTATGACTTTGTCGAATAATATCGATATCTTTTGTACCGGCAGAAAATGTATAGGTGTCAGGAAAAAATAAACCTTCTAAACTTTTTTGTTCAATTTTTAATTCATCTTTAATATCTTCGACATTATCTACTACACGCGAAATTTTTGGATGGTCTTGTAGCTGCTGATAAAAATCCTGGAATCGCTTTCCTTCAATAATAGTCAGCTTATATTGCATGGTATTCCCCTGCACAAGATCTTCTAGTATCTGTGCCGGTGATTGCGTTAGCTTAAACCGATATTCGCCTGACTTTATTTTCTGTGTTTTCTCTTCATACATTGCAAGCAACTTGAAATATAATGGATGAGAAATAAATCCTGCTTCAACCAAGCGCTGACTGACTTGATTAAATGTAGCGCCTTGATCCACGACAATCTCTACCACATCATTTTTATCACTAATAGGATCATTCACATAACGATCAATTTTATGTGCAAACACACTTGCGGCAACAATGCCTGCAATCAAAAAAATTGATAATAGTTTTAGCATAAATTAAATTGGATACAATTTTGTCAACGATGAATTTGCGTGTTGCATCATCGTCGTCATGGCTTTGCTTAACACATAGTCTTTACCTGCAAAGTCAGCCACCGGCCAAATACCTACCACACTATTGCATACGAATATTGATTGGGCATTTTGCATATCAGACAATTGTATATCTGCTTCTACACATTCCATTTCAGCATGATAGCAATTACGCATTATCCATTGACGCATCACACCAAGAATTCCTGAGTTCTCCAGCTTAGGCGTTAACCATTGCTGATTTGATTCAATAAAAATATTAGACATTGTGCCTTCCACAACGCGCCCATCATCAGCAAACATCACCCCTTCTTGGAATTGCTTATCCCATTCACTACGCGCCATCACTTGATCAAGACGATTCAAATGTTTAATCCCTGCTAACTGCTTATTGTCAGGCAATGTGTACTCACATTTCGTTAGCTGTATTCCTTGGCGATAATAATCTAATGGAATCGTTGGCACGTCATCACGATAAACTATCCGAGTGCTCGTGTTATCTTGTTCATCGTAAGCATAGCCACGCTGACGAGCACCTCGCGTGATAATCACCTTCACAACACAGTCATCTTGTTTTGCCACTTCGCGAATATCTGCCAATATGGTGGGAAGCTCTTGTTTAGCCAACCCTAAGCGCCGACAACCATTTTCTAATCGTTGTGTATGCCCGGCTAATAATATCGGTCGGCCAGCCTCGCATAAAATAGTTTCGAACACACCGTCACCATATAACAAACCTCTATCCTGAACAGAAAGAGCATCACTAGGTAGTCCATTCACCAACATATATTGCACCTGTTTAAAATTTATTTAATGTGTGTCGTAATTACCGGATGGTAAAGTAAACCAGCATACGAGTCGATGTATTGCTGGTAATGAATACCAACAATACATACTTCAATTTATTGATTAACGAATCTTGCTGAGTGATTCAGCAATCGTTAGATTTTCTTGAATGCAACTGTGCCGTTTGTGCCACCAAATCCGAAAGAATTTGAAATGGCGACATCAATTGAAATATCACGCGCCTGATTAGGCACGTAATCCAAATCACAATCAGGATCTGGAGTTGTATAATTTATCGTCGGTGGAGCCACTTGATTATGCAATGCTAACACCGCAAATAATGCCTCTACGCCACCCGCGGCACCCAGCAGATGCCCTGTCATTGATTTTGTTGAACTCACAGCCGTTTTGTAAGCATGATCGCCCAATGCAGCTTTAAGACCTTCTGTTTCAGCGATATCTCCTGCAGGAGTTGATGTGCCATGCGCATTCACATAACCCACTTCTTCAGGGTTAATTCCAGCATCTTTAAAGGCGTTTTTCATACACTTAGCTGCACCGACACCACCTGCGGCTGGCTGGGTCATATGATGAGCATCACTGCTCATTCCGTAACCAACTAGTTCGCAATAAATCTTAGCACCTCGTGCTTTAGCTGTTTCATACTCTTCAAGTACCAATACACCTGCACCATCACCAAGCACAAAACCGTCACGTTCTTTATCCCAAGGTCGACTGGCTGTCTCAGGATCATCATTGTGAGACGAACACAAAGCTCTCGCTGCGGCAAATCCACCAATACCCAGATGGCAAGTCGCCATTTCAGCACCACCAGCAATCATTACATCCACGTCGCCATACTGTATCAAGCGCGCTGCATCACCAATACTATGGGTACCTGTCGCACACGCTGAGACCAACGAATAGTTTGGACCACGTAATCCATACATAATAGAGAGATTACCTGAGACCATATTGACGATATTAGAAGGAACGAAGAAAGGAGAAATCCTTTTAGGTCCACTTTTCATGAAGCTTGCGTAGCTTTTTTCAATCCCTGGCAATCCACCAATCCCAGAACCGATAGACACGCCAATACGATCAGCATTCTCTTCTGTGATTTCTAAGCCTGCATCCTTAATAGCTTGCGCACCCGCACCGATTCCATAATGAATAAACGGATCCATTTTTTTCTGGTCTTTCTTAGGGATATAGTCATCAGCATTGAAGCCTTGGACTGCACCTGAGATTTGCACAGAAAATTCTGACGCATCAAATACATCAATTTTTGAAATGCCGCTTTTGCCAGCACATATATTCTGCCAGGCAGTATCTACCGTAGAACCTACGGGAGAAACGATACCTAGACCGGTTACGACTACTCTTCTAGAAGACACGGATGGTGATATTTATAATGTAATTAAGGTTGAATGATAGCGATTGTTTAGTAATGGCTTACTTATGCGCGTTTACGTAATCAATTGCCTGCTTAACTGTGGTGATTTTTTCAGCTTCTTCATCAGGAATTTCACATTCGAATTCCTCTTCCAATGCCATGACTAGCTCAACAGTGTCTAATGAATCTGCACCTAAGTCATCCACAAATGAAGCAGCTTCTTTAACTTCTTCTTCACTTACGCCAAGTTGTTCTACAACGATTTGTTTCACCCGTTCTTCAATATTGCTCATTTAATAAAATCCTCAAAAGATATAATTTTGTGTGGGAGGAGAAGGGCCGCCATTGTAGTGAAAAGTTTATTCGCAATCTAGTCATTAATGACGTTTATATTTTAGCCGAATTCTGTCTAAATATCCTACTATTTTATTTTTATATAACAATAGGTTGCGAGTCATTTCTAATGTTATAAATAAAGTAAAACAGAGGATCTACTCCATATGCATGCCACCATTTATATGCATGGTTTGGCCTGTAATGTAGGCAGAATCATCGGATGCTAAGAATTTAACCGCTTTCGCAATATCCTCTACCTCACCCAATTTACCCATAGGAACCCCAGTTAATATTTGCTGTTTCTGCTCATCAGTGAGCTCATTTGTCATATCCGTGGCAATAAACCCCGGTGCCACACAATTTACAGTGACTCCACGATTGGCCACTTCACGTGCGAGTGACTTGGTAAACCCTACCATTCCCGCTTTCGTACTGGCGTAATTTGCCTGCCCAGGATTGCCTGTTGTGCCCACTACTGATGAGATATTAATAATGCGTCCTGCGCGGCTTTTCATCATTCCGCGCAAACATGCCTTACTGAGTAAAAACACAGATCGCAGATTTGTTTCATATACTTCTTCCCACTGCTCTAGTTTCATGCGCATGAGCAAGGTATCTCGAGTAATCCCCGCGTTATTGATTAAAATATCCACATTGCCAAATTTTTCATTAATTTCTGCCATACATTGATCAATTGACTCACTACTTCGAACATCCAACACCATGCCCATGCCATCAATGCCTGCTTCGTTTAGATAGTCAGTAATATTGCTCGCCCCTTTCTCTGACGTGGCTGTGCCAATTACGCTAGCGCCATTTTTCCCCAACTCGATAGCAATGCCTTTACCAATTCCGCGGCTTGCGCCAGTAACCAATGTGACTTTTTTATCTAACACGATTATTCCTCTATTGAATTTAATGCGGTTTCAAGTGATTTGTTATCACAAACACAGACTGATTTGAGCGATTTATCAATACGTTTATGTAAGCCTGACAACACTTTACCTGGCCCCATTTCTATTAAACAACTTGCACCGGCTTGTTTTATCAATGAAATAGTTTCCACCCAACGAACTGGTGAATGCAGCTGTGCTTGTAACGCCGCTTTTAAGTCATCCGTATTGGCAGGTGACACTAATGTCGCATTTTGGATAATTGGCACAGCGGGTAATTCAAATGCAACTTCAGACAATGCAGTCGCAAGTTTTTCGGCAGCGGGCTGCATTAAACTCGAATGCGCAGGTACAGACACCGGTAATTTGAGCGCGCGTTTTGCACCCTGCTCTTTTGCTAAATCGATTAACTTATCTACTGCATCAGTATGACCAGCCACGACGACTTGGCCTGGCGCATTATAATTGACGGCTTCTACTACTGCTCCTTCTGAACTGGTCGACTGACACAATTCATCTAATGCTTGATCTTCTAAGCCCAACACTGCCGCCATCGCGCCGGTGCCTTCTGCAACAGCCGTTTGCATAAATTCACCTCGACGACGCGCAAGTAATGCTGCATCTCGAAACGACATCGCGCCTGCACAAGTAAATGCAGATACCTCACCGAAACTATGCCCAGCCATCACAGTGGCTTGTCTATCAGTTGAATGAGCCCAAATTTTTGATA
Organism: Gammaproteobacteria bacterium; assembly: GCA_045106935.1. Lineage (GTDB taxonomy): Bacteria > Pseudomonadota > Gammaproteobacteria > UBA4575 > UBA4575 > UBA1858. The sequence continues at coordinate 8,030 of JBGCFN010000034.1, read as the reverse complement.
TGGAATAACTTGCGGCCAGCATCACCGGTTGAGTATTTTTAGTTTGATTCAGTTCTTCGGCCGGACCCTCTTGAACCATTTTCCATAGATCAACCTCTATCGCATCAGAGGCTTCTTGATAACATTCTTTAACGACAGAAAAACTTTCAGAAAGCTCTTTTACCATGCCTACTGATTGAGACCCTTGCCCAGGAAAAACAAATGCAAATTCCATATTTTTTCTCTATTTTGTATTGATATTATAATTTTAGTGAACACTCGCGCACCTCTTTACCGAGGCATGCGCATATTTATTTTTTGTATTTGGTGTTTTTAATCCCTATCTAACCCTTAATTTTGATTAAAAAACAGCATTTTCTCAGTTAGCCATCAGAAAAACCTTGTTTTACCTGATTAGATAACGATAATGACGCCTCACCATAAACACAATTTAAGGAGATGCATGGCAAAAGAAGATCACATTGAAATGGAAGGCACCGTGACTGAAACTCTACCGAATACAATGTTTCGCGTCGAGTTGGAAAATGGTCATGTTGTGACTGCACATATTTCTGGAAGAATGCGAAAAAATTATATTCGTATTTTAACTGGGGATAAAGTCACTGTAGAACTCACACCTTATGACTTAAGCAAAGGCCGTATTACTTACCGCGCCAGATAAATTACCCAAAGAAATTTTCTAGGGCAATCTTACCAAGTTAAATAATCAGGTAAATTTAGTTAGCTTTGCTGCTCGTTTGATATTTCTAAGTACAATTTTCCATCTTGCACTGTCACCCTTACCGTTCCACCTTTTGCAAGATCCCCAAATAGGATCTCTTCAGACAGTGGGCGTTTAATATGTTCTTGCAAGACACGCGTCATTGGGCGTGCACCCATTTGTGGGTCATAGCCTTCATCACCGATCCATCCACGTGCATCTTCGTCCACAATAAGATCAACTTTCTTCTCACCCAACTGACTTTCCAACTGAGCAATAAACTTATCAACGACACTGCCAATAGTCGTTTTATCTAAACCTTCAAACTGAATAATGGCATCAAGACGATTTCTAAACTCGGGTGTGAACATACGCTTGATAATTTCCATGCCGTCACTGGAATGATCTTGATTAGTAAAGCCCACTGTTGAACGACTAATTTCCTGTGCACCAGCATTTGTAGTCATCACCAAGATAACATTGCGAAAATCAACTTGGCGACCATTCGCATCAGTTAACGTGCCATGATCCATCACTTGCAATAACAAGTTAAATACATCGGGATGTGCTTTTTCAATTTCATCTAACAGCAATACACTATGCGGTGCTTTTAAGACGGCATCTGTTAATAAACCACCCTGATCAAACCCTACATAACCTGGAGGCGCACCAATTAATCTAGACACTGTATGCCTTTCCATATATTCAGACATATCAAAACGTATTAACTCAATCCCTAAGGCCGTAGACAATTGTCGTGTTACTTCTGTTTTACCCACACCTGTTGGACCGGCAAACAAAAACGAACCAATAGGTTTTTCATCATCACCCAACCCTGAGCGCGACATTTTTATCGAAGTCGCAAGCGTAGTGATTGCTTGGTCCTGACCATATACCACTAGCTTCAAATTACGTTCTAAGTTTTTCAATAACTCTGTATCACTATGCGATACATTTTTAGAAGGGATACGTGCAATTTTTGCAATGATTCCCTCAACGTCTTTCACCGAAATTGATTTCTTACGAGACGTGGCAGACTTAAGCATGACAGCTGCACCGGCTTCATCAATGACATCAATCGCCTTATCCGGAAGGAAGCGATCAGTAATATAACGTTCGGAAAGTTCTGCCGCCGCTTTTAATGCCTTATCGGTATATTTAACTTTATGGTGGCCTTCAAACTGACTACGAATGCCTTTAAGAATTTGAAAAGTCTCATCCACCGATGGCTCAGTCACTTCAATCTTTTGGAAGCGCCTTGCTAATGCGCGATCTTTTTCAAAGATGCCGCGATATTCTTGATAAGTCGTCGAGCCAATACATTTAAGCTCTGATGTTGCGAGTTGAGGTTTTATTAAATTAGATGCATCCATCACACCACCCGATGCAGCACCCGCACCAATAATGGTATGTATCTCATCAATAAATAAAATAGCGCCCTCTTCGTCTGATAGCTGCTTAAGTACACCTTTCAAACGTTTTTCAAAGTCACCACGGTATTTTGTACCAGCCACCAAACCACCTAGGTCTAGCGAATAAATAATACTGTCTTTTAATACCTCAGGAACTTCGCCATCAACAATCTTTTTCGCCAGGCCTTCGGCAATCGCGGTTTTACCCACACCGGCTTCACCCACTAACAATGGATTGTTTTTTCTACGTCGACATAATATTTGCATCGTGCGTTCAATTTCATGAGCACGACCAATGAGTGGATCAATCTTTCCAGACGCAGCTAACGCATTAAGATTCGTTGCATACTTTTCTAAAGGCTTTGCTTCTTGTTCTTGATAGTCTCCATCAGGATCCATGCTGGGAGGCATCTCACCATCTTCTTCAGAAATTTTTGATATGCCATGAGAAATAAAATTAAGCACATCCAAACGTGCGACATCATTATTGGAAAGCAAATAAACTGCATGGGATTCTTGTTCACCATAAATGGCAACAAGTACATTAGCACCCGTGACTTCTTTTTTACCTGACGACTGCACATGAAATACAGCACGTTGAAGTACGCGCTGAAAACCTAACGTTGGCGTGGTCTCACGCTCTTCTTCATCACTAAGCAGCGGCGTATTTTCATCAATGAATACATTAAGCTCAGAGCTTAATGTTTCTATATTCGCACCACAGGCACGCAAGATTTCTGCCGCAGAATTATTATCTGTCAAGGCAAGCAGCAGATGCTCAACCGTCATAAATTCATGACGCTTTTCTCGCGCCGTTTTAAATGCTTCGTTTAAGCTTGATTCTAAGTCTTTTGATAACATGTCTTTGTTTATTTTACTCTGCTTCTTCCATATCACATAGTAACGGGTGATTATTTAATCTCGCGTACTCATTTACCTGAGATACTTTGGTTTCTGATACCTCGCGGGTAAATACCCCACAGACACCCTTTCCATGAGAATGCACATTCAGCATCACGCGAGTAGCTTGCTCGCGCCCCATATTGAAAAAGTTTTCCAATATGTGCACAACAAATTCCATCGGCGTGTAATCATCATTCAATAACACTACCTGATACATGGGCGGCTGTTTGACCTTAGGACGAGCTTCTTCGACCGCTAATCCATCATCGTTTTGATATTGGTTATCACTCGACATATTAATAACGCATTGTTACTTTAAGTTAATCACATTATAGGTTTTGTACTATAGATTCGAATATTCCATTAGACCAGTGTTACCCCAGATATTCTTACAAACCCCGATTGATTATCCTTAAAATTACTCCTGAAATTATATTATAATTTATACGATATAATTTATATAACTTACTGATTTATAAATATATGCCTTCAAATTCACATATCACTGTTGCCTCAGTCATTGAACAGGACGGAAAGTACCTAATGGTGAGAGAAATGGCGAATGGTCATGAAGTGTACAATCAACCTGCCGGGCACTGGGAAGTTGATGAAACATTGGAAGACGCCGCCATTCGAGAAACATTAGAAGAAACCGCGTGGGAATTTATACCCGACTCATTTACCGGCATATACCGTTGGAAACATCCTGAGAAACCTGACGTTTACCTACGGATCACTTTTTCTGGCAAAGTTGGCAAACATTTTCCTGACCAGCCGCTCGACAATGGCATCTTAGAAGCGCTATGGATGACACGGGAAGAAATCGCGGCACTGCCTGAAATTAAACGACGCAGCGCCATGGTGCTTCAAAGCATTGACGACTACGAAAGTGGTCGCCGTTGTGACTTAAGCATGTTGAGTGATGTCATAGAAACTTGGTAAGTTGCGCCAAGACTTAATATAATCTCTCCCAGACTATTATTACCTCGTTCATGTCTGATAACGGCGTGAACACTGCGATTAGTATCGCATTCATTACCTAATAATTAACTTCATAAATATACTGTAACTATATGTCATTAAAGCATATTGTTGTCGGACTATCTGGTGGTGTCGACTCGGCTGTGGCTGCTCATCTATTAAAAGCTGAGGGACATAAAGTGGATGCCATCTTTATGAAAAATTGGGAAGAAGACGATTCCGATGAGTATTGTTCTGCGTCTCAAGACCTGGAAGACGCCGAAAAAGTCTGCGAGAAATTGAAAATCCCGCTGCGTACCGTCAACTTTTCCTCAGAATATTGGGACTTTGTATTTGAATACTTTTTAGACGAACACAAAGCAGGACGTACACCCAATCCTGACATCTTATGTAATACCGAAATTAAATTTAAAGCGTTTTTAGAATTTGCGACGGAACTAGGTGCTGAAAAAATAGCCACTGGACACTATGCCCGCTGCCAATTGATAGACAATTATTATCAATTACTCACTGCCACTGACAGCAATAAAGATCAGAGTTATTTCTTGCATGGTCTTAATCAACAGCAGCTAAGCAAATCCATGTTTCCTCTGGGAGCGTTAAGCAAACCTCAAGTTAGACAACTGGCCGAAGACCTGAATCTACATATCCACAATAAGAAAGACAGTACCGGTATTTGCTTTATTGGCGAACGTAAATTTCGTGATTTTCTAGAAAACTATATTGATAATAATCAAGGAGATATAGTTGATACTGAAGGTAATATCGTAGGTACACATCAAGGCACTACCTTCTTCACTATTGGCCAAAGACAAGGTCTCGGCATCGGCGGCGTATCTACTGCAAGTGACGCGCCCTGGTATGTCGTAGACAAGCAGTTAGACACTAATCAACTCGTGGTGGCACAGGGGTCAGATCACCCTGCGCTATTCAACAATAGTCTGTTAATTGAAAAAATGCATTGGATTGATCACTCATACAAGCAATCAATCAGTTCCATTCACGCTAAAATACGTTATCGTCAAACGCACCAAGCATGTCATGCATTGGAACGAGAAAATGGACAATGGCAACTCAATTTTGACGAACCTCAACGCGCCGTAACGCCAGGTCAGTACGCCGTGTTATATGATAATAATCACTGCTTAGGTGGCGGCATCATTAGCCATCGTATCGACTAATTTATGAACACAGAATATATAAATAAAACAATCGCGTTGGCAGGCATGCACCAGGCACTGTCTCAAGTTCAGCAAATTGCCTGGGAAAATAATTATGATGAGGCACAAGTTGATGTGTGCTTAGGCAGCCTGTTTGCTCGCAACCCAGATACCTATAGCGATGTTTTTGGCTCAACCAGTGATCTAAGACCCGGATTAATCGCACTGCGCACCAGCTTTACACAAAAAAACGACAAGCAAGCATTAGAACGTGCACGCTACATGGTGAACCTAATGATGTTATCCAAAAATGTCAGAGATAATAAAGAGTTAGGAGAACAAGTTGGAACAACACTTAGCTTGTTAGACGAAGCTGCAAGCAATTTACAAGACCAACGAGACTACGTTATCGAGCGCATTGCTCAGCTTTATCAAAATACGATCAGCCCATTAACACCTCGCGTGATTGTGTATGGAGATCCACAAATACTTAAGGTTGATGCCAACGCAGCGGCCATTCGAGCCATGTTGTTTGCCGGGCTACGTTCTGCTCTGCTTTGGTACCAGGCGGGCGGAAGCCAACTAAATTTACTGCTCGGCAAATCAAAATACTTAGCAACAATTAGTCAAATATTAGACTAGGCATATACCCCCTTAGCTTCTAAAAATTCACCCCGAGTTCAGCTATAATGGGCGGCTCACTTAAATAACAACCAATCTAAGGTGCCAGCAAGGAAGCTGAGCTGTCACCCAACATGTGGAGTCAATAACTGTGTTAGAAGCCTATCGCAAACATGTAGAAGAACGCGCTGCTATGGGAGTTGTCCCTCAGCCATTATCACCAGAACAAACTGCTGATCTAATCGAATTACTTAAAAATCCTCCGGCCGGCGAAGAAGACTTTATTCTAGACTTGCTCGTTAATCGCGTACCAGCTGGTGTTGACCAAGCCGCATATGTGAAAGCTGGTTTTTTAGCAGCAATCTCAAAAGGTGAAGCTTCATCACCCCTTATCGACAAAGTAAAAGCGGTTCAGCTCTTAGGCACCATGCTAGGGGGTTACAATATTGCGCCTTTGATTGACGCACTTGATGACGAATCACTTGCACCCACCTCAGTAGAAGCGCTGTCACATACATTGCTAATGTTTGACGCGTTTTATGACGTTGAAGAAAAAATGAAAGCGGGCAATGCCCATGCGAAAAAGATTATTGAATCATGGGCCAATGGTGAATGGTTCACGAGCAAACCTGAGCTAGAAGAAAAAATTACCGTCACAGTATTTAAAGTGACCGGTGAAACTAATACTGATGATTTATCACCTGCCCCAGATGCCTGGTCACGCCCAGACATTCCTTTACATGCCGTGGCCATGCTTAAAATGGCACGCGATGGCATTACGCCAGACGAGCAAGGTAAAGTTGGCCCTATCAAACAGATCGATGCCTTGAAAGAAAAAGGTCATCCGCTAGCGTATGTTGGTGACGTTGTCGGCACCGGTTCATCACGTAAATCAGCAACAAACTCTGTGCTTTGGCATATGGGTCGCGATATTCCATTTATTCCTAACAAACGCGATGGTGGTTATTGTTTAGGTGGAAAAATTGCCCCTATCTTCTTTAACACTATGGAAGATGCCGGCGCCTTACCAATCGAGTGTGATGTGGCTAATCTTAATATGGGTGATGTGATCGATATCTACCCATACGAAGGCGCCATCAAAAACAATTCAACCGGCGAAACCATTTGTGAGTTTGGCCTCAAGACTGACATCCTTCTTGATGAAGCACGCGCAGGTGGCCGTATCCCATTAATTATTGGTCGTGGCTTAACAACACGTGCACGCGAATCGCTCGGCATGGGAACCTCTGAATTATTCCGTGTCCCCGTCCCAGCAAAAGACACTGGCAAGGGCTTCACACTTGCACAAAAAATGGTGGGTCAAGCCTGTGGCACAGAAGGCATTCGCCCAGGTACATACTGCGAACCTAAGATGACAACCGTCGGCTCACAAGATACAACGGGGCCAATGACACGTGACGAATTAAAAGATTTAGCCTGCCTTGGTTTCTCAGCAGACTGAACTATGCAATCTTTCTGTCACACCGCGGCATATCCTAAGCCAATTGATGTTGGCACTCACCACACATTGCCTGACTTCATTATGAATCGTGGCGGCGTGTCATTACGCCCAGGTGATGGTGTGATTCACTCTTGGTTAAACCGCATGTTACTTCCTGATACTGTCGGTACAGGTGGTGACTCACATACACGTTTCCCTATTGGTATTTCATTCCCAGCAGGCTCTGGCTTAGTCGCCTTTGCTGCCGCGACTGGAGTAATGCCTTTAGACATGCCTGAATCAGTGCTTGTCCGTTTTAAAGGCGAGATGCAACCCGGCATTACTTTGCGTGACTTGGTGAATGCAATTCCATATAAAGCGATTGATATGGGACTACTCACCGTAGAGAAAAAAGGTAAGAAGAATATTTTCTCTGGGCGCATTCTTGAAATTGAAGGCTTACCTGATCTTAAAGTCGAACAAGCGTTCGAATTATCAGATGCCTCTGCGGAACGTTCTGCAGCCGGTTGTACGATTAAACTAGATAAAGAACCGATCATTGAATATCTAAATTCAAACATCGTCATGTTGCGTTGGATGATTGCCAATGAATACGGTGATGCACGAACATTAGATCGTCGAATCAAAGCCATGCAGAAATGGTTAGCTAATCCAGAGTTAATGGAAGCCGATGCTGATGCTGAATACACAGAAGTCATCGAAATTGACATGAATGAAATCAAAGAACCGATTCTTGCGTGCCCGAACGACCCAGACGATGTGAAAACATTAGCTGCGGTAGCAGGTACACC
>JBGCFN010000033.1:0-65336 GCA_045106935.1 Gammaproteobacteria bacterium | reverse complement strand
TCAGAATAACGTCAATTGATGGTTTTTTGAGTCACCATCAACAAAAGCTGTCTTTTTATTAGCAAGTCGGTCACGAAAATTACAAATATAAACAAACACTTCGTTGACAGACCTATGAATTGCACTAGAATAGCCGCCTATACCAAATTGCGGGAATAGCTCAGTGGTAGAGCACAACCTTGCCAAGGTTGGGGTCGCGAGTTCGAATCTCGTTTCCCGCTCCAAATCAAAATATTTTCACACATAGTCAAAAGCATAATTACTGTAAATGACCCATTACAGTCGCTGGCCATGTGAATTTTGATCAAGGTGTCGTGATTTAAATAAACCAAACAGCCAGAAAAATATTGGTTATAATTCGCAGCTTCGTAAATTTGGTTGCAACCTAATTGTCAGCTAAATTTAGATAGAAAACTTAATATTTATTAGTGACTTACCAACACTACTTTAAGTAATTTATCATTCAAGAGTTTGTGTAAACAAACCACTTAAATTGAAGAGCACGTAGTAAATACCACGGCGAGTTGGCAGAGTGGTGATGCAGAGGCCTGCAAAGCCTTGTACAGCGGTTCGATTCCGCTACTCGCCTCCACTTACCGAAGTGGCAATACTGCGAAACTAGATTCAAAAAAAACCGCAATACCCAATGCCCGGGTGGCGGAATTGGTAGACGCAAGGGACTTAAAATCCCTCGCCTTCACGGGCGTGCCGGTTCGATTCCGGCCCCGGGCACCATCATTGCGTGTAGGTTTAACACGCAAATCAATAATCGCGAAGCGATTCTCCTGAGTTTCTGAATAAGATCAGGCGCTAGCCTGTAATAAAATCTACAACTCGTACCTCTAAAACAAAATTAATAATTCCAATAATTGTCCATTGTGATTATGATTGCTAAATGGAATTGTTTGTCACCGTATTCATTGTTTTCGCATTACTTGCAATTGCGAGAATATATTTCACAGTAAATAAACCTACAAATAGTTCCTCAACAAAATCCCCAATCCTCCACAAGAAGAGAGAATATCTCTGTACCGAAAACGAAAAGAAATTCTTCTATGCATTGCAAGAAGCGTTGAAAGGTAAATATTTCGTACACTGTCAAACATCATTAATAGCATTAGTAGAGCCCATTGAATTCAAACACAAATCTAAAGCATGGTCTAAAAGAATGGATTTTGTCATCACGGATAAATCAACAAGAGTATTGGCAGTGATAGAACTAGATGATTCAACACATAAACAGAAAAAGCGAATTGCTAGAGATGAATATGTAAACGATGTATTAAATCCTCATCACCCATTGATTAGAATTCCAAGTAGAAAATTCTATGACCCAAAAGAAATGTTGAAGTTAATTGAAGAAAAGTTAAATTTTCCGCTACTGAGTGCAGTGACATCAAATGTGGTGAATGAATAATGATAAGTAGTTATAAAAGGGTACTGACCCCTTTAATTAAATTCAGCCTATAAATAAAAGGGGTCAGTACCCTTTATTAAATATCGACAATCCATAATAAACAGGTCAGTACCCTTTGATTTTCTGTATTGATCAAAAGTTATCTTATCAATCATTTCTTTTTGTTGCGTAGTCTCGCTCGATATTTGCCCTTGGCATATTTTTGTAGGTCTTCTATTTTATCTGTCTCGTCTACAATTTCTTTTCCTAGCATTGTTTCAATGGCATCTTCTAGAGTGACAATGCCAGCTGTCTGCCCATATTCATCTTCGACTAAGAATATATGTTCACGGGTTTTTATAAACATATCCAAAAGTTGTTGTACTGGCAGTTTTTCAGAAACGCGCTTTAATGGATTTGCAAATGATTTTAATGTTAAATCTGAACCTCCCTCTCTTTCTTTAAACAATAAGTCTCGATTGATGACCATGCCAATGACATTATCAGGGTTCTCAGAATAAATCGGTATTCGTGTGAATTGTTGAGTTTTACTATAAGAAAGCGCTTCGCTAATCGTAGTATTTTGATCTAGACAATGCATCACTGTACGGGGCGTTAATATTTCTTCGGTAGTGATTTCACGTAATTTTAAAATATTAGTTAAGTATTCATTTTCTTGCCCAACTAATGAGCCCATCTGGTGGCCGAGAGAAGCTAATGCGATAATCTCTTCTCTTGATACATCTTGTTTGTTATCTTTTCTAAATGATCTGGTAATGAGTTCTGAAACCAATATCAATGGATAAACTAACTTGATTAACCAGAAAATTACATGTGCAGATGGCATTGCTAGTTGACGCCAAAATGTTGCACCAATCGTTTTAGGTATGATTTCAGAAAAATAAAGTATGACGAGCGTGAGTACAATTGCGATTAAAGTTTCCCATCGTGCTCCAAAAACCTTCGCTGCTTGAGAGCCAACACCGGCGGCACCCATGGTGTGTGCAAACGTATTAAGTATTAATATGCTAGCAATCGATTGGTCTAAGCGGTCTTTTACTCGATATAACACATTGCCTTTTTTGGGGTGCTTAGCAATAACGCTTTCCACATAGCTAGGTGTTATAGATAATAAAACGGCTTCTAGTACTGAGCATAAAAATGATATGCCGATTGCAATTGCTAAATAGGTGAATAGCAAACTCATATAGAATAATAACTTTCTCTGCTTTAAAAATGATTAAGATAAATGCCCGCAATAATGCTTAGTTTGACATATTTCGCATATAAAATAATAGGGGGGTAGACCACGTTTAACTCGAATATTATTAACATTAAAAGCCTAAGTCCCACCAGCGAACTGCACCAACATACTCGCGTTTATCAGATTAACCAACATTAATTTAATTTCTGCTTGACTCCAAAAGATCTAAATGTAAAAGTGCGCGCCATGATTATTTCAGCAACAAAACGAGCAATGCATTGGAACCTGGTCTTACGACTAGACCCTTCCATGCCTGTGTGTTTATGCTGAACTAAGTAAAGTAATTAGTTAAGAAAGGCCGCAGGGATAATCCTAGCGGCCTTTTTTTTTGTCTTGTGGAAAATGAAATCATGGTAAGAGTGACTTATATATCCATTATTGTGTTGTGGAGTACGACTCCGCTTGCAGTGAAATGGAGTATTGAATCTGGCGTGTTATTCGGGCTGATGGCTCGTATGAGCATCGGGTTGTTTGTGCTTGCCTGTGTGTTTATGTTGTTAAGGCAGACATTGACACTGAATAAAGATGCCATTGTTGCTTATGTTGCAGCAGGGTTGGGCATCTATTTTGCCATGTCGTTAGTGTATTGGGGCGCGCAATATATTCCTTCGGGGTGGATATCGGTCATCTTTGGTTTGTCGCCCATTATCACTGGGGTAACTTCAGTGATTATTTTAGGCGAAAATCATTTTACGCTGAATAAAACGTTCGGCATGATGTTAGGGGTATCGGGGTTATTTGTTATTTTTTATACCAGCGCCGCCATCGATGTAAATGTTCTTTTTGGTGTGTTTGCCATGTTGCTAAGTACATTGGCGCATGCGGTGAGTGCTGTCGCGTTGAAAAAAATTGATGCTCCGATCACAGGTACGCAATCCACCTTGGGTGGGTTATTAATTGCGGTGCCATTGATTGGCATCACCTATTTGTTCTCAGCTGAGGAAGTGAGTGAATTTACACCACGATCAGCTGTGTCCATTATTTATTTAGGTGCGATTGCGACTGCGGCAGGCTTTTCAATGTATTACTTTATATTGAAACAATTAGATGCGGTTAAAGTGTCACTCATTACGCTTATTTCACCTGTATGCGCTTTGTTATTAGGCGCATTACTTAACGATGAGCCGATTACGGCGTCCATTGTGCTGGGTGGCGGGTTGATTTTGTCTGGCTTGGCGTTGTTTGAGTTGCCTGTTAAACAAATGAAAGAAGCCTCATAAGGTTGGAATGGGATTAGTGAGCGTGTGAGTAAACTGTTAAACTGATTCAAATTCCAACCTAATGACTGAATAACTCAAATACTATGCAAGCTGATTTACTCACCAAGGTCATTCTTCCTGCCGCGCTCTTCTTGATTATGTTTGGCATTGGGCTGTCACTCAGGCCGTTTGATTTCAAAAACATTGTTAAGTCGCCCAAAGTTGTGGCGATTGGTCTATGTGCGCAAATGCTGTTGCTGCCAATGATTGCCTTTATGCTTGCACTTGTGTTTGCTCTGCCACCTGAGTTGGCAGTTGGGCTGATTATTATTGCATTAGCCCCGGGTGGGGCGACCTCGAACATGTTTACCTATTTGTCTAAGGGCGATGTGTCTTTATCAATTACCTTAACGGCCTTGGCAAGTGTGATTACACCTTTCAGTATTCCTATTCTGGCCGATATCAGTATGCATTATTTTATGGGCAGCAATACGGCTTTTAGTTTGCCCATTGCGAAGACAATCATTCAATTATTAGTGATTACTGTCATACCCGTGGCACTCGGGATGCTGGTGTTGGCCTATAGGGAAAATCTTGCTCGTAACATAGAACCGTTGTTTAAATGGCTTTCAATTTTATTTTTATTATTTATTATCGCCTTAATTGTATTGAAAAATGCGGCCAACATGGGAAGCTTTTTTGCGCAAGCCGGGTTAGCCACATTGGTACTTAATGTCTGTGCGTTGTTGCTGGGGTATCAACTTGCCAAAATGAGCAAGCTTTCGCATCCGCAGTCGATCGCGATTGGCTTTGAAGTGGGTATTCAGAATGGCACCTTGGCCTTAGTGGTGGCGGGGACGTTAATTGGCAACAATGTGATGATGATTCCTGCAGTGACTTATTCACTAATTATGTTTGTCAGTGGCGGCTTATTTGGCTGGCTCATGAATAAGCGCGTCAATCCATCTGAACACCATTAATTAATGAAGTGTCATGCGAGATTATTTCTCACGCTTAGGTAAGCGCCAATCCGCGCGGATAAAATGACATGTGTAACCATTAGGATAGTGGACTAAGTAATCCTGATGTTCCGGCTCCGCTTCCCAAAATGGGCCTTCCGGTGCCACTTCTGTGACTATTTTTCCCGGCCACAAACCAGAGGCTTCAACCTCTTTAATCGTCTCTTGTGCAATGTTACGTTGTTCTTCATTGGCATAAAAAATAGCAGAACGGTATTGGTTGCCACGGTCGTTGCCTTGTTGGTCAATGGTGGTGGGGTCATGTATTTGGAAAAAGAATTCTAGTATGGCTCTTAAGTCAGTCTTTGTGCGATCAAAAATGACTTCTACCGCTTCTGCGTGGCCTGTTTTCCCGTGTTTAAGTTCACGGTAGGTGGCATGCGGTGTGGTGCCGCCGGAATAACCGACCCGTGTGTTAATAATGCCAGGTTGTTTGCGGAATAAATCTTGAACGCCCCAAAAACAACCGGCTGCCAAAATAATGCGTTCATGTGTGGTATCAGTCATATATGCTCCAAATGAATATAAAAACGATACGTTAGCTGAGATATAATTAACACTAATATTTAGATTTTAACGTGTTTATTTGAAATTTATTATCGCTTAATCATTTTCCATTCACATTGGAGTGCTCAACTTTGAACCAAAGCATTACCTTGCGTAAGCCTGATGACTGGCATGTCCATCTTCGAGACGGCGATATGCTAGCCATGGCGCTGCCATCAACGGCGAAGACATTTGGCCGTGCGATAGTGATGCCAAATTTAACACCGGCGGTAACTACCAGTGCACACGCTTTGGCGTATCGTAATCGAATTCAGCAATTGTTACCTGAGCCTAACCAATTTGAACCACTGATGACGTGTTTCCTCACAGATGAAACAGACCCGAATGATTTGACCCAGGGGTTTAATGAAGGGGTGCTAGCCGCAGCAAAAATGTATCCCGCCAACAGTACAACTAACTCCGCCTCAGGAGTGAGTGATGTCTCTAAGGTGTATCCAGTATTCGAGTGTATGCAACGCATTGGTATGCCATTACTTATCCATGGTGAAGTGACAGATAAAGACGTAGATATTTTTGATCGAGAAAAAATATTTATCGACACAATATTAAGTAAAGTGCGGGCTGATTTTCCTGAGCTGCGCATAGTGTTAGAACACATTACAACGGCAGATGCCGCTCAGTTTGTTAGCGCGGCAGGCGCCCATACAGCTGCCACGATTACGCCTCATCATTTAATGATTAATCGTAATGCCATGTTCAGTGGTGGAATGCGGCCGCATATGTATTGTTTGCCAGTGGCGAAACGTGAACATCATCGTTTAGCGTTACGCCAAGCGGCTATTTCTGGTAAAGCGTGTTTTTTCCTTGGAACAGATTCGGCGCCGCATTTGCGTCATGAAAAAGAATCCGCTTGCGGGTGTGCCGGTGTCTTTTCTGCACCTGTTGCACTTGAACTATATGCCCAAGTATTTGATGAAGAACAGTCATTAGATAAATTAGAAGGCTTTGCCTCTATTCATGGGCCAACATTTTATCGTCGTCCGGTGAATGAAGAGACAGTGACTTTAGTCAGACAACCCTGGCAAGCACCAGAAACGCTCGTGGTGAGTGGTGATGATCATGTGTGTGTCTTTGGTGCTGAGCTGATGCTTAACTGGCAACAAGAAAAGTAAGCTAAATTTCGCTTAGCAGTTCAAGTGATATTGATTCACTTTATGCAGACGATTTAGAACCTTCAGTTGCATCGTGTTGTTCAATGTATCTCGCAGCATATTCTAAGAACTCAATATCTGTCAGTGGGCGACTGAATAAGTAGCCTTGGCCATAATCACAGTTTAATGTGCGTAAGATATTTCTTTGGTCGATAGACTCGATGCCTTCGGCGACAATTTTCTTATCGAGTGTATGACCAATATCAATGATGACTTTAACAATATGCTGGTCTCGTTGGTCTTTTTCCAGATCCATAATAAATTCGCGATCAATCTTAATAAGATCAAATGGAATTTTCTTTAGATAATTTAACGATGAATATTCTTTTCCAAAATCATCTATAGAAATTGTCACACCCAACTCATGTAATTGATTAAGTTCTTTAGTCAGTTCGCTAGTATCATTAATAAATGCACTTTCAGTGATTTCAAGATCTAAGCATTTAGCAGACATGCCTGTTTCATTTAGAGCAGATTCAACAATGGCAGTAAATCCTTTGGTCGCAAGTTGACGTGCAGAGACATTCACAGCAATCGATTCTAAATTGATGCCTTTATCTAGCCAGTCCATAAACTGATAACATGATTTTCTTAGTATCCATTGACCAATTTCATTAATTAAACCAGTTTCTTCAGCCAGTGAAATAAATGACTCGGTATTCACCATGCCTAATTCAGTTTGATGCCAGCGCGCTAAGGCTTCAACGCTTACAATTTTTTCTGACGCCAAATGTAATTTTGGTTGGTAACACAATGAGATTTCATTGGATTCAAGTGCATTGTGTAAATGATGTTCGAGTGATAGCCGTTGGTTACGTTCTTTCTCTATGCTTTGATCAAACAAGACATACTGGCTTCGGCCATCTTGTTTGGCTTTAAACATGGCCATGTCTGCTTTTTCCAGGAATTGTTGGGGACTACTACAATTACCAGGGCCAGTCATAATGCCAATACTCACACCAAGGTGATAGGACATATCCATGACTACAAACGGTTCTTTAAATTCTTTGCGAATATTTTCAGCTAATTGAATGGCTTGTTGGTCACTGCTGAGGTTTTCAATCGCTATACAGAATTCATCTCCACTGAGCCTTGCTAAACAGGCGTGTTTTTCCATGCAGCTTTGTAAGCGTTGCGCCACCTGAATGAGGACTTCGTTACCCGCACTGTGACCAGATAAATCATTCACATTTTTGAAATGATCCAGGTCAATGTAGAGTAGGGCTATCGATTTCTTGTGTTCAATCGCATGATGCCATATGGCCGTTAAATGCGTGAACATATAACTACGATTTGGTAAGTGAGTGAGGCTATCGTAATTTGCTTTTTTGTATAATATGGATTGATGGTACAAAGTAGAATAAATCACAGAAAAGCGTTCTGATAAGTCTTGTAAAGAGAATGCTTCACGTTTGCTTAACCGCACGGTGTTGCTGCTTAAATGAATATACCCAACGGTTTGTTGTGAATGTTCAATTTTATGTATCCAGATATGTTTATATTGTTCACAGGCAATTAATGGCTTGAATTTTTGCTGAAAGAATAACCTATCCAACATATATAACGCATTGATTGATTGGCTGGCACTATCTATCTCGTGTTTTACTTCTTGATAATTTACCTTTTCATTATCGGCATCATATGTGGCGATATGTGATGTAAATCTTTGTGGCTGAAATGGGTCAGCAATAGAGATTGCTAACCAGTTCACCTCAAACACCTTAAGCAGTAAAGGCAGATTATTCTTGATTGAGTAATGAATATCTGCGGTTTGTAAAAAACCTCGCTCTAGTCTTGAATAGGCTTCGTTTTTATGTGCTTCGTGTTGTAAGTTATTAGACATAGTATTAAACGACTGGCTTAATTCCATGAATTCATCATCAGTGGAAATATCAATATTTCCTTCATAATTACCTGCCGCTATTCGTTTTGTGGCTTCTGACAGTGTGTTTAACGGATGCAATAATCTGGTGCTAAGTTTATGAACAATAAAACTGGCAACGAGAAAAAATAACAAAGACACAGGGATGAGGTAATACTCAAAACTCCACAACGAAGAGAGGATGGTGCCTTCGTTTTTTAGAATAACAAAATGCCAAGGCGATGCTTGAAAATAACTTGGCAGAAATAGTTCCTGCGAGATAATACGATAGCTATCTCCCGCCAACGTATGTTCGATCATATGCTCTTTGGCATTAATCAATGTCGTTAAGTTGGTGGATTGAGCTTTCTCTAAAATGACACCATCATTACAAAATAATATTTCAAGTTGTCCTGAGATGACGCACACTTGTTCACTATACGGATTTGAACGTTGATTGCCAAATATGGACTCGCTATTGATCGTTGCGCGCAGTACAAATAAATCACCAATATTAGATAAATGTAATTTTTCAATGTTAAAAAACAATTCACCGTCATCATTGTGATAATGAATAAGTCGAGGCCGAATTGAATAGCCAAACCCAGCATTGACCACATCTTTAATTGGAATGAGTTCTAGTTTGTCAAACCCATGTGTCGATCTATGTGGAAGTGAGCTATTAATATTTTCACTGATTGAATCAAGATGGGTACTGTATTCTTTTAATTCGTTGAATGTCAGTTGTTCAAAAGATTTCGCATTTTTAACAAGACTTGCATTAATTTCTTGTTCGACAAAACTTGTCACATATGATTTTGAAAATAAAGTTTGTAGAAATAGTGGGAAAAATGCGGCTATAAAAAATACGATTAATATTTTTACATTAAATGTTTTTAGTATGGCGGCATTAAATTTCACAGTCAGCCCGCTCTAGTATTTTTCGCCTAGTCCAATCCATCGGCCGTTATTGGCACGAACAACATCATCTAGTGAATATTGTTCAAATAATACTGGGGATGTTTGACCATCCTTACCTATGCTGTATAAGTCATAGTCATTGTTGATGGCTCTTAGGTTTTTGTCTTTGCGTTGTATCTTTGATGTATTTTTATGAATGAAGTATTGATATGGTACTCCCCATGGATCTCTCAGATCACCCATATTGATCTCAGATAAATCTTTAGGCAGCTTGTTATTCGCAGTTTGATATTGAGTGATGGCAATATTGATGTCACCAATATCATTCACGGCTGTTTCAATGTCTTTAACCGTCTGATAGTTATGGTAAGCCGGTACCGCGAGCACCGCCAGCAACCCAATAGCAGCCAGGGCAATCAGTATCTCAACGAGGGTAAATCCATGCTGAAGTTGGCATGAACGTGATTTTTCAGGCTGCGGCATAAATGTGGTGGCTTGATTCAATATCCTTTTGTACTTTATATAGGCATATTTACCTGAGTAAACACGTACTGAGACAAGTGGTATTTTCTTGACACTTAATCGGATAACATTGGGTGAGCTTGTTTACTTAACAGGCTGATTACATTAAAAATATTTATCCATGTTGACGCTCATTTGCGTATGAATTGTTAGCAAATCTGGGGTATTTTTAATCGGCTTCTCGCAAAATTATCCTCACTTAAATTCTGTGTGAAGCGTGCTTGGAAAAGGCGTTAGCTAGCGTCACTATCAGGCCCACTATGGTAGGATCAGCGCGTGAAAAAATTCTTTCAGCCGCTGATTAAATTTCTAGTCCGGTTTGCGCTCATATTTATTGTTGTCAGTTTTATTATTGTGCTGCCTTTTCGCTGGGTAAATCCGCCCGTGACAATGGTGATGATAGACCGATGCATGCATGCGTCTCATGATGAGTTTACTCTGAAACAAGAATGGCTAAATTGGGGACAAATTCCTAAACATGCGGCGTCTGCGGTGATGGCTTCTGAAGATCAGCTATTTGTTGTTCATCATGGATTTGATTTTTCATCGATCGTTGATTCGTTAAAATCGCTAGGCAGTGGTAAAAAACTAAGAGGAGCGAGTACGATTAGTCAACAGGTGGCGCGAAATGTATACCTATGGACAGGAAGAAGCTGGCTAAGAAAAGGACTTGAGGTCTGGTTTACTATTTTGATTGAGCTGATGTGGAATAAACAACGTATCTTAGAAGTGTATTTGAATATTGCAGAGTGGGGTGAGGGTGTCTTTGGTTTGCAAGCCGCTAGCTATTATCATTTTGGTCAAGCCGCTGCAGATCTCTCGCCCATGCAAACGGCTTTATTAGCATCAAGCCTGCCAAGTCCCCTGAAATATAATCCCGCTGCGCCTTCACAATATCTGTTGGATCGAGCTCGCTGGAATCTTGAACAACAGCAATGGATCACAGGGAGTAGTCACAATCCGTAACTCAGTTATGGTTACTGTTTTGTGACAAGAATAAGTTGGTGTTAGCGCTTTAGAATAAAATTATTACGGAGAAAATTTGTGTTAAGAGAAATTATAACGGCGGCTGTATTAATACTGGTCGTATTTTTAGGTTACCGTGCATTTTTTTCATCTACCAGTCCAGAAGAAATCAATGCGAACAGGCAAGTCGGTATTGAGTTCTTGTCTAATAATGCCTCAGTCGACGGTGTGAAAACCACTGCTTCGGGTTTGCAATATAAAGTGTTAACGGTGGGTACAGGTACGGAGCATCCTTTAGCGACTAGCCGTGTGGAAGTTCACTATGAGGGTATGCTTATCGATGGCACCGTGTTTGATAGCTCAATTGCACGTGGCAAACCAATTACTTTTGGCTTAAATCAAGTCATTAAAGGGTGGACTGAAGGTGTTCAATTAATGGTTGTTGGTGAAAAGACACGCTTTTATATTCCTGCTGAATTAGCTTATGGAGAACGGGCAGCGGGGAGTATTCCGCCTGGATCTACATTAATATTTGATGTTGAGTTATTAGGGATTGTTAACTAAGCAAAAATATATGTCTAATAATACTATTATACGACGTCTACGCTATATATTCGATTTTGATGATAATGCCATAATGGCTTTATTTGCATTAGGCGGGCGTGAAATTTCTCATAACGATTTAGAAGAGTGGTTAGCGATTAAGAAAGGGCCATCATTATGCAGTGATGAATGTTTGGCGGCATTCCTGGACGGTATTATTCATGATATGCGAGGACCCAAGGAGTCATCCTTAGACAACAAACCTGCGAATACACAAGGTCAACATGAAGGACCGTTGTCTAATAATATGATCTTAAGAAAATTACGCATTGCATTGAATTTTCAAACGGACGATATGTTGGACATTTTCAAATTAATGAATTATGAAATCAGCAAACATGAATTAAGCGCCTTATTTAGAAAAGTAGGGCATAAACATTATCGTGAATGTGACAATCAAACCTTTTACAATTTTTTGAATGGTTTGCAATTAAAGTATCGTGACGGAACTGAATTAAAGCAGACTTTTGAAGAAGAAAAGGTGTGTAATGATGATAACAAAGACGAATCAGATGTGTGGGCTCGTTAATTATTATAATGATTTGCTATTTGTTTTTACGGAGTAAAAGATGACGCAAAGTGAGAATAAAATAGATTGTCCAAATTGTGGCAATGAAATTGATGTGCAAGATATTTTGTACCATCAGGTGGATGCTCAATTAAAAAAGAAATACCAGGATGAACTTGCCAAAGAAAAAGATAATTTTAATGTGCAGTTTTCTGAGTTAAAGGAACAGAAAAAATTATTAGATGAGCAAAAGAAAAAGCAGCAAGAAGAAATAGATAAACAAGTTAGTGGTCAGGTCAAAGCAAGCGAACTTGTTTTAAAGAAAAAGTTACAGCAAGAAGCAGAGCAGGAACAATCAGAAGCGCTTTCATCACTCAAGCAAGAGCTCAATGATAAATCGTTAAAAATAAAAGAATTAAATAAAGCTACTATTGAATTAGAACGTGCCAAAAGAGAAAAGAATGAATTAGAAGAAAAAATTAGAGCTGAATCTGAAAAAGAATTGACTGCTAAATTAACGTCGGAAAGACAAAAAATTCAAAAAGAAGAAAACGATAAAAATGAATTAAAATTAAAAGAGCTGGCTAAACAGCTTGAAGATCAGAAAAAACTCACAGAAGAAATGAAGCGTAAGCAAGAACAAGGCTCAATGCAAATGCAGGGTGAGGTTCAAGAGTTGAGTATTGAAGAATGGTTAACGACATCTTTTCCATTGGACGTGATTGAAGAAATTAAGAAAGGTGAACGCGGTGCAGACTGTTTGCAGATAGTTCATACACGCACAAGACAGAATTGTGGCTCTATCTATTATGAAAGTAAGCGAACTAAATCTTTTCAATCAAGCTGGATAGAGAAGTTCAAGCAAGATATCCAGGAAAAGAATGCAGATATTGGTGTATTAGTAACAGAGGTGATGCCGCCTGATATGGAGCGTATTGGCCAAAAAGAGGGTGTTTGGATATGCTCTTATGAGGAATTTAAAGGGCTTTCAAATGTGCTTAGGGAATCTATTATTCAATTAAGTACCGCCATGATTATTCAGGAGAATAAAGGCGATAAAATGGGAATGTTGTATGACTTTCTCACCAGTAATGAGTTTAAGCTACAAATTGAGTCGATTGTTGAAGGTTTTTCACAAATGAAAGCGGACTTAGAAACCGAGCAAAGAGCGATGCGCAAAATTTGGAAAGCACGTGAAAAGCAGATAGATAAGGTAGTGGTGAATACTATCGATATGTATGCCTCAGTTAAAGGGATTGCGGGCAGTGCGGTTCAGTCTATTCCTTCATTAGAGTTGGATTCAACTGATGTTGAGAATTAGTATTACGTGTTATAGGTTCTTCTCATAAGTTTCTAACGCTTCATGCACTTCCATCCATTCTTCTTCAAGTATCTTGTTTTTTTGTTGTAGTGCGCCTTGCTTCTGTAATATTTCTTGAAGTTGCTTCTTGTTTTCTTCGTTATAAATAGTAGTGTCGAGCAATTGCTTTTCTAGCATATTTAAATGCTCATCATTTGATTTCATCTCTTTTTCTATTTTTGTTACCTTGTTTGTAAGAGGTTGCATTATTTTGCGCAGTTCTGCCGCTTGGCGGCGTTGTTCTTTGCGGTCTATTTTTGGTGTTTTTGTATCCTGATTATTTTTTTCTTTTGAGTTTTCCTTTTTACTTTTAAGTACCCATTGTTGATATTCATCAAGATCACCATCAAACTGCTGAACAGTACCCTCCGCAACGAGTAAAAACTCATCCACACTATTGCGTAATAAATGTCTATCGTGAGAAACAAGAATCATCGCGCCAGAAAAACCTTGTAAAGCCATTGTGAGTGCATGACACATATCTAAGTCAAGGTGATTGGTTGGTTCATCCATGATAAGCAGATTGGGTTTTTGCCACACGACTATAGCCAATGCTAATCGTGCTTTTTCACCACCAGAGAAGTGCTTAGGTGATTCTATGGCTGTCTCATGGAAATTAAAACCACCTAAGAAATTGCGTATGGTCTGCTCTTTTACATTAGGTGATAAACGTTGGATGTGAGTCAATGGGCTAGCCGATAAGTCTAATGCTTCCAGTTGGTGTTGAGCAAAATAGCCTATTTGAAGATTATCGCCTGCATGACGAATACCTTGCCTTAATGGCACATCACCCACCAGTGTTTTGATTAACGTTGATTTTCCTGCTCCATTTTTTCCAAGTAAACCAATACGACTACCTGGAACAATGCTCATATTTACTTGTGCTAACACCTCTTTATCATCGTATCCTAGACTAGCTTCTTCAAGGTATAGTAACGGGTTGGATGCCTTTGGGGCTTCATTAAAACCGAAATGAAATGGTGAATCGATATGTGCAGGTGCAATATCTTCCATACGCGCTAATGCTTTGATACGACTTTGTGCTTGTTTTGCTTTGGTTGCCTGTGCTTTGAAGCGATCAATATATTTCTGCAAATGTGCACGTTCCGTTTGTTGCTTTTCATAATTGGCTTGTTGTTGTGCCATTCGTTCTGCGTGCTGACGCTCATAAGCTGAATAATTACCTTTATAATAATTTATTTGGCAGTGACTCAAACGAGCAATATGTGTAACAACAGAATTAAGAAAATCACGATCATGTGAAATTAGTAATAGCGTTCCTTGAAAGCGTATTAACCATTGTTCCAACCATACGGTGGCATCTAAATCTAAGTGATTGGTCGGTTCATCTAATAACATTAAATCTGCTGGACACATGAGTGCTTGAGCTAAATTTAAACGTATACGCCAGCCTCCCGAGAAGGTGTTGACTTGTCGTTGGTGATCATTTGCCTCAAAACCTAATCCGTATAGTAGCTGTTGAGCACGACTCGGTGCAGTGTATGCATCAATAGAATCTAGTTTTTCATGTGCGCGAGCAAGTGCAGTATTGTCCTCATTGGCTTCAGCTTCTTTAATCTCAGCTTCAGTCGCTCGTAATTCCATATCACCATCTAGAACATAATCTAACGCTGAGCGATCACTATGTGCCACTTCTTGAGCCATGTGACTAATGCGGATCTGTTTAGGTAATATGACATCGCCCTTATCTGAATGTAATTCACCTAGAAAGAGTTTGAATAAACTAGATTTTCCAGTGCCATTGGCACCAATGACACCCACACGTTGTCCTGAGTGAATAAGAAGTTCAGCCTTATCTAATAACTGTTTCTGACCACGATGCAAACTGACGTCGCTTAATCCAATCATGTTATATGGGTTGCTCTTTGAGTTTGATGTATATGCCTAGAATGCGGTCAAATATTAAGCATCATATGTGGTTAGCATAGTGTAAACAGGGGTTTGAAGCTCGCAGACTGATTATAATGAAGCAATTATAACTAACATTGCTTTAAATGGTTTAATTGATATTGGGAGAGATGAATCCAAAATAAATTAATATCATATTTAATAGAATGCCAATAGGGGGGACGATAAAGTCCAGCTTTTTATAAGTTTGGCTATATAGTGATAAGGCAATTAACGCACTTTGTACAATAATAAATATAAATAAGGTAAGCATGCTCGTGATTTCAGCCAAAGTGACTAAATCAAAATTGAGCGCCAGGATAAGCAACACACATGCAATACACACTGTTGCATAAATCGGTGTCTGAGTAATTTTATTTACTTTCTGAAAACTAACAAAAAATAGATTTTGTTTGGACATGCCATAGAGCACACGTGCAGCCATGAGTTGTTGGACTAATGCACCATTAATAATGGCAACAATACTGATGAATCCCATGATGGCTGTGTCATAACCTTTGTACTGAACGATTGATACCAGTGGCGCTTTGCTATTTTCAAATACTGACACTGGAATAAATGATGTGCAGGCAATAGATAACAACACATATAATAACGTTGAGAATATCAGCGATAGCATAATTGCCAAAGGAACGATTTTTCTTGGATTTTTTGTTTCTTCGGCCATGTTGACGATATCTTCAAAGCCTATATAGGCATAAAAAGATATAAATGCTGCGAAAAAAATCATATGACTATTTTCAATCACCGAAAAAGTAGAAGGTAAGCTAATGGATGTCACCATACTTATATCAACGACGGCATAAATCACAAACACTAACCCTAATATCTCTATTATAGTAATGGCTGCTGCAAGGTACATTGATTGGCTTATTCCCCAGACTGAGAATATCGTGATGAATAATATGAGTGCAATAATGCTCGCATTCTCAGGCATTGCAGATAGCTCAGAGAAGTAACCTGCAAATCCTTTAACCATGGTTGAGGCAGAGACGGTACCGATTAATACCACTGATAATCCAACCATGATTGATATAAATCGAGAATTAAAGGCGGCATGTGCGTAAGTGACTTCTCCTGCACTCTTTGGATACATTGAAGATAAACGAGCAAATGAATATGCTGTAAAAGCAGCAATTAAAGATGAGAGGATAAAAGCAATAGGCGCATGCTCACCGGCTCTCAAAGAGACTTCTCCAATGAGCAAATAAATACCGGCACCCAATATTGTCCCGATCCCATAAAAAGTGAGTAGTGGGAGAGTGATTTTTCTGGCCAACACAGGATCAGACATCTTTGCTACCTATGACGCGTTGAGATCATTGAATATAACCGATAATTGACACCTTGCAAGTTAACAGATCATGTTAATTTTCCTGTATTGATTCCAAATAAATTAATAATTCAAAAATAGTGCCACGAACAAGTGTGTCAGCATGTTTTTCTGAAACATTTTCCCATGTAGATGTTTTGAAGCGGTCTCCCCAAAGTGGCATGTATCTTGGGCCATGAATTAATATTTCATCTCTACCATCAACTGTTAAAAATATTTCTTTATAAGGGAAAACACCGCCATTATTAGATTTTAATAAGGTTAAGTCTGGTGTATCTATCGTGAGCATTTTTGAAAAAACACCATCTCCTTTAGCGCTATCACCATGACATAAAGAACAATTATCGATGAAAATGATTTCCCCTTCAGCTTCAGTGTCATAAGGTTCTTCGGAAAAGCAATTTTGAGTAATGCTAATAAAGAATAGTGTCAATACTAGAAATGGCTTAATGACTATTAACGACTTTTTCATAATGAATACCTAGTTGATTTATATATAACTAGCGTAATTCTTTACACCATTCTAGTCATTGACATGGGTCAGTCTAGAGTGAATTTCGGACAATAATTCAGGGGGTAAAACTGATTAGTATCAATTATAAAAAAGAGGATAAGTGACATAATTAGTTAATAATATGAATAAGGAGATGATATATGAATGCTATCGACATACTCGCCTCTATATTAATTGTTATTGCGCTAGTTAAAATCATCATACTAGTTATTAATCCAAATGCCTGGGGTGGACTTCTAAGTAAAATTTATACTATTCCAGGTGTCATCTCTGTGGTTGGATTCTTACTATCAGTCTTAACACTTTATTTTATTCTCAATGCGGGTATCTCAATAATAGAGATCTTGGCGGTGTGTTTATTTATTGCTTTATTGATGTTGACAGGTTTAGCTAATTATTCAGAAGAATTTATTGTATGGTTAGATAGACAAAATATAATAAAGATGGTCAAAAGGCTTTGGCTTTATTCGTCTATCTGGTTAGTCTTAATAATTTGGGGAATTTATGCATTATTAACCAAATGAAGATTTTTCCATATGTCAGATAAAGATAAAATTAATCATCGTAATGCTATAAAGAATATTTATATTCTTGCTGTCTTTTCTATAATATTTCTCTGTATGGAAGTATTAGCATTGAGGATTGACAGTCATTACAGATACGATATTTTAATATGTTTAGTCCTGCTTGGTGGCATCTATAAATTCAAACAAACTCTCCAGCTTTATTGGGGCCATTATTTCCTATTCTCATTATTTCTTTTAATTCATTGTATGGGAATGTATCAATACTATGAAAAATATCCATTGGGCATTGAATATGATTATTGGGTTCATGCTTTTTTTGGATTAATCTCATCTCTCATGATATTGCGATGGTTTTTTCTGTCTGATTATAATTTCAGCATGCTTGCTAGTTTAGTCGGTACGCTCATTGTTGTATTGGGACTTTCAGCTGCACATGAGTTATATGAATTTGCGGGTGCAATGCTATTGGGTGAAGGTGAAGGAGTGCTATTTATTGGCGCTGGTGATATAGATCAATGGGATACGCAAAAAGATATGTTAAATAATCTTATTGGAGGAGTAATAGGTTTATCTCTAAGTCTTGCTAAAAATAATAAGAAATTAGTTTAGTAATCATCTCTAATTGTAGTATTGCAATTGTCTTGCTTTATAGACATTACAAAGTCATAAACGTTTGACATGGCGACCAAATACGATTGATGTCCATAGGCATCATTCGCGGTAGTTGAATTTGTTATTCGATTCAATTCTTTATCTGCTTCTTTTAGATGATATAACACTTTATCAATATTCATTGAATTTCCCGCAATTTATTGACTGCCAGTTTGATTAATTATATGTCCTGCAAAATATCAAAATCCATTTAAAGAAACGTGATGACAACTTTATAATCCTTATAATTATTTTTAATTGTCTTTAATCTTTGAATTGCATCACATTGAATTTTGGCTTTTTAACAATTGTTAATATTCTTATGGATCAATTTGAATTTATTGCTAATTTTGGATTGATTATTAAATAAATTTGAAAGTATTCACAAAGTACATTCTGTTATCTGAATTATTCAATAAATTATCTTAATAGTGTCGTTGAATTCACATTTTTACATATGAAATATCAATAAAACTATCTCGTGGTTAATTTTTGTTAATACGAGGTTGTGTGATGATTGATCCTAATGATAACGCTATTAATGATGTACTAGATGACCTTAATTATGCTCTTGATGATGAGCGTAATGAGCAACTTACCGAGCTTGAGTTTGAAGAGCTAATGGAAGCACTGGATAGCCCGGGGCTATAATTTAGCTAACAAGTCATCATACTGCAGCGTGTGATTTTCTGTCACTCGCTATTGATTAATAGTCAATTGCTATTTGAGAAATATCTTTTCATTTAATAAAAGATTGAAAGATGACAGCATGATAGAATAAATCACCTATTTATTTCTATTACATACTGTGTGTGTACCATTTAAAATACAGTGCTAATTCAATTTGGTGGGAAATATTTTGATTTCTTTATGCCCTTGTGGGAAAGATAAAAAATTTGAACATTGTTGTGGTCGATTTTTATCTGGAAAAGCGTTTGCTAAAACCCCTGAGCAACTAATGCGTTCACGATATTCTGCTTATTCATTAGGTTATTATGGAGAATATTTATTAAACACATGGCATCCAGCGATGGTTGGAAATTTAACCGCAGAAAGCCTGTCAGAAAAATCATGTGAGTGGTTGAAGCTGGAGATTCTTGATAAAAATCAAAAAGGTAATGAGGGAGCCGTTGAGTTCAAAGCTTATTATCTTGGCCCCGATAACAATAAAGAAGTCATGCATGAAAAATCTTCTTTTCAGCGAATTTCTGGTAAATGGTTGTACGTTGGTGCGATACAATAATCCAACTTAACTTTCTATTTCATTTACTGCTACTTAAAAAAAATCCCCCAGCTTAGCTGGGGGGAGGTACTGTAGTTGCACTAGTTACAGTGCAAGGGGAGGAGTTCTTAAGCGGCGGCTTTCAATGACTCGGCAATTTTTAATTCACCTTCATTGGCCATCTCGTTATCCCATTTATCTAATTGCTCACCCATGTACTTATGCCAAATTGACGGGATGAGTGTTAGCGCGAATAAAGAGAAGTAGCCGCGTCCACAATTCGGTGCACCGACATCATCTAATTCCCAGAAATGTGTTTCTCCTCTGTCGTGATGATCGGCTTGTCTTCCTATTTCTATGAAGAACCAGCTTGTGAATGCAGTGTTGTTATCCCAGCTATGTCTGTAATCAATCGGCTGACCTTTTTCTCGTATTAAACCGTAGTGCTCTAAATAGTTTAATGCTTCTAATTCAAAGTTAGCGATTAACCATAGTGCGCCAAGTGCTGCGATACCAATCCAGCCTCCAGCAAACCAGAACAGTAAAACAGTAGGTAAGCTCATGGCATATCCTCGGATCCAGCGGTTTTGCCATGACACGAACGATTTATCTAATCGCGCTAGGCGCTGCTTTTCCATGTTGAATAAGAACTTGCTTTGGCCTAATCCAGACAACGGTAAGTGAGCATAAATGCTGCGTCCTCGTGGTGCGGTTGCAGGATCATCTTTGTGTCCTAGTTCTAAGTGATGGTTGTAGACGTGCGCATAACAAAAATGCGCTTTACCACTTAATGCCATCATCCATCTTGCAATCACAAAGCTAAATCCTTTGGTATGAGCAAGTTCATGGCCATATATGATGCCAATGCCGGCAAATATTCCACTTGATAGGCATGCCCCAATCAATTGATTGCCTGTGATTCCACTTTGAATCGCAAAACCCAATAAAGTGGCTTGTTCTATGGGCACTGCATTGACGTATTCCCATACTCGCCAGGCAAGTACTATTTGTAACAGTGCGAATGCACCAAGCATTCCATACATCACACCATTTTGTAGCCCGGGTATTGCATAGGTATTCCCTGATTCATCATAACCTGAGCCAGGTGTTTGTTTGCGCGTTAGCGTATCGACAATAATGCCAATGCCGAGTAATGCGACGCCTGTCCAGACCCATGGCCCACCTGCAATCACGCCAAAAATTGCTGACAAAATTAGCAAAGGGGCTATGAAGTATCTAATGTTTACTAGTATCTTCTTCATGATTTCCATCTCCGTTGTTTATGTACATATTCTGTACTTGGAGTGAATACTAGTCGTTAGGTGGGTAAAATGCCAATTATGTACAAGTAAAATACATGTAATTAGATGTATATCGAGGTAATTGTACAGATTAATTCATTAAAAATGATAATGAAAAGTAATGTAACATATTGTAATATATAAATATTAATTAATAATTATGATTGTACATATTATTAGTTGGTGTAAACGTTTTTTGTACAAGCAAGAAGGTTAGCGAATTTTTATAGTTAGTCGTTAATCATGATCAGCACGAGCGAGCACAATTTAGGGAGGATGTTAAAGAAGACTTTTGATTGAATGATTACCGTTGTTTAATCGACCCATTAATTCTTTACCACACACTGATTGGCTGTGGTTTGTGCCTAGTTTTAATTCTAATGATAATTTTAAAGACCTCGCTAATCCATTGGCAGCGAGTCTTTGGTAATAAGGTAAATGACTCGCATAGTAAGGGAGTGTGTCTACTACGGGAGTTTCTATATTTAATGCATCAAAAAATTCTTTCCTCAACTTGTCGATGCTTTTGCGTAAATGGAGTTTTTTTTCCCAGCCTTCAGTAGGGGCAATACTCCAACTTTTATCTTCATGTAGCTGGCATGATGCAAAAAAGTCATAGGGGCATGTTTTCCATGCTTGTGGCTCAATCAGGCTCAACTTCCACTGTTGTTTGTGAAAATAGATGTAGTATTCTTTATCAACCACGGGCTTGAAATTGAACTGTGCATTCAAGACTAAGATTGATGTAAAAAAATCAGTTAGCCATCGAGGAATATCTTTTCTTTTGACGTTAACAGGTGAAAAGTTTTGCAAATCACTAAGAATAGCTAAAGAAGCTTTGCCCTGGGGATTTGCTATTGTCGTGTTCTTAGTTGTCATTGCTGATGTTTGTTTAGACGTTGATAACTATTATATCTGAAGAAAACCAAATATATTTAGCATAAAAGTAAGCTTGCACTGTACTAGGAAGTAATTTATCTCTGTCTTAAAATCCAAATCCAAATTCAAAACTACCATATTTATGGTCCCAAAATTTCCAGTCTTGTTCTTCATTTTCCGTACTTCTACCAATAAATCGATATTGGAAAGAATATTGATTGTTGTAGTTAAGTCGAACACCAATCCCATTCTCTAGTACTACTCTTGATGGATTCACTGTATGTGGACTACTGTCGTTGAATATAGACCCTTCTAATGTGCCATTGAAAGCCACTAATTTAATATCGTTATGCAAAAATATTTGCCAGTCCCATTTTTTATATTGATGAGAAGGATTAGTGACTGCCTCATTACTTTTGTCTCCTACAATAAACTCTCCACCAAAAGATAGGTCGTTGAATATGGTGCCTAAAGACACCTTGTATCTTGGATGTAGTGAAATATAAGGAAATATTTCATATCGATTTGTTTTGTATTCTAGGAAATATTGCAGAGCTAATTGATTTTTTATTTGTAAGTCCCACCCCTCGGGTTCAACAAAGCCCAATAACTCATGCCATTCTGTTTGGATATTATCAGCTTGTGAACATGGCCCCACACAACCTAGACTAAATTCATGCCTTAAGTACTTATCTTGCAGTGTTTCAGCTTCATAGAAGAGACTTGCATATGTCCATCCTGCGTAGGGTCTATCTCGACTAGTATCAATCTCATCTTCTGTTTGAGTGAGATCAGAACTTGTGTATATTTTTTGTCCTAATTTTACGCCTTTGCTAATTCTGACGAAATTTGTGTTGGCGTTGAGCCAATTTAAGGATTGATAGGCATAATTAGAGTGAGAATTCTCATCTTCAACATCCGTATTACAGCGAATTTGGGCTTCAAATCCATTGGAATAAAAGCGATCTGTTCCGCCGCCCAAGGTTAATGTGCTGTCGTTCTCTATTACCAATGAGGCTTCATAATGTTTGCACGATTGAGACCATACATTATTTATGGAAAATAGAATGAATAAGAAAAATATCAATTTCATCGTTTGTATAGCTTATCCTATATGCCGACTATATAATTGAATAATAATAGTTAGATTAGATAATCAAATTATTATAAGACATTAAAATAACAAGAATAGTTAATCCGACACAACGTGTCATTAGGAGTGAAAATGAGTTTATTTGGATTTGTGAAAGATATTGGCAGAAAAATCTTTAATAAAGATGAAGAAGCTGCAGAAGAAATTAAATCTTATATTGAAAGTAATAATCCAGGTGTTGAAAATTTAGAGGTCACGTTTGACAATGGTATTGTTGGGTTATGCGGGGACTGTAATTCTGGAGAAGCATTTCAAAAAACAGTGTTAATGGCTGGTAATGTGAAAGGCGTTATAGATGTTTATACTAGTGGTTTGAAGGTTGTTCAGAATGGTCAAGAGACGCCAATGAGTGCGGCGGGTGATAATCAGTCTATGCCAGATGATGGCACTAAAGTTGAATTTTATACGATTGTTTCTGGTGACTCATTAAGTAAAATTGCTAAACACTATTATGGTAATGCCATGGATTATCCAAAGATTTTTGAAGCTAATAGAGAAGTGATTGAAGACCCAGATAAAATTTATCCTGGTCAAAAAATAAGAATACCATTGTAAGGAATGTTAAATGGATTTATTAAGAACAATTTTAGAAGCACAAGGTGGTAACACAGTTAATCAACTTGGTAATCAGTTTGGTTTAGATGGAAATCAAACCAATTCTGCTTTAGCTCAGTTGATTCCAATGCTAGCAGGTGGGGTTAAGAAAAATGTTCAAAAAGGTGGATTAGATTCGCTAATTTCAGCATTAGGTTCAGGTAATCATAGCCAATATTTAGATAACCCCTCACAGTTGGAGAGTTCCTCTACAGTTTCTGATGGCAATGCCATATTAGGCCACTTACTTGGTAATAAAGATGTGAGTCGCCAAGTGGCGGGGCGTGCGGCAAAAAATACAGGAATTGATTCCAGTATATTAAAAAAAATGTTGCCTATAGTTGCAACGATGGTGATGGGTGGAATGAGTAAGCAATCAGGTTCAGGTGGAGTATTAGGTGCTCTGCTCAATGGTGGTGGCCAAACTCAATCTCGACAGTCTTCAGGTTTGGAGAGTGTATTAACTTCCTTTCTAGATCAAGATGGTGATGGTAGTGTAATTGATGACTTGATGGGTAAATTTTTAAAATAAGTCAAACCTCCCAGTGATACTAAGCAATGCATGCAGTTATATTCTTTATGCATTGCTTAATTTGTTCTTCGTTTATTTCATTACGTGAAAATAGCGAGCTACATAAATTTGCTGCAGCAATTGGATGACTTGATTTCTTCTTGAATAATGCTAAAGCATCTCCACTTTTGTTGGCAATATCTTTAATGACAGCTGGGCTCAGCATGCCAGCGGACTCTTGCACGTTACATTGAGCAATATTATGAATTGCTCCGAGTAATTTTGGACCAACAAACTGTGGTGGCATACGCCCGATATTTAATTTAACTAAACGTGTTGCAGTGTCAGCATAGAAATCCAAAAATGGATTATTTTGTCGATACATCATAAATGCATTATGCACTTTTATTTTCGCAATGAAATTTTTTGGATTTTTACTATCAGTTTGTATCCATACTTCACGACCTAATGAATAGGTGTCTTTCGTTAAAGTAAAATTTTTTGGTGAGAATATTAAAAAATCTGCATCACACCATATAACTGTGTGATATTTTTCTTTGAGTTTATTCTGTAATAATTTTAATCGAGCAAGATCCGTTGCAATCACCGGTTGAGATTGGGTTTTGAGTAGTAACTCATTAGGTACATAATCAAATAATGCATCATCAATAAATTGGTATTCATAGTGATTTAAGTCTGCCCAATGTTTTACTGAATCTATACAAGTTTTTAGCCATGTGTAGGGTAATGGCTGACGATGTGATTGTAAGACTAATGTTTTAGTCATGTTTACGATCAAATAGCATATCAAAAAACATACTTCGTTTATTGGTATTTACATCGCGAGCCATTTTGTATTCTGCATGTTTTTCAAGGCCTGTGTCAGGCGTTATCCAAATACTCCATAATCCTCGCGCTTCATTTGGTAACAATGAGTATCGTGTATCGATGATGCGAGCTGGGTTATTTGGGTCGACTGATACATACCCTTGAGAGAACCATGTAAATCTTTTGATATCTTCGGCTTGCTGTGAGTTTTCATTTAACCAAGGAAAGTCACGTTTTACATTCAGCTTTGGCGTTAATTTGCCTGCATATATTTTAGTGTCTAAGCCTAGTCTTACTCCATCAGTATAAAACCCTTCTTCCGTTTCATAAATGACTCGCCATAGAATTAAGTTACCTAAGGTGGGCTTAGCATTTAATCTGAGTGGTCTATGACCACGATCCTCAGCTAATTGCCAACCAATTTCACTCGCACGATGATTTTGATAGAGACCAAAGCATTGGTAACATATCACCCAGAGAAAAGCGATTAACGCATATTTGGAATTTTTCTTAATGACAGCAATGACTACTAACATCAGTAGTGGCAAAGTTAAAATGGGATCAATAATTGAAACGGTATCCCAAGAATATCGATGATTAGTAAATGGCCATAACAATTGAGTCCCATAACTTGTACATGTGTCTAGTAAACCATGAGTTGCATATCCCAATGTGCAATAAATATATGTTTGCTTGAATGATAACTTTACATATTTCGCAAAAAGATAATAAAAAATGATTGCACATATTAATCCACCCATAGGGATGAAAATGAGTGAATGAGTAAATTGTCGGTGAAATTCTAAAAATAATAATGGATCTGATTCTGAACGAATAAAAACATCAAGGTCAGGTGCCATACCCGAAAAGAATCCTAATAAGCCCACTATGAATACATGTGACTTTTTGCTGAACGCCTGAGATAAGCTAGCGCCCAAAGCTCCTTGAGTAAGTGGGTCCATATAATACTTATTATAATTGTGCTTATGAATTTAATAGATTGAATTTATATGACTAGTGTCCTATAAAAATGTGTCCACTTGTAGGATTTATTTGCAGTTCATGCATCTGAATGTTTGTTTTTCTCGATCAATAGGGTATTTGTTATTCGCGAATCGCGAATATTAAAAAATAATGAATTTAAAACCTCAAGATATATTGATATTACTTAAGTTAGTCGCTCAAGGAGATGTTAATTGGGTGTACAGTCGACTAGCAATGGAATTAAGTATGAGTTCATCGGAAATTCATGCGGCCATGAAACGTGCCTATGGGGCAGGGTTGATGATAGATAAGGGCGAGACAATCATGCCTGATGCTAAAAATCTTGAAGAATTCATTGTATATGGTTTGAAATATGCATTTTCCGCAGAGCGTGGGGATATATGTATGGGAATACCCACTTCTTACGCAGCAAAACCATTATGTGACAGAGTCATTTATGACGATTCAAGCCCACCACCTGTATGGCCAGATAACAATGGAAAAGTTCGTGGGATTGCGTTTAGCCCTTTATATCCATCGGTTCCAGATGCGGCTAGATTAGATGCTTCTTTATATGAATTACTGACTCTAATCGATGCAATTCGTGGTGGAAGGACAAGGGAAAGAACCGTCGCGGTTAAAGAAATAAAGCAACGATTCACGCGCTATGCTAATCATAATCGATTAGGGTATGTTCAACATGTGAATCGACGTCGCAAAACGGGTTGAGTCCTATCCCTGATCGTGAATGTCGCAAGGTGCGCGTAATTCTTCTGGTGTGTTCTCAGGGCAGACACCACAATCCTCATTTCCAGGCACAGCAAAATCAATTTTCTTAGGATAAGGCAAATCTAAGCCATCCATGATTTCTACAAATTCATTCATGGGTTTATTGTTTCCTAACCTTGGATTGCGTTGTTTTTCCTGTTGTACGCTGGAGACAAGTCTTCCAGAATAATCATGACCAGGATAAATTAAGGTGTCATTGGGAAGCGAGAATATTTTTTCATGAATACTCTTATATAATGTTTCTGCATCTCCCGATTGAAAATCAGTACGGCCACAGGCTTCAATTAATAAGGCGTCACCTGTAAACACCATTTGTTGAGTGCCATTATCAAATAAATATGCGAAATGATGATCAGTATGTCCCGGAGTAAAAAGAGGATATAAGGAAATCTTTCCAATTTTTATTACTTCTCCTTCTTTTGCACCAATATCCATACATGGTAACTCACATATACCAGGATAGATTATCTTACTTTTCGTTAAGGCTTTTAATTTTACTGCAGCAGTCAAATGATCGGCATGAATATGAGTGTCGATCGTGTAGTCAAGCGTGAGATCCATCTCTTTTAATAATGAAAGATCACGCTCAGTGGTATCAACGACAGTGTCAATAAGCGCACATTTTCTAGTGTCTTCACATGCGATTAGGTAGGTATACGTTGAAGAAGTCGGTTCAAAGAGTTGTCTAAAAATCATAATTATTTAAAGTGCTAGAGTATTCATTTGTTGTCATTCAAGTGACCGAATTATATCCAAGTTAATAAGATATTGATTGCCTGATGTTAATATTATAATAAGAATAGGCTTATATTCGATATTTGGTCAATATTTAGCTGTTAATAGAAGTAATATCTCTAATGTTTTGCCAAGATTGGTCGTTTGTTAAAAGTATGACCGATACTCCCTATAAAATCGCGACCATGGCAAATGAGTTGATCGCCTTTTCTCCTGTGGCGATACGACTCTGCGACATTATTGATGATAAGCACGCCAATGCAGACAGCATTGCATTTGTTATACAACAGGATGCTGCGCTAACTTCAACGATCTTAAGACTTGCAAATAGTCCTTACTATGGCTTTTCTCAAGAAATAGCTGCGATTAATGACGCTGTCAGTCGTATTGGTGTGAGAGAGGTGTACCGTATGGCATTGAGTGTCAGTGCAGCAGAATCATTTGCGAATATTCCCACCACATTGATTACTATGGAGGATTTCTGGAGTCATAGTCTTTTATGTGCATTCTCAGCTCAAGAGTTAGCAAAAGAATTTCATTTAAAATCTAATGGGTCAATTTATGCTGCTGGACTGTTACATGATATCGGTCAACTGGTGTTGTATGCCAACCGACCAGAACAATCTTCTGAAGTACTAGAACAATGTATTAATAGCTTTGAAACTGCTGATCAAAGTATTGTTGAAGGTGAGATTTTTGGTTTTACCCATGAACATGTCGGCTTAGAGTTGGCTAATTTATGGAATTTCCCATCTTTGCTAAAAGAATGCATTCAATTTCACCACCATCCTGAGAATGCAATAGCTCATAAAAAAGAAGTCATGTTGATACACACATCAAACATATTCTCTGTATTAATTGAAATACAGAGTGACAATTTAGACGACGCGCCCCCCATGGATGAAAGTGTTCGCGATATGTTTCATGGACAGCCTGAAAAAATTAAAAAAATCAGTCAGCGCATCGAAAAGAAGTATCAAGAAAATAAAGATATTTTCTTGAATACCATTCTTTGATTTTTATACACTCCAATAAC
This sequence comes from Gammaproteobacteria bacterium, assembly GCA_045106935.1. Taxonomy (GTDB): domain Bacteria; phylum Pseudomonadota; class Gammaproteobacteria; order UBA4575; family UBA4575; genus UBA1858. Next base: position 37,013 of record JBGCFN010000033.1, on the reverse strand, counting down.
ATTTCTATCAATGAATCAAGTTAAGACATATTCAAATAAATTTGGTGAATTTAGAAATTTACGTAGAATTTATAATAAAGCATCAAAAAAATACGTAGTGACTATTTCTACTGGTGGAGTATATGTGACAGATCAAGATGAAATTATCACGACTGTTCTAGGTTCCTGTATTTCCACATGCATTCGAGACACGAAAATGGGTATCGGTGGTATGAATCATTTTTTGATGCCTGGAGATAAACTGGATTTGATAAGCATGCAAAACAAATCTTTGTTACAACTAGGTGCTTACTCGATGGATTATTTGATAAACACTATTCTAGAGAATGGCGGATCAAGAAAAAATCTTGAAATCAAAGTCTTTGGAGGAGGGGCGATCATTTCTTCTGTGGGAAACGTGGGGATGAGTAACATACAATTTATTCGAGACTATATAGAACAGTCAAATTATGTGCTTGCTAATGAAGATCTTGGTGGCGAGCATCCAAGGAAAGTAAATTATTTTGTAAAGACAGGTGCGGTGATGGTTAAGAGATTAAGAGCATTGCATAAGCAAGTGATTGTGAAGAATGAAACTGATGCTCATTAATTACTTATCAATTATATGAAATATAGATAGTATTCTCAGATTCTTCGCCGGTATATGGGTTAGGAAATTTAATTCGATGAGTTGCAGTTGAGCTGAACACCACATTTAAAAGATTAATAAAATTCTCATCGGGTGGCTCATTAGACCATAAGCCAAAGATTCCACTCGGATGTAATTTCTTCGCTAATTGAGTCAACCCCTCTTGCGTATAGAAAGTATGATTACCCTCATTGAGTAAGTGACTAGGGGAGTGATCAATGTCTAACAATATGGCATGAGAAATTTTGTGTGTATTATCAGAGTAGAACCCAGAGTTGCTGTCTGCAGCTAATTGATAAAAATCTGCACATATTAATTCGCAGCGTGAATCATTGTTTAATGCTTTGCCAAGTGGGACTAATTCATTTTGGTGCCAATCGATAACAGGCTGCATGACATCGATCACTTTTAATGATTTGACGTTAGCGTTATTTAGCACGGCTGCTGCTGTATAACCCAGTCCCAATCCACCTACAATAATGTCTAGTTCCTTATTATCAGGAAAGAATATTTGTAAATCGGCGAGTGCAATATTTGATAATTCAACTTCAGCCTCTGTAAAAAGGCTAGACATTAAAAATTCTTCATTTAGTTTAACTTCATAGATAATGATATTATCTAATCGAGGTTCGGACCTACGTCTAAGACTAATGTCTCCTAAGGAAGTATTTTGGAAATCTATTTCTTCAAAAATAGGCTGCATTAATAATTTGCAGCTTTATTGTTATCTTGCTGGCTTGCGAGATATTCTTCATATGTCCCTTGAAAATCAATCAGTTTATTATCTTTAATTTCGATTACGCGTGTAGCAAGTGATGATACAAATTCACGGTCATGACTGACAAATATTAGTGTGCCTTCATAATGTTCTAAAGCGAGGTTTAAAGATTCAATCGCTTCCATATCCAAATGATTAGTCGGCTCGTCCATAATCAGCACATTGGTTTCACCCATCATTAATTTGCCAAATAATAAGCGATTCTTTTCGCCACCTGAGCAAACCTTGACTTTCTTTTTGAAATCATCAGATGAAAACAATAAGCGTCCTAAGGTTCCACGGACTATTTCATCATCGTGTTTAGGTTTGCGCCATTGGCTCATCCAATCAAATAAAGTTAAATCATTATCGAATTCAGCATTACTATCTTGAGGGCAGTAACCTAAAGTTGCATTTTCAGACCATTTTAATGTGCCTTGACCGGCTTCCAATTCATTAACTAAACAACGTAAGAATGTTGTTTTACCAGTACCATTTTCACCGATGACAGCAAGTCGACTACCAGCTTCTAAAATAATATTACCATTAGTAAATAAGATTTCATTATCGAAACCATGGCCTAATTCTTCAAGGATTAATGCTTGTCGATGTAATTTTTTGGTTTGATTGAAACGGATAAATGGACTTACTCGGCTCGATGGCTTTATATCTTCCAGTTTAATTTTGTCTATTTGCTTGGCCCGAGAAGTCGCTTGTTTTGCTTTTGAAGCATTGGCAGAAAAGCGGCTAACGAATTGCTGTAGATCTGCAATCTGTGCTTTCTTCTTGGCATTTTCTGATTGTGCACGTTCTCGAACAGCCGTTGAAGCAATCATGAAATCATCGTAATTGCCAGGGTAGACGCGCAGTTCACCAAAATCCATATCTGCCATATGTGTGCAAACAGCATTTAAGAAATGGCGGTCGTGAGAAATAATGACCATGGTACTTTTACGTTCATTAAGCACGCCTTCTAACCAGCGAATTGTATTAATGTCTAAGTTGTTTGTTGGCTCATCGAGTAACAAAATATCTGGATCGGCAAATAATGCTTGAGCAAGAAGTACTCTTAATTTCCAACCTGGTGCGACTTCACTCATGGGTCCAAAATGTAAGGCTTCTTCTATTCCAGCACTCATTAATAATTCACCTGCTCGACTTTCTGCACTATAACCATCTAACTCTGCGAATTGGATTTCTAAGTCTGCGACTTTCATGCCGTCTTCATCAGACATTTCAGGTAAGGAATAGATACGATCTCGTTCTTGCTTGATTTCCCATAATGTAGAGTGACCCATTATTACAGTGTCGATCACACTAAATTCTTCAAAGGCAAATTGATCTTGATGTAATTTTCCAACACGTTCATTGGGAGTAATAGAAACATTGCCAGATGAAGGTGCAAGACTGCCATCAAGGATTTTCATGAATGTGGATTTGCCACAACCATTTGCTCCGATAAGTCCATAGCGATTTCCTTCGCCGAACTTAACAGAAATATTTTCAAATAATGGTTTAGCACCAAACTGCATGGTGATGTTAGCGGTCGTAATCAAAACAGCATCCCTAGACTAATAAAAAGTGATAATCAATAAATTGGCGCTACTATAAGGATTTGTAGTAGTCACGTCGAGTAAATTCGCATCAATCATGAGCCTGATATAGCTATAACTTAAACTTTGTTTTTCTTAAGCAATTTGGTCATCTGCAACATGGTATTTAGGGTCTTCCATCACATTAACTTCTACTAAATCACCTGCTTTGGTGAGTAGTTGGCGACACTCATGACTTAAATGGCGCAGATGTAATTTTTTGCCTGCCTTAATATATCTTTCTGCTAATGTATCGATTGCTTCAATTGCAGAATGGTCGGCGACACGAGAATTTTGGAATTCAATAATGACATCATCCGCATCATTTTCTGGATTAAATAATTCTAAGAAGTTTTTAACTGAGCCAAAAAATAATGGGCCATTAAGTTCATGAACGCGTGAACCTTTGTCGTCATCGTAAGTGCTGATATGAATATGCTTGGCATTTTCCCAGGCAAAAGCCAATGCCGAAACGATGACTCCCACCACAACGGCAATAGCTAGATCGGTAAAGACAGTGACGGCTGAGACAAGTACCAATACAAATGCATCAGTCATAGGAATCTTACGAATAATTCGTAAGCTAGACCATTCAAAAGTGGCAAACACCACAATAAACATCACTCCCACGAGGGCCGCCATGGGAATACGTTCAATCAATGGTGAAGCAAATAAAATGAAGATTAATAAGAATATAGCCGCAGCAATTCCTGATAAACGTTGGCGACCACCTGAATTGACATTAATCATACTCTGCCCAATCATCGCGCAACCACCCATGCCTCCAAAGAAACCTGTAACAGTATTCGCAATGCCTTGACCGAAGCATTCACGATTGCCTCGTCCGCGTGTATTGGTGACTTCATCAATCAGGCTTAGTGTTAATAATGACTCAATCAAGCCTATCGCTGCGAGAATAAATGCATAAGGCAGAATAATAATGAGTGTCTCAAAGGTAAAAGGCACTGCGGGAATATGGAAAGTAGGTAGTCCGCCTTCAATGCTAGCTAAATCACCAACGGTTGCTGTGTTTAAATCTAATCCTATAACCAGTAAGCTGACGACAATAATTGCGGCAAGTGCTGCTGGGAAACTGCCTGTTAACTTAGGTAAATATTGAATAATCAGAATAGTTAGGAATATCAGACTTGCAAAGATGGTTAACGCATCTCCACTTAACCATTGCTTTATCCCATCAGAGTCAGCGACTTGGAAATGTTGAAGTTGGGCAAGAAATATTACAATGGCCAAGCCATTAACAAATCCTAGCATGACCGGGTGAGGCACGATGCGAATGAATTTCCCTAAACGTAATGCACCTGCAAGCATTTGGAATAGGCCAGTCATGACTACCGCTGCGAATAAATATTCAACGCCATGTTCGGCAACTAATGCCACCATCACTACTGCCATTGCACCAGTGGCTCCTGAAATCATTCCGGGTCGTCCACCAAAGATAGCGGCAAGCAATCCAACCATAAATGCAGCATACAGGCCAACTAAGGGTTCCACGCCTGCCACAAATGCGAAAGCGACAGCTTCGGGTACGAGCGCGAGAGCTACCGTTAGCCCTGAAAGAATTTCATTTTTAAAACAGGCGCTACTAGCGCAGCCAAGTGTAAACATTGAGCTCCTATAAATTTTGGGAGGTTAATTGCGTGAAAAAGGCGCGAACTATATCAGAAAACTCTTATATAAGACATACTAGTATGATTGACAGATCTCTAATGACTGATCGCTAGTGATATCTCGTCAGAAGTGAGTGTAAATTCAAAATTATGATTAATTAATAGGCAAAATCACGCGTGACATCTAAAGACTTTTCATCTTTATCCCTCAGTACTGAGTTAGTCGAGAATATCCGCTCGTTAGAATACAAATCGATGACAGATATTCAGGCGCAAAGCTTGCCAGATATTCTTAAAGGTAAAGATCTATTAGCCCAAGCTAAAACAGGCAGTGGTAAAACCGCTGCGTTTGCCATAGGTATACTCAATCAATTAGATCCGCAGCTGTTTACGACACAATCTTTAGTGTTATGTCCAACTCGTGAGTTAGCAGATCAAGTGACTAAAGAAATACGCCAATTAGCGCGCGCAATTCCTAATACAAATATTTTGACATTATGTGGTGGTAAGCCATTAGGACCTCAATTAGCTTCACTTGAAAGAAACCCACATATTGTGGTTGGTACACCAGGTCGTATTTTGAAGCATATCGGCATGGGAACTTTGCTCTTGGGAGGCGTTAAAATTCTAGTCTTAGATGAAGCCGATCAAATGCTTAGTCTTGGTTTTCAAGAAGATATTATGAATATCATCAGAGAAACACCAACAAAAAGACAAACATTATTATTCTCCGCAACTTATCCTGATGAAATAAAAAAAATTAGTAATTCAATTCAACGTAATCCCATTGATGTGCGTGTGGAAAGTTTGCATGACAGTAAGAAAATAAAACAAGTTTTTTATGAAATTCAAAAAGGCCATCGAACTAAGACACTAGTATCAATATTGCAACATTATCGTCCAGAATCCAGCGTGGTATTTTGTAATCGAAAACAACAATGTCAAGAATTGGCAGATGAATTATGGCGACAAGGTTTTCATGTGTTAGCGTTGCATGGTGATCTAGAACAAAAACAGCGAGACCAAGTATTAATTCAAGTGATGAATAAGAGCACATCAATATTAATTGCAACTGATGTTGCTGCGCGAGGATTGGATATCAAAGATCTCGATGCAGTGATAAATTTTGAACTTGCATTTGATCCCGAGATTCATATTCACCGTATCGGTAGAACAGGGCGCGCAGAGAAAGAGGGTGTCGCCGTCAGTATGTTTATGCAAAGTGAAGCGCATCGACTAAAATCAATAGAAGAATATCAGAAATCTGATGTCAGTATTAAATCTACAGCCTCGCTTAAATCACGTGAAAACTTTAAGCTCATTCCTCCGATGGTATCGCTTTGTATTAATGGTGGACGAAAAGACAAGGTTAGAGCTGGAGATATTCTAGGCGCGCTCACATCAACAACTAACTTGTCTGGAAAGCAAATTGGTAAGATTAATATCTCCGATCATCATTCTTATGTTGCTGTAGAGAGATCTATTGCCAAGCAAGCATTGAAAATTTTGGCTGAAGGAAAAATAAAAGGTCGAAAATTCAAAGTGCGAAAGATTCGATAATCATTAATCAATTAACTCTCGATTAATTATGAAATTAATGACGACTCAATTATCAGTTCAAGATATGACAATTGAGCTGACTCGTAAAAATATTAAAAATATTAATTTAAGAGTTACTCAGCCTGAAGGGCAGGTTCGAGTGTCTGCGCCTAGAAAAATGCCGATCGATATAATTTATGCTTTTGTTGTCTCTAAATATGACTGGATAAAGAAGCATCAGGAAAAATTAAAAACACATGTTAATCTAACTTATGAAAATGGTGAATTTCATTCTTATTTGGGTAGAGAATATAAGCTTCAAATTGTTAAGACGCACACTAAAGAAAAAGTTGTCTTGGATGAAAATATTTTAGCACTTCATATGCGAGAATCCTCTTCTTACGAGAAGCGCCAATCTGTGTTAGATACTTGGTTTCGACAGCAGCTTAAAAATCAAATTCCAGTCTTCATCAATAAGTATGAGCAACAAATGGATTTACAGGTGAAACAATTTGGCGTAAAAAAAATGAAAACCAGATGGGGGACTTGTAATCCAAATGCTAAACGAATTTGGTTGAATTTAGAGTTAGTCAAAAAGCCAATTGAATGTCTTGAATATGTAGTATTGCATGAAATGACTCATTTCCTTGAAGCTAAACATAATCAACGTTTTTACAATTTTGTTGCTGAATATATGCCTGATTGGAAAACAGCTGAAGAAAAACTATTACTGGCTTAGTCTGAGCGAAGCAAAATTGTATTTTACTTCGCTAGAATAAATTTCACTTTATCCTCGTGAACTCTGTCGTCCTCGATTGCCTGATCGACTTTGATTATTTGAACGACCATTATAAGGTGATCCTGTAGGATTTCCTCGGCGCTTTGATGATGGTCTATTGCGTGAAGGCTTAGAGTTTCTTTGTTGCTGACCTCGACCAGTATTGATGGGTTCAGCTTTAATTGAAGGGTCAGGTTCAAAACCATCAATGATAACTTTAGGAATATCGCGCTTAATGAGTTTTTCGATATCTCTTAATAATTTATGTTCATCAATGCAGACTAACGACATGGCTTCGCCTTCATGTCCTGCGCGACCTGTTCTTCCAATTCGATGAACATAATCTTCAGCGACATTAGGTAGGTCGAAATTGACCACATGGGGTAATTGTGAAATATCTAATCCTCGTGCCGCAATATCTGTGGCCACTAATACTCGTACTTTCCCAACTTTAAAATCTTCTAACGCTTTAGTTCTCGCACCTTGACTTTTATTGCCATGAATAGCCGCGGCACTAATACCATCTGATTCTAATTGTTTTGCTAAACGATTAGCGCTGTGCTTTGTACGATTGAAGACAAGCACTTGTTTCCATTCGTTTGATCCAATCAAGTAAGAAAGTAATTCGCGTTTGCGTGTTTTGTCTACTGGATGCACCACTTGTGACACTAAATCTGAAGCAGTATTTTCTGCAGTCACTTCAACTAAAGCAGGATTGTTCAATAAATTACTTGATAGTTGTTTTATCTCTTTTGAAAAAGTTGCTGAGAATAATAAAGTCTGTTTTTGTTTAGGTAGTAACGCAAGCACTTTGCGTATGTCATGAATGAATCCCATGTCTAACATGCGATCAGCTTCATCTAATACTAAAATTTCTATGTTAGAAAGATCAGCTGTTTTCTGTCCAACGTGATCTAGTAATCTACCTGGCGTTGCAATTAATACATCAACGCCTTTAATCAGTTTTTGTTTTTGCGGGTTAATGCTGACGCCACCAAATACAACGGCAGAACGTAGAGGTAAATGTTCTCCATATTCACGCACACTTTCTGCGACCTGTGCGGCGAGTTCTCGCGTAGGTGTTAATACTAGGGCTCGTATTGGACGACGGCCTTTTTGACTGACTTCTTTAGAAGCTAATCGTTGAAGCATAGGCAAGGTGAAGCCTGCTGTTTTTCCTGTACCGGTTTGCGCCCCTCCCATGAGGTCGCGGCCTTCGAGTACATAAGGAATTGCTTGTTGTTGGATATCGGTTGGTTCGCTATAGCCTTTTTCAGACACAGCACGAATTAATTCGGCACTCAGGCCGAGTGTTTCAAATGACATTAATTGATATAACTCCAGGGATCGGCCTATTCAAAACTATAGTTTGAATCGGTCTAGGCGGAAACTTGATATTGTTTAGGGGTGAATCTGAGGGATTACCGCTTGAATAGTGTGCAGACCGTAGTGCACTTGATTTGTGCGGAGTATACATGAAGCGGTGAAGATTCATATAGCTAATTATTAAGTACTAATATTAATCTCTAAGAATGTTAACTAGGTAAAAGATTTTATTCGAAAAATTTCGAAGTCGCGTAATTATTCAAGCAAAATATATCATTAAATATACATAATAAACAGTTATTTATAATAACATATTAATGTTATTTATATTTAATTATTCTCTGTAGTTGAAATCTATACTTATCTATATCCATATTGGCTTAGCGCTGTTGCTATCAATTGATTGAAGGGCATGTATAATCGCGCGCATTCTGAATGCAAGGATCTGCACGTGACTGACAAACTTCGTAACATTGCCATTATTGCCCACGTTGACCATGGGAAAACCACCTTGGTTGATCAATTATTACAGCAGTCTGGCACATTTGATGAGCGCTCTGCGCCTCAAGTGCGAGTAATGGATTCAAATGATCTGGAAAAAGAACGCGGTATTACCATTCTTTCCAAGAATACGGCTATTCGTTGGAATGACTACCGAATCAATATCGTTGATACGCCAGGACACGCGGATTTTGGTGGCGAAGTGGAACGCGTCTTATCTATGGTTGATTGCGTCTTGTTACTCGTCGACGCCGTGGAAGGTCCTATGCCACAAACTCGCTTTGTGACTCAAAAAGCCTTCAATATGGGATTTTGTCCTATTGTCGTGATTAATAAAATTGACCGTGATGGTGCACGGCCTGATTGGGTATTGGATCGTACCTTTGATTTATTTGATCGTCTGGGTGCAACTGATGAGCAACTAGATTTCCCTGTGGTGTATGCATCAGGCATTAATGGCTATGCGGGACTTGATGCGAGTGTGCGTGAGGGAGATATGACGCCTCTGTTAACCAGCATTATTGAAAATGTTAAAGCCCCTGATGTGGACTCGGAAGGACCTTTTCAAATGCAGGTGTCTACACTGGATTACAACAATTATGTAGGTGTAATTGGCATTGGTAGAATCAAGCGTGGAGAAATCAAATCCAATACGCCTGTCGCCATTGTTGACAGAGAGGGGAATCAGCGAAAAGGAAAAATTTTACAAATACTTGGATTTCACGGATTAGAAAGAATCGAAGTCGAAAGTGCCAGTGCAGGTGATATTGTCGCCATTACAGGCATCGACCCATTGGATATTTCAGACACAATTTGTCAGCCCGATACTGTTGAAGCTCTTCCGGCCTTAAGTGTTGATGAGCCGACTATCAGTATGACATTCCAAGCCAATGCTTCTCCATTTGCAGGTAAAGAAGGTAAGTATGTGACCAGTAGAAACATCTGGGATCGCCTTCAGCAAGAGTTAAAGCATAATGTTGCATTGCGCGTGGAAGTTATTGAAAATAGTGAGAAATATAGAGTGTCTGGGCGAGGTGAATTACACTTGTCAGTCCTTATCGAAACAATGCGACGAGAAGGATTCGAGTTAGCGGTTGGTCGTCCAGAAGTCATTACACGTGAAGAAAACGATGTAGTGTTAGAGCCTTTTGAACAATTAACAATCGATGTTGAGACCGACCATCAAGGGGCGGTAATGGAGCAGTTAGGTGAACGTCGCGGCGAACTGAAAAATATGGAGCCTGATGGTAAAGGCCGAGTTCGTTTAGATTACATTATACCCGCACGTGGATTGATCGGCTTTCGAACGGAATTCATGACAATGACCTCTGGCACGGGCTTATTGTATAGCGTCTTTGATAGTTATGGCCCAACGACATCGACAGGCATCGGGCAACGTGCACGTGGTGTATTAATTTCAAACGGGCAGGGAAAAGCAGCTGGCTATGCCATATTTAGCTTACAAGAACGTGGGCGCATGATGATTAGTCATGGTGAAGAAATTTACGAAGGTATGGTAATAGGTATTCATTCGCGTGATAACGATTTAACAGTCAATGCATTGAAGGGTAAACAATTAACCAACGTGCGAGCATCTGGCACTGATGAAAATATTGTTTTGACACCACCAATTCCAGTGAGTTTAGAGTATGCCTTAGAGTTTATTGATGATGATGAGCTTGTTGAAGTCACACCCGTCAATATTCGTATTCGAAAGAAATTCTTAAAAGAGCATGAACGTAAACGATCTTCTAAAAAGAATGTATAAACTGCTGTCCATTGTTCCTATGCAACAACTTTCAGTGTGTATTTATGTATTTGAGGATTCGATTTTAGAAATTGGGAAAGGTTTCGAATAATAGTAGCCTTGTCCGTAATCCACACCAATATCACGAACGATATCTGAGATTTCTTTATTCTCAATATATTCTGCAACAGTTTTCCGTCCATAGGCTTTTGCAATATCAGTGACGGCTTTGACAATTGTCCTATTTTGTTTATTGGTTTCTATATCCTTAATAAATGATCCGTCTATTTTGATAACATCAAACGGTAATGTTTGAATATATTTAAATGAACAGTAACCTGAACCAAAATCATCAAGTGAAAATGTGAAGCCTAATTTTTTGAGTTCACTCATAAATTCATAGCATCGCTTTAAACTACTAATAGCAACTCTTTCTGTGACTTCGATATTTATTTTGCGCGGATTGATTTTTTCTTTTTTTGCTAAATCTATGATGTAGCGGCTTAAATCATTATCGTTCAGAGATAAAGCAGATAGATTAAATGAAAATTTATAATTTGCAGTTGTATCTGAGCTATTATTACTCACCCATGAAAATAAATTTCTAATCACCCATTTGTCTAAGGTGGGCGTTAAATTGAATTCTTCCGCTGCTTCAATTAATTTTCCTGGCGAAATAATTTTACCTTGATCAGTTTGCCCGCGTAGAAGTAATTCAAAGTGACTAGCTTTTTTAGGGTTATCCAAATACACGATTGGCTGAACATATAATAAGAATTGATCTCGTGCGATCCATCGTTGCAATCTAATGGCTTCTTGCATATTGCCACTGCGGCGCAAAATGGCTGTATCTTTTTGATCATATTCGCAAACGGTAGAGCAACCATCATATTGTGCTGAATGAATTGCTTCATTTGCTGCTCTTAAGATTTGATCAATATCAACATTCTTTTGGTCTATGCTAACTAATCCAAATTTTATATGTAATCTTATTTCTTTATTATCCCACTTCAGTGGAGCATGACCTAAAGAAAAATTTAATGATTCACAGCTTGATTGAATTTGAGCTACCTTTTTATCAATGCAAATAAAACCAAATTCATCATTACCAACGCGACCAATAATAGTCTTTTTATCCAACTCTAATGATAAAGTTTTTGCGACTACATTTAATGCGTAATCACCTGCTTGATATCCATATGAATGGTTGATTAATTTAAATTGCTCTATATTTGCTACTCCAAATATATATGGAGTATTTTTAGATTTCTTAGATAATACAGTCGATAGCGCATCAATAAAGCTAGCTCTGTCAAGCACACCCGTTATAGGATCAAAGCTATTCTTTTTACTCTTTGAATATTTAAGTTTTTTTAGCATACATATAAAGTGACAAAAGATCAGATCTAAGCTTGAGTATCGGCCTGCGTTAATAAAAGATTAAATTAATTTACAATTAGTTACATTTATTGCTCATGACTCATGAGCAGTTAACCGGTAATCTGCTAGAAATGTATGATTGTCTTGCATTTGAAGATTCTGGTCGGAGTATTGTTATATTTAGAGTAATTGTGAGTTGGAGCAACAAGGAGAGTGCAATGAGCAACCCAGATGATAAAAATAAGGAGCGAGAAGAGCGTCGTGATCGAGATGACAGGCGTAGTCTACATAGATCTGTCAGTTTCCCATATAAAACTAAGCAAGGCCTGGTGATTCTTAAAGATAGAAGAAAAGCGCCTGATCGTCGAGTTAATAATATTACAGTGGAAGATGCAGAAATTGATGAGGAAGAATTCATCAAAAAATATCAAAAATTTGTATAGTTTCATCACATCTCAAAACTGTTGTCCTTACAAACAAACAATGCGTGATCCTGCGCACATAAAATACTAATTATTGTCTGCTATTCTTCACTTGAATTTAATTATTTAAGTGAATGTAGGGATGAATAATTTTGGGCAAGAAGCTCTAGAAGCGGTAGATGCAGGTAATAATAAGTTAGTTGTTGGATTGCCTTGGTATACAAAAAGGCAATGGTTAGCAGCAAAATCATACTGTTCAGATCCAAAAACATTTTTTAACTCATTTAATGAGTGGAGATCTGAAGCAGATAAAGCGATTATTGAAATATCAAATCGCGGTTTAGATGTTAAGTTACTCCCCATTTATATAGAGACGTTTAGTGGTTGGTGTGCTTTTCATCATATTCAGCCAAATAAAACAGCACGGCGAAAATTCACCAATTATCTAATGAAAAGAGAACGTTAAACGTTCTCTTTTTTGGTATATTTATACCAATCTATAAATCTCGTATTACTTTCTCTTATTTCTAGTATAAAAACATAAGATTTCACAGAATAGTGAAGTCTTGCTACTATTACTTACACACAAACTAGATCTCTCACCAAGAGATCGCATAACCTGCGATGTATCATTGCGGGTTTTGCATTGGACACAATGTTCTATTGTTGTTCTTTCATTTCCATAAATAATATCTCAACAAATTTTCCTATTTGCATGTTTATACGTGCTGATAAAGTGTGAATATATTCACACTTTTCTTAGTATATGTCTTATTTTTGACATGAATAAGTCATTGAGTTTGTGACAGTAATTTGACCTGATTCACTAAATTTAAAATCTTTAATCCATTCATTCTGAAATAAAGCGAGTTTATCGCAAGAAGAACTGTTTTTTATATCTCTTGGCGTACTATTTTTGACAGATATTTACGAAACGACAAAAAACAGATGATGTTTTTGTTTTAAACGGACTTACATAAACAAATGGAGATCGAGATGAAGAATATTTTCAAAACTACATTATTAGTGTCAGGGATGATAGCGTCTAGCAGCTTGATGGCAGCAACACCTGGAACATTAGGTACAACATCAACTGGAACGTTGGACATTGAAGTCGATGTGGAAGATTTAGTAATGATTTCTGGCCTTAGTGATATTGCCATTGCATTCGATAATACAGGCACTGGTGATCTTACTGGTTCTTCAACAGCATGTATTTATCGTAATGGTGCAGGCACTTACTCTGTCAATGCCACTGGTGATGGTGGAGTTGGTGGAACTGACTTTTCAATTCAAAATGCGACTCCAGTGCCAACAGTGGTTCCTTATACAGTTGAATGGGATGATGATGTTGCTGGCTCAAATTACTCTGCAGTTGCTCTTGGCACAGCATTAACGGGTCAGTCTGGTGCAAATACAACTGATACTGCTTGTGGAACAGGTGCCAATGCGATTGTTCAAGTTACAGTGCCACGTGCTTCACTAGCCGCAGCACCAGCAGGAACATATAACGGAACACTTACGTTAGAAATCGCTCCTGAATAAAGCAACAGATAACTGTGTTGAAACTGACGTCAATCCATCATTGGGTTGACGTCAATCATCAAAATTAAATAAATCAGTGAATTCCACATATAAAGAATTTGTTAAGCACTCACTATGGTCAATATTATTGATGATAGCGATGTCTATGACTGTAAGCGTTAATGTTCTGTGGGCGGCAACCCCAGGAAATTTAGCTACTTCATCTGATGGTACTGTTGATATTACTGTTATAAGTAATGAACTCGCCTTAATTTTTGGTCTTAATGATGTAGATTTTGGGACTTGGAGTGGCACGGGTGACTTAAATGCTGATGAAGACATATGTGTTGCAGTGTCATCAACGTTACCGACATTCTTAGGCCAGCCGCGATTTTATCGCCTTATTGCAACGGGTGATGGTTCTCCTGGCAATCCAAACAGTTTCACCTTGTCAAATGGTGCTACAGATATTAATTATCGTGTTTTCCTGACTGATGCGGATAGTCAAATTGAAATGTTGCCAGGCAATATTAATAGCGGCAATCACTTTATTGGCACACCTGCCTATAATGCTAATATCGCTGCATTTTTTGGTGGAGCTGCCAACCCATGTATTACGCCTAATGCAACAATATCAATATTAATTGAAGAATCTGAGTTAGCTTCAGGCGCCGGTAGGCATACAGGAACACTCACTTTAGAGCTTTCTGCCGAATAAAATCAGTTATTATCATGTAGTATATTCACACTAATTGAATACTACATGATCCAAATTGACTCCTAGATACTTAGTTGCAATCCAAATAGCGTTAGTTTGCTTATTGCTTAATTCTGCATTCGCAGATATTTTAATTACCAAGCTAGATGATATTAGCCTTTCTACTGCCAATACTGGTAGAGATACTGTATTGACTGAACGTTTTTGTGTGGCCAGTGATCCTGTAGGCCCTTATGGTTTAATTGTTCTTGGCAGTGGCGAAAACGGCACTTTTACCATTCAAAATGGACCCTTCCACATTGAATATGAAGTGGCTTATCGCGATAGAGTATCTGGTGCAGGATTTATAGAAGTTCTACCTGGTATGCCTGTTAGTGGTTTTCAAACAAGACCATTAAGAAACAATCAACGCTGTACGGGTAATGCAGGGCGCTTGCGGATTATTTTTCGGAAAAATTCAATTAATAGTGCAGTCTCTGGTCGATATCAAGGCTCAGTTCAATTAACTGTGATTCCAGAATAGTGCTGTATCGAGCTAACTCACTGATTTTCTATTGTCGCAAACTATTAGATAGATAAATAAGATACGTCTAACTTCCTTTTATCGCTAATTTACTACCTTCTGTTATTATAACTAGAGGTCGGAATTAGAGAATTTATTACGCAGGCCGATAACACATACGCGTAAATATAAAAATAATAGGGAAGGCCATCTTGGAGGATGTCATTAGGCGTACCAAGCACTCATGTTGGTTAGGATGCATAGTGCTTTCATTATATGTTGCTCACTCAACATTACATGCTGCTAATCAAGGTGAATTAAGCAGTAGCTCATCTCGTGGTTCGATGAAAATTTCACTGGTTATTCCAGAATTCACACGTCTTGTTGCTGATCTTGATACAACTGTATCTCTGCAAGATCCTGGATTATGCATGCACGTCGTTAAGCGCCCAAGTCACTCAAGCACAAATTTTTATCGAGTTGCAGGCTTAATCAATACACAATCTTCTGATTATGAATCACAACTCGTCGAAATAGAGAACGCCACTCAACTCGTACAGTTAGAAAATAATTATAATCCTAGTCGTTCTATTCAAAATATATGTGATTATCAAAGCGAGCTTGTTACAAAACTTAAAAATAAGAAAAATAGAACAGCATTGTTAGTTTTAATCTCAGAATAGCTTAGATACCCGTTACAATTGTGGAGTTGTCTACGCATATTAATTCATCAAAGACGTGTACATCTTCTTCACCGTTGTATTCTCCTAAATTTATCTTACAAGTAGAGCCATCATTCTGCTGCAAAATTAATTCATTAGTTTTACTTGTCTCGATTTGAAACCAACCACGGTTGTCAGTTCCCGAAAATGCACCTACATTTTGGATTTTTGCATTTTTGACAGGCTCACCGTCTTCTCCAATCACTTTTCCTATCAACACAACTACTCTATCTACTTGCCATCTTAATGAATTTACATTGCCTGGATATAATGTGACTTCTCGAGGAGCTTCATCAAATTGTAAAAATGTACTCGCTCGCGATTCCAAACGGACATCATAAGTTTCATAAGGAGGAAGAGGGAATACCGTATTAGATCCCACAGTGGCAAAACCAACAGATTGTCGGTCAATGAATACTTCAAAGCTTGATCCTTCCGGTTGACCATCAAGATCTATAATAATTGCGCTAGAATTTTGCCTTGCTCCACCAATAGATACATTTTTAAAATCACTGGCAAAACTGAGTTGACTTCGAATTGAGTAATCTAAAATATCTCGATCATTATTGATCGTTTTATTGACGGCTACCTCATTAAATCCATAACGAGATTCAGATGACAGCATGGCACCGGCTGAATCAAAATTTCTTTCTTTTTGATAAAACAACTGTGATTGAATTCTGCCAAAATTGGGGTCACGTCGCGTATGTTGCCATCTTGCACTACCAGTGACGGCATTATCTCGTGAGCCACTTGTCTCGGCTGATTGAATACCTGAATTAATTCTGTAGATATTATTTTTCTCTCTAAACGAGAATACTAAATTTGTGCTAAACAAATAGTCATTAGTATCTTTACTTGCGGTTAAATCCCAGTCGAGTTGATATTCTCTTGTACGAGCAATCTGACGACGATAATCAATAGAATACGTTTCTGATTTTTCTCGTCCATTTAAATCGAGATGTCTATAACGCCAGAAGGCGCGACCACCAAGAAATTCATGAGAAAAGCTGGCAGTGGCTTGCGTAGAATCTGAAGTCACCAAATCAAATTCATCATTATCTAATATTTCTTTATCACCTTGACTTACGTAGCGAAAATCAGCGCCCACTGTAAATTTGTTTGTGGCATAGTTTTCTCGAATTGATATTGCCCAATCACTCTCTGTTGTAGTCATTGCGTTTATCTGACTTTGAATACCAGAGCCAATATGAACGATACCTGCTTGTAACATAGTTTGATCACCGGCTCTGACAATCTCACCTTCCAATGCGATACTTTCAGTTGCGCGTATTGCACCACCAATATGGATAATTTCTTCATCAGTGACTTTAGGTAAGACTGTATCTTGTTCGAATTCATTAATATGACCTACTTCAGCATAGAGAATAGGCTCGTTTAGTGGTGGTAATAATGAATTTCTAACAAAGAAATATTCTTCTATTCTTTCCGCACCATTTTCTTCACGTATGCGCACTGAAATTTGGTAAGCGCCATCTGGAAATCGAGTTGTATCTATTTGGCGATTTCCTGCTTCATAAAAACGGGCATCAATTAAGCGATTATTTCGAAACACTTCAACTCGGCTACGTACACTTAAGAAAATAAATATATCTGTTCCGCGGCTAGATTTAATGTCTGTACGTGTATTCAAAGATGTCTGAGCACGAATTCCAGTGACATCTACCTGGGAAAAGAAATTAGTTGATCTGGATTCGCTTTCAAACACTCCGGCTTCAGCTTCCCAACCTCGGTAATCTTTTTGTATAGAGGCCTCATCAATGAGAATATTTTCTTCATCTGTGTAATTGGTTTGCGCCAATAGCCTGACATCTCCATAAGAGATAATACTGTTGGTTTGTGCGTTAAAAGTATCTTCCGCGACATCTGTTCCCGATAAATTTAAACTGAAATTATGTACTGTTGAAAATTTATCTTCTGCATCTGGGAGGAATTTAGATGATTCTATGAATTGAACTTCTAATTGTTGTGGATTAATGAATAAATCAACTTTAAAGCGACCTTCGTCAAAAATAATTCCTGCTACATTAGGCTCTAGCACACCACAATCAATATTGCTTGAATGGCTTAAACATAATTGATCAGAATTAATTTCCAATGGTTGGCTAATGTTCTTAAGTATAAAATCAGGATCTAATAAATAACTGATATTTTCTATAATGATTTCTGGAGAATGGAATGTAAGCGTTTCAAAATCATATGTAGCCTCAGTACTGATTAAGAAGCTACCTTGATAGTAGACGTCGATTTGATTGATTTTGGGTCCAGCTAAATCTTCAAAACCCTCAGGCACATTATTTGATACATAAATGAAAGTTTCTTTCTCATTATTTTCATCATGACTATCTTCTGCGTTGTTAGCAAAAACAGGAGTAGAAATGAAAATAAAGCACACAGCTAGAACCAGCCACCGAATGAGACATTTCAAATTCGGATAAAGCAGACTTAGCAATATGCGACTGTGAGTCACTTTATGACTAGTTCTTTTACTTACTCAAAGATGCGAATGGAGTGTTCTTTTCCGCGACTAAGGAAGTAAGTAACAGGTTGGTCTTTAGTTAAATCAATATTCCATGTGTTGCCTGGATACAATCGCTTGCCAGGATAATGTTCGCATAAGCTTTCATCAGTCACATTTGGTGGACATTGAGTGCCTTTACGAAGCAGAACATTTTGATTGCCATTATTGCTAACGGTTAGCTTATTTTGTGTGCGTTGATGAGTGAGATCAAAATTGCCTTGAATTGGATGAACGATGACTAACACTTCATAACCAATTAAGATTTTCACACCACTTTTTTCCGCAGTCAGATCGCCAACAACTGGCGTAATACTGACACGGTAAACCTGTTCTTCATTCGGATTTGGATTCAGATTGACGAACCGTAACAACTTGCGCCCATTTGGAGGCACGATGAGTTTGTTAGGGGAGACCAATAAACCTGCTTCTTTAGGATTGTCGAATATTTCGCGCGATTGCTCATCTGTGCCTGGCTTGCGGACAATTTTTGGTGTGACCTGAATGTATAGTGGATCAGTCCCTGCGTTTTGTATCTCCAAATCCTCTCGAGTTGGTTCGCCAGGTTCAAAATAAATGATCGATTTATTCAAGATCATGTCGGCATTCGTTAAGCCAGGTAATAGCAGCAGCAATAAAAAAGTAAGCGATTTCATATTCATAAAATTTTGTTTTAATTTGCTAGTTGTGAGTGATGACATCCATGTTTAGTCTCGATATAAAGCTTATATTCAAGCTTTAATTAATAGACATAACTTTATGAATTATAAAGAATTAAAGTGATATTGAACGGGCGTTTTAGGCATTTTAGCGGACGATTAATCGCATTGGTCGGACAGAATTTTATCGCTTCAAATTGTTAGCTTGCCTCATGTTTTTATGCGCTAAACAATTACGGTAAATACTTAGGTTTTGCCTGGAAATGATTAAAAACCTTGTGAAAAGGGTGTAAAGGTATGCTAATGTGTTGCATCACATATCCTCGCTAAGCTAATTTTTACTCAAGCAATGATATGCATAAGAATTTGATATGCCGTACGCACGGAAAATTGGCAACCCTTTCTCCTCTAGTTGGGTATAAATTATAACAAATTGTCGGAGTCCTAGCGTACAATTGGCAGATTGCAAACCCGTCTATATGGCGGGTTTTTATTTTTAAATTCAATAACTTAAGAAACAATATTAAAGTTAATTGTGAGATTATATTTTAATCAAAATCTGAATTTACTCTCAGTCACTATTCTGCTCTTCACTCTACTGATAGCTTCAAACTTCCCAAGTCACGCGGCAGATGATACCGGTCAATATTTAACCATGGGTCTCGGTAATCTTAGTTGTAAATCATTTTTGAATGAAGATGAGGCTGGTGCTGCCTATTATTTGAGCTGGTTAGCCGGTTATATGACTGCTTATAACCATCTCGCAGAAGAGACTTACTCTATATTGGGTGAAACTAAAACAATTGGCCAAGTAGAATCATGGCTACGTGATTATTGTACGGTCAATGGCGAAGAAACATTTGAAAGTGCTATTCGTAACTTACTGAGAAACCTAAAGTATTTTCGAATTAAGCAAAAGTAGCATCAAATTGTTTAATACTTCTGGAAGCATCTGATTATTGTTATAGTGCCGTCTCATATAATCAAAATTATTAATTAAAATCACATGGAAAATCAGGATTTACGCAAGGCTGGATTAAAAGTCACACTCCCAAGAATGAAAATTTTGGAGATCCTGGAACAGTCGACGAAACAACATTTAAGCGCTGAGGATATATATCGTGTATTACTAGATTCTGACGAGGAAATTGGATTAGCGACGATTTATAGAGTATTAACCCAATTTGAGGGGGCAGGCTTAGTAATGCGACATCATTTCGAAGGTGGGCAAGCTGTTTTCGAACTAGATCGTGGCAAGCACCATGATCACCTAATATGCATTAAATGCGGGAAAATTGTCGAATTTCTTAATGCATCTATAGAAGAACAACAAAAGAAAATTGCAGAAGATGCAGGCTTTAATATTACTGATCATTCTTTAATCATCTACGGTGAATGCAATAATAAGGACTGTGAGGGCGCTTAAAGTCACTTAACGAGTTTATTTTCAAGATACAAATTCTTTTTTCTCACGATAGCAATATCGTTAGTTTTGATTAATATCACATTCTCTGCTTACCAACTTCGATAAAATCCATAAATAACATTAGGTTATTTATTTTTTTGATGGATTTTATTGCGCGTGGCTGTTGTCTATATTCTCAGTCAAATTTACTGCAAATTTTATTAATTATTTTGTTTTGTGAGTTATCTTCTAAAAATGATTTTTCTCACCATTACAATGCGAACTATATTAATTAATAAATAAAGATGATTGACAACGATAAACGTCAACATTCACAACGAAGAGAAAACTTGGTATGTATTTAGAACATTTCGGTCTACAACAACAGCCTTTTCAATTAACTCCAGATGCAAATTTTCTGTATTTAAGTCAGGGTCATAAGCGAGCAAAAGCTTATATGGACTACACGGTATGGAATCGTGATGGGTTTGTTGTGATTACAGGTGAAATTGGCTCAGGTAAAACAACATTGATTCAGAGTCTATTATCAAGTGTGGGAAGTGACGTTGTCATCGCACGTGTCTATCAAACTCAATTGGATGAAGTTGAATTTTTCCAAGCAATTTTAGTCGAGTTTGGATTTAAACCATTTAGCTCAAATAAAGTTGAGTTAATAGAGATGCTGAATAATTATCTCCTTGAGCAGTATGAAAAAGGGCGACAAGTTATTTTAGTCATCGATGAAGCTCAGAATTTAAGTCGACGTGTGCTTGAAGAAGTTCGCATGTTGACTGGTATGGAAACACAGCAAGAACGTATATTGAATCTTGTGCTAGTCGGTCAGCCGGAATTAAAACAAGTATTAGATGCACCAGGGATGGAGCAACTATGTCAGCGAATTAGATTCAGATTTCATTTGGCACCTTTAAATGAGGAAGATATTGCTGCTTATGTGAAACATCGTTTAGGCATGGCAGGCTACGACTACACAGCTGAAGAAGAAGGTAAAGCAGAACCGATTGTTCACCCAGAGTGTTATCCTATTATTCATCGTTACACGGGTGGCGTTCCACGTTTAATTAATGCCTTATTTGATACTGCGTTAATTACAGCATTTGTCGAACAAGACAAATCTATTTCTGTAAAAACATTAGAATTATCTGTCGATGAACTTCAGTGGATACCTTATGTTGAGCGCGTTGGCATTAAACATTTTGCTGAAAAAAATGTTGCATCACTAAATATGGCTGGCGAACCTACACCAAAATTAGTGCAAATGGATGGCAATAATGTGGTTGCATGTTTTGATATTACTAAAGAAGTGACAACGATTGGGCGCATTCCTAGTAATGATATTCATGTGGGTGTTAAATCCATGAGTATGCATCATGCAAAAGTGATCAGCTTCCATAATAATTTCTTCTTAGAAGATTTGCGAAGCACTAACGGCACGTTAGTTAATGGTCATCGAATCAATAAGTGCGTATTGAAGGCTGGTGATAAAATTTCATTTGCCCGAGTAGATATGGAGTACAGAGTCGATAACATTAATTATCAAGAAAAAAATGTCAGTAGTCTATCAAGTAATTCAAAAGAGACTAAGGCAAAAGAGCCTGTATCTGGCATGCCTAAAAATTTATTAGGTACAAGTAGTGCCGCAATTCCGGTTTAATAAATTAACTACGAATTCCAATCCCTCTATTCAATAGAGTAGAGGCTGTCATATATAGAACGATTACAAATGATAAAATGATGCTCAGAGATAAATAGGTATCAATATCATTTACACCAATCATTCCTGTTCTAAACGTATCGACCATATATAAAATTGGATTCGCATGTGACACAGATCGCCAAAATTCCGGAAGCATATCAATGCTATAGAATATTCCACCAAGATAGGTAAGGGGCGTGAGAACAAAGGTGGGTATTAACGAGATATCATCAAAGCTATTTGCAAATATGGCATTGATAAGACCTGCCAAAGAAAACAGTATGCTCGTCAGCAGTGCTACTAATATTATTAACCCAATATTCTGAAACTGTAAGTCAGTGAAAAAAGTTGCCGTAAAAGTAACTGCGACTCCTACTGTCATTCCTCTTGCAATGCCTCCCGATAAGAAACCCCAGATAATGATGTAGGTTGGCATCGGAGACACTAACATTTCTTCGATGTGTTTTTGGAATTTTGAGCTATAAAATGAAGAAACGACATTTGCATATGAATTCGTAATAATTGACATCATAATCATGCCAGGAATGATGAAATCAATATAGCTATGACCTTTGACATTATCTAATTGTGACCCAATCAGGTTGCCAAAAATAATAAAATATAGGGCAACAGTAATGACAGAAGGCACGATGGTTTGTACCCAGATTCGAGAAAATCTCAATATCTCTTTAATAAAGATTGTTCTTAATGCGATTAGTTTTTGTGCGAGAGTCATAGACGTTATTTCTTAACTAAGTTCATGAACAATTCTTCAAGTCGATTCGATTTATTTCTCATGCTGACAATCTTAATATTGAGCTTATCGAAAATTGTGAATATTGATTCAAGTGTTTGGCTGTTTTGTGGTGTCACTTCTAATGTACGTTCATCAGTGACTGAGATATTGACGTTTTCAATTTGTGGGGCTGTGATAATTGGATCTTTCAAGTAGACAATAAATGTCTCCTTCTTTAGTTGATCTAACAACTCTCGTAATGATGTATCAATGATAATATTGCCATCATTGATGATGCCGACATTTCTACATAAATATTCTGCTTCTTCCAAATAATGCGTTGTTAAAATAATCGTGCGACCATCGTCATTTAATTTCTGTAATAACTCCCACATGGATCGACGGATTTCTATATCTACCCCTGCGGTAGGTTCGTCAAGGATAAGTAGTTGTGGATCATGGATGAGTGCACGAGCAATCATTAATCGGCGCTTCATACCGCCCGACAATTCTCGAGGCGTATTTTTTCTTTTATCCCAGAGACCTAATATATTTAAAATTTCTTCTGCTTTTTCTTTGGCTATATTGGGTTGTATGCCGTAATAACCCGCCTGGTATTTTACAATTTCTAAAATAGGCTCAAAAGAATTGAAATTGAACTCCTGCGGAACCAAGCCAATTAACTTTTTGGCTTCTGCAAATTTTTGATCAATATTATGGCCAAAAACTTCAACCGTGCCAGACGTTTTATTTACTAAAGAGCATATCACGCCAATGGTGGTCGATTTGCCCGCGCCATTGGGTCCTAACAAGGCATAAAAATCGCCTTGATTAACCTGAAACGAAATGCCATTAAGCGCTTGAAAGCCATCTTTATAGCGTTTGACTAAATTTTCAATTTTAAGTGCGGGGTGTTGGGCGTCCATTTGCATTATTTTGATACAGCTGTTTTATGCTTGGTTTGATACAATGGGTGTTTTATTAATAACCTTAAATATAAGCATGGATTGTTTCACTCAAGCAGCGAATGAAGACAGCATATTAATTAGCTTATTCACTAAATCAGCGTTTGACGAGCTGTCAAATTCATCTCTAGAGAGCGCAACTAGTTGGATGTTGTCTAGTAATCGTTCAATACAATCAGGCAATCATTATCTTATCCCTGATAGTGCAGGTAAGTTAAACCAAGTGATTGTTATTGTCGACGAGAATCTATCACTATGGAGCATTGCTGACTTACCATTTTCACTGCCTCCCGGAGATTATCATCTTGCAGATACGCTTTCAGTGGACGATTGTGAAAAGCTCACACTGGGATGGGGCTTAGGATCATACCAATTTTCTAAATATAAAAAGAAAAAAGACTGTGCACGTTTATTATTAGCTGAGGAAATTAATCCAGCTAATCTCATTGCCACCGTTGACTCAACCCAAATTGTCCGAGATTTAATTAATGAGCCTGCGAATGAAATGATGCCTCAGCATCTTTCTAAAGCGACACAAACCATTGCTGCTAAATTTGATGCCACTTTTACAGAAATAGTGGGTGATGAGTTAATTAATGATAATTATCCTTTAATACATGCCGTTGGACGTGCAAGTGAGCATGTGCCAAGGCTGCTCAAACTTGAATGGGGAAATCCCAACCATCCACTATTATGTGTCGCAGGAAAAGGCGTGTGTTTTGATAGTGGTGGACTAGATATTAAAAGTGCTGCCGGAATGCGCTGGATGAAAAAAGACATGGGGGGTGCAGCTCATGCCCTCGGTTTGGCAAATTATATTATGCAAACCAACCTTCCAGTCCGATTGAGTGTTGCTATTCCTGCGGTAGAAAATGCTATTTCAAATAATGCTTATCGTCCAGGAGATGTCATAATTTCTCGCTCAGGCAAATCTGTTGAAATTGATAATACTGATGCTGAAGGTAGATTAGTACTGGCAGATGCAATGTCAGAGCTTAGTGATCTAAAGCCCGACTTATTGATTGATTATGCAACATTAACAGGCGCTGCACGCGTTGCATTAGGCACTGAGGTCGGCGTCTTTTTTAGTCAACAAGACAAGACGTCTCATGGTTTATACGCGTCTGCTAAATCAACAGAAGACGATATTTGGCGCTTACCAATTCATCAAGGTTATAAACACCAACTTAAGAGTAACATCGCGGATTTAGTTAACAGTGCATCAAGTGGATATGGTGGCGCAATCACTGCAGCCTTGTTTTTGCAATCATTTGTAATGAATGAAAGTGATTGGGTTCACTTTGATGTTATGGCTTACAATATGAGAAGTCGTCCTGGCCGTCCTAAAGGTGGAGAGGCTATGGGTTTAAGAAGTGTGTGTCATTATCTGGAGCATCGCTACGCACAGAGCAAATCATGATTATCGAGTCATTATTTATGATTTTTACAACAGCAATGTGATCTACTCGAAATAAATGAGCTTTTAATGAGTGAGTTACTCTTCTAAACTTCACTCTATGAATAATGCTAACGATTTGCCTCAACCATTCCACATTAGAGCGCTTAAAAAAGCACTAAGAACAGTCACGCCTCGTGTACCAATTGTGGCGGAATTGGGTCAGCAATTTGCATTGGAATCAATGCCATTTAATCCTCAAACGGTTATTAAGGGTTACATTAATGGCATGTTTTTTACCCCTCATAAATCAAAGATATATTGGCAAGCACCGCCGACGAGAGCATTAATCCCCATCGAAGATTTCCATGTTCCAAAAAATATTAAACGCTTAATTAGGCAAGAAAAATTTGAAGTGCGTCATGACACTAGTTTTGAAAAGGTCATGAGAATGTGTGCCGAGCGAGAAGAAGAGTCATGGATTACTGATGATATTATTGGTGTCTATCTTAAGCTTCATAAGATGGGTGTCGCGAGTTGTGTTGAAGCATGGCAGGATGGAGAATTAGTAGGTGGCTTATACGGAATTCGTATTGGAAGTTATTTTGCTACTGAAAGTCAGTTCCATACTGTTCGTGATGCAGGGAAGGTAGCTTTTGTTGCCTTGTTTGAGATACTGAAATCTAATGGCTATCTACTGCATGATGTGCAGTATATGACACCGTATCTTGATCAATTTGGCGCAATTTCTATGGCCGATAGTGAATTCAAAGATATGATGACAGAAGCCGTTATTAAACCCGCAGGATGGTTTCCAGAAATAAAGAGTTAAACTTCTTTAACTTAATTCTTCCAGCCCCTATCGGGCAAGCAAGCTTGAAGTACAGCAGTGATTAATTTAACGTACTCCTAATTATTTGCTTTGAGCTATTAATGAATTCACATAAACTTTGCATTGCACCGATGATGGAATGGACTGATCGCCATTATCGATATCTTGTGCGACTAATGACAAAGCATACTCGCCTATATACAGAAATGGTCACTAGTGGTGCGCTGATTCATGGCGATCGAGAGCGATTCTTAAAGTTTAATGACATAGAACATCCCATTGCACTCCAATTAGGTGGTAGCGAACCCGCTGAAATGGCAAAGTCTGCCAAATGGGGCGAAGATGCTGGGTATGATGAAATCAACATCAATGTCGGCTGCCCAAGCGATCGTGTTCAAGCGGGCAGATTTGGCGTGTGTTTGATGCGTGAACCGAACCAGGTAGCAAGTTGCATTCGAGCCATGCATGAGCAAGTGACGATTCCAGTCACCGTAAAATGTAGAATCGGCGTAGATGAAGATGATAGTTATGAGTTTTTGACAGAATTTGTCAACGCTATTGTGGAAGCGGGTTGTGGAACATTAATTGTTCATGCGCGTAAAGCATGGTTAAAAGGATTAAATCCAAAACAAAATCGTGAAATTCCAGCTCTGGATTATGATCGCGTCTACACACTCAAGAAAGATTTTCCAAATTTAAATATAGTGATTAATGGCGGTATTGATTCAATAGAGCAAATGAAGAGTCACTTACGATTTGTTGATGGGGTTATGATTGGTCGACAAGCCTATAAAAATCCAGAATTCTTACTGAAAGTTGATCAAGAAATTTATCAAACAAATGATGATCAACATACTTCTATGAATGAAATTATTTTGCAATATGCAAATTATATTGACCAAAATATGCAGGCAGGAACTCCATTAAAATCGATGACTAAGCATATTCTAAATGTATATCAGGGAATCCCTGGTGCTAAATTATGGCGCAGACATTTAAGTGAAAACATGCATAAACCTGGAGTAGGGGTGGACTTGATCCACCAAGGATTAAAACTTGTTGGTTAACGATTGCATTCGATTTTGAAGTAAAGGATTAATCCAGTTTGGTAGTGTCATTTTATTTTCAAGCTGAGACAAATCTTCAATTGTATCTATATCAGTTATCTTCTCCAGTGCATTGATATTGCGACCATAACGCTGTGCTAACCTGACAGTTTTATCCAATACACTCAAAGTTCCCCATGACATTTTTTTGAACAAAAATTCGTTTTGTTTACTCATTCCAATTAACCCATATCCACCATCAATAGTCGGTCCAATGACAACATCATTAGTATGTGACAACAATGCAAATGCCTTTTGAATATAATCTAAATTTAAGTTCAAAAAATCAGAGCCTATTAATAACACGCGTTGCGCACTGTTTAGTTCATTCTTAATGGCATGATTCATTTTCATCCCTAAATTTAAACCTACTTGTTCTTTAAGTTTTATCTTGTAAGGATACTGGTACCTAATTTTATCTACTTGAGTTGTATATACGATCAACTTGAAGTCTTTATTATTTCTAAATTGATTAATAGCATGTGTGGTAAGTTTTTTATGTAGATACAAACTTTCTCTATACGATAGAGCAGGTTGCATTCGTGTTTTTACTCTGCATATACACGGTGCTTTTGTAAATAGTATTAAAACATTGTCGTCACGCATAAATTAGAGATAGTAACGTTTATATAGCGTCTTAGGCGAAATATTAAAGAAATACATTAACCTAAATTTCCACATTTTTAAAATAGTCTTAAATATTCCATTTTTCTCCCAATAGCGTATAGATGTAATAACTGGATCTTTAATAATATATGCACGCCCTAGTTTTGCTTTTAATACTTTAGATAAATAGATATCTTCCATTAATGGATGTTCTTTCAACTTGTCTACATGATTCAATAACTCATTTTTAGTTACAAATATTGCTTGATCTCCAGTTGCAATGCCTGTGATTCTTGATCGTAAATTCATCATTACTTGTATCATCTTATATACTTTTTTATTTGAATCTAATTTGATATCAAATCGGCCCCAATAATCTATATTCGGTTTTATTCTTATTTTTAATTCAAATCCTGTCGGTAATTCTGTATCGATATGTAGAAATAATATTAACTCAGTATCTTCATTTACACATTTTGCGCCGTAAGCAAGCTGTGCACCGCGACCTTTAATGGGTGAAGTGACTACTTGTTGTTGATTTTCTTTTAATACATTGACTGTGTCATCAATGCTTTGCCCATCTACAAATAAGACATCACATTTTGTTTTTAATTTATTTAGCCTAGTGATGTTATTTCTGACTATTTTCTCTTCGTTGAGTACAGGAATGACGATACTTATCTTTGATTTCAATTTAGGTCTCTAGGTATTATCTTGAACTATTTAACATAATATACATTATGCGAACTTATAAAGGTGAGTTGCTGAGTGTTAATCAATCAATTTATAGAAAATAGATTGATAATCAAGTGAATAAAAGTAATTGATCATGACAAAGAAATGATGCTTTTACCTTAATAAACAGTACCTTTTGTCCAAACCAAATAGAGATTAGTTTAAAAAAAAAAGAATAATAAAGCACTAATAAAATACACAGACAAAATTAATTTAGAGAAGAAATGTACGTCGTACTATTCTTATTGACGAGTATATTGAAATGCGTTTGACATCCTCAAAACAAATAACTGGATTTACAATAATAGAGCTAATGATAGTCTTGGCTGTATTAGGCTTAATTTCTATGGTCGCACTTCCAGCTTATCAAGATTATTTTAAAAAAGCAGATATAAACAAGGCAGCTAGTGATATCGCCATTATTGGGCTCACAATATCAAATTATAAATTATCTAATGGCTCCCTACCCCTCACATTAAGTACTGTAGATATGGATGGTCTAGAGGATCCATGGGGTAATCCTTATGAATATGTAAACCACGATACTGCTCCACCTGGTAACAGAAGAAAAGACAAAAATCTAGTGCCAATAAACGATGACTATGATTTATACAGTCTGGGTGAAGATGGACTAAGTGTTGCCCCATTAACAGCAGAACACAGTAGAGACGATATAGTACGAGCAAATAATGGAAAGTATATCGGTGTAGCAGAGGAATATTAATTACGCCGTTGAATATTTTAAAAGATAGATCATTATCCATTAGCAAAAAAATTCTTTATGCATTTTTACTGTCTAGTTTTATTCCAATAATTGGATTAACGTTTCTTTCAAGTCAATATTTCTCAACACTCGTTGAAACAGAAACATATTCATCATTAAATAAATACGCTAAATCCTATGGACTTATTACTTATGAGAAATTAATTAATATCAGTGAGAGTCTTGATAGTATAACGTTAAGATCAGATGGGAGCCTACCAAGTAATATTGTAAGTGAATTTGACAATATTAATGTCTTAGAATATATAAATATTAACGCTACAGGATTTAATGAATCATTTAAGCCAAAACTAAACTATTATCATAAAAGTAATAAATTATATTTTGAAATAGAAAGTTTATATAAAGAAATCAAAGATTCTACCTATGTATTAAGTGGTCGATTTTCGATTGATACATTATTTGATGACGCAACAAAAACCCCATTTAATGAGCCATTGTGTATATTCTCTGATTCGGGAGTGACACTTTTTTGCAGTGCAAGCGTAGACTTAAGTAGTGCAACACTAAAATATGCAGCAAATTTAATTGGTGTAAATAATGAAATAATTGAACATTCCTTCGAAGGAAATGATTATATTATTGCGCCGTGGACGTTGTTTTTACCGAGCCGCTTTCAGTCTGAGAGCTGGAATTTTGTAATTTTCAAGAGACAAAATATTGCATTATCTTCGATAAGGAAGTTTGAAATATTCATCACTCCTATTGCGCTTGTTTTCTTTTTAATTGCCTCTTTAATTGTTTATCGTTATGTCAAAAATTCATTTTCGCCATTAGATGAATTAATTTCAGCAACCAATGTGATCTCTTCGGGCAGCTACAATATTGATATTAATATTAATACGCAGGATGAGTTTCAGGAGTTAAGTGATTCTTTTAATAACATGTCATCCTCTTTGTTATTTCAAAAAAAGAAAGATGAAGTATTGTCTCACCTAGAAAGATCTGCATTATTATCGTCCGATATCCATCAATCAATTAAAGAAAATATTTCGCAATTATCACAATTATTTGATTTAAAATGGCTTGCTGTGTCAATCATTGATCCGATCGATAAGCAATTAATGAATTCACATTGTTATAAAGTGTCGGCAAGTAATAATGCAGAATTTAATTACACTCATATAGAGCATGTCACGTTTCCCTCTCGTATAAATGATCGCTCTTTAATCTCAATGGATAAGCAAACATTCAAAAAAGAATTTCAACCTGTTGCCTCAGGCCTAAATTCAGAATTAATTTGGTTGTACGCCATTACAATTGATAACGAAGTTATTGCATATTTATTTTTCTCAGCTAATACCGAAAATTCTTTAGTCAGCGAATGTACAACTGCTTTGCTCGAGTTTGCTGAAAGATTTTCTACAATCTATAAAACACATAGTCAGAGGAAAATGCTCCACATGCGCGCCAATTATGATTCATTAACAGGGCTGCCAAACCGAGATCATACTCTGGATCAATTAAATAGCATGTGGTCCATCTCAAAAATTAAAGAAAAATCGATTGCTATTATTTATGTGGATTTAGATAACTTTAAAAGCGTTAACGATTTGAGTGGACATGACGCAGGCAACGATGTTTTATCACAGGTTGCACAAAGATTAAAATTGTCTGTAAATAGTTCTGCATTTGTTTCTCGATTAAGTGGAGATGAATTTTGCATCTTGATAGATGATGTTAATTCAAAGCATGATACTTGTACGATAGCTGATAAAATCATAGAGAATTTCATATCTCCCTTCTGCTATAAGGATATGTCATTTTTCCTGGGAGTCAGTATTGGAATAGCAATTAGATCTAATAACGATCAAACACCAGGCGCTTTGATCGAGAAAGCCGACCTCGCCATGTTTAAAGCAAAGCAAGATGGAAAAAATAGATATGTTTTGTTCAATGACGAGATTGAACGTGAGCGAAATTATCGTTTATCGCTAGAACAATATTTGCATTATGCCCTTAAAAATAAAGAAATTAGTCTCTGCTATCAACCGAAGATTGATCTTTTGACAGGCAAACTAGTGAGTGCTGAATGTCTGGCTCGCTGGCATCAAAGTGACTTAGGCTTCATTCCAACTGATCAATTTATTGAACTTGCAGAAGAGTCTGGGATGATACAAGAGATTGGAGAATGGATTCTAAGAAAATCATGTCATCAGTTTGTAGACTGGATAAGTAAAGGTCTGCAAATTCAGTCAATTGCGGTAAACGTTTCTGCTAAACAAATTGCATCTAATCGGATGAGTGAGATTGTCGCATCGGCTATTGAAGAGTCTGGCATTCCTCCCTATTGCCTGGATTTGGAAATTACGGAAAGTGCATTTATCAATGATCCAACCTTGCTAACAAGAGAACTAGAAAAGCTTCATGAATTAGGTGTCAAAATTTCTATTGATGACTTCGGAAAAGAATACTCTTCATTAAGTTATCTCAAAAAAATTCCTTTTGATACATTGAAGATTGATAGAGAATTTATTATTGATTTAGAGAGTGATCATCGTGATCAACATATTGTTGATGTCGTTATCAGTATTGGGCATACATTAAACAAGAAAATTGTTGCTGAAGGAATTGAAACTACACATCAAAGAGATATTTTAATTAATCTTGGTTGCGACATTGGTCAAGGATATTTATTTGGTAAACCGATGAGTGAAATTAAGTTCTTAGAATATGCCGTTAATTGTAAAAATAATTCTATTCAAACAGATATTGCTGCAAATTCAGATTAATCATTGATTTTATCTGGTCAATGACTAAAGCTAATCTATACTCTTAGCAGCATTCTTCTTCACTTCTATTAACTCAGCATGTAATTCATCAAAGCGCTTATGAAGTAAGCTTAGTTCTTCGTGAGTAAATTCTTTTATCTCTGATTTATCAGTGTGTCTTGTCTCACTTTGTACAATTTGCATTGCATCGACAATGATGCCAATGAATAAATTTAATACAGCAAAACTAGTCGTAATGATAAAAGGAACAAAGAAAATCCAAGCAAGTGGAAAATGTTCCATAACAGGTCGTACGATACCCATTGACCAACTTTCCAATGTCATAATTTGAAATAAAGTAAAGGCAGACGCCCCTACTGTGCCAAACCACTCTTGCATATTTGGATCTGGGTGAGCGCCAAATATTTTGGTGCATAGCACTGCGGATACATAAAAGATAATACATAGTACTGCGATGACGGATACCATACCTGGGATCGAGTGACCAAGTGCTGAAATCACTCGTCTCATTTGAGGAACCACAGAGAGCAATCTGAGCACTCGTAATATTCTCAATGCCCTTAACACAGACAACGCGCCTGTCGCTGGGAGCCAAGCGATAGTGACTATGACAAAGTCAAAAATGTTCCAGCCTGACCGAAAAAATGAAAATCTATAGGCATAAAATTTCAAAATTAATTCTAGTGTAAATAAGATCAGTATCACTTTATCGATCACTACCAACCAAGATCCATAACGTTGCATGATGCCTGAATCCGTCTCTAAACCCAGTGTAATGGCATTAATGAATATCAAAGTGGTGATAAATATGGTGAATTTGGGGTGTTCTACAAGCTCTGAAACGCTTAGCCGACTTCCCTTTAATGTTTTTATAGGCTTTGGATCAACCATTTTTACCTTTCCTTAGAATTTAAATAATGCGAAATTTTATAGGGCTAGATTACAAAGCACTTTATGGAAAATCAAAGTCCATCATGCCAATAAATTTTATCAAGCTGGCCTATTTTCAGAACAAGCACAGATGTTTGCGAAGTACTCAGAATAATAAAGAATGGCGTCCCCAAGTCGGTCTGTGCCTTATATAAGCTAATGAATACATGGACCTATGGCTCTTCTGAGAACGAATATATGGCAATAATATGATTCAGAAGTCAAAAACGCCCTTGAGAAGACCTGAGTGCCCTCTTCCTTAATATGACTAACCTTATCAGACCAAGCAGTCTGGTTACTATAAGTAATACGCTTTTGGCTGCCATCTCAACCGATCAATGCAACACATTGGTTAACCCGTTCTGCGGGTGTTTCAAAGTCTAAGGCTTGTCGCTGACGTTCGTTCAGTCGTCTCGAGATGGCATTTAACTTGACTTGAGAGTGTATCGATAAACCGGTCCTCTTGGGAAAATACTGTCTAAGCAAGCCATTGGTGTCTGTGAACGTTTTATAAAACGATTCTGCATGAGTTTTATAAAATTACAAATACTATTGCTATTAAATCAATGAGGCAGCAAAGAGAAACATTGAAAGCAACTAAAAAGTTCATAGTTTGCAGCATTGTGTGACTGCGTGGTTGACAGAACGAGGCGCTGACATAGTGAGACGCAATTCAAATTCTTAAGTAACGTGCTGTATGGGTGCGAAATATTTGAAGTGCGTACCTCTCTAGCTGCGAGAAAAATTATAATATTAATAAATTAAGATATATGTAAGATGACATCTTATAATGAAATGAAAACTAAAATGAAAATTAAAATGAAAACTATCCAAAAGCAAGTGGTTGAAGCAAAGAAAAATGAACGAGCAAGCATACTGAAAGCAGTAAAGCCTTTATGTAAACAATTTGACATCATGAAAGGGACGCTTAAGGTTGCGTTGACAGAAGGTAGGATGATGCAATGAATTTCTCTGACATAGAGTTACCCTCGAATCGAAAATTTGGCTTTTTCTTCAGCAGTGTATTTTTTGCTGTTGGTGCCTATTTTTACTTGGTGGAGAGTACGACTGCATCATATTTATTAGTTGCATTGGGTTTGCTGTTTCTAATTATTACATTAATAAAGGCTGATGTATTACTCCCGCTAAATAAGTTGTGGATGCGATTTGGGTTATTGCTAGGAATGATTATCAGCCCAATCGTGTTAGGTGTCATTTTCTTTGGATTGTTCACACCCATCAGTTTACTGATGCGCCTATTTGGACGCGATGAGCTGCATCTTCGTTTCAAGCAGAAAGCAAGTCATTGGATTCCACGCGAGTCAGCAAGTTTGCAATCTGACTCTTTCAAACACCAATTTTAGACTAGGGAGAAACAATGGGTATCATTAAAGAACTTTGGGCTTTTCTACGTATGCGTAAAAAGCTTTGGCTGGCTCCAATTATAACTGTGATGCTGATCTTAGGTGGGTTGTTAGTACTTGCTCAAGGCTCTGTGGTTGCTCCGTTTATCTATACAATATTTTAAAATAAAGAGGTGTTTGGAATGTACATATTAGGTATTTCTGCCTTTTATCACGATAGTGCTGCGTGTTTGCTAAAAGATGGTGAGTTGATTGCTGCGGCACAAGAAGAGCGATTTACTCGTAAGAAGCATGACGCTGGTTTTCCTCGTCATGCAATAGAATATTGCTTAAAAGAAGCGCAGATTGAGGCTTCCGAAATTGATAATGTAGTTTTTTATGAAAAGCCTTTTGTAAAGTTTGAGCGTCTACTTGAGACTTACCTAGCATTTGCCCCAAAAGGTTTTTCAAGCTTTACTAAGTCAATGCCCATTTGGATTAAAGATAAGCTTTTCCAAAAGAGCGCATTGATAAAAGAGCTTAAAGATACTATGGGAGACAAGGTGGACTGGCAAGAGCGCTTGCTGTTTTCTGAGCATCACCTGTCTCATGCTGCTAGCGCATTCTATCCGTCGCCGTTTGAGAGTGCTGCAGTACTCACGCTAGATGGTGTTGGTGAGTGGACGACAACATCATTAGCTGTTGGCAAAGGGCGCGACTTAAAAGTTGTTAAAGAGATTCATTTTCCACATTCACTCGGACTTCTTTACTCTGCATTCACATACTATACAGGGTTTAGAGTTAACTCTGGTGAATATAAAGTCATGGGCTTAGCGCCTTATGGTGTACCAAAGTATGCCAACTTAATCAGAGAGAAACTCATTACTGTAGCTGAAGATGGTAGCTTTCAACTAGATATGAGCTACTTTGATTACGCAACTGGCTTAACAATGACAAACAAGAAGTTTGATGCATTGTTCGGAGGTCCGCCTCGTACAGCAGAAACAGAGTTAACTCAACGTGAAATGGATTTAGCTGCTTCCGTTCAGAAGGTAACCGAAGATATAGTTATTCAAATAGCTAAAGGTATAGCCAAAGATACTGGAGAGCGTAATCTCTGTTTGGCTGGCGGTGTTGCGCTTAATTGTGTAGCAAATGGCATCCTTTTAAGAGAGAAAATCTTTGATAATATATGGATACAACCAGCAGCTGGTGATGCTGGTGGTGCACTAGGTGCTGCACTTTCAGCTTGGTATTTGCATCATAATAAAGAAAGAACTATTGCTTCAGAACGTGATGCAATGAAAGGTTCTTATCTAGGTCCTGAGTTCGGGGATGATGAAATAGAAGGTGAACTAAATAAATGTGGCGCTACTTTTAAGAAGCTCACTGATGACGAATTTATTGAGCAAGTTGCATCTGCCTTAGCTGACGAGAAGGCAGTAGGTTGGATGCAAGGACGCATGGAATTTGGTCCCCGCGCATTGGGGGGGAGAAGCATTATTGCAGATCCACGTTCACCCGCTATGCAGAAGCAGCTGAATTTAAAAGTTAAGTACAGAGAGAGTTTTCGTCCATTTGCGCCAAGTGTGTTGCGTGAAGATGTGAACGAGTGGTTTAAGCAAGATACCGATAGTCCTTATATGTTACTTGTTGCAGACGTGCAAAATGATAAGCGTCGAGCAATGACTGAAGAGGAAGAAGCGCTATTTGGTATCGAAAAGCTGAATGTACCACGCTCTACTGTGCCAGCAATTACACATGTTGACTATTCCGCACGTATACAAACAGTGCATGCAGATACAAATCCTCGTTACCACGCGGTAATTTCTAAGTTTAAAGAAAAGACTAATTGTCCAATTGTCGTTAACACATCCTTTAACGTTAGGGGTGAGCCTATTGTCTGCACGCCTACTGATGCTTTTAAGTGCTTCATGGGAACTGGATTAGATGTACTAGCAGTAGGAAGTTATCTTCTATTTAAAGAAGACCAAGACGAATCTCTTAAAGAGAATTACGTGGAGCGTTATGAATTGGACTAAATTATTTTTTGGACTTGTATTTCTCGTTTTTCAATTAGTTTTTTTAAGCACTATTCCAGAAGATGATATTGGATCATCGGCAATGGTGTTTATTGTTTTATACCAAATCGTCTTTGTATTTTTTCTGTTCCTGATATGGAAGGGAAAATATTTAAGTGTTGCTATTACTTTGTTACTGCTTTTGTTCTTGAATTTATTTACTGCGAATGAATATCTTCAAAGCGACTACAAAACGCTACCACCTAACATGAAAGAAAAGGTGAGGATAGTAGGTGACGTTATGCCAGGGTTTAATGGGGTTAATACGATATCAACGGATAGTAGAGGTTTTAGAGTCACAAAAGAAGTTAGCTATGATATTGACACTCCTATACGAGTGTTTGCGATTGGTGGAAGTACAACTGAAGAAATTAATTCTGATGATAGAGAAACGTGGCCAGCTCTTTTGGAAGACAAGTTAGCGCAAGAGTTTGGACAGGATGTTGAGGTTATCAATACCGGTTTATCAGGCTTGCGTGCTAAAAATCACCTCGCAACATTGCTCCGCACTGAAAACTTATATCCTGACTATTATGTTTTTTTGGTGGGCGTTAATGATTGGAATAAACAAATTCGTGATATAACAAATGCAGTGCAGCCAGAGAGGTATGATCTAAGAGACACTGTACTTTATCGCTCTGCTCAAATGTTGCAAGCTGTATTTTTGCAAAGTTCTCATGTTTCTA